>NZ_JBRECM010000006.1:0-286616 GCF_052906305.1 Paenibacillus sp. SER-28 | reverse complement strand
TCTCCAGAGACCAGAGCCTTATGATGTAAAGAAAAAGAAACCCACGTCTCAAAAGACGGGGTTTCTCGACAATCTGAGCCGCTTCTATAAGAAGCGACTTGGTCTTTTTAAGAGATAAGTGTATTTAATTTGTCACATAACTTGGTTAGATCATTCCGATTGATCTGTTGCTCTGCCATAGGAAAAAGTACAGTTTCTTCTTTTATAAAATGTACAGTCAGCACTTCAAAGGCCTCTCCCGCGTTCTTGGCTGCCTCTTGAATGTCATCAAGCGTGAGCAAACTCAAATCGCCCTCCGTCTGATGAAGAAAATGATCGATATAGCCCTCTATTTCACGGTGCTCCTCCTGTATACCGACGAGCGGTCCCTGCTCAAAACCAATGTAGGTTCCTAGCATAGAAAAGAAGTGTTCTTCTTCCTTTTCGGTATGTTTCTTGAGGGGTACCCTAAAGTCGATAATCTGCATTCTCAGTTTTTCCAGTTGCTTGCGGCTTTCTTCCAAATCTAGTATTCTGTGCTGCTCAAACCACAATACAATGGCATGCCATTCATCCATCAGATATGTTAGATATCGATGCTCATTTTCAAGAATACGCATGGCAGGTTTGGAAAAGCGCAATTTCTCATTTTCCAGCACGCGGATTTCCTCCATTCATCGGCTAAAAATCCAGCATTTTTTTCTTTAATGCATATTGGACCAGTTCAGGCCGGCTTCTTAAATTCAATTTTTCCATGATCTTCGCTTTGTTCGCTTCCACCGTCTTGACAGAGATGAACAGCTTTTCCGCAACTTCCTTGTTACCGTAACCTTTTGCGACCAGAGGCAGAATCTCCAGTTCCCGCTTGGACAGGATCTCATAAGGATCTTCTGATTGTGACGTTGTATCTTTTTTGATGAACTCACGAACGAGAGAAGTAGCCATTTTAGGATGGATATAAGTCCCACCCCCATGAATGGTTCGTATGGCAAGTAATAGCTCCTCATCTGGAGCATTTTTCAAAACATACCCTGAAGCACCATTCTTCAAAATATGAAAAAGATATTCTTCATCGTCATGCATGGTCAGAATCAGAATTTTAGTATCAGGGTGGTCCTCTTTAATCTTGCCTGTGGCGATCAATCCACTCTCGCCTGGGGGCATGCTGAGGTCCATGATCAGAATATCCGGACGATATTTAGCTACCATCGTATACGCTTCAATACCATCCGCAGCCGTTCCGACAACCTCCATATCCGATTGGAAGTTCAAAATCATGGAAAATCCACTTCGTACAATGGCATGGTCATCCGCTAACACAATTTTGATCACGTCTTTACTCCTCCTCATGTCCAATCGGAATTTTTAAAAATACTTTGGTTCCTTGACCAACATTTGAAAGAACGCCAAAACTTCCACCTACCAGTTCTGCTCTCTCCTGCATGCCATATAAACCAAGTCCCGTTCCAATAGGATTACTCCCCTTTTCAAAGCCAACCCCATCGTCCTCTACAGTCAAACGAAGCGTATGATCGTGCTCAGACAAAGAAACTTTAACCATATCTACCTGGGCATACTTCAAGGCATTGAGAACAGCCTCCTGGCAGACACGGTAAATGACCGTTTCCTTTTCACTTCCATATCGCTTTTGGGGAAGATCCGACACAAATTCAACGACAAGACCAAAGCTTTGTTCAACCCTCTTAAAGTGGGAACGAAATGCCGCTTCAAGCCCAAAATCATCAAGTGTGGCGGGGCGTAGTTCCACAGACAGGTTGCGGATATCATCCAGCAATCGCGTCATGGATGCTTCAGTCTGCTTCATGTTTTTGATGAGCTGTTCATCATTCGTCATGTATTTTAACACCCGCAGCTCAACAACCGCACTCATCAATTCCTGGGCGACGCTGTCGTGCAGTTCCCTGGAAAGCCGTTTACGCTCATTTTCCTGCGCTTCAATGACATGCTTCATCATTTTGTTTTGATACAATTTTTCCTGCGTCTGAAATTGCGGAGTCAAGTCCCTCAACATCAACACCCTTGTTCCATGTTCAGAATCAATGGTGTGAAAAGAAGCGGCATAGGGGATCATTCCGTTGCTCTTTGTTTCCAGATAAACCTGAAAAGAAGCGAAATCCTTGGATTCTGGCATATTAAAATAACAATCAAGGCAGGTACGGGGCTCCGTTTCGCTTGTATAGCCCCTGCATGTTCCACACAAAGCTTTTTCCTTCCCTTCATAGAGTTGAATGAGGACGTCATCGCTCACAATCTCCTCCGCTGCCGGGTTCATAGCTAGGGTGTTCCCTTGCCCATCAAAAAAGAAAATGGCTTCTGTACTGTTCTCAAACAACTTCACCATTAGCGCATTCAAAGAGCCAGTCCCTACAGATAATGTCAATTACATCACTTCCTTCCCGTTCAACTCTCCAAATCCCCTATGCGCCAAGGCTTCCAAATCACGCATCATGGCTGCGGTCATCAGCAGTTCTTCCCGAAATCCACCAAGCAGTACGCCCGCGACGCGAGCATCATTCCATAGGGGAACAGCCCCGAGACTCTTGAGCTTCTCGGATTGAACGATCGGGTAGTTAAACAGGTTGTCTGCCCCCACATATTGATGAACAGATGGAATGAAAACGGATTTCCCAGTTTTGAACACGACTCCTGCTATGCCCTTTCCGGATTGCAGTACAATTCGCTTAAAGCGATCATTTAAATTACCGGCTGCATTTTTCCATTTAATTACGTATTGATATTCGGCCGGTTCAACCAGAGCAAGCGCCATGAAATCATAACCGAAATGTTCGCGTATTCGCTCAAGCTCCCTTTGATAATCCATCCTATTATTCATCGCTCTCTCCTAATAGAATTAGGAAAGAAGGCAGAGCCCGCTTTCCTAATTCGATTTATGTCTTCTGTAAAGGATATAACTTCTGCGCACATAATTCAACGGAACACTCCACACATGTACAAGCCGGGTAAACGGCCAGAATGCAAAAATCGCAAAGGCCATAAGGATATGAAGCTTGAAGGACATCGGTACGTCTCTCATCAGTGTCGGGTCGACACGGAATATGAATAAACCGCGGAACCAGATTGAGATCGTCTCTCGATAATCGAATTCTGGCTGTACCGCATTCGTTACGAGAGTCGCAAACATCCCCATGCATACAATGGCCAAAAGCAATACGTTTACGATCAAATCAGACGCTGTACTTAAACGGCGCACATTGCGTATTGTAAAACGGCGAGAGGTGAGAATCAACATACCGAGGAACGTCATGGCTCCGAATATACCACCAATATAAACTGCCCCAATATGATACAGATGATCATTTACACCCAGTGCATGCATCCAGGTTTTCGGTATGCCCAGACCGGACACATGCCCCATAATAACCGGGATGATACCCAGGTGGAACAAGAGGCTTCCGATCATCAATTGTTTTTTTTCAATAAACTCACTTGATTTCGCTGTCCAATTGAACTGGTCGTTTCTGTAGCGGAAAATATGGCCTACAATAAAGACGACCACGCACATATAAGGGAAAATGACCCATAAAAACTGCTCTAGCATCATCATTGCGCGGCCGCCTCCTGTTCTACGCAAGCTTTAAGCGTTTCGCGCAGTCCCTTCACTAGATGAAAATACGGGCTTTCCATTTTTTCCAGTGCTTTAAGCAAATGATATGTGCCGTCTTCCAGGATCGCGATTGGCATGCGGAAGTTTTCTGTCGTCTTCGGATCTTGCGCCCATTCGGCGGCATACAGAAATTCACACATGAGCGGAAGGTAATCTGGCAGCTCTCCATCTGGCATTTCAAGACCGTACATCTCATATAGCACCTTTAACTTGACCAACATTTGTCCCCGTTCTTTTGCATCTTCGAATTTAAAGTAAGTCATATATAGTGCACAATTCTTTTGAAAATCAAAGGTTTCCGTATACATTTCCTGAATCTCTTCCATACTGAATTCTTGCATAAGGGACCAGTAGGTGTTCGCATACGTATATGCCGGATGGTTCGGATCAAACGATGCTTCCAGAAAAGCCGGATGAAAATCCAGCTTTTCTGGGTACATGAGTTGCTGAGCGAAAAACCCGAATGATGGCTTGCATTCATACAACTTCGCTACATTAATCACGCCAAATACCCCCGTAGAAGTTTTCTTCATACATTTCTTTGCCCGTTTTCAAAGGCTCTTCCATCCCCATCGAACTTGCCATACTACAGCCATCACATCCAGAGCCAGAACCCATGTTTCCCATGGTATCGCCGTAACCAGCAGATCCTTGAGCCCGGTACGGATTCGAATATCCTTCTTTATGCGATGTCGGAATGACGAAACGATCCTCATACTTGGCAATCGCCAGAAGTCGATACATCTGCTCCGTCTGCCGCGGTGTCATGCCGATGCGCTCAAGACGGCTTTCATCGAAAGATTGTCCTGTGGACTGGGCACGCATATAGGAGCGCATCATAGCCATTCGCTGCAAGGATTCCTTCACAGTTTGCGTGTCGCCCGCTGTCAGCATATTGGCAAGGTACTGAATAGGGGTGCGCATCTCTTCGATAGCCGGAAAGATCATATCGGGATTCTCAATCGAGTCTTTCCCTTCAAAGTAATTCATGATCGGACTAAGTGGTGGCACATACCAGACCATAGGTAATGTGCGGTATTCCGGATGAAGCGGGAATGCCAGCTTGTGCTCAATAGCAAGCTTGTAGACCGGCGAGTTCTGCGCTGCTTCAATCCAGTCCTCCGAGATACCGTCTTTTCTCGCTTGAGCAATCACTGCCGGATCACTTGGATCCATGAACAGGTCGCATTGCGCTTTATAAAGCTCTTTCTCATCCTGCGTAGAAGCGGCCTCAAGCACTCGATCCGCGTCATACAGCATAACGCCGAGGTAGCGAATTCGTCCTGTACATGTCTCGGAGCAGACTGTCGGCAGGCCAGCTTCCACACGTGGGAAACAGAAGGTACACTTTTCCGCTTTGTTCGTCTGCCAGTTAAAGTACACTTTTTTGTATGGGCAGCCCGTCATGCAATACCGCCAGCCACGGCAGGCTTCCTGATCCACGAGCACGATTCCGTCCTCGTCCCGTTTGTACATGGCGCCCGAAGGACAGGACGCGACACAGCTTGGATTTAGGCAATGTTCGCAAAGCCGTGGGAGATAAACCATGAAAGACTTCTCAAAGTTAAATTTAATCTCTTCTTCGATTTTCTGAATATTTGGATCAAGCGGACCGGTTACATGCGCACCCGCCAGGTCATCTTCCCAGTTTGGACCCCACTCCAAATCCATTTTTTCACCCGTTACCGCAGAATGCGCGCGTGCCACAGGTGAATGCTTCTGTTCGCCAGCGTTGGTCAGTTGCTCGTAATTATAAGTCCAGGGCTCATAATAATCTTTCATTTCCGGCATGTCTGGATTGTAAAAAATCTTACCCAGTGCTATCTTGGACAGCTTGTTGCCTGACTTCAGTTCCAGTTTCCCTTTGCGGAGCTGCCAGCCCCCTTTATATAATTCCTGATCTTCCCAGCGCTTCGGATAACCGATACCCGGTTTGGTTTCCACATTGTTAAACCACATATATTCCGCACCTTTGCGGTTCGTCCAAGTTGTTTTACAGGTCACGCTACACGTATGACAGCCAATACACTTATCCAGGTTCATGACCATGGCAATTTGAGCTTTAATCTTCAAGCCAGTTAACCTCCTTCATTTTACGTACCGCAACGTACACATCACGCTGGTTGCCGATCGGACCATAATAGTTGAATCCATAACTAAGCTGAGCATATCCACCGACCATCTGGGTTGGTTTGAGATGAATTCTTGTAGGTGCGTTATGACTACCGCCGCGTGTATCCGTGATTTCGGAGCCTGGCACTTGAATGTGCTTATCCTGAGCATGGTACATGAACATCGTTCCTCTTGGCATCCGGTGGCTGACAACGGTCCGAGCGGTTACGACGCCGTTACGGTTGTATACCTCTACCCAGTCATTGTCGGCAAGATCGTGTGCCTCTGCGTCTTCGTTGTTGATCCACACCGTAGGACCTCCGCGAAACAGTGTAAGCATGTGCTGGTTATCCTGGTAGGTGGAGTGAATATTCCATTTACCGTGTGGTGTCAGATAACGGAGCACGAGTGAATCTTGCCCGCCTTTTATTTCCCGATCGCGAGGGCCGAACACCATTGGCGGCAGCGTCGGTTTGTAGATCGGCAATGATTCCCCAAATTGTTGGAAAATCTCATGATCAATATAGAAATGCTGTCTTCCCGTCAAAGTACGAAACGGAACGAGTCGTTCAATATTCGTTGTAAATGGTGAATAGCGGCGTCCCTTCTTGTTCGATCCAGTGAATACTGGTGTCGGTATAACTTCCCGTGGCTGCGCCGTTATACTTTGGAAAGTGATCCTTTCCGCTGCCCGATCGGCCGAGATATCTTTGAGTTCCACACCGTGAAGCTCTTCTGCCTGCTCATAAGCCTTTTGCGACACCCGTCCATTAGTCGCGGATGAAAGGTGAAGAATTGCATTGGCTACTTGGCGAGCTGTCTGGATTTTGGGCAGCCCGTCTTTAATGGATTCATCGTAATAAACTCCGTTCAACTTTTTCATTTCCTCATATTCGTCCGCTACGGAGAAGCTGACGCCATGCGCACCTGCTTTCCCACTAGTCAAATTCGGACCGAGTGAGATAAATTTATCGTGAATTTTAGTATAATCGCGTTCGATGATGCTGAAATTCGGCATGGTTTTACCCGGAGTCGCTTCAATCTCGCCCTTCGTCCAATCCTTTACAAGACCCATCGGCTGTGAAATTTCGCCTATACTATCGTGTGCAAGCGGCGCAGTCACAAGATCTTTATATATGCCTGGCAGGTGCTCTTTTGCCATATCCGAAAAGACTTCGGAAAGCTGGCGGTAAATATCCCAGTCCGCGCGGGATTCCCACAGAGGGTTAACAGCCGGATTAAACGGATGCACGAAAGGATGCATGTCTGTTGACGACAAGTCTGTTTTTTCGTACCAGGTTGCCGCCGGAAGCACGATGTCCGCGTACAATGGAGTTGTTGTCATCCGGAAATCAAGTGCAACCATCAAATCAAGCTTTCCTTCTACATCTTCTCTCCAGACAATTTCCTCAGGTTTCTGTTCTTCGTTCGGCCGGGCAAGCAGGGCATCAGATGCTCCGAGTAAATGTTTCATGAAATACTCTTGTCCCTTCGCCGAACTGGAAATCAGATTTGACCGCCAAACAAAGAGTGAACGCGGGAAGTTCTCGGCTGCCCCAGGATCTTCTACAGCGAAGCGTGTCTTACGTGATTTAATCTCTTCCACAGAATGATTGATGATGTCCTCGTTCGACTTCTTGCCTAATTGTGCAGCCTCTTCGGCGAACAGCAGACTGTTTTTATTAAACTGTGGATAAGAAGGCAGCCAACCCAGACGTGCTGCGAGCACGTTGTAGTCTGCTGGATGTCTGTAACTGACATCCCCGCCAATCGGTGACTTCAAGGTGTCTGTTCCACTTTCTTCGTAACGCCACTGCTCTGTTGCAAAGTAGAAAAACGATGTAGCATTTTGCTGCCGAGCCGCCCCTTGCCAGTCTTTTGCAAAAGCAATCGTTGACCAGCCTTCGATTGGGCGGAGCTTTTCTTGACCCACATAATGCGCCCAGCCTCCACCGTTTACACCTTGGGAAGCAGTCAACACGACAAGATTCAAGATGGACCGATAGATCGTGTCACTATTGAACCAGTGGTTGATACCCGCACCCATAATAATCATGGAGCGCCCTTTGGTATCGATAGCATTCTGGGCAAATTCCCGAGCAATCTGTACCACAACAGACGCCTTCACACCTGTGATCTTCTCCTGCCAGGCAGGGGTATAATGCGAAGCTTCGTCGTAATAATTTTTGGCGTTATGAGGGCTGTCATTGCGTGCGACACCATACTGGCTCATCATCAAATCGTACACAGTTGCTACGTAACGTTCCGAGCCATCTGCCAAGCGTACTTTTTTGGCCGGAATTACACGTTTGAACGTTCCATTACCGGCGTTATCAAAGTAAGGGAATACGATTTCTTCCCATTGCTCGCCATGACCTTCCACAGTGAGCGCGGGCTCAACCTTTGTTCCATCTTCCCGTTCCAGAATCAGGTTCCATTTCTTATCCTGCTCCCAGCGCTGTCCCATCGTACCGTTCGGGACCAGCATTTCCCCCGCCGCTTCGTCATATATGACCGGCTTCCAGTCCGCATGCGGCGAAGCATCCCCCAGGTCACTCGCCCGTAGAAAGCGTCCACCTTTCCAGGCTCCCTCGTGTGGATCAAGCAGAATCATAAACGGCATATCCGTATATTGTTTGGCATAGTTAATGAACATCGGTTCTTGGCGCTCTTTGTAAAACTCATCCAAAATAACATGCGTCATAGCCTGGGCTACGGCAGCATCTGTACCCGGATTTGGGGCAAGCCAGTTGTCAGCGAACTTCACATTCTCCGCCAAGTCGGGAGCCACTGATACGACTTTTGTTCCCTTATATCGTACTTCCGTCATAAAATGAGCGTCTGGCGTCCGGGTAAGCGGTACGTTCGATCCCCACATAATCAGGTAACCCGCATTGTACCAATCAGAAGATTCCGGTACATCCGTCTGCTCACCCCAAATTTGAGGAGATGAAGGAGGAAGATCGGCATACCAGTCATAAAAACTCAACATCTGCCCACCCAGTAGCGAAATGAATCGGGCTCCTGAAGCGTAGCTTATCATTGACATCGCCGGGATTGGCGTAAAGCCCGCGATCCGGTCGGGACCGTATTTCCGAATGGTATAGATGAGTTGCGCCGAGATCAGACGCAGGACATCATCCCAAGTGACACGGACATGACCGCCTTTTCCGCGAGCTGATTTGTAGAGCTTGGCTTTCTCCGGATCTTCCACAATGCTTGCCCATGCTTCCACCGGATTGGCATGCTCCTGGATAGCCGCCTGCCAAAGCCGCAACAGCTTACCGCGCATATAGGGATATTTCACGCGTAATGGACTGTATTCATACCAGGAAAATGTAGCCCCACGCGGGCATCCCCGCGGTTCAAATTCTGGCATATCTACACCGCAGGAAGGATAATCGATCTGTTGATTTTCCCAGGTAATGATGCCGTTTTTGACAAAAACCTTCCAACTACAGGAACCGGTGCAGTTCACTCCGTGAGTCGTCCGAACCACTTTGTCGTGAGACCAACGCTGACGGTACACGTTTTCCCATTCTCTATTTTTTTCCTCAAGGATTGACCAATTTCCCGAATAGCTTTCGATCGGTTTAAAAAAGTTGAGGTTGTATTTCTTTTTCATCGATGACCAACACTCCTTTTTAGAAAGAATCATCCCAACGCAAGTTCCAAGGGAAGACTCATTCGCTTACTCTCATTATGTAATTCATTCATCTCTGTTCCCATTAGGGAATGTCCTATAGCGCTACAGGAAATCCCTCGTTCTATGGAAAGATACAAAAAAGCCTCCCCTGCTAAAGGGAAGCTTGTATGAAGTAATTAATTGTTCTTTTGACCCGTTAACAGGAGCATGATAAAAGAAATGAGTATGATAGAGCATGTCCATGCCCACGCCATAGGAAGATGACCAGCATCCACTGCAATATAAATGGCCGTCGGAATCGTTTGAGTTTTACCCGGAATATTTCCGGCAATCATCAGCGTAGCACCAAATTCGCCCAGGCCACGGGCAAAACCGAGTATGAAGGCAGCTTTAAAAGAAGGGAAAATTAAAGGGAAGGTGATGTATCGAAAAACCTGCCATTCACTTGCACCCATCGAACGTCCCGCGTTTTCCAAGTCCCGGTCAACAGAAGACAATCCCATTCTCAGCGTCCGATAGACTAGAGGAAAAGCTACTACCACCGCTGCTATAACCCCTGCCCACCACGAGAATATAATAGGCTCGCCAAACCATTGCTCCACAAACCGTCCGAACCCGCTTTTTCGTCCAAGTAATATGAGCAGTAAAAAACCAACAACCGTCGGTGGGAGTACCAAAGGCAGCATAAGCACGGTTTCAACAACCGTTTTCCCTTTAAATAATCCCAACCGCGACATTGACCATGCCACAAGCAAGCCTAATATGATTACGAGAACGCTAGATAACAGTGCAACCTGCAACGATAATCGGATAGGAGGCCAATATTCATTCCAATCTATATCTTGCATGCTCACTTCGGTATGTTAAATCCATACTTATCCATAATATTCAGAGATTCTTGCGATTGTAAGTATGCATAAAAGTCTTCGGCTTCTTGAATGTGCTTTGTAGCTTTGACAATCCCGATTGGATACTCAACAGGTGAATAGGTTTTGGGATTCACCTCAAAGGCGATTTTTGCCTTTTGTGAAGTCAATGCATCTGTTTTATATACAAATCCGACATCTGCATTCCCAGTTTCCACATATTGCAGCACTTGTCTAACGTCTTTCGCTTGAACCAGCTTGCTCTGTAACGTGTCCCAAAGCTTCGCTTTCGTCAGCGCTTCCTGTGCGTAGTTACCCGCTGGAACACTTTCAGGAATTCCGATTGCAACTTTCTTCACTTCTTTTTTTGTTAAATCGGTTACACTCGCGATGTTCATCGTCCCATCTGCAGGGCTAACCGCGACCAATTCGTTCGTCAGCCACGTTTTTTGTTTTTTCGTATCTATTAACTGCTGATCAACAAGGGGCTTCATGTTTTTGGTCGAAGCGGACAGAAACAAATCCGACGGCGCTCCTTGCTCAATTTGTTTTTCCAACGCACCAGAGCCGCCGAAGTTAAAATTCAATTTAATGCCTGTATGGGTTGATTCGTATGAATGCTGAATTTCTTTGAGCGCATCCGTTAAACTTGCTGCTGCGGATATGGTAAGCTCAATAGTTTCAGCCGTTTTCGAAGATGTCTGGCTGGAAGATCCGTTCTGATCCGAACTGCTAACATTTGAATCTAGTTGTTGTTTCGTACCGCATCCTGATAATAATAAAATGATGGACATAACCAAAACGAAAACAGTGCTACTTTTAATTAATTTATGCATTTGGTTCGGCTCCTCATGTTAGTTCATCATCAATTAATCGGTTTCGCTATTAGCTGTGCCTGTCTCGTACGTTCGATCAGTGTACAATTTTCAAGAAGAATATGATTAAAAATATCTGCTTCCAGGTCTTCTAACCGCTTCAATACGAGTCGGTGCGTACCACAAGCTTCCTGCATCGGCTCAAAGCCGTTTGTGATCAAGCGCATTTCCTTCAGGAACTCCACCACCGTTTGATGCTCGTCTTGCAACTTGGACAAAATTAGATTCAACTCATCTGCTCGTTCCACTGTTGATTCTTGTAAAAATGCTTCAATCATCGGAAACACAAGGTCCTCCTCATTTTGAATATGTTCCGATAATTCCTGTTTAAGCAAGGTGAACAATTCATTAACTCGCTTGAGATGCGAATAACGTTCACCGTGAACCCGCGTTAGTTTGGTTACATACGGCGTTAAGGCCGATAGTTCTTCCCGAAGCTTCGTATGATACTCATTTTGAATATAGGCGATTAGTTCTTTTGGTTCGAGTGAAGGAGGTTGCATTTGCTTATGCTGTGCCTGCTTTTCTTCCACTTCATGTATCTGCGTCAGCAGTTCACCAGCGTGGAGGCCTCGATTGGCTGCTGCTTCACGGAGCGATATTTTCCCTCCACAGCAGAAATCAATTCTCAGTTTGCGGAACAGATCTCCCGTTTTGGGTACTGCTTTCACGATGTCCGCCACCCATGTTTCTTCCGTTAACTGGCTCATCTTCCATTCCTCCATTTTACTTCGATTTTATACTCAACTTTCATTCTACGTCTCCCTTAAAGCTGAACCAATCAGGGGGTTCCCTCTTTCACTAGTGGAAAGAGCCTGATTATAACAAATCAGAAAGCAACTGTTCAGCCGCTTCTTTCCCTTGAGCGATACAATCTGGAATTCCAACGCCCCCATAGCCGGCACCGCATAGAAAAACACCCGGTAAATACTGTGCGAAGTCCTGTCTCATCTTCGCCATATGCTCTTTGTGTCCAATCGGATATTGCGGCATCGATCGATCACACCTACTGACTTCAACGAATTCCGGTTCCGCTTCCAGGCCCATTAAATCTTTCAAATCTTTGCGCGCGGCATCCACAAGTTGATCGTCTGTCATCTGAATCCAATCCTGTGCGCCTGCATGTCCGATGTAGGTCCGTAAAAGCGTATATCCTTCAGGAGCAGTATGGCTCCACTTCGTCGAAGACCAAGTACATGCTGTAATCTTTTTGCCTTCTTTGCGAGGGACTAGAAATCCCGTTCCCTCAAAAGCAAAATTAAGATCTGTGTTTTTATAAGCAAGAGCAATATTGGCTACGGAAACATAGTGAATCTTGTGTAACCAGCTAGCGCTTGCAACGCCGGAAAATAATGTAGCCGCTTCAAAAGCTGGAACAGCGCAGATCACCGCATCCGCATCTATTTTTTGTCCGTGTTCTAAAATGACCTGATAACCGCTTTCCTTCCTTACTTCAACTACACCTTGCCCCATAACAAAACGTACGGTATCCAGCCTTTCCTTTAGCCGCTCCACGATCGTAGATAATCCTAGCCGATAAGAAAGAAACATACTTTTCTTAGCGATATCCGGCAGTTTGTCTTGTACTGCTGGCTTTTTTCCCGCCCCTTTAGACATACCCTTAATCAAACTTCCATACTTTTGTTCCATTAGTTTAAATTGAGGGAAAGTTGACATAAGGCTCAGAGAATGAGTATCCCCAGCGTAAATTCCAGACAACAGAGGTTCTGTAATCTGGTCCAGAACTTCTTTGCCGAGACGCCGTTTGATAAAATCACCTAGAGATTCGTCCGCATCACCTTTCTTCGCCGGAATGATTAAATCCAGGGCTGCCCGTGCTTTTCCCAGTGGAGAAATAAGTCCTGTCCGAATGAAAGGAGTCAGCTTTGTTGGGATGCCCAGAATGAAGCCCATCGGCATCGTATGAAGTTTGCCCTTATGCAAAATGCAAGCAGATTTGGCTTTCGGGTTTGTCGATACCAGCTCTGCTTCCAGCCCCAACTCCATGGTCAGATCCAATATTGCCGTCTTTCTGGCCAAGAAAGCATCCGGTCCTTTTTCGATCATAAAATCGTTTTGGCGAACGGTTTGCAGCTTTCCTCCCAGACGTTCACTTTTCTCCACCAGTGTAATCTCCACTTCAAGCTGCCGATCCTCAGCCAGCTTTTTCACATAAAAGGCAGCACTTAAACCGCTTATTCCTCCACCGAGAATAACGACTTTTTTAGAACTTTTTTTCATGAAAACACTTTTCCTCTCCAACCCCGGGTATATAAGCGCAATAAGGGTCACTCTCCAAATAGTCTCCTGTTATTGCAAAAGCCCTTGCTCTGGAGCCCCCACAGATGGCCTTGAATTCACAGACTCCACATTTACCTTTAAGTAGGGACTTATCTCTAAGATTCATCATGATCGGAGAGTTGCGATAAATATCTGCCAGGCTATCGTTTCGTACATTCCCGCACATAAGAGGCAGAAAACCGCTCGGATATACTTCTCCGATATGACTAATAAAAACAAATCCATCTCCATCATTTACGCCTTTAGGAGCACGTCCTAAAACATCTGCCCTCTTTTGTTCGTCTGCTACACTGCTCTCACCTGCATTGTGCTTTTGCTGCAGTACGACCCTCCGGTAGTGGGGAGCTTCTGTAGCCTTCACACCGTACGGCATCTGTTGCTGTATTTGATACAACCATTTCATTACGGCTTCATGCTCATCAGGAGTAATCATATCTTTCTCCATGCCACGTCCGGTTGGAACAAGGAAAAATAAACTCCATAACACGGCCTGCATTTCCTTTACCCTTTCTGCAATTTGCTCCAGATCATGGAGGTTGTACCGGGACACCGTAGTGTTCACTTGAATAGGGATATTCAGTTCCTTTAAATAACCAATTCCTCGCATGGTTGTATCGTAAGAACCCACCGTACCCCGAAAATGATCGTGAATGTCTGCACATGAACCGTCCAGACTAAACGCCCACCGCGATAACCCAACTTGCTTTGCTTTTTCTACCGCTGCTCGTGTCACTTTAGGTGTGGCACTGGGGGTCATCGAAATTGACAGATTTTTCTCTTCAATTGCATATCGAGCCAGTTCAAACAGATCAGGACGCATCAAAGGATCTCCGCCTGTGAACACAACCAACGGATGATTCATTTCAGCGATTTGATCTATCAGCTTCTTACCTTCTTCTAGTGTCAGCTGGCGAGGATCAGGTTTGTACTGAGCTTCCGCTCTACAGTGAAGACACTTTAAAGCACAAGCTCGTGTAACCTCCCAGATGACTATAAACGGATCAGTATGATAATCACGCGGCGTTTTCAAAGATATCATTGATGTCTCTCCTTTTAGAAGTATAAAAACAACACAAAAACATAGAGCATCATTGAAAATCCAATTTCCGCCATGCCAACTTGTTTTGCCTTTAATCCGAGTTTAGGAAGCCATATGGCCCGTATCAAAAAAATCAAAAAAGGAATAAACAGAGGTAACTTTAAGCAAGTAGCAAACAACAAAATCACCAAATGATAGATGACGGAAGCATAATGGTAACGTATGTTTTTTCTTTCACGAATGATCGTTTTGACATACAAAGCAGTTCCGATAAAGTAAAGCACCAAAAGTAAGAATAGCTCTGTTGCTACTCCCCAATCCTCTACTCCCCCCATATAAATAACAGGGTATATAAAAGAACAAAAGAGTAGAATTGCAACAATGTCATTGAGTAAAGCACGTTCATTTTTCGTTTTTGCAAAATAAATATTAGCCATAAAAAAGAGCAATAGAAGAACCCCATACCAGATCAAGGCAGGCTCAAACCATATCAGTGAAATTAACAAAGGAAGTAATATCACTCCGTATACAACGGCGGGTTTGCGGTATCTTTCACTGCTGCCTGTTTTGATCCATTGGAGGACAGGAAAACTGAATAAGTAGATAAAAAACCAGCACACAAATAGGGGGATATGAATGAGTTCCCCTCGAGAAGCAGCTAAACCGAATAAAAATGGAAGAATGAGCATGGCCCAAGCTCCATGTTGATTGGGTATGTATCTGCTCATCCCCTTCAAATCCTTGATCCTTTTTTCACAATCTTTTTTATGTCTGTTATTTCGGTTAATCGATTCATCATCCATTCCCCCAAGATTGAGTTTTATCTTCTAACTTCATTCTAAGTATTATATGAAATTGAACCAATTAGGGAGTTCCCTTTTCCTTAGGGGGGAAAATCCTAACCGGAAAAATAACGCTATTTTCTTATGCTATACTGTACTAAAAAAGGGTACAAAGAAAGGATGAACTGTTATGGGAGGACCTTCTTTACGTCAACTGCATGCTCATCATGCCATTCATCAAGGCGGGCTATCTGGCGCTCTAGATAAGACGAGAGAAGTAGAGGAATTACTCGAAGCAAAAGAATTCAAGGTGGCGCGCCAGGCTGCCGACCACTTGATCGAATATTGGGAAACCCGCATTCTTAGCCATGCTGATGCAGAAGAGGAAGGATTCTATCAGGAAATGGTCGAGAAAAAACCGGAACTGCAGGAGGCTGTCGTCAAACTTACACGGGATCATGATCTGCTCCGAATCATTGTAAAAGAGCTCAAAGCCATGATCCGTGAAGAAGGACTTACGCCTGAAGTTCTTCAGCAGTTCCACGCGCTTCTGGTTGTCAATGCCATTCATAGTCGGGAAGAAGAACGTTTGTTGTTTGAGGAACCGTCATGATCAAGATGTGGCATAACGATTCACTTTCTCTATAAAAACGTACCGAAGAAATAGTCCAACGCCTCCTGCGAGTATCCGTCATCTCCTTGCCAAGCTGCTACGGAATAAAAATCATGATTGCCGTGCTGTCGTTTACGAGGCGTGTCCTGTGGAACCAGCAGTCCGGCATATCCCCACACCTCCATGACTACATCACGCTCGTTTTTGCTGGATGGAAACACATCCTTCCAGCGCTTTTCCAATTGACGTGCACTACTTTGAGCATCACAGTTCTGAACAGCTTCGAGCATGTTCTGAAGTATAGTCAGATCCTCATCGGAAATCTGAACAGCCTCTTCTAGACTGAACAATTCAAGGTCCATCCAGCAATACAGAAGGTGGTTCAGACGAATACCGCCCCATTTGATTCGTTCAAAATTCAGTACATTCAAATCTTCATTGACATATTCCTTATCAGACATCAATTTATTAAAATTACAATCCCCACAGCTACTGTAATTGGGCAAGACGACAGGCCGCTCCCCATAGGTGTGCAAAGGAAGCCCTGCGGTTAATGCCCAGCTCGATAAGGCGCTTCGTAAATGAACCTTTTTCGTGGAAAGACTGTGCAAAAACGCTGCTGCCACTCGCTCTTTTGTAGCCTTTTGCTGGTGCAGCTCATGTAGCCTGTTTATAATCTCGTTATGTGTAATAGTGATCGGATCGAACATCAAGCCCTTACTTTTGGCATATTCAAAATCCTCACCCGAAAAAGATTCCCGCTCCTGCTTCCAGCCGCTAGAGGACCAGAATGTGTTCATCAGTATTTTTTTCGCCTTTTTATCCACAACACATCTCCCTTACTCATCCAACACCCTCACCTCGAGCACAAAGCGCAGGATTGTCGTGTATTTTATGTAAGATCACTATTCATCTTTATACTTAAAAGCAATGGCCGTATTTCCCGACCGGGGGTCAAAATAAGAAGAGATTTTCCCCCAGTTCAGTTCATATTCCATATAGGGGTAAGGCTTTGTTTGACGATAGCTTGGCTTTACGGACAAATGTTGCTGTAACAAACGATCATGCTCCCTTTGTCGCTTTCTCTCTCCTTCCTCAGACCAATTATCCCACGAAGTTGGAAATTCATCTCCCTGGAGCGAAATCTCCACGACAATTAAGTTTGTATCCTTAAAGCATACAGACACAAAAAAATGCCGACACAGCAAAGAAACCTGATCGAAATGATACCAGATGTAGTCATTCCCAAGCTTTCTTACAGAATGAAAATATTTCGAATACCAAGTGGTCTCTAACAACTGATCTTCCGTTAAAGATGAGTAGATAGCACGCTCACCATCGACCTGAATGATTCCCGATTCCCAGTCATTCATTTGCTGTCACTCCTTCAGCTATTATGCCAATCTCCTACAGTACTCTCTGTCCTCATTTGTCCACATGATTGAAAATGGCCTGCCAAGCCCGATCTAGCACGCGCGTATGTAATTGCTTGGCATAAACATTTCTAACGATGGCAAGAACGATCACACCCACGAATACAACACTGAGCAAAGTGATAGAGGGAACCCAATGGTCAAACATGGCATTCGCCAGCACTTGCAGCAAATGTCGTTCTGGTTGTAAATATTCCACCGCCGCAACGATGCCTGCTGCCAGCAATATGATTACAGATATGATCATAAGCATTACATTGATTACTTTGTATTTAGCAAGCCCTCGCTGAAAAACGCGAGTTCCCGCATATTGCTAAAACATTCATATCTTTTCACTCCATTTTCGATAGCTTCTAAACTACGAGTATATTGGGTTGCCATGCTCTACGAAACGATCGGTTCCAGACTGCTCTCTAAATGAGCCTATTAGTAAAAATCAAAGTACCCCCGCCAGACTCCTTCATTCTGATGCTTGGCAAAATAAAAGCTGCCTCCATCCACAATATTCAATTGGGCTTTGGCATCTGAGGCAATCTGAAACACAAATTCATAGCCCTCGCCAAAGTCGATGCCTGGTTGAATAAAGCTGGGATAGCCACCGATTTTGTGAACCGCATATATTTCCTCTACGATGTCCTCAAAATAGTCGGGTTCCTCCTCGTCCATCTGGTTGAGAACATCGCCGTATTCCTCAGGGATATCTTCACCGTCCCAGACCGGATAATCATTCTCTATAAGTTCGGGGAACAGCGGAAATGCTTTGATTTGCATAAATGCCGGATCAAAATCTTTTTCAACCAAATCCTCTACCGACGTATACTCACGAATACACATATATCCTTCCATGTCCTCATGATCCAGTACATCGGAAGACAGGAAGACCGTCAACAGCTTGACACTGTGCATAGCTTCAGGGACAAAGGGCAAGGCAGGCAAATACAATTGCATGATCGGAGCCATAACATTCCCCTGTACATCAATGGGTTGTTCCTCCGTTGGCAAAGCCACTGTAACTCTACCAATCCAGCTCTGTTCAAGGGAATTCGACGGTCTGCGACCCCCTGTATGAAAAATAGTAGCTTTACGTTTTAGAATCGTTCTTAGCTTCTCAATAGAGTTGCTGGACAACAAAATCACTCCTTTCTAATCTAGAATAGAAACGCAACAACATCCTCGCCTGCTTTAAATCCAAACTCACTTAATCGATCTTCCATCTCTTAAATCTGATGTAGATAATCTTCCAACATAGCTGGCAGACCCTGTTCATTCACTAATGTCCCGCCATCTGTAAATGCTTTAAGTTTTTCCGCTTTTGCACGTACATGGGCAGCATCCTCCCGAGGAAGCACATGAACGGTGCCCTTCTCCTGAAAACGCGCTGGCAGTGTGTTCATAAAGTCTGCTGAATTCTACATCAATCAGCCAATAAATATTAGCATCAGGCTCCACTTGATGGATTCCTTTTATGGTCTTCACAGGCTCATATTCCAACTCCACGGCAAGGATGCTAGATACATCCTCACTCCCATGTTCAGGTAAATTCATGAATCTCTCTCCTAACTAGCTGTTTTCACTTTACAGTTTCCTATAATTCTCAATATATATTAAACTATAAATCACCAAGCACAAAATAGTATAAAAACGGTGCTGGGTTGTTGAACATAACTTTTTAGAATTTCAAAGCTTCGAAAGGGGAGAACTCATGATGCAAAAACTTTGGCAAAAAGGGAAATATCTATCTCTGCCTATTATGGTATCCGCATCGCTGATATCTGGAGCGCTGTCTGTAAGTACACCTGTGGCGAATGCGGCTGCAACCAGGGAATTGCTTCAGCTATCTGGTCAGACGACTTACTATGGAGAGGTTGAGAATGGGCAGCCCAACGGACGTGGTACGATCAAATGGAGCCAATATAAGCAGTATTCGGGTGATTTTGTGAATGGCAAGCGTTCAGGTACTGGAAAATATATAAATCAATACACGGATGCAGATGGACAAAATCATAAAATCGTATACAACGGCACATGGAACAATGACACGATGAGCGGCAAGGGTACGCAGACTGAAAAAGTGACGCAAATGGACGGAACCGTACGTTCGAACGAGATTCAAGTAGGTACTTTTCAGAACAATGGATTACAGAACGGCTACCAAGTAATCCACGCTGTGGCCGATCCAGACTACAGCTTCACTTATAAAAATGGAAAAGAAGTGTTAAATATCCTGCACAGTAATCAAGATCTGGTCCAAAGGTGGCAAAAAGGAGAGCTCTTCTCCGTAAATTATAAAAATGGCTCTGTCCAAAAGGAATACTCCATGTTCCCTGAAGAGACTGCTACCAAAGAACGTCAAAGACAAGCGTCCATCAAGTATTTTAAAGGAATTACCGCCAAGGTCACTCCTCACTTGCAGCAGTTTGAAAAGCTGTCCAAGCAGATTCCGCTAAAATAATTAATACGACGCGAAACATGTATTAGCCTCTACGCAAGAAGACCTCTCTTTCTAATGGAAAGCTCCATTTGAAAAGAGGGGCTTTTTTCGTTTTCGTTATGAATAACTTATAAGAACTTCGGATCATAACACTCCTACTTTTCTCCCTCATGAATCCTCAGGAACTCATACAAATGACTTATTTTTCACTTAAATCCCCTCCTTTTTTTGCTAACCCCCACTAGATTCACTAAAATATAAGTAATTATTTTAATCATCCGAGGTGGACATCATGGCTAAAATTATGGTTCCTCCTGAGAAACTAGAGGCGGTTTCCAGGCAGTTCGCACAGGCACGTGAGCTGGGGGCACAAATTTGCGGACAACTGTCACAGCATATTCAGATGTTGGAAAATAGCTGGGCAGGAACAACACAACAGCGCTTTTATCAGGATTTTCATAAAGCTCGTGGACAAATGGATGCTTTCACTCAAACTGTCGGTTCTGTCAGCACAGAGCTGCGTTCCATTGCAGTAAAATTCAAGGAAACAGATACCCAAGCAGACACGGGTATTAATAAAGGAGATCACAGCGGACAGATCGGCAGCAGTGAAGGGACAACTTCCGGGAAAAAAGGACCCGATCCAGCAGATATAGCCATTAACAGCATTTCAGAAGCCAATAAATGGCGCGGGCAACTGGGATTTGCCGGAACAGCTATATATAGCGGTCTGGCTTCCACACTTGTGCTCACCAAAACAGTAGAATTCAAGAAAAGTCTGAAGAATCCCACTCGAGCAGTTATACATAATGCGGCATGGGTGAAAGGCAAGGGTAACAATGCTTTTATGCGTAATTTAGGCAAAAGCCTAAACCGCCAATTCGCCAAACCCGGTATTGTGATGAAGGGGTTAAAGGGCTTTGATCGATTAGCTGGAAAGCTTCAAATGGGTAAGCTCGGCCTCGGATTCAATAAAGCCAACAGCTTTCCTCAGTGGACGCGGAACGTCATCGCCGGGGTGGAAAAAGGCCGATATGGCATAGCCACCCGCCAAATTCCTGGCATGATTGCCAAAAAGCTGTACCCTATTAATGCCACCATGAATATTGTGGGCGAGGGTATCAGTCTGGCTGGAAAATGGAAAAGCGGGAAGCTTACCGGAACGGATGTGGCTGTATCCGCTTCTAACGTAGCGATTAAAACCGCCGCAACTTATGGCGGTGCTGTCGCTTTGGGAGCCGTAGGCGGCGCTATCGGTGGTCCGGTCGGTGCAGCCGTCGGTGCTTATGTCGGCGGTACGGTGGGAAGCTGGGCAGGTGGAAAAGTCGCCAAATTCGCCGAAAAGGGGATACGTTGGGCCAGCAAACTATTTAAATGACATACACCTAACAGATGGAGAAGGAGCCTGACTATGGATAAACAAACGGTAATTTTAACGCTTGAGGAACTAGGCTTTGCCTTGACCGCACTGGGCGCAGAAGATATGGCTTCTGGTCTGCTCCAATCTTATTACGGGGAACTAACCGAAGATCGCTGGGAACTGCTTTTTCATGCTGCAACGCATAGCCTGATATCCAAGGGTCTGATGGAACAACGGGATGACGAGCAACAACAGCTCGAATTTGATGAGTTCATTGTTGAAATGCTAGCTCATCTGGTACAAAGTCGTCAGATGCTACGTGGCTACAAGGAGCAACAGGATAAGCAAAATACATTAACGATACACCATGGAAATGAACGTTTTCTCTATCATTTCTCCAGTCACAATGAACTCCATTTCTTTCGCTGGTCTTCTCCAGAAGACTGGCATCATGACATTGATCAATTGTTCGGCCTGCTTGCTTCGAACTTCAATGCGCACAGCCGATACGTCGATCTGACCGAAGAACAGTGGAATGAGTTAACCTCATCCAACTTCAGCATGCAGCAAATGACAACGTGGAAGCTTCATGAGTCGGCTCAACAAATAATACAAGACTGGCGAGAGGATTTTGATCGTAATCAGTGTAGCCTTGATAATTTGAGCCAGATGATATACACGAATACGGATGAAGATGGTCCTTCTGTTACGAATCTGCTATTTGTTCTTAAAGGAATGAATGATGTGTGGATTGTAAGAAATACAGAACTGAACATGCAGGCCACCCCATGTCTGCGAATTGAAAGTGTGACCGAAGCTGACTGGAGAGAACGAATAACTTATTTCATTCAGGCGTTTGTTCCCGACGAGGCGGTATTCCGTGGATAAAATTGTATATCGCAGATCTTTGGCATTTTGGAAGGCCATGGGTAGCTTGATGTTTGTGCTGATTTGTCTGTTTTTGCTGCTGCTCATTTTTATCGACGAAGATATCTCGGCTCTACAAATCTTCTTCTTTATTACGTCCGCCATTGTCGGACTTCCTTTTTTCGGTAGCTATCTTATGGTTTGTTTGAGCAGAACGCTTCGTAAGGATAACTACCTGTTCATCTTTGACGAACACAGCATTTCCGATGGTATTCGAACTGTCCCGTGGGCTGCAATCACTAAAGTCGAATTCGAAGGGGCCTCCATCCGCAAATGGCTGCGCCCTCGCTTTCCCGTCTTTATTTTTCATCTGAATGACCGCAGCACCTGGGAAGTCAGCACCGATTATGTGTTGAACGATATGGAGCTGAACCAAGCCGGGAAACAACTTCGAACTCTCATTAACCAGCATGGCAAGCCAAAGAAAAAACGTTCCTGAATAGTGCCATTGAATATATCAAAGCTTGTCTCTATCATATGCAGCTACAAGAGCCACAACCACTGCTGCCGAATTGGCCGCAGCCAAATCAAGATTGGAGTCAAAAGAATCCGCCGCTTCTACACCGGCAAGATCAGACAAAGAACGGACAGCCAAAAATGGAACACCAAACTGGTACGCAGTCTGAACGACCGCGGCCCCTTCCATATCCGTCACTTTCGCTTCAGGAAACTGGCTACGGATAAAATGGGCGCGCTCAGCCTGAGAGATAAAAGAGTCTGCCGTCGTAATCAAACCGTTGACAATCTGCCCCTCAATCCTGGTCTCCGCCAGCGCTTCTGTCGCAAAAGCAAGCAGCGCTGGATCGACAGGATAACTTGCCGGCATCTGTGGTACCTGTCCGTAGGTATAGCCGAACGCCGTTCCGTCCACATCGCTGTAAGTCAGCTCGGTCGCCACTACGACATCGCCAACATGCAGCGCTGGATCGAGCCCACCCGCAGATCCGGTATTAATGACAAGCTCCGGGCTAAATCGCTCAATCAACAGCGCCGTAGTCGAGGCTGCGTTCGCTTTGCCAATTCCTGATTGCAGCAGAATAACTTCCTTGCCCTCAAGCTGGCCCGTATAAAAAATCCCGTTCGCAATCTGGGTCATCTTTATCCCTTCGATCTGCGCTTTCAAATCTGCTATTTCTTCCTCCATAGCTCCGATAATCGCTATACTCAAAGTTCTTTTCCCGCTCCCTCCATGAATTCCTTGTATTCCAGCTTAACCTTGAAAAACACCCGTTGCTGCGATGCGCTGCACCGCCTCCAGCAGCCTTTCCTCACTGTTTACCAGACTGACCCGCACATGAGAAGCTCCTGCACGACCAAAGCCTTCTCCAGGAGCGACCGCAACATGCGCCTCGTCCAATAAAAAGTCTGCAAAGGAAGCCGATGTATACCCTTCTGGCACCTTGAACCAGGCAAAAAAAGACCCTTGGGGAGCAGCTACATCCCAGCCAATACCCCGTAACGCTGCAATCAGAACATCACGGCGCCGCTCATATAACGCCGCGAGCTCCCGTACCGGTTCCTGCGTGCCCAGCAATGCCACAGCTCCCGCATCCTGTACCGCTCCAAAAACAGTGCTGTAGGCATGCGTATGATAATGCTTGAGCGCACCAATGATGGACGAATTTCCCACTGCAAATCCGAAGCGCCATCCAGCCATGTTATACGTTTTGGAAGCCGTATACGTCTCGACGCCATACTCCTTGCCGCCGGGGATTTGCAATAAACTAATCGGCTTATGCCCGTCAAATCCAAGAGCACCGTAAGCAAAATCATTCATAACCGGAAACTGGTACCGAGCGGCATAATTCAGCGTCTTTGTCAGGAAATCTGCTGTAGCTACTGCTCCAGTCGGATTGTTCGGATAATTAATCATGAGCAATTTGACCTGCTCTGCAATTTCTTCCGGCACGGTTGTATAATCAGGCAAGAAGCCATGCTTCTCATCAAGCGGAATCGTATGAATATGGGCTCTTGCCAGCGCAGCAGCGGAATAATATTGGGGATATGCCGGATCGGTGGTCAATAACCAATCACCTGGATTCAATAGCGCCTGGGGAATCCCCATTACGCCTATGGCTGAGCCGTTGAATATGGCAATCTCCCGGTCAGGATCCAGTTCCACCTGATACTCCCGTTTATAGAACGCGGCGACAGCCTCCAGCGTGCTTTTTTTTCCATGAAAAGGCGGATAGCCCTGATTGATCGGTTGATCGACCGCTTCCTTCAAAGTGCTGATGATATGCGCCGGTGTCGGCTGATCCGGGTTGCCGGCTGCCAAATTGATTACATCTATCCCCTTACTTTTATACAGATTCACTTTGTCATCCATTGCGCTAAAATAGTTGTCAGGCAGAGCCTTGACGAGATCAGAGGATGAAAAAATCACGTTCATCTCCACCTTCTATCCATAAGATACAGGCTGACAACATCAGCCCGCAGAAGATAATACCCCATATTATTTGAAATAGCTTGGCAGCTTGTAGCCTTCATAATCAGGATTCGATTGGATGTACTTTTGGAATTCATCTGAATGATATCCTTCAATAATGTCTTTGACGAAGGGCTTATCCTTGTTCTTGCTGTCCACAGCGACCACGTTCGTGAACGGATCTGTCATATTTTCAAGCTTTAATGCCGAGGTCAGCTTTATTCCATTCGATACAGCAAAGTTCCCTTGTATAGCCGCAAAATCAACATCCTCCAGTGCACGTGGCCCCTGTGCCGGGTCGGTAGCAACAAATTGCAGATGATGCGGATTAGAGGTGATGTCGTTCACCGAGGTTTGCAATGGATCAATATTGTCCTTTAACGTAATCCAGCCTACTTCCTTCAAAATATTCAGCGCACGCAGCATATTGACTGGCTCGTTGGGCAGGTTGATTTGGGCTCCCTCACTGATTTCGTCAAGGCTAGTATGCTTGCTGGAGTACAATCCCATTGGAGGAGTCGGGACCTGCACAGCACCAATCAGATCAATATTCTCCCGCTTATTCATAGAATCCAGATAGAGCGAGTGCTGGAACACATTAGCATCAATATCCCCCTTTGCCACGGCTACATTGGGCTGAACACCGTCTGTAAACTCTTTATATGTAATCGTATAGCCTTTCTTCTCCAAATATGGTGCCACACCATTCTTAAACTGATCACTGTATGGACCGGGATTAAAGCTGATATGCAGTGTTTTCTTTTCTTCACCCGCAGCGTTGTCCGACGTATTCTTGCTGGCGCAACCTGAAATAAAAAGCACGACTGCTCCCAGCAGCAATATAAATGAAATCCATGGTTTCTTCATTTTGATGTCTCCCCCTGCTCCTTGATACCATCTACTTTTGGTGAGTTAGAATGTTTACAATCGCTCAAAATACCAAGTAACTTTATGCGTTTTATAGATATTACAATGATTTTTTATTCACTGTCAACAACATTTAATTACGCATCTTCTGCATAGCAAAAAAGGGGGCACAACAGGAGATCCCCTTGAAAGCAAAACACTTCACACGTTTGCCATATACTTCCGTTTTAAATATACCCCATAGGGGTACATTTAAAATATATAATTAAAACCCTAAAGGAGCTGTAAATATGAGAATGCAATGGGCTTTGCTCGCTGGTACAATCATGATTATTTTGAGTGGGTGCGGAAACAGTAACACGCCGAACAAGGAACACACGACAAACAGCAGTCAACAGCACGACACATCGGATATGAACCATTCCACTTCCAGTGAGCTTCCTACCGGACTAAAAGAAGCTGAAAACCCAGCCTTCAAAGTTGGCAGCCAAGCGACTATTCGAGCTGACCATATGGCAGGCATGAATGGGGCTACTGCCACGATTGTTGGTGCTTATACGACTACTGCTTATACGGTCTCATATACTCCAACCACTGGAGAAGAAAAAGTGAATAATCATAAGTGGGTTATTCATGAAGAGATTAAAGATGCAGGCAACGAGCCCTATGCACCGGGAACGGAGGTTATCCTTACAGCAGATCATATGAAGGGGATGGATGGGGCTAAGGCTACCATTGATTCCGTCGAGCCAACGACCGTATATATAGTAGACTATACGCCGACTACAGGAGGGGAGTCTGTCAAAAATCATAAATGGGTGACGGAGAATGAGCTTTCAGCCCATTAGACACTTACAACACAGGCGCTTATGATAGCAAAAGGGAGCCTTACATCGGCTCCCTTTATACGGCTTTATTTGGGTTTAGACAAACCTACTTCGCTAAATTCAGCTTGGCATCCTTGATATCATACAAAGCCCCTTTGTTGGTATCTACAAGCTTTTTCATTTGTTTGTTGGCTGTTCCATTTGCAGGCACGATTGCATTAAAAATAACACCATTTTTCTGTAATTGCTCGTTGATTTCATCTACTGAAAAACGGGCTTTACCCAGATCTGTATTCTTATCATGAACTGGTGCATCTGTAATGAATATGATCGTTTTGGAATTAGAATTTTTGGGGAATTTACTTATAGCTAACTGAATAGCCTCTAATCCCGATTCCTTCAAATCCCCACCAGCGGAAGGGCGCAGCATATTCAAATTACCTTTTAACTTGTTTTTATCGGTCGTAAACTCCAAAAATTCTAAATCTTTATCTGCCTTCAGATTGATATCCCGAAATGCAACGACAGCAAATTGGGAACCTGCTGGAACGGAATCAACAAAGCCTTTCACCTTCTGTCTCACATAATCCAGCGTCCCTGTCATACTACTTGTAACATCTATGACGAACACAATATCCGTAGATTTGGAGAAGGTGGTGGATATCTTTTTCAGAATCGTTGTATTGGATTGTGATTCGGAAGCATCTTCATTTTCCTCCATTAATTGTTCATTTTCGCTGGTTGTCAAAACCTGCGGTGGAGCAAGAAAAATCACAACGCTCTGAGCTGCAATATTCCACTTTACCTTCGCACCTAGCGCCTCGCTTACAAAGCGAATAGGAACCATTACTTTGCCGTTAATGAGCCTCGGCGCCGCATTGAGACGCACTAATTTACCGTTGATATAGGCATCTCTGGAGCCTACAGTTAACTTGATCGTTGTATTTCCTTTGGTTGCAGTAACGGTCTTGGTAGCTCCATCCCATTTCACTTTCGCCCCAAGCGCCTCAAAAACGGCACGAAATGGCACCAGCATACTTCCGCTAATAGAGGTCGCAGGCTGCTCATATTGTTGCAGTTTCCCGTCTATAAACACCTCAACCTGCTGAGCTTTGTTATTATTTATGGGAACAAATTGGGGTACAGACGCTGCCGAATTTCCCGACTGGTCGATCATTTTGATATAAAAGTAGTATCCACCCGTAGATAAATTCAGGTTACTCAAAGGGTAGGTAAACGTTGTTTCCGGATCGAACTGAATCCGTTTAATTAATTGAGCATCTGCATTTTTGACCATAACGTATGAAGTATACGTGGGTTGAATATTTTTTATTTTCAAACGAACCGAAAATGACGTACCTGAAGAGTTGATTGTAAATGTACCCGGAAAATTTTCTCCAGACGGGATAGCCAAAGGGATTTCCGGTGACTCATCAACCGCTTGGTCCACTTTAGGCTCCACGACAGGCTGGGTTACTTGAGATTCAATTACTTTCGGTTCGTCCACAGGTTGAGCAACCTCGGGTTTACTGGGAGTGGAAATCTCTTTTATATGGGTCTCCACCTCAGGCTGCGTTACTTTCGGCTCCTCCTCAAGTGGAGTTACTGTAGATTCATCGACTGACTGCACAGACCCTTTCATAGTTATAGGAAGTTCTATATGATTTTCTGATCCTGAATAAGGTGCTGGTCGTGAATCCGCAATCGTAATTGTAGAGTTGGCATAATCAATCGTAAAGTCACCAGAAGGAATTTCAATATAGTTGCTATACAGACGAATTGGCGTATCAGGCTTAATCGTAAACGGGAGATCGAATTTAAACACTCTGTTTACTCCATTACCATCATCAAGGGTAAGCTTAAGCTTATCTCCATTTCTGAATACTGTCGAATTGGCAGCGTGAACACTTTCTGTACACAAAGTGAACAACCCTACAAATATCGTTAAAAACGAAAGTAGGAACATCATTCTTTTGAGCTTCATTCTTATTTCCCCTTTTGCATCTATTCTTGTCGGTAAATCATAGCATAGGGTTAGATGAAGTTCATGCCATATGATTACAGTTATGGATATGCGAACTCACTTTTTCCATCATTCGCGCTCTGTTCTTCTGTTCAATGTTCATATGTATCTTCTTGGTCCGCTTCTTCAACGTGGCATACGTAATATAGCCGCCTTCAGTGCTTTAGTCCCTTCTTCGCTTTTCAAATAATGCGACGGTGTTTCGTGGCCGAGTGCGGGGACTTTTCGATCCATCCAAGTCAGCAAATACTCCCCCATATCGGGCAGCAGCACAATCTGAATCTCCTTTGGAATTTTACTTTCGGCCACTTTTGCTCTTATAGCCGGATCTACCTGATCATACCGCTCCTGATAGAGCTGAACCATGTTGGCCCAGCTCTCCGGCTTAAACTCTTTCAAATATATGTCTCTCATCTACGAGCCCTCCTTAGGGCCTCAGACAACGCTTCTCATGCTGGAGCAACCATTCTTTTCTCCATAGCCCTCCTGCATAGCCCGTTAGTTTCTGATTGGAACCGATAATTCGGTGACATGGAATCACAATGCTTAGCTTATTTTTTCCATTAGCACTGCCTACGGCTCGGATCGCTTTTTCATTCCCAATAGCAAGAGCAATATCTTTATAGGCTGTCGTTTTACCGTACCCCACGGACACCAGAGCATTCCATACTTTTTGCTGAAAATCCGTACCTTCAAAGGCATAAGGAAACGTAAACTCAAAGCGCTCACCTTTAAAATACTCGTCAAGCTGGGTAGCGCATTCCGCTAATACTTGGATTGGAACCTCTTCTATAGCCCTCGTTAAGAGCTCATTCCGATTAGAGAACATAATAGAATAGACAGCCTCATTTGTGCCCTGTATCTCTATCTCTCCAATCGGCGACACATACTTCAATACGTATAGTTCGCTCATAAAAGGATACGACCTCCTTCCTTTTCTAATCCTTACTCAACTTTCTATACTCACTAGGAGAACAATGGTTCAAGCTGCGAAACGCCTTATAGAAATGGGAGGGACTTTGGAAGCCCGTCTCATAGCAAATCTCAAGATTCGTAAGATTTGTACTTTTAAGAAGATAGGCTGCCTTATCTACTCTTATTTTTTCCAAATACGTACGCGGGGTTTCGGCGGTTTCCTGTTTAAAGATCCGATCCAAGTAAAAGGAGCTTATTCCGATATGATCCGCAATATCCTGCAATACAATTTTTTCCTTGTAATGATTGACCAAGAAGGTTACCACATTCTGCACAAGTCTGATATACGGCGAATGGTCTGTATGGGGCTGGCATCTTTTGCAAGCACGAAAACCCGCTTTTTCCACTTTGTCCAAATCAAAGTAAAACTCCACATTTATTTTTTTCGGCTTTTTGGATCGACAGGAAGGTCGGCAGTATATGCGGGTTGTTTTCACAGCGGTAAAAAACAACCCGTCATACTTACGATCACACGCTATAATTTTCTCCCACATTTCTTCAAAAGAAAGACTAAGGTTAGCCATGATCGAATGCTCTGTCCTTTCTATAGTTCATATTCATCTAGCTCAAGGATTTTGCAAAATCCTCATATAAATGTGATGTATCTTGAAGCTCTATCAACTGTTCGGCATTCTTTTGCAAAGCAACTATTATCTTATCAGAAAATGCATTTCCAAAGCTAAACCGTTTAACACCTAACTGCTGAAGCTGGTGGACATTCGTCAGACCCGGCAGGGATAAAACATTAAGCGGAGCATGTATATGAAACACAACTTCCCTGATCTCTTCATCACTCTTTAATCCTGGAACAAAAATTCCGCTCGCACCACTATCCACATACGCTTTGGCCCGCTCTATGGTCTCTGAAAGTGGGGCATCCATCTGCAAATATGTATCCGTTCTTGCGTTTATAAAAAACTTTTGAAACCCACGCGCATCCAATGCTGTTCTTATTTTGGACAACAGGTTGCTGTGTAGGCCCACTTCTCGAAGCCCCTTTTGCGTTTTCAAAGAATCCTCAATATTAATCCCTGCAACTCCCACATCGGCTACCCTTAAAACATGCTCAACAATCGTTGCTGTATCCTCCCCATATCCTGATTCAATATCTGCCGACACTGGAATTTGAACATGCTCAGCAATCGTCCGAATAACGCTTACATGCTGGTCAAAATCAATAAGCTCTCCATCTGAGAATCCAAGCGTATTGGCAATTCCCCAACTCGTCGTACCTATCGCCTTAAAGCCTGCCTTCTCCAGAGCCACCGCAGATAGCATATCCCAGGCGTTCCCTAAAAATAAAAGTTCCTCTGATGTGTGAAGTGCATGAAACTGATGAATTTTGTTCATAAATGTAGCCTCCTGATATGTGATGTATCTCATTTTATCAAGAGACTATCTTTGTTTCGTCCTCATTCTTGCACTTATGGTCTGTAGGAATCTGGGAACAACTAGGTCCATTTATTCACATATAAATCATAATTTTTGAAAAAAACGGTTATTTAAGCTCTATTCAATCCTATGCTTCTTATCTATACTCTTGCTAAATCAATTCGAGTTAGATGCAAATCTACGCTTTTAGGCTTTCACAATTACATTATTATAGGAGGAGTTATATGTATAAAACAAAGTTTCTTATGATCTTGCTAAGCTTTACTGTAATCGCTTCTTTCTCTAGCTTGTCCGGCCCTTCACCTAGCAAGGCTTTTGCTGAAGAGCATGGAACTCCGGTGCAGAAAACGATCGATTTAAATGAGGGCTTCGACAATTCAAATGAAGCTAGTACAGAGCCATTATCCCTTACCAGCGAAGAAGCTACTAGCCAAGCAACGGTTACAGCTATTGATCATGATGCTAATTTCTCACCTTCAACACTTCAGTTTCTGAAGGCTAATACAGGACTCGACGGTGAGCAATGGGATAATATTATGAAGCTAGTGAACAAACCAGAGCAAGATTCTTTGAAATGGACTGAATTCTATGGCTATGCTGAAGATATCGGCGATAATCGTGGATACACAATCGGTATCTTTGGAGCAACAACAGGCGGTTCAAATGATACAGGACCCGATGGCCCGGACTTATTCAAAGCTTTTGATGCTGCTAGTGGAGCCAGTAACCCTTCCATTGCAGGTGGATTAACACGTGCTGGTCTGAAGGGGAAAATGAGTGGTTCAATTCTAAAACTCAGCGATAGCGATAGTGTAATCAAGAAGAAGATCAACGCTCTCCAAAACAATGAAGCTTGGAGAGAAGCCATGTGGCGTACGTTCTATGACACCTATATCGAATATAGTGTACAGCAAGCACAGAAACGCGGATTTAATACTGCTCTGACGATTGGATCATTTGTCGACACAGCACTCAATCAAGGCGCTACTGGTGATTCAGGTAGTCTTGAAGGAATCCTCTCACGCTCAGGCAGTAGTACGAATGAGAAGAAGTTCATGACTAGCTTCTATGCTAAGCGTACATTGGTTGTCGATACCAATGATTATAACCAACCTCCCAATGGTAAGAATCGTGTGAAACAATGGAGCTCTCTCTTAGCTTCTGGCGAAACAGATCTTAAGAACGCAGATGCAGCTGTGATCAAAGCAACTAATTGGGAACTGAAGTAAATATAATATACGTCATTAGGAGGGCATATCGTATGTCCTCCTTTATCTATTTTTCATGAACATTGGGTTGGCGATGACTGCTTACAACATCCCATTCTCCCATACAGTTCCTCTCATCATTCGAGTATGTAGGTCGCGTGTACAAATAGAGAGACTGTCCCAGAAGCCCGAAAGTTGCAAGCTCCTGAAACAGTCTTGTAAAATGGTTTATGAAGTCGAAATAAGGCCGTTAGATGATTCGATAGCCAGATGGCAGTCTACCGCTACTGCGGATATTACGGATTTGCTGCAACGTCAAACGTTGATTGGTAGAGATAATAGATTCCACATCATTCCCGCGAATCAGATCATCCAGGTCGGCGATGTTGCGATTGCCTCTAAACACACGGAAGTTACCTCTAAACCGCGTGCCAGTAAAGAGTACAAGTGTAGCATTGCTGCTGGTAGAAAAGAAACGCAGACTTTCGATGCCGTCGAGAATGTTATCGGTATTACGAATGCCTAGGTTTCCTCTGAATACTCTCCTGGAACCCCGAAAATTTTCTTCGTTGTAGACTGTAAGACGTGGATACGTTTGAGATACATATGCTTTGTTGTCCATGTTGTAATTCCTCCTTTCAACTTTATCTTATGCTTCACCATCCGATTGGCGCGGGCCTCGCAGCATCCATCTAAAAATGGTTATATGATTGAATAGAGCAGACGCAGACTTGAAAAAGGAACATACGTTCTGTATAATCTAGCTTAGCAATTTGGAAAATCTTGAACTAACGGAGATGCGGACATGGACGATAAATTTATTGAGGAACTACGTGAAATTAGCAGAAACGACAAGCGAAGATCCGAATTTCTTATTAAGGGTATGAAGGAAACACTTCAGGAAAGAAAAGAAAAAAACTTTATCGAAAGATGGATTTGGCGACAAAAAAATAAGAAGCTTATAGCGCGGAAGTTTAAATCCTAGTAGATATAACAACTGGATCTTCATAGCATTTTACTTTTCATAGCACTTTACAAGTGCTTAGGTCATAGCTCATTTCTGTCCTAAATATAAAAAGCCCTCGGGCGTTGAGGGAATGATCCGACAATCCATCACAGAGGATGTACAATTAGTTGCCCAGTTTCTAGCTGGTTTTTCAGAAGAGGCTTTAGGTAGTTCTATGCCCGTATCCATGGCTAATATTGCTCATTCAAATCAAACAAGGCCCGCAATGTTATCCATCGCTGGGCCTCCTCTTCACTTATCTATGCACTTTACTCCGTAACACCCAATCCTGTGTGAACTGAGGATCTTCGTGAAAGTAAATATACAGCTACAATGGCGATGACGACACCGGCTGCTCCAAACCAAGTGATGGAAGCCAGCGAAACCTGACCAACAACTACACCGCCGATTCCGGCTCCGGCTGCCATAGCAAGCTGCATCGTAGACTGATTGAGACTCAGCATCACACCGGAAGATTCAGGCACAAGTGTGACCAGATTATATTGTTGAGTAGGTCCAGTTGTCCAGGCTGCGAACGACCAAAGGATCAATAAAGCAAATACTGCGATCAGGGAATGAGCGGCAAAAGGAAGTAAGAGTAAGGAAATACCGTGCAGCACCATGCCCCCGAATAATGTAAAGGAAATACCCTTTTTATCTGCGCTGTATCCACCGATTTTCGACCCGATCAGACTGGCGATTCCGAAGGCAAGTAATACTGAACTTAGCATATTATCCCCTACCCCTGATACATTCAGCAAGTACGGTGAAATGTAAGTATACGCGAGGGAATAACCCCCTCCCCAAAAGAAGGTAATAGCTAATCCCAAAGCGACTTCAGGCTTTTTCAGAAGAGCAAACTGTTGTAGTAAGGGGATCGGTTGATCTCCTTTCAAGCGAGGAAGCGTCATAACGATAACGATCAAGGCAATAATCCCTGTCAACGCAATGCCGAGAAATACGGTTTTCCAGCCATACGCAGAAGATATCATTCTTCCAAGTGGCACCCCGATAATCAGCGAGGCTGTAAAACCCATAGTGACTGTAGCAATAGAACTGGCCTGTTTGCCGGCTGGGGCAATTTTTGCTGCAATGCTCAGAGCTGTAACCACAACCATCCCCGCTCCGAGGGCCATAAGAATACGTGCAGCAATAAACATTCCAAAGCCCGGCAGTGCAAAGGACAGAACATTAGCAACTGCAAATAATCCAAGGGAACTCAAGAGCAGTTTGCGTCTGTCCCATTTAGCGGTTACTGCCATCAGGATCGGCGTTCCAATCGCATAAGCCAGAGAATAAACGGTAATCAACTGACCTGCAGCCGCCACTGTAATTCCCATCGTCGCCGAAATCTGATCCAAAATACCTGCGATGATATATTGAGATGTGCCTACCAAAAAACTGACAATGGCCAAAATATACACTTTCCACGTACTCTGCATTTTTAAATAACGCCTCTTTTCTTTTGATATTTTTATATTTTTACAAATATCGAAATTAAGACTAAAAAAATTTATGTTATTAGGAACGGGGCATATTTCTGCGCTGCTTCCACATCCAAGCTGTAATAAATAAACGTCCCCTCTTTACGGTATGTGAGCAGCCCCGACTCTGCCATTTGCTTCAGATGGTGCGATAGTGTTGAAATAGCTACACTGTTCAGCTTCTCGCCCAGCACAGAGCAGCATTGGTCACTTTCCTCTTTTAGCAGAAGTGCTATTTTGAGACGAGTGGGTTCTCCAAGTGCTTTATATATTTTTACAGCTTGCTGCATCTCTGTTGTATCTTTCACCCTGTTCGGCTCCCTTCTGTTCCAGTCTTAATTTCGATGTTTGTCGAAATAAAGTTATCACAAACATTTGTAAAAGTAAACCCGTTTATTATAAAGGTACAGCTTTTTTACACTCTGAGGTGTGAATGATGGTCTTTCTCATCCGATGAATAATCCCCCATCCATAAAGGATGGAGGGAAAACTGATCTGAGTAGAGAGGGAGAATCATGGATGCCATGGCGTTAATTCGGGCTTGCCGTGGGTCTGACAATAATTTCATTAACATCTACATCCGCTGGCTGCTCCATGGCATACAGAATGGAACGGGCTATGGCATCAGGCGAAATCGAAATACGACGGTACTCTTTCATTCCTTGCCGGGCCTCTTCATCTGAAATACTGTCAGCAAGCTCAGATTCGGTTACTCCTGGCGATACCAGCGTCACACGAATATCTCCCCCCACCTCCATACGCAACCCTTCAGAAATTGCCCGAACCGCATACTTCGTTGCGCAATACACCGCTGCAGTTGGGGTTACACTATACGCGCCAATAGAGGCGATATTAATAAACTGACCAAATCCTTGCTTTTTCATAATCGGAAGCCCTGCCGCAATCCCATGCAGAACGCCCCGTATATTTACATCAATCATGCGATCCCATTCCTCTACCTTCAGAGCTTCTAATTTTGAAAGAGGCATCACTCCCGCATTGTTCAAAATTACATCCACACGCCCAAATGTTTTTTCCGCGTACTTAATGAACGCTTCCATCTGGTCCCTCTTAGTCACATCCAGTTGCTGATAATCAGCCGATCCACCTTTAGAACGAATCTCGGATGTCAGAGCCTCTAGTCGCTCTGTGCGTCTGGCCCCTAATATTACATGAGCCCCATGGTGAGCAAGTAAACGGGCAGTAGCCTCACCGATCCCACTGCTTGCCCCCGTAATAGCTACGACTTTCCCTTTAATATCCAACATACTTATTCCTCCTTTAGTTTAAAAACGGACTGAAACAGATTACTTTTTTACTTCCCTGTAAAAAACCATCCCTGCATGATACAAAACACCATTTTTGAATACACCATCTGCCGTAAATCCGGTGTCGTCCACATATTCGATATAGTCATCTTCTATGATATAGCTGCCTGTATAGGCACTTTGTCTCTGACCCCGTGCTTCATCATAACGGCCATAAGGCAAGAGTTCTTGACGGATATTTCCGTCTTCAGTTACCCACATCCCTATATAGGGATGCTGCGAAGCGTGTACACTTTTTTCCGCTTTGTTACTCTCCATGACTCCCACTCCTTTGTCCTTCTATTTTTTTCAATTGCTCATTAGGTGTTGTATCTGCATCTTATTATGAGAGGAATGTCCATCAGCCCGGTAGAAGAATCAGAGCAAATTATTGCCTAATCCTCCAAAGACCCTTAATATGTAATAAACTACTGGAAATGAAAACGGGCTGCTTTGCAAAGAAGGGATGTGTCATGATGGGGGCAACCAAAATAGAGGGTTCTACCATGGAAAAACAAGCCGAGTTGGCAAGGCTCATAGAACGATTTTCAAATCAGGACGGAGTTCTCACTACAGCCATACCTTCGCTTCACTTCGTCCGAAGTTCAAATACAACCGTTCCGATACATCAAGTCCATGAACCTGCCTTATGTATTGTGGCACAAGGCAGAAAAGTCGTGATGCTCGCAGAGGAAAGTTACCATTACGGCACATCCGACTACCTTGTTGTGTCGGTGGATTTGCCGATCTCGGGGCAGGTTATCCAAGCGTCAGCAGAAGCTCCTTATTTGTGCCTTCGGCTCAATTTTAATCCACATCAGGTTTTGGACCTGATCAAAGAATCTGCTTTTCCCACAAGCCCAATGCCTGATTCCAGACGAGGCTTGTATGTAAGCCAAACCAACTCTCTACTGCTGGATGCCGTGATAAGGCTAGTGCATCTTTTGGAAAACCCGCAGGATGTTCCGGTGCTGGCTCCATTAGTCATTCGTGAGATACTGTATAGGATTTTACAGGGTAATCAGGGGGAATCTTTAAAACAACTGGTCATGACCGGCAGCCATTCCAACCGGATTGCAGAAGTCATAAAGCGGATTAAGCAGGATTATGATAAGCCGTTGCGTATTGAGGAATTGTCCAAATTAGCGAATATGAGTCCTTCGTCACTACATCGACATTTTAAAGAGGTTACGGCTATGAGCCCAATGCAATATCAAAAACAATTACGTCTACAAGAGTCCCGCCGCCTGTTGTTATCCGAATCAGCGGATGCGGCAGATGTCGGTTTTCAGGTAGGTTACGAGAGCCCCTCACAATTCAGCCGCGAATACGCCCGCTTGTTCGGCCTGCCTCCAATTAGTGATATTAAACGCTTGCGCTCGCATCAGGATCACCCGACCATTTGAACCCGTTGTTAGATGAACATCTGAAACTACTGGTCTTACTAACGCTTATCCCAATCATACATGGTAGGATGTAAAAAGACAGCACAAAACAGCCGCTCCTCCGGTTGAGACGCGGCTGTTCAATATATTCCTCTATCATGTGGTCATCGCTATTTGAGCATCAATACGGATTATCGAGCTTGACGAACAAGGCTCGAATGACATCCTTCTCTGCCGAAGTTAGCTTTTGTCCTGCCTGCCATTGTTGAATCTCTTTCTTGACTTCCTTGGGTTCTCTATAGCTGAGAGCATACCCGATGCTTCCTATACCTTGTGTGCGGTTGGTTTTGTCCATATTTGCCAATGCTCGAGTCATCGCAGTTCTATCTCTTGTAAACAAATCTCCCATAAGACCAGCATAGCTTTCGCTTAAAGCTCCATCCAATCCGTCAGAAGCCTGGATCACATTTGCAAAGCTTTCCGATGGAATAAAAGCACGCTGCCTATATAGATATTCGATAATTTCCAGGCTTTGATGTTCATTGATTTTGTTCATCTTTCCCCATTGGATTCCTGCTAAATGGTCCGTCATATGACGGACTTTTGCTTCATCACTGAGGGATGAATCCTTATAAAAGGACAGCACTAGCTCCTCTTTACTTTGCTGGGTATGCTGCGTATTGACTGCAGTTTGCTTGGAATCCCCATTGTTTGCCCCGGACGGCGCCGCAGTTTCAGCATCCTGTCCCACTGGATGGGGAGTGCACCCTATGGTTACAGCCAGCAATAGTGCAGTACAAGCTACAGATACAAGCCCATTACCTTTTAACATGAATCCACTCTCCTGTCTGAACAAACAATGGACGTTATAATTGCCCAAAATCCACTCATACCCTACTACTCGTCACGTCCCACCGTAGGCTTACGGATCACGGAGACGCTAGATTCCCTCACGATCAGACGAGGCTCGAATTGCACACGCTCATAATCCCCAGGTGTCTGTTCCTGAATCCGCTTGAGCAGCAGCTCCGCAGCCAACCGTGCCACCTCTTCCCCCATGATGGAAACTGAGCTGATCTGAGGGGTCGTTACCATAGCCCACAAATTGTTATCAATACCGACTACAGCAACCTCATCTGGCACCTTTACACCCAAATCCTTAAATCGATTGACGATCCCTATCGCCACCATATCATTAACCGCATAAATAGCATCTGGCATATGTTTCAGGCTGTAAAAATAATCAGCTGCACGCAGCCCTGTCTCAAAGGAGAAATCATCGCCAAAATAAACGAGTGAAGGGTCCACATGCTGGAGAGACTGCTCATAAGCGAAGTATCTCTCCTCGATTTTGTCCTTCGCAGCGCCTGCATAGGCGATTCTTGTTCTGCCGATTTTAAGTAAATGCTCCATCACGAGTCTTCCCTCTTGTCGGGCCAGACTGACAATATCCGCTTTGACATCTTCGCCCAGCTTCTTGCCATAGTTAATAATGGACACGGGAACGCTGGCTTTGTTAATCAGATCTACCAACATTTTGGGATACGCCAGCGGCATAATGATGAGCCCGTCGACATGCAGCTTCTTGACCTCACGAACTGTTTCAAGCTCCATTCTGGCATTCCCAGCGGTATTGATTTGCACGACCCGGTAACCATGCTGCTTGGCGGCTTGCTCTACGGACCAAGCGATCTCTGGAATAATCGCGTTACGAATGTCTGGCACGGCCAGTGCGATTTGTCGTGTCTGACGAACTTTCAAGCTCTGAGCCGAGGTGTTGGGCGTAAACCCCATCTCTTCAATCACTTGCAAAATCAAGGCTTTCGTTCTCGGGCTGATGCCCTCACTATCGTTAATAGCTCTGGAGACAGTCGCAATACCGACTCCTGCCCGCTTAGCTACATCCTCTATGGTTACTTTCTTTTGATCTGTCACGCCCAAAATCCTTTCAAGAACGGAATCGTTTTCTGACTTTCTAAAATAAAGTCTTAATGTTGATATTATACCACAGAATGAGTGTCTAAAAATTGAAGTCGTTTTCTTCTTGTCTTTGCCTCACCTAAAAAATTCGCAAAATCTCTTTGTATGAAAGTAAGGAGCCAAATATAGCACTGTAGTCACAAGTGATTATATTCACAAAAAAATCAAGTGCTTTTTGCATTAAATTGGTTTGACAATGTGTAAAAATTGTGACATATTATTTTTCGGAAACGTTTCCTAATTCATTCACTTTTATAGAGGCAATGATCATATATTCTTCAAGGAGATGACAAACATGCAAGCATTGAGATGGCATGGAGTAAAAGACTTACGATTGGAAAATATTGAGCAGCCCGCTGCTCTGGCAGGAAAAGTAAAAATTAAGGTAGAATGGTGTGGCATTTGCGGAAGTGATCTTCACGAATATGTAGCAGGACCGATCTTCATTCCCCAAGATGCTCAGCATCCATTGACTGGCGAAAAAGCGCCGATCGTAATGGGACATGAATTCTCTGGACAAGTTGTCGAAATCGGCGAAGGTGTAACCAAGATTCAAGTTGGCGACCGTGTAGTTGTAGAACCGGTGTTTGCATGTGGAGAATGTGATGCATGTAAACAAGGCAAATATAATCTTTGCGATAAAATGGGCTTCCTCGGTCTGGCAGGCGGCGGTGGTGGATTTTCTGAATATGTCGCAGCTGACGAGCACATGGTTCACAAAATTCCAGAAAGCGTATCTTTCGAGCAAGGCGCATTAGTAGAGCCTTCGGCCGTTGCTTTGTATGCTGTTCGTCAAAGCCAACTGAAAGTCGGCGACAAAGCTGTAGTATTTGGCGCTGGCCCTATCGGATTGCTGGTTATTGAAGCGTTGAAAGCTTCGGGCGCATCTGAGATTTATGCAGTAGAGCTTTCCGAGGAGCGTAAAGCTAAAGCTGAAGAGCTGGGTGCTATCGTGATTGATCCTAAAACTTATGATGTGGTGGAAGAACTGCACAAACGGACCAACGGCGGTGTAGATGTAGCCTATGAAGTCACTGGAGTACCTCCTGTGCTGACTCAAGCTATTGAATCTACTAAAATTAGCGGACAAATCATGATCGTCAGCATTTTTGAAAAAGAAGCTCCGATCAAGCCTAACAATATCGTTATGAAGGAACGCAATCTGACTGGTATTATCGGCTACCGTGATGTATTCCCAGCTGTTATCAGCCTGATGGAAAAAGGTTATTTCCCTGCCGACAAGCTGGTTACCAAACGTATTAAACTCGAAGAAGTGATTGAGCAAGGTTTTGAAGGTCTCCTGAAAGAAAAAAATCAGGTTAAAATCCTGGTATCTCCGCAAGCCTAATATCGAAAACAAACCAGATGTCTGCTCTATGCAGACATCTTATCTTTTTATAAAAAAACGCTCTCCTTCCTGCGACATACTGTCGTCAAGAGGAGTAGCGTTTTTTGATTACCATTTGGATTACTGAGTTACATTTTTCAGAACATCGTCAATCATTTGACTGTTTGCAATTGTACCTGTATACAACCAGCTGGAATCCTTACCAAAATCGTATACATGGCCTTCTTTAACGGCTGGAATTCCCGCCCATACAGGATCTTTTACAATATCTTCTTTACTTACGTTTTTGCTGTTCACGATAAAGATATAATCCGCATCCAGCTCGGCCAGCTTCTCAAGCGATAAATTACTCCAGTTCGCCTTAGCCGTTTTGGAAATCTCCTGTACAACTTGTGGAATCTTGAATCCCAAATCCTTATACAATACATCACCGCTGGATAGATTCTGGTTTACAACATACACATTTTTATCCGTTACCCACAATGCCGCCGCAGTTTTTTGTCCTACCGTCTGACTCAGCTTGGCTTTAGCCTCTGCTGCTTTTTTGTCGTAGTTGCTCAATGCCTGCTTCGCTTCACTGCTCTTATTCAGCACCTCACCCACGGTCAGCAGCTCTTGACGCCAATCATTGTTCATATTAGTGCCTACCACGTAGGTTGGAGCAATCTTAGAGTATTGATTATATTTGTCGCCTTCCACCATGCTCGCACTGTCCATAATGATTAAATCAGGCTTGAAGTTCAGAACCGCCTCAAACGGAAGATCTGAAGCAATGGTAGGAACGTCCTTCAGTTCTTTTTGCAGGTAACCTTGAACTGAATTTTTCCCTACCGACCATTGGGCTACAGGTTTAACCCCCAGCGCAACCAGATGATCCTCCAGATAAGAAGCGATCACACGCTGAGGCTGAGCCGGAATTTTCACCTCATGCCCAAGTGCATCCTTCAGCACCCTTTCCTGTGATGTTGGTTCCGCTGATGTATTATTGGTCCCTTGCGAAGCGCCATCGGTTGCCGTAGGACTGGATGTGCCTGAGCACGCGCTGAGCAGCAGGGTAAAACTAAGCAATAAAATAAATGCCATGGAATGCTTTGCGTTTCTATTCATTCGTAGAATCCCTTCATCATGATTTTGATAATGATTATTATCCTCAATAACAGTATGCAGGGCGCCACTTATCGAATCAATGGAACATTCAGACATGCTTAATGGATTATCCAGACTGGTATCTCTCACAAAAGCAGATGAATATAGGCTGTCCCGGTAATGAACCGGGGATACACCCGTATATTTTTTGAATGCGCGGCTAAAGAAGTAGACATCTGGGTACCCCACACTGACAGCGATATCCTGCAAAGTCGCATCCGTCTTCCGCAAAAGCTCCTTCGCCTTGTCCATACGCAGTTGAATCAAGTACATAATCGGGCTACAATCCGTTTGTTTTTTAAATAACCGGGTCAAATGTCTCGGACTGCATTCCAACAATCCGGCCAAACGTTCCAGCGTTACGGACTCCGCATAATGATCCTGCATAAATCGAATAGCCTGTGTCACGATATCCCGCGCAGAAGTTCGAGCCTTCGGTTCCTGCAATTGCCGTATACATTCATATGCAAAATCATAGAACCGACCCTGAGCCTGAATCTTGGATAGCGTCTCTTGATCCTGCCATGCTTCATCCAGTAGTTGCAGCTTTTGATACAGTATAACCGGATAAGGCGGTGCAAAACCATGAACTATCGAAGGATGATTATACACCGTATGTCCAGATAGAGAAGTCGCTTTATATAGTACAAGGATATATTCAATCCCGCATTGCGAGGGTTTCATATTCAGTTCAAAGCCTTTGCTGCCATGCAGTATGTATCCTGAATGTGGCGTATCCTTCCAATCACCATCCAAACGCACGCTACCCTGCAATACAAATACAAAAGCCTGCGCTGGAAGACGATACGGTTGAAGCAACTCTTCCGGCTCCAGTCGAATATGCCGGACATCCATGACACGGATCGACGAATGGAGCCATAGGGACAGCAGGTTGTTTAACTCATCAGCTTCATGTCCCTTGCTCATCCCGATATAGGAACCTGCCTGCTTTTGCCGATCCTGCTTCACGTATCAAAGCCTCCGCTTCATAAATATCATACTTTTTTTCCAAACCAACCTTATTATATATCATCTTTTACTGCGTCTACCATGAGACAAATATTCCTGCACGAAACAAGGTGAATATACCATTTCCATGGTACAATTTGTATAAATACAAGATTTAAAATACATAGGGGGTTTGACAGCATGAGCGGTTCCAACATTGCATTGAGTACAGGAGCTAATGCACCATTCGGTAAGGAAGATACAGTGCGGGTCACCATTACATGGAAACATGCACCTGCCGAACTGGATGTTAGCTGTTTTATGGTAGGAGCAGACGGAAAGGTTTCCTCAGATGACTATTTCGTTTTTTACAATCAACCCGCTGACCCGCACGGCCATGTACGATTACAGCGTCCAAATGACAGAACCACTGAGTTTACTGTAGCGCTCCAGGAACTGGAACGAACCGGGGTGGAAAAATGTGTGTTTGCGGCCACAGTGGACGGCCCAGGTACTTTTGCCGATGTGGTCGGCTGCTCAGTTACTGCTCAAGGCAAGCAATCCCATATCACCTACAGCATCACCGAAGCCACCAGTGAGACATCGCTTGTGCTGGCAGAGGTGTATCGTCATACTTCTGGCTTTAAGCTTCGCGCAGTTGGACGTGGTTTCAACGGAGGACTAAAGCCGCTTGCCGAGGCTCACGGTGTCACCGTAGAGGAAACGGAATCGCCAGCAGCACCGTCAGCGGATAAAGCTGACATGAAAGAAACTTCTCCTGTGAGTGGAAGAATCAATCTGCACAAGCAGAATGTACAATATTCACTAAAAAAGAAACACATAGACTGTGAAAAGGCACGGGTAGCGGTTGTATTCGATGCTTCTGTTTCTATGTTCAAATTGTACACGGGTGGGACGGTGCAAAAAGCCTGCGAACGTGTGTTGGCTGTAGCCGCCTGTATGGATGACAATGGTGAAATGGATGTATGGTTTTTTGCAGACAAAGCCAAGCGTGCTCCAAGCGTCACAGAGAGGAATTTCGAGAATTACATTCATATGAATTATGCTGAGCCTAGTGAAGATAGTGAGCTAGGGTGGGGAAATAACGAACCAGAAGTCATGAAGGATATCATACTAAAATATACAAAAGAAGATCCCAACGATATAATCCCGACCTACATTATCTTTTTCAGTGATGGAGGTATTTATGAACAGAAAAAAATAGAACAACTGCTGATTAAAAGCTCAAGCGCCCCAATTTTCTGGCAATTTGTAGGTCTTGGTCAAGCCGATTACGGAATCCTTCGAAAGTTGGATAAGATGCGCGGCCGCGTAGTGGATAATGCAGATTTCTTTGCCTTGGATGACTTCGACTCGGTGACGGACAGCGAATTATACGACCGTCTGCTGAATGAGTTTCCTGGTTGGCTCAAGCAAGTGCGGGCTAAAGGAATATTGCGGAGCTAATCCTTCACCGCAATGCGATACTCCTACATGATCACTTAAATATCCGCCGAGCAGAGCAATAAAGGCAGAATGACCGCAGATAGAGCAATCATCAGCGCCAGCATTCTGCCTCTGTTTTCTTCAGTTTGTCCTCTATCGATTTCAATCTCCCTACCAGATCCTATTTCTTTCATTTCCTAATTGGATATTTTCATGTAGTATAAGTCTAATTGAAGTAACCCTGTTTGGGCTATGCTGAAGCTATACACTATATGAAGGAGGATTTCATATTGAAATCAAATGAAGCAACTTTGCACAAAAAGCTGCTCCCACGGCATATTACCTTTATGGCTATGGGTGGAGTTATCGGAACGGGAATTTTTAAAGGAAGTACCGAAACGATTAGCTTGGCGGGACCTGGAGTTATTTTATCCTATGTCTTCGCAGGACTCCTGCTCTTGGTCGTTATGGGAGCAATTGCCGAGATGGCTACCGTCTACCCCAACATGAATATGAAGGATTTTATTCGCAAAGCTTTTGGAGAACGACTGTCCTTTATTATCGGCTGGTTGTATTGCTTCATGTGGCTGGCCGTCTGTATCATTGAGGTCATTGCTGCGGGAAGCTTCCTGCAATATTGGTTGCCAGATGTTCCTCTATGGGTACTCAGTTTAGTGAGTGCGGCTTTCATTATTGTCGTCAACATGCTGAGTGTCGGCGGTTTTGGGGAGCTAGAATTTTGGCTTGCGGGTATTAAGATTGCCATGATTATTATCTTCATCGCCTTGGGTGGCTGTATACTGTTCGGGATTATTCCCACTGAAACTCCACCTTATTTAAGCAACTACGAGCAGCACGGCGGATTTCTACCCAATGGCTGGTTGGCTATCTTTTCAGCGCTGCTGGTCGTTACCTTTTCATACGGCGGGTCCGAGCTGATTGGACTGACGTTGACGGAGACAGAAAATCCGGAAAAGGTACTGCCTAGAGTGGTTAAAAGCTTTATTCTTCGCGTTGTTTTGTTCTATACGTTGCCCATTCTCATCATTTGTGGCTTGATTCCCTGGAACCAACTGGATGCGAATACCAGCCCGTTTGTACAGGTATTGTCTTCTGTAGGGCTTCAAGGCTCGGCTCATGTCATGAACTTTATTCTGATCACTGCTGTACTGTCTGCCGCCAATTCGGGGATTTACGGGGCTACACGTATGCTACATTCGCTGGCTATCAATGGAGAAGGTCCCAAATCACTCGCCCGCTTATCTTCAAACGGGGTTCCGGTAAATAGTCTCAAATTGTGCGCTGTAGTCCTGATTGTCGGTTCCATGGTTGCTTATATCGCTCAGGACGGACTGTTCCGTATTTTGATGGCTGTACCTGGCTTTGTCGTGCTGCTCGTCTGGAGCTGCATTTGTCTGTCCCAATTGAAATTGCGCAAATCTTATCCAGTGGAGCCTACTTTCAAGATATGGGGATTCCCTTATGTAACGGCGGTTACAGTAGGATGCCTATGGGTAATTGCGTTCCTATTCTTGCTTGACCCGCAAAATCGCATTAGCATTAGCGTGTGCGTGGCTTTCATGGCATTTCTGATCATCTGGTCTTTGGTGAAGTTCCGGAGAAAGCAGGCGTAAGCAGCACATGATTCAATCGTACCTATTTCCTGTTTCGTATGCCTTTCTTGCGTTTCCTTTTGCTGCGTTATTGTTTACACTGCCTTTTCTAATCGTGCAATATCGCAGGCATGGCTATATTCACAAGGCTAGAGCATGGCTGCTTTACTTGATGCTTTTATACTTGATGAACGCCTTCTTTCTGGTCATACTCCCGCTTCCGGCATCGCGTCATAATGCTGCATTAGCCGGGGGAGCGTTGCAATTGATGCCCTTGCAGTTCGTTCAAGACATTATAAGAGAAACATCCGTCTCACCCGCCCATCCCTCCAGCTATGTTCATTTGCTGAAGGAGCGCGCTTTTCTGCAAGTCGTTTTTAACGTTGTGATGACCGTGCCTTTCGGTATGTTCTTACGTTATTATTTCCGTGCACGATGGGGATGGTGTCTGACTCTGTCCTTTATCCTCTCCCTCTTCTTTGAGGTGACGCAGTTGACAGGACTGTATGGATTTTTTGACCATGCGTATCGCGTGTTCGATGTGGACGATCTATTGGCTAATACCTTGGGCGGTATGCTAGGCTTTCTATTAGGCGAATGGTTTTCACGCTTCCTGCCCCGCTTGGAACATCTGGACAAGCATGTGGACATGGCAACGAAGCGAGTGTCCTATACCCGACGGGGCGTAGCCTTTTTCGTGGATTCTATCATATGGATCGGGCTACTCGGCATCATGGAGTCTCTGCATGTGCCTGCTGCCTTCTGGGTTTCCAGTGGAGTCTACTTTATGGGGGTCCCTTACCTGACGAATGGACGAACTCCTGGGAAATGGCTGGTGCGTATTCATCTTACAGGGACGGGACAACGGATTTCCCTGTGGGGGCTCATCAAGCGTTACAGTCTCTTGTATTGGTTGTATTTTGGACTTAATTACGTACTGGGTGGACCCGTGCTGTGGTCTCAAGTCTCTCCATGGGTAAGTGTTCTGATCAGCCTTTTGTTGTTGGTGATGAATGGATGGTTCTTTTTCCATCTGGTCATACGTCTATTCAAGAAAGCCCCGTTATTTTATGAGGAGCTTAGCCATACTTCGCACCAAATTATATGGCCCAAGCATTATCATCACCTTCAGAATGACACCGCTGATTCGGCAGAGACGCCGGGAGAAAATACCGTGACATGATAACCGAAAGACTGACAACGTGATAAGCACCCGCGATCTACGTTGCATCCAAGCAAATAAAAAACAGGCGAAGCAAAGGAATTTCCTTTGTCCGCCTGTTTTTTTTATGTTGTGTATAGATGTTAGTTCGTTTTGCTTATTTCCACTGTGCAATTTGATCAATAGGCAATCGTGTGGACGGATGACCATCGTTGATACCTTTACCCATGGAAATGAGCATAACAGGGACATAACGATCTTTTTCCAGACCAAAGGCTTCAGCAATTTGATCCTTTTCAAAACCGCCAATAGCGTTGGTGTCGTAGCCATGAGCGCGTGCTACCAGCATAAGCTGCATGGATACCAAGCCACCATCGATCAGGACCGTTTCTTTGTTCACAACTGGATCAAGCGCTGCAAAATGGGCTGCTACTTTTTCCTGTTGCATTTCTTTAATGTCTTTTGGCATATAGCCCAGTTCTACAGCTTCTCCGAAAATTTGTTCGAAATTATCAAAGTTGTTCAAATCTCCAAACACAGCGATCACTGCCGAAGATGTTTCTACTTGACGTTGGTTGAAACGGGCCAATGGTGCCAGTGTAGCTTTACCTTCAGGGCTGTCAATGACAAGGAAACGCCAAGGTTGCAGGTTAATGGAAGATGGTGCGCGTGTAGCTTCCGTCAAAATCTCGGTCATTTCCTCGCGGCTGATCTTCACGGACGGATCGTATACTTTTACAGAACGACGTCCCAGGGCGATTTCTTTAAAATCATTCGTTTTTACAGTACTGGATGTATTCGTATTATTCATTCCAATCTCTCCTTGTCCCTCTGTGGGTATAGTAATGTTAAAAAAATGTTGTCAGTCCATATCAGATATGTGACTATTCATCACTTGCAGCATATCAGCTAGTTGGTGCCGTTGGGTCTCGTCGAAGCTCTGTAGTAGCTGAGCTACAAACTGCGAGCGCTCCTGCTTAAAGATGACAATGCGTGCACGCCCATAATCGGTCAGGCTTACCAAGGTAACCCTGTTGTCCTCTGGCTTCGTGCGTCGTGTGACCATAGCTGTCGCTTCCAGTTGTTTCAAATGGCGCGTTACGGCTGCAGCGTCAATGCCAACCTCTTTTTGCAGCAGAGTTTGACTAATCTCCTCCACTTGATACAACTTGCACAATAGCTGCAATCTGGATGCGCTGACTCCTGCACAACGCTCAAACTTGGAGCTAATCTGCTTGTTCAGCAACAACAGCATGTCAAAAATATACTCAGGCTCGGATGGTGTCTGGGTGATATCAATCTCTCCTCCCTTAAGCATATCGCTGGGCTTGATGATCCGACCTTTGATCCATCAATTATTGATCTATCAAGTAATATACATCCTCTTTAAAAATAAATCAAGTCCCTGAGAAAAATAAAGTGCTCTTTGCAAATAAAAGCTGAGCGACTCACACAGAGCCACTCAGCTTTTGTTTCATTAGCTTACTTATTCAATCATCATGTAATAGCGATAAGGGTTGGTATACCGTTGTGCTAAACAATCCCGTGGGACAGCATTGCGTCGGCCACGCGCACAAATCCTGCGATATTGGCCCCGACAACCAGATTGCCCGGTACGCCGTATTCCTCAGCCGCCTTCACGCTGTTAGCATAGATATTTTTCATAATATCATGCAGCTTGGCATCCACTTCCTCAAAGGTCCATGACAGACGCATGCTGTTCTGCGACATTTCAAGCGCCGAGACCGCTACTCCGCCTGCATTGGCTGCCTTGGCTGGCCCGAACAGAACTCCATTGCCCAAAAACACTTCAATGGCCTGTAGCGAGGATGGCATATTGGCACCTTCGCCTACAGCTTTTACACCATTGCTTACCAGCAACTGGGCTGCTTGCTCGTCAATTTCATTCTGTGTGGCGCATGGCAGTGCGATGTCGCATGGGATCGACCAGATCCCCGAACAGCCTTCTGTATAGATTGCGCCTGGACGCTCTTGAGTATACTCGCTAATCCGCAGACGGTTCACTTCTTTCAACTGCTTTACCAGCTTCAGATCGATACCGTCTGGATCATAGATGTAGCCATTCGAGTCACTACATGCCACGACTGTAGCACCGAGCTGCTGTGCTTTTTCAATCGCATAAATAGATACGTTCCCCGAGCCGGACACGACGACGCGTTTTCCTTCAAAGGACGATCCCTGAGCCTGCAACATCTCGTTTACAAAATATACACAACCGTAGCCAGTCGCTTCTGTACGTGTGAGACTGCCTCCGTAATGAATCCCTTTACCCGTCAGGACGCCACCTTCATGTCCTCCGCGAATCCGCTTGTACTGCCCGAACATGTATCCGATCTCACGTCCGCCTACACCAATATCCCCTGCCGGAACGTCGGCATCTGGACCAATATATTTATTCAACTCAGTCATGAAGCTTTGTGTAAAACGCATGACTTCGTTATCTGATTTCCCTTTGGGATCAAAATCCGAGCCGCCTTTACCTCCACCGATGGGAAGACCCGTCAATGCATTTTTGAAAACTTGCTCAAAACCCAAAAATTTGACGATTCCCAGATATACAGACGGATGGAAGCGAAGTCCACCTTTATAAGGCCCTATCGCACTGTTAAACTGTACGCGGAAGCCGCGGTTGACCTGTACCACCCCTGCATCATCCACCCAAGGTACACGGAAGGTAATGACTCGCTCCGGCTCCACTAGCCGTTCCAGAAGCCCCTGCTGCATATACTTAGGATGCTTAGCCAATACCGGAATTAGCGAATCCAATATTTCCTTGACGGCCTGATGGAATTCATTCTCATGAGGATTGCGCGCGATAACCTTCTCAAAAACGGACTGCACATATTCGGCTGCTGCTTGTTGACTCTGCTCTGGACGGATCATGGTCATTATTTAATACACCCCTTTTATAATTAGCCCCTCTGTTAAATGACGGAACGACGTTATTCTGCACCTTCGAGAGTGGAACTTTATGTATTCATAAAATTTAGTTAACTATACATGATTTTTTATAATAATACATCTAATTCGCCTATAAAAAATTTTTGTATCCTTCATCAAATAACTCTATGAACCTCTCATTGCCTGTTAGTTTATTAAAGATAAATCCCTTGATTCACGGGCTTTTTTCACGATTTCTAAGACCCTAACACCTTACTCCACATGGCATTATAATGTGAACAAATTGAAACTAAAACATACAGCACATCTGGAAAATATGGAAATAAAAAAGAGGCTGCGCGCAGGGCGTAGCCTCCTTTCCCATTCTTTTACACATAAAAGGCTTCAAGCTGACGCACAATTTCTGCCTCGTCATGCTCTACCACCTGTTGATGCTGCGATTTCGAGAATAATTGTTCAATTTGCGTCGGGAACTCCTGCTTGATGTCCACCAGACGAATAGCTTCATCAAATTTGGCCGGATGTGCTGTCGCAAAGGTCACACATACTTCGTCCGCGCCATTATACGCCTCATACGCGGCAATACCGCAAGCCGTATGCGGGTCGAGCAAATAATCGTACTCGGCTTTGTATTTTTTGATCAGCTCCAGACACTGCTCATTCGAAGCACCGAGCGCTTCAAAATCCTGCTGTACCCGTTTCAAATCCTCTGTACTGATCACAATCCGTCCCTCGGTCTTGAGGTTATTCATGTATTCAGATACCTTGGCTGTATTCTCACCGAGGAAGTAATACAGGTATCTTTCGAAATTGCTCGCCACCTGAATATCCATCGAAGGACTGTATGTGCTTTTAAAGTCGCCTGGCTTGTATTCGCCTGTCTTCACAAAGCGCTCCAAAATATTATTTTCATTGGTGGCAATAATCAGCTTATGGATCGGCAAGCCCATTTTCTTCGCAAGAAAGCCAGAAAAGATATTGCCAAAGTTGCCGGATGGCACACTGATATTAATCTTTTTCGTACCGGCAGACTCCTGCGCCCGGAAATAAGCATAGAAGTAATATACGGTTTGCGCCAAAATACGCACAAAGTTAATCGAGTTAATCGCCCGCAAATGATGTTTAGCTTTGAAATCCAGATCGGCAAACAGGTCCTTAATGACCTTTTGACAATCGTCAAAGTTCCCTTTTACGGACAGATTCAATACATTTTCATCGTCAACTGTCGTCATTTGCAGCTCTTGTACCTTGCTCACCTTTTGGTGTGGGTGCAAAATACAGATTTTAATGCCTTCCTTGCCACGCACGCCCTGAATCGCTGCTGCCCCGGTATCGCCCGAGGTTGCACCCAAAATGTGAATGATCTCATTCTGCTTTTTGGACACGTAGGAATAAAACTCACCCATAAATTGCAGCGCCACATCCTTGAACGCGAACGTAGGCCCGTGGAACAGCTCCAAAATAGACAGGGAATCGTTGATCTTCTTCACTGGCGTAACTTCCGGGTGACGGAAGCTCGCGTAACTGCGCTCCACCAGCTGCTCCAAATCTTCACGAGGAATCTCATCATTGATATACAGCGCAAAAACTTCCAGCAGCAGCTCTCTGTAGCTCAATGTAGCCCATTGCTCTAACGTAGCTGCCGACACGGTCGGAATCTGCTCCGGTACCATCAGACCTCCATCGTCAGCTAACCCCATGAGCACGGTATCAATAAATCCCTTGGCTTCTACGCGACCTCTAGTGCTAATATATCTCATATACATCCCCCAATAAAAATTCAATTCGAACCTTTTTTCGAATATATTATTGTCTATAATACCCTGTCGCGGTGCTGTAACCAAGCCTTTTTTTCATATTTCAAAGACTTTCTCCTACTTTACCATACCCTGATGCATCCGGCATCTGTCATCAGTAGACAATTGGAACGTCAGAAACAGGCCGTGAGTCTGAAAAAAGAAGGCTGCTCCAGTCATTAGGAACCTGAAATCGAGAGTGCAGCTAGCTTGAGCGAAGGCGATGTGCAGCTTCCCGTAAAACGCAAATCGTTGCCCACTTCCTCTACCTGCTGCAACACATCAAAGAAGTTGCCCGATACGGTGATCTGATTGACTGCTCTGACCACTTGCCCCTGCTCAATCCAGTATCCCAGACAAGCCAGCGAAAAATTACCGGACGCCGTATTCGTACCTGCATGCAGCCCTTGCAGCTCTACGATCATCAACCCGCGATCCGTCTTGCGAATCATGTCCTCCAACGTAGACGTGCCTGGTTCCACATACAGATTATGATACGACACACCAATTTTACCGTTATAGCTGCCCTTGGAAGCATTAGAGGTACTTTCCACCCCAGCCTTGCGGGCTGTCTTGCGGTTATGGAAATACGTCCGTAGTTCCCCGTCCTTGATGATCTCATTACGATGGGTTGCGCAGCCTTCGGCATCAAACGTACTGCCTGCCGGAACGTTCTCCATCAGCGGATCATCAATCAGCGTAATATGCTCACTTGCCACCTTTTGCCCCAGTTTCCCAGCCAATCGCGAAAAGCCTTTATCCACCGACTCCGCTGAAAATACCGACGTATACGCAGCCAGCAATTGCGCTGCTGCATCATGACGGAAAATGACTGGATAGTTATCCGATTGGATCGTGTGCGCACCCAGCTTGGAAACAGCCTCTTTTACGGCTTTATGCGCCACATCCACAATATCGATTTCCTCCACGCTCCGCAGGGAATAATCATGCCAGCCCCCGGTAACGGTCTCGTCATGGTCTGCTGCAATCACATACACATAAGCGCTTGCCAGACTTTTGCGACGATGGCAGTGCAATCCTTTTGTATTTACTATCAGAACCTCATTTTCACGAATGCTGACCGAGCAATGCCGAGCCATCACAATCCGTGGATCTGCGGCAAGCGCTGTACGCTCCATTTCTAACGCTGCTTCGATCAGAATCTCAGGAGCCGTGTCAGCCAACGCTGCGGCATAGGCAGGCTGCTCAGGGTAGCTCTCAGAGCCTGCGAACAGCTCATCCTGTTCCTCACTCTCCAATATGTCCGCATTGCTGCGTGCCTCTTCCAATAAAAAGTCGATCACGTCCGGTTCCAGCTTCTCTGTAGAGGCATAGCCCATTTTCCCGTTAATGACACCCCGGAAGGAAAGCCCACCGTTTTCGACGATGGTATATTGGTCAATTTCTCCCTTCAGCACCTTTACCGAGGTAGAACGTCCATTTACATAGTAGATTTCCATATCCGCGTAGCCGATTTCCCGACCTTTTGTGAACAACGCTTCCTGAAATTGCTGAATATTCATCGCCTATTCCCCCTTCCGTCCGCCGACGGTCATCTCGGACACACGAATTGTCGGCTGTCCGCAGTTGACCGGAAGACTTCCGCTGACCGAACCGCACATCCCCTGACCATGATCCAGATTGTTGCCGACCATATCAATATTTTGTAGGGTTTCAATCCCTTTGCCGATTAGCGTTGCGCCTTTGACCGGCTCGGCAATTTTTCCGTTGCGAATCATATACGCCTCTTCAACCGCAAAATTGAACTCGCTCGTCGAAGTATTCACCGAACCACCACCCAGCGATTTGGCATAGATCCCGTACTCCGTATTGGCAATGATCTCTTCACGGGTCGAATCCCCGTTCGCAATAAACGTATTATTCATACGGGATGCAGGCGCGAATTTATAGGACTGTCTACGTCCTGACCCTGTCGCAGGTACACCCATCTGGCGCGAGCCCATGTGGTCGATCAGATATCCTTTTAAAATTCCGTTCTCAATCAGTACGTTGCGCTGTGTCGGCGCTCCTTCATCATCAATATTGAGCGAGCCCCATGCGTTCGGAATCGTTCCATCATCTATAGCCGTGACAAGCGGCGAAGCTACCTGCTGCCCGATCTTATTGGCAAACACGGAGGTTCCATGGGCCACCGCCGTAGATTCCAGCCCGTGTCCACACGCCTCATGAAAAAGAACGCCGCCGAAGCCGTTCTCAATTACGACCGGCAGTCTGCCACTAGGAGCATATCCCGCTTTGACCATCGTGGTCGCAATACGAGCGGCGTGTCTCGCATTCTCTTCGATATTCAGGTTCTCCAGAAATTCAGTCCCTGCATATGCGCCCGGCCCGCGAAAGCCAGATTGTCTATGCTCCCCATCGGTCGCAATCGCGCTGATTCTCATGCGTGTATACGTACGGGTATCCTCCACCAGCAGCCCATTGCTATTGGCGATCAAGACGTTCTGGATCGAGTTGCTAATCCCAATGGAGGTTTGCGTAATGGAAGGATCGTATTGGCTTGCCGCCTCATGCCCCCGTCTCATCATGTCGATCTTGACGCGTTTCTGTGAACCGTCAGGAATGATCGTAATCGGATGTTGGTTAGGGATGGCATGGGGGTGGAGTGTAATGGTGTGTGTACCTGGTGCTCCACCTCCGCGAATGGCCTTGGCGGCCGATTTGGCCAGTCGGATCAGGCTCTGGTCGCTCATATCACTGGTGTAGGCATACACCGAAAAGTGCTCCTTCATGATCCGAATACCAATCCCAAAATCCCGGCCTGACAGCGCCGTATCCACGACGCCCCCGGTCATGCCCAGTTGTCCATTGGTACGGTCCTCGACGAACACCTCTGCAAAATCCCCGCCCGTCTCCAGCGCGGCTTGCAGCATATCCTGAATCTGTGTTGGATGTATCATCACGTTCCTCCTCGTTTTTGCCATGTTTCTTATTGTACGGTTAAACGTTCAAGATAATATGCGGGTTCATGTTTATTTCCCATAACTTTACTATACATGATGTTGGGAGTGGGTGTAACTATTTGGGTGACGGTGTTTGAAGGGGCGTGAAGATTTATGTGCGGGGACGGAGGGATTGAAATGAGAAAACCTGATCAGACCTCGAAAGGTCATGTCAGGTTAGCTTGAGTTGCTTGATTACTGGTTGGATTGAGCAAGTACGTGCATGTAAGGACGCTACATAGACGGATCATTCTTCCGATCGCTGTTGCCCCCATATTTTTTGGATTATATTTTAACGGTAAAAATCCGGTGACGGTTATTGCTTACGAAGCAGCTTTCCTACGGAAAGCTTTCAGCCGAACGCTCCGCTTCTTCAGAACGATTCCGTCTCCTCCGCTGCTATGCTTGGGTTTGCTTCATTTTGTTCGCCAAAATACTTTTTTTCAAACGAACTTTAAACAGTTTTCTTCGTAAATCTAGTTCCATAATATGAAGATGGTCTGCTGCTTCTTTGACGGTTTCCATGTGCAGTACACTTGCCTTTTGAGAAATAATAGCCAGCGCATCCCAAATGAGCTTTGTGCATGTTTTAAGTCTCTCTATGTGTTCGTCTTCTTGCTGCACCAAGTTCTCGTATTCTTCAGCAGTATTTTCAGATGAGTTTGTATGTTCCATGCTCTTTAGTATCTTAGGTTGGGTATCCAAGTTACCATCTCCTTTTTATTCAAAGTGTAGCAAAGGATGATAACGGATGTGGTACGTGGATACGTAGCAATGAGAGAATCATAGAAAGTGACCTGGAACAATTCAGTATCGAATATAATTTTATCTTTACTTTTTCGCATCGGAAACCAGACTTCATCCCACGGTTTCTCTAAATTATTTCATTGGATACAAGATCTATTTATAGTGCACCAAGAACATAACATTGTATATAAGCAGATCCACTGTATAGCGTCATAATGAACATAAAAAAGCACCGGTTAGGGTGCTTAACCTCATTTAATCTACTCTGAATTTATTATCCATATTTACGCTCTTTTGTTTCGTTATAATAATAGCAGAAATTCTTAATGAAGGATTAGCTGACTCCTCTTCTTTAGAATTTTGAGAAATTACTGCTTGGAAAACATAATACCCAGAGACGTAAAAAAGAGGACATATACTTATAGTATCTGTTTTAACATAAATTAAAATTACTAGAACAACAATTAATATAGAAACTGCAAGATTTATATAATTAGCAATAACATTGTATATCAATTTTGGCAATTTTCCACAATATAAAGATTCGATTTCTGACTCTCCAAGACTACTAGGAGGTCATGTTGGAACTACTGAAACTTTAGAAGCATTTCTGTATGCAAAAATATCGGTAATATAAACAAAACCCTACTGATACGAAGATTAGTAGGGTTTTATAACAAAAGGTTTTTCTTTGTAAGAGTATGATTATCCGATCAGACAACGCGCGTGAGCGTGGCTATTTGGGGCCGAATCGCTATTTGTAGTCCATCCCACCGGATTAGTTTGTTGGTGAAACTACCTCCTACTTAGGCTATGAAATGGTAGAATTCAGGTAATACTAATGGAGAATATCATCTCGATATCTGGACCAATTATTTACTCTGTTTTGTATATTTCTTTGATTCCTCAATTGACCTTTTAAAGTCATCGCATTGAACTCTCATATAATTGTAAATCTCAGCAGCACATTCCTTTCTACTTTGTCTTACATCTTCATTCAACTTAGCCACTACAGAATCTATAAATTCTTCCATCAATTTCGCTTGATAATAACCAATTCTTCTTTTGAGATCATTTACTCTATCTTTGAAATTATATCTAAAGTCACCATCTATTTTTAAATTATAGAATGGAGCTAACAAGACATCCATTTCATCCAAAAAACCTATTCTCGCTCTTATAATTTTAGTGGTTAAACCTAGATTAATATACATTAGTAATAAATTAATTATAGCAGCAGATTTATTAATCTCTTGATCTTCTAAGTTGATAACGACTCTGTTCAGAGTAGACTTGGCTACTTTTAATAGCTCTTCAAAATATTTTTCGTCTGTAACTTTATTGATTAATATCTCGCAATAATCTTCAATTTTTCTTGAGTTTAAAGGAGGGCGCTTCTCATTTTTCCAGATAATTTTTGATATTAAAAACAAAAGGTGATATCTAAATTTTGAATACCTTTCATCCAATTTATCATTAGTAAAACTGTTCTCAAGAATGTGCAGTAACAATGCAGAAGTATAATATACAATCGGTTGCTGTCCGGTTACAAAAATACCTCTACTAATATCAGAATCATTGTCTTTACCTATATCTTCAACAAGACTGCCATAGGAACGACTAGCACGATGGGGAGCATCTAAGAAAATTGAAGCAAAGGCACGTATCTGCATTTCTGGATTAACGATTTTTGACTTCTCAATATTATTATTATAGTTATATTGACCTGATCGTCTTTCATAATAGAGATTATATATTCCATCATAGTTAGCATAAAAACTTTCAAGTAATTCTTGATACTCTGACATAGATAATAATTGAATTTGTTGTACTTCAGTTTGATTATTAGTTGCTTTAACTATATTGCTTATAATATCATCGTTCTCAGTTATAACAATTTTTATGGCTACCCACATACTATCATCAACATTAACTGAACTTAAATGTAAAATATTTGATGTCTGGCATCCATTCACAACGTAAAAGTTTTTAATTGTGTATAGACCTTTTCCTTTACTTAAAGACTTTCCCACAATAGTTATACCGTTGTTTAACAAACCAAAATAATTTTTGTCATCCGAATTAATTGTATTAATAATATCTTGGTTAACTCGATTCTTTTCAATTCCATTGAAATCTCGAACATTTAGTTCGAAAATACCTTTTACAATTTTATTTTGTTCATCGACTATTATCTTCAAGTATTCTCTTGCAGGTAATATAGCTAGGTAAGATTCTTTTACCCCTTCCATATAAGGAAGCTCAATCTTATCTTTAAGTTCAAATGTTGCACTATTTTGTAGTTTGGTTAATTCATAATGTTTTCTAATTTCCTTCACACCAAAAGGGAAGAACTCTATCACTTCAAAAAGTTCAAGTCCTTTTACATCAGAAATAATTTTATCCTTGTCAACAATAAGGTTAACATCGTTGGCCCAAGTTCCAGTGGTAACAAAATACAAATAACATTTGGGCTGTGTACTAAAAGAATCATAGTTGTCTAATAACACCTGTATCATTCTGCATTTCTCTTTTATTTTTTCATTCCTTACCTTTGTTGATTGATTTTCAGATTTAAAGACATCAACAACTCCATTACCAAATTGCAGCATTTCTTTACCTTCAAAGCCCTGTGACATCTTAGTTTGAATAAAATACAATTCTAAGGAGAATTCCATACCTGTATCTAAGATATCTTCCAATTCTCCTATAGTAGATATAAATCTGTTATTTAGAACAATTGCTAAACCGTCAATAGCACAGTCTCCTCCGTCCCCTGTTGAGACTGAAGAAAGATTGAAGTTGGATATATTTTTAGGGAAAAGCATGCAGTAATTAACAAATTTTTCAAAATTTCTCTCGGTGGCTCCTCCAGATATATTAAATTCCTCAATAAATTTTTCGAAATATTTAACTGTAATTATATCCATATAGTCCACCTTTTCATTATCCTGTGTAAATTTAGAGTGTGAGTTTTACTTAAGAAATGGGTTAATCTCTTTCAGGCCAACCTAAGGGTATGAGTCCATCTATCCCTTTTTTCCATTTCTTCTTAACCGCTTGAACATATTCCGGATAATTATTAAAATAGGCATGTTCAATAACGATTATCTGCAAAGATTCTCCACGTTCAGCCTCTCTAAAAAGCAGATCAAAATACTGTAACAGTGCTTTTCTATCACTATCCATTTCTTCATCAGCAATTTCAACTATTGCAGGTTCCTTATCTGAAGGAAAATATGGACGACTAAGTTGATCAAATAATAAAACTCCTGGAACAGGACGATTTAACTCAAAGAAGTGTCTATGGAAAGCGAGTAATATAGACACATGTAAACTTAAATAGTTTTCATCTGATCCCACATCTCTCATGTATTCAATGCGGGAAGGAAGGGCCACACCAGCTTTAAAATCTCTGAGATTCAAATAAATTGGATTGTTTCTGTACCTAAGCTCGAAAGGGAGTTCAGATATTATATTTTTTGCAATATCCGCTATTCTTCTTTCGGCATTTTCCAAGGCTTCTTTCCTAGCGTCAATGTTGATTTCTTCATTAAGTAAATCAATTCGTTCTCTTAACCTAGGAATATTAGACTTAAATCCTAGAGGTTTTTTAGACGCAACTTTACCAACTGCATCTAAATACAATTTTATACTCCCAACAAGCCTATTTCTTCGATCATTTAAGCCTAATCCTGTTTCAAAAGCATCGTTTTCCTTTATAAGGGCTGAAATTTCATCTTGAGTTATACTCATTTTTTCTTCAGCGAGTGTTAAAGATACCTTTAAACTATTGATATAATTATCCAGCTTGGGACGTTCTTTTTCTATTGAAACCATATCTATGTGAACATTCTGAATAGATTCGTTAATTCGTCTTACTGGTTCATTTTGTTCAGTTAAATTCTGATTGCATAATGGGCAAAAATTAGGTTCAATCGGCTTCTTAAAAACGTTTATCACATCAAGTCGATGTCTCTGTCTATTTGCTGTGTTTTTAAATTCAAAAGCTTGGCTCATCATTTTTCTTGCATGATTGATTTTTCTTTTAATCAGCAGTATTTCACTTTGATATTCTGATAATTGCTCATATAAAGTCGATAAGGTATCTTCAACTATTGTAGTTGGAGACATGGGCGTCCATTTAGTTACTTCTTCTAGCATATCGTTAATTTTAAATTCAGACATGCCTAAAATGGGTGGGGTACTTAAACCGAGTTCTGCGGCTTGATATAATAGAGTATTGGCTTTGATACTACCTGATATTTGTTCTTCCTCAGAAATATTTTTCTCTAAACGTCGAAGTTCCTTTTTTAGAATCCTTAACTCGACTTCTTTTTCCATAGTTTCTTCATTAATCAACCCCAGGTAATAGGGCAAAGCGTCAATAATAGTTTGTCGTTTCTGATAATCATCAGTTCCCCGTATTAAATTCGTCTTGTTAATTATGATATTATCATCTTGTAATAAGTAGGGTACAGCACTCCTCAAGCTAATTGTTTTAGTGTCTCTTAGGCCGTCAAAAGGTTCACTTTTTACATCTCCAATGCCTAGCAATCTTTCAAAGTTTCCAAGTGCCCCTTCCAAATTTGTGGAAGGAGGGATTACATCGGCTTTCTTAGGGATAATCAAATTTTGACCTTTTAAGCAATGCATTATATTAGAGGACTTGGCAGGAGCCCGTGGAACTTTTCTAAATATGGCAAATTCGGTATCGTTCTTTTTCCAGAGTAAACCAACCCAAGAAACACTTCTTCTTACATACGAAGGTATATGACATTCACTGGAACCTAAAACATAGTCTATTATTTCAGGTAAAGCCGATTTTCCGGTCTGCGAATCCCCTGTTATTATATTCACTTTTTCAAGATCAAAGACAATATCACTCCGTCGATTATCATGACTGTAAAGAAATACTTTTTGTATATTCCATCGTTTCATAAAGTTAACCCCAGACTATTTAAGATACTTGATGGAGAATCCATTTGAGACATCCAGTATCCCAATCTTTTTGATACAGATAACATTTCTTTCAACTCAGAAGATAAGCTGTTCATATTTTTTTTGATAATACCTTTGTTAGATGAGATCAAAGTACCATCTTCTTGAAAATGCATTATTTTATTGCTACAAGCAAAGACGATAGCTTCTTTTGAGATTTGATTTGTTTTTTTTACTCTTTCATTAAAATGAAGCAGAACCTTCTGATTTCGAGAAACCCAAGTGTATAATCCTGTAGCCGAATTGGTGCCTTTGAATTCATTACGTATACTCTCAGATAACACTAAAGGAAGCGGGAGAAGAAGTAAGGGATAAAAACAACCGCGTTCACTGTTACTCTCATATCCTTGTAAGAAAGACCAAAGAACAATTGAACCTAATACCGGATTAGTTACTGTGTAAACATCTGATGAAACCATTAGTCATCACTCAACATTTCTCTATATTTTGGATGCCAACCGACCTTCAGCTCTTCTGCCATTTGTTGATATGAACCATGCATTAAAAAATGTTGTTTCCATTCACTTCTAATTGGATTGATATATAAATGTGCATCTGAATGCACCCACTCTAATAACTCTAATCCTTTTTGTTGGCATAATAACTCAGGCTGATCAATTAGATCATCTTTCATGGGGCCATGCTTGTCCGACCACGTTTCGACCAAAACTTCATCATACTCTTCAAGTTCAATTGCATTTAGAATATCTTCTCTGATCCACTTTTCCCTCTGATTTCTGGCTCTCCATCTAGCTATAGCAGCTCTTTTCTTTCTATGGAATCTTCCATTAACAAGATCAATTTGTTTTTCCATAAAACCTCCCAACTCTGCATCAATAGAGATAGGATTTTGTTTTGAATAATCATCCGGTAAGTTATTGTCCTGGAATTGTCCAATCAAGCTTTGAAGTTGAAATAGCATATCAACCTTACGAATCCTGATCTTTGGGTCAATCGTCCGTATATCCCACCATTCCAGTAAACGATTTGCTATCAAATAGCGCAATTTACCAACAACAATTCGTTTTAAATTTTTTATAACTTCATTATGTATTTGAAGTATATTAAAATTATTTGGCCGAATAGTTATTTTTTCAATTAGTTTCAATCGTTCTTCCATGGACAAATTCAAAAATGATTCACAACCAGCAACTCTCTTAGAATAAGGAAGTGGTTCAGTCTCAGCAGCTACCGCTTTTTCCCTTTCACCAATAACACGTTCAGCTTCTACTGTCATTAGATTAACAATACTTTCTCTGTCCATGTCGGCTTTGACTAACTTTATTAAGGGACTGGATGGTTGAACAGTATCATTTGTAACAAAATAAAATTGGTGAGTAGGGGAGTTAGCAAATTGGGACCAAATACGAATTGTTTTCCAAAATTCATCATTTTTCACAGTTAGAGAAGAAGAGCTTCCTAAAGAATGTTTTAATTGATACAACTTAGTAAAATCATTCCCTTTTAAAGTAACATCATCATCATCCTCTATTAGAACTTCGTCCAAATCATCTTCTGATTCGTTCCAAAGAACTATAAGAGCATAAAATGGCTGGAATCGGTAGCCAAGCAATGATGGTTGAGCGGAATGAATATTAGTAGACACGATTGTCACCACCTTAACAAATGAAAAAATTTCAACCAGTAAAATACATACTTTATAATAGTTTATCCCTTGCATTCAATTAATCACATTGAACTTGTCTTCAGTTTCTCTCCAAAATACTAAGAATACAATAATGGTGGTACCTATTTACTGACGTTGGAGCTTACGCATAATGTTTTTTATTATCCTGCTTTTAAATGAGACTTTTGACTCACGACCTTTTTCCTCGTATTTCGACAACTAATTATCTAATTCCTTCCAAACAAACGTTCTATAAGTTTTACATTTTTTCATTTATCTAGTTTTACTTAACGCATAATACGAAATTTCATCGCTAAATTATTCCCATGAAATAAACATAAAACCGTTCATAGACACACTATTTTCAACTTTTTTTGTATATCACAATATCTTAAAAAGCATTTCTATGGCACTAATCATAGTGAAGTAATTAAAATAGTTATTCTTAGAATTCTTATTAGAAGAGTAAATCAGCTAAGTAATCAGAAAATCTTCTAGCGATAGCCCGATACTTTAGAACTACTCGATATAAACGAGTAGGAATGCAAGAGTATAGTAGAACAAAAAAATACTCATAAACAATATGAGTATTTTTCTAAAATGACGTGATTATATTGTTTCTGTAAAATCCTATTTAATCCCGATGTACTACTACCACACACTCCACATGTGTCGATTGGAAAGGATATACTTCCTCTTACCTTCCTACTTATATGCTTTTTATAATTTATGAATCCTCTCTCATATCACCTACTTCCAAAAATAAACATAGTAAATCTCCCAGCCAATGGGTCATTCTGTAAACTAAGTCTCTCTTTTAACCGATAAATACATATGCTGGGTTGTTTATTAAATATCACCTCTGGCCCCTTTTTTGCGTACAAACCTTGTTATACATATTTATATTGACTCAAATTTGTACTCATCTGCGACTTCTTTAATCAAAAGCAATTTCAAGAAGACGTGCTTTACTTGGAAATCCCCATCGCATCTAGAAAGGAGTCATGAACTCACTTGAGCGTATTATCAGATGGGATCGGATATGAAAGCCTACGCTTTTATGGTCCCTTTCAGCCACTACACATCGAACAACTTCAAATAACACGCACCATTAATGATCATGCCTTTTTACATATCAGTGGCATGCTCTCCGAAGAACAAGGAGCTGTATGCATCGGACAGGATATGGAGCAAGAGCCCATTGTGATTCGTCAGTTAAATGATCAGGGACAATCGTTGAGAAGGCTGTTCCATGGGATTGTTACACGTATGTCCGTACACTGCGTGCGAGGCGTGTATACGTTTGAACTAGAGGCCGCTTCCCATTCGTACCAGATGGATATTAAGCGTAAAAGGCGCTCCTATCAAGATTTTCACCGTACCTATGATGATCTGGTCACTGCAATGGTTCGAAAATATCAGTACGGAGATGCCATTGATACGGTGAGCCACTATGCCAAACTAGAGACATTTGTTTTACAATATGATGAGACCGATTGGGCGTTTTTAAAACGTCTCGCTTCTCGCTTTGGCTCCGTACTTGTGCCAGAGGTAACCGCAGCTTCGCCCAAGGTTTTCTTCGGGATGCCAGAAGGCAAGCAGCATAAGGTAGAACGGGATGTATTTTATCGTGTACGAAAAACGTTTCATGAGCTGGATGCGGAAAAGCCAGGCGAACGTGCTGGCTCGTATATCACCTATATGATCGAAAGCCTGCAATACTATGCGCTGGGCGACCTCATCACGTTACCCATTGGACAAGGTAAAGAACTGGTCGTGGTTCGGGCCGTGACTACACTAACGGATGGCTTACTGCGCACCCGTTACGATCTTCAAGCCGAACAAGATATCCGCTATGCCCGGTATGAAAACAATCAGGCCACCGGAATTTCGCTGACAGGAACAGTGCTCAAGGTACAGAAGGATTTTGTACAGCTTCAACTGGACATTGACCCGAAGCAAGATCCTGCCAAAGCGTGCTGGTTTCCGGTGTCCACCCGTTATGTCGCCGAAGAACATAGTGGCTGGTACGATATGCCTGAGATCGGGGAACAAGTGGAATTGTATCTGCCTACCCACCGCGAACAGGATGCCTATGTCACGGACTCGCTCCGACAACAACGCCACGCAAATGTAAGGCCGAATGTTAAGGTATGGCAACATGTGCAAGGTAGCGGCGTAGAAATGTCTGAGCATGAACTGACCCTATCCACCTCCGGTGAATTTTCCATTACACTACATGAAGGTAACGGCATTACGATCGACAGTCCGGGGAATGTGCAGATTCAGGGTGGTCACGTGAAGCTCGATGCTGGCGAGGAACTTTCACTGGAAGCTGGAACGGCGCTGTATCTAAAAGGCGGAGCCAGCAGCATGGTACTAGATGGTGAGACGGATACCAAAGCTCCGGTGATTTATCAGGAAGGTACGGTGAAAGCTCCTGTTTTCGTAGCCGACCTCCCTCCTGTGCCTGAGCCTCCACTCATGAGCATCAAAGCATACGAGGCGGCGCAAGCTCCATCGACAGCTAAGACATCATCAAACAGCACTCCCACCGCCAAAGTAACAAGTCCGGCTGCACTTCAACAGGCCAACTCTTTGATGGGTACGGTGTCCAAGCTATTAGGCTCCATTCCAGTGATGGGAAAAGTGGCTGGTGTTGTTGCGGGAGCCTTAGGTGGGCCTGCGGCGGGTGTCATTCTAAAAGCAACCGCAATGATCCCCGTCCGGAGCAAAGGAACAAGTCACGCTGGAGGTAGTGCTCCTAAAGGTGGTTTGCATCCACTGAAGCATCTGGCTAGTTTAGCTCTCCAAGGGCTAATAAGCCAATACGAGCATGAGCGGGCTAAGGAAGCCTATTACAGCAAGTGGATTTTGGGGAAAGTGTTTACGAGTGCACGTCATATAGCGCATTCTGGTGGCCCATTAGAACTGATTCAAAACCTGCTGAAAGAGTCAAATGCCATGGCTCAAGCGTATCAGCAAGTTCCTAAAAACATTCAGGAGAAATGGCTCCGAGATTATGAGGAAAAACAACGCCTTCAAGCAGCACAAACGCAGAAACATGAGAATCCAAAACTTGCATTATGGAGAAAAAGAAAAACTAGTGAATATACTTCATATTGGAATCAAACTGATTATTTTACAGCCAACTGGTGGCAGGATGAAAATAAGCTAAAACAAGCAGAGCAAGCACTGCGCACTGAAATTACAATGAAGCGCAAACTATCACTGTATGATATTAAAGATCCTAATAAATTGGCCGCCATCCAGCGTATCGTCAATGCAAAACGCACACACGTATGGGATGAAGGAACTCTCAATGCCATTGAAGATGGTTTAGTAGCGATGGGTGTGGACTCTACAAATGCTATTGAGTTGGACAAAGAGAAAATGGATGCACTCATTACTCGATACAATCAAGGCTTTATTGGACAAAAATCTGGAGATTACATGGAAAGGACAGGCTTAAGCGATTTAGTCGAAGAAACGACTTATGGGATTGTAGCAGCCCGGATCGGTATGGGGAGTGCTGGAAGTTCTCCTGCTAGGTCTAGCCAGACACCTATTGCAGAAAATCCGCCTGCAAAACCCAATCCAAAAGGTGGTCCAGGTGTAAACAGGCCTATTGATGAGTTCAATGACTCGGCGATTTATAATGGGGCAAATTCAAGTAGACCTAAAGAAACACCTAAACTACCGAATTCGGGCAAGCCCGCTGAGGGAACGTCAAAAACCGGGACTTCTAATAATGGGCAATACTCAGGGAAATTGGTAAAGGTTCCTAAAGAGGATGAAGCAGCTGATATGTTGGCAGAAAAACTAGGTGGAGAATCCAGAGTTAAATTTAGTAATGACCCTAAGGGACGTGAGTTTGATACGGTAAGCGACCAGTACATTGCTCAAACCAAACCACCGTTGAACAGTTTAGATAAGCAATTTAGAAAACAAGCGAAGGCTACGATCGAAGCCGCAATTGAAACGAATAGAAAAGCATATTTCCACTTTGAAGGTAAGCCTGATGACAGAGTGCTAAGACAACTTAAAGAATATGCCGAAAGATATGGTGTAGAAATAATTATTGATACTAAGCCCCTAATACCATGAGAGGATGAGTAGAAATGTTTGAGTATCACGGGTGGATAACCATCAGAGAAAGTTCCTCATTTGAAGATGATGATGAAAAATTATCGTTAATTATTCAAGATATACAAAACTTTTTGAATGAATTGGATTGGTCTTCTGGTGTTCTGGATTTAAGAGCTGTAAATGGAGATTATCAACTCTGGATAGCAGGACTTAACAATCATAGACCTACTGCTAAACATAATCCAATAGAAGTATTAAAAAAGGTAGGGGAGTTTGCCCCAGGTTCATATGGAGTTTTATATGTAAGGGATAGCGATGATATGAAATTATTTAATGAATTTAGGGTTCATGCGTTAATTCGAGGTGAACTGACTGAACACACGGACCCCTTCTTGTCTCCATTCATACCTAAAGTAGAAGATGACTATGAGGATTGAAATGTTTTAAAACAGAACGATGGATTTCCCCAAGACAGTAAAACTAATCACTACAACCAACAAACGCAACATAAAAAACGAAAAATTGATAAAAGCTTAAAGGCTTATTCCAACTTAAATCTATGAGTAGGGATAAGCTTTTTTTTCTAGAGATCTAGCTGATTTTACACACGCAGTTAGCCCTATAATAGATTTTGCAAAATGTTGTCGTGATCATGATCACGGTTTAGACTGTAAATTTAAGTTAAAATACAAACAATTTTAAATTTTATTTCATCTAAAACCAAAGATACTGTGATGGATCACAAAGAAAAAACAAGGAAGTGTACAAAGATGAAAAGAACTGATTTGCCTCTTGTCTATTCATGTTCTGGATGTTCCTCCGCAGCACAAACCGCTAACATGATCGCTATACAAATGGATCGAGAAAAAGTCGCTGAAATGTCCTGCATTGCTGGTGTTGGTGGTGATGTCAAACCACTTGTCAGAACAGCAAAATCGGGACGTGACATCATTGCAATTGACGGCTGTCCCTTGTCCTGTTGCAAGAGTTGCTTAGCAAGGCATGAAGTTCAACCCAAACACCATTTCCTGCTGTCTGACTTTGACGTACCCAAAATAATAGGAGAAGATCCTAACCCCGATCATTATAGGAATGCTTACACACAAATCTTAGAACAAATTGGACAATAATTCTTAATCAAAATAAAGATGTGTATCGAATGATGACTCATCCTTATTTTAGCTCCTTAAAGGTGTTGGTACAGTATACAGTAAAAGTATAGCGGGCTCTTATTATGTAACAATATCGTAAATTAGTTTTTACTGGTGGCTCCTAACACATCTTTAAGGGCCACCAGAATTTTTTATACAGCAAAACATCTTTTTAATAAGGAAAATAATTTGGAATATTTAAATGAGTTAGTCTCACAATTTAAAATTAATAAAATTCATATGCGTCCTTGCACATACGAAGATTTAATTAATGTGGGAAAAAAGATTAGCAATCAATAATTACCTATGGCTTATATTGAATTTCTAGAAGCAATGGGAAACGGCACTGATCATACTTTTTTGCGTGGTGAATCATGTTTTATGGATGAATTGTTATTTACTGTAGTCCTCAGAACTTCTGAAACGAATCTAAGAGGAACTATAACCCGTTTCTCAAACCGACTTTCTAGGTAGGTATTCATTTTTAACGAAAAATAAGTGTTTGATTAAATAGCAAATCATTTCTCTTTAAGTAATTACCATTAAAAGTAATAGGAACCGAAGTTCCATTGAAGTAATCTCTCTTATTGTCATGTTTTATAGCATGAACATGAAGATGCGGCTCGCTACTGTAACCTGAGTTCCCTACTTTCGCAATTTCTTGTCCAACCTTGACAAAATCATTTTTCTTAACTAATAGACTATTTTTCTTCAAGTGTAACAACAGAATATTATATCCTTTGTGTTTGATGATAATCATATTTGTAGTACTACGCCCCAGGGAGTTCGGCACATTATCTTCTACTCCATCCACAACTTCGATAATTCTACCCTCAACCGGACTATATACTGAATCATTATAAATGGGATAGGATTTTAAAGATTCAGGATTATCAAATATTCCTTTTCTTGAACCTAACGGGGTGAGCTTAGTTATATCCACCGCATATTTCAGAGTACGATGCGAAAAGTGATAGTTCATAGATGAACTCATTCCACCATTCACTACCTCGTAAGCCCCTCCTTTCAAAGGGAACGCTAAATCGACTGCATCTTCGTGTTTAGGAGTGGATGTAATGTATGAAATACTAAATAAAATACATATAAAAACTTGATATATTGCTAATAAACCATAAAGAGAAAGGAATATTCGTGTTTTTCTATTTAAGCCATTAAATTTAAAAGAGCGTAAAGTAACCATTTGACGGAATAAGGAACATCCAAACAATACGATGCAAACCGGTCGTAAATAATAGCTAATTTCTGTCCAATCATTTATGAATAAAATCATGAACGTATATGCACTTGTAAACAAAGCGTGTATATACCACGAAATACGATTTTTAAATGGAAAGTAAGCCATGATCCAGTAAAGTATAAGCGGAATCAGCAGCATTTTTACAAAATAAAAAAACATTCAATTTCTTCCCCTATCATATGATAATTTGCTTCTTACCTCTTCTTGAAATGCAGTATCCGTTAATAATTTGTAAAAAAACAAATCCATCTTCTGCTTGAGCCAAATATGATCCACCCCAGAATCATCTTGAATAAACATGGCTAGTTGAATGTCATTTCCTTCCCGATCCGTACAATATAAAGCCTCTGTTAGAACAGAAATGGTAGATCCACCTTTGTTTCCAAACTCTATTAACTTGAAGTTATCCACTTGTCGCTGAATTAGCATTTTTAGATATGGATTTATAGTAGAAGGAACCAACTCCTCCTTGTGTATGAGCTTCATGAGATAAGCATATTCTTTAGTCGTTGAACGAGGAAGCTTGCGCGATTCCAGCACTTGAAGCTTTCGTACATAATTCTGCCTGGTGTTCCATTTCTGAATACATTCTAACCCCTGATCACGATTTAAAATCTGATGAATTTCAATAGATTTTTTCATAAATTCCTCGTAGCTCATCTCACTTATCTTTTGTATCGACTCTTTAAAGCCTATGTTTTCGGTCTCTTGGATATAAGGAGACATGAATCCCGCAGATGAAAAAGGAAAGATTTTATCATGAGAAGAAAGTGAGAGCTTCATAATATTCTCATTTATCTTATCCAAACCCATTTTCGCCATTAGAAATTCTGTATTGGCATTGGAACTATATGCTAACATACCATGAGTAATATCCAATAACGTAATTTTACCTTGAACCTCTTTATGGTTTGCGCGAATGGATTTGATCCAGTTATGATGAGCGTTACCATCGGAACCAGGAATATAAAACTTATTTAATTCCTCTAAAGGAACAAGTTCCTGCTCGTCTAATATTTTCGCCACAACTTGGCGAGCAAATTCGATAGCAATGATCACTTTGGCCGTGCTGGCAAGCGGCATTTTAACTTCTGAGTTATAGCTGATTTTCTCCATACCATTTTTGATCATAAACAAAGATGCTTTACTCGGATTTTCCTTTAAAAAGCTCAGAACATCCATTTCTGTTTTCTTATTATTTTGGCGCTTCGCAATGAACAAAAACAGGATACATATGAGAACAAATATTAAAATTATAGCTACTATCCATAAAATTATTTTCATGCTTTGCTCCTTAATGGACACGCTTAGGGTAAAGTTCACATAAATCATCACAGTTCCCCACAGGGATCACTTTTCTTTTAGAAGCTATATAATCATACAAATAACCGCCTATACCCATTTTTTTGAAAATAATTATAAAGGGAACCGCCCACCAAAGATACGGTATTCTTGTACAAATTTGTGCAATAGAGTCAATTCCGCGTTGTATTTTATTGGGATCATTCAGTGAGAAACTATGCATTCGCCTTTCTAATTCATTAACATCTAATTTGTATGCTTGAACCAATGAAGAATTCCGAAAACTAACAAGCCGTAGCATTCTAAAATAATCTAGCTTGTACAAATTGTCTTTTATATTTGTACAGACAGGGCACCAACCATCATAGAAAACCAGAATTTGTTTGTCTTGAAAACTTACATATCCTAATCTTCTTGTTTTTCTTCGAATTGTAATTGATATTTTCCGGAAACTGATCTTTGAAAAATGGTATAACTTTTTATATTCTCGATCCGTAAACAACAATAATTCCATAACAATCATAATTAGTGAAAATGTCAGTAAGCCCATACCTATACCGATTCCTACATGAAACAATATCATAGCAATAACTACAAACGGTTTAAGGCCTTTATTAATTACAGCAAAAGGAAAAGCTATTTTAACAATTATAGATAAATAAGTGAATAAAATGGTGAGCCCAACATAATGGTTAACCATATAATCCAAAATAGGTCTGCTAAACTCTCTCACCTGAGAGATATAATAGAGTGCCGTTCCGTTTTGCCACATTTCCCCCATAAGCTGGTACATTCCTGAGAAGAAATAAACAATACACAGTTGTATAATACAAAAAAGTACTGCAAAATTGTGAATTATTATGGATAACTTATAGAGTAAAGAGTCTTTCGAGTCTTTTCCACGTGAGTTGTTCGTTTTGGAATCCAAAGAGAAATAGGCAGTGTTATTGGTGAACAACAGAAAAAACATATTCACTATAAGTAAGTTGTCTCCTCCGTCACTTATATGAAAAGAACGAACATACAGTGAATAAAAAAATAGATAGGTCAGAATTGAAAAAAGGCGGCCTTTGTAACCAATTAAATAAAAAATAGTAACCACAATTCCTAAATGATAGATAAAGTCAAAAAATAAAGCTGATGAATTCAAATTATATAAAGACCATGTTAATGACTTGTACCCAGCAGAATATATATTAATTCCAGATTCGTGCCAAAAAAAATATCTTTGTTTATAATGGATAAAATAATTGAAAAGTAATATCAACCCGATACATATCCGAAGGATACTTGTGCCAATAAGAAAGCGTTCATTCATAAAAAAATTACGGTAATTCAACAACATCCTTTACAACTCCTTTCCAACCATATACGACATTATCTTCTTTCACTTTAAAATGAAGATCATCTCGCTTTGAATATGGAATTGCATCCGATATTGAAGTCATAAACTGGACATCGGTTATTTCATGTTTCAAAAACTCTCTTTTCGCAAACGCAGAGGCATAGCGGTATATGATTTGTTCAACTTGATCCGAATCCTTTTCTAAAGAAGCATTTATTTCTTTGGCGACATTATCTTTTTTAGATATTTTCTCCATTAATTTATATGTTAGATCATCTTTTCCTCCTATATATAATTGATGTATGTATCCACTTCCAATTCTGAGCATCCTATTATAAGGTGAAAATACTGTCGTCTCATTCGTCCTGATCATAGGTTCAGTAACATCATACCAATTGCTTATAACCGTTTTGGTACTGCCCTCCCCCTTATACTTCACACGTACATATAATTTTAGATTTTGAGTCATAGGCTGGGGAGCAAATAGATGCCAGTTTTGTTGAAAAAACCGTCCAACATAGTTATCAGTTACTGATTTCAATGAAACAGAGACCGGGTTAAGCGGTCCAGCGTGAAGAAAAATAAAGAAGAAATGAACCATCAAGAACAACGATAAAGAGAATAACGTAGCATTTAAAATACACGTTTCGCTTCTTTTTTTCATTTAAGCAATCACCTCTTTTTAATAACATCAGGGAGAGAGAAATATAAAAATCTGATCCTCTCCCTGATATTTAAGCTATTTATCAAAAATTACATCTGCATTCTCTACATCACTACTAGAAACACCTGTACCTAATAGACTTCCTAAGCGGGTCGCTTCTCTCAAAGCATCCTTGTTAGCATCCCAAGCTGATTTACCAACTTGCCATGCTTTACGAGCAAGGGATGTTATTGCTTGAGGCTCAACAGCAGCACCATTTGCATGCGCGCTAATTAAAGGAGAAGAATTTCCAGAGGAAACGTCATAATCAGAAGCGTAAGAAGCGCTTAAACTTACAGTAGAGAAGGCTGTGATGGCTAGAGCCAGACTAAGTATTGTTAATTTTTTCTTCATAGATAATTCCTCCTAAGATGGTTAGTAACAAAAAAATTAAATTTCTTGGTTTTGTGACTTTTTTATTTTCGAATACTATTATTCAATATAATTACTTAATATATCACTCCCTTCCATATTTTATATCTTATTTTCCCTTGCCAAAGATCATAAGCATAAATTTTTAGTAATTAAAATTAAAAATTATTTGGGATTTCTTATTCCATCAGGTGCCGCGCTTCATTTTATAAACCATCGAAAGAAGAAAACAATAACTTGCCATTCCTCCCTCTATCAAAGTTACCATGCATGCACACACTCATACCACAGGAGGAGTAATGTATCCTGTCAAATTGGCTAGATTGTTTCAAGAAGAATTACGCCAGCGATTTTGTAAACAACATGATTAAAACGTAGCAGAATGTCTACAAGCTCCATCAAACTCTATGCCTTAAATATTTCATGTCTACATTTTTCAAATGATTAAAAATAAAAACCCGCTCAATGAGCGGGTTCCAGTATAGAGGCGAGGGGATATATTCAAGCTTTCCTTAACATCATTTCAGCAGACCGTCACTCTTAATACTTTTAAAAAGTGATTGCCTTTATTCTTCACTAAAGCTTTTGGCCCATTCAGCAACCCTACGACTACTTTCTTCTTCTGACAAATCCTCAATCCTGGTCATAATAGACCATCTTACTCCACAAGGATCCAATATACTTCCGAATCGATCACCTGAAACAAAGTTTGTAACTGGTTCCCTTACTTTTGCTCCTCTTGCTACCGCATTTTCAATAACCTTATCAACATTCATTACGTAAATTCCGAAAGAATAACACGCATTCTCTTCATCTGGCGGCAAGACCAATTGATATGACGGATTCGCTGCTCCCAGCTGCAAAAAACCATTTCCAAAATCTAATTCAGCATGAACAATTATTTTATTGCCATTCTCATCAGGATATTCAGTAATATCCTTAACCCTTGCATTGAAAACACTTTTATAGAACTCTATTGCTTCCGAAGGATTCTTCACTGTAATAAGGGGTAATAGATGTAAAGCCGTTGGGTATTCCCTTCTTTGTATATTTACCTGACACTCCTGTATATTCTCTGCTTTCAGTCATTTGACTCCTGCCTTAAATGATTGTAACAGTTCAATTTTATGCACATACCTTTATTGGATTGAATTCATCAACTCATAGTAATATTTGGATGCGCGAGTCTTATTTAGACTATACCAGGCTTCTAATGTTTTAGAAGAAAACACACCCAGAGCTTTCAAGACGTGTACGGAAAATTCCAACGGAGCTGTTCCAGATGCAGTGATCAGTTTTCCATCCGTTACAGCAGACTCCACTTTGTAATATTTTTCGCCCGTGTAGGTGGGACATATCATTTTAAGGTATTCCAGATCATTGCTTGTATGCCAACGTGAATTCAGCAGTCCTGCCTGGGCAAGTCCGATGGTAGCACCACAAATCGCCGCAACCCATATACCTTCCTCTAAACATCTCTCAGCAATTTTTAAGATCGGTTGATGAATGGTTTCTGTCCATGTATTACCACCAGGTAAAATCAGTATATCTGTACTTTCAATGCTGCACTCATCCAGTGTGATGTCAGGCAGGATTTTCAATCCGCCCATTGTAGTTACAGGAGTCTTTTCCATTCCCACGGTAACTATTTTGGATGGAACCAGCCCCTTTTTATAATATCTTCCCGAGTTCAGTTCGGCAGTTAAGTAACCGATCTCCCAGTCTGCCATGGTGTCAAACACATAAAGATATACCGTACTATTCATTTATAGGTTCTCCTTATTTTATAATTTATCAAGTGATACCAACCCTCGGTAATCCATGACTATCCTCATTATAAAAAAGCTTCACTGACATCTGCTGTCAGTGAAGCTTTTAACGTTGATAATATTCCATTAACTCCGACGCAACAGCAACAAGCTTTTTCTTCAAACTCTGTGGTTCGATGACTTGAATGGACTTCCCGTAGGGTAGGAGTAAATAAGGGACATATGTATGAAGTGATTTTTCCTCAAGCAAAAAGATGGCTTGATTGGATGTCCGCTCTTTCAGATGATGCCCCAAAAACCAATGCAGACATAAGTCATCCAATGCCTCTGGCCTGCCTTCGATCATTAAAGAAATTAAACCGTCCTTGCCTACTAAATCAGGCAACAGATTTTGCATAAAAAATTCACGAGCCGAAAAAGCTTCGGAACGCTTAAATAGGGTTGGAGTACGCTTGATTTGTAGAATCCGATCTGCCCGAAAGCTACGGATCTCATTTCTTAGGTGACAAAATGCAACAGTGTACCATTTGTTGTTCCAGTAAACCATTCCATAGGGGTCTATCACCCTATTCTTGGGTTGTTCTTCATTGCTTGTGCGATAATCCATTTCTACAGAGAATTCGTTGGCTACAGCTTGCTCCAATTCCGCCAATACCGGCTGAAGAGAAGGGTCTCCCATGCGGTTAATCACTTCAAATCCGGCTAAATGACGGCTAAGTATACTTTCCTGCTCTTGATTCGAATACATTTTCAATTTTGATGTCGCATTGTCTAGTGCCTCACTCAAAGGGTATCCAGCCTCTTTTGCAAAAATAGCAGCATGAAGGAGTGCCTTTTTTTCCTCCATATCAAATAGTAGAGGCGCTCTAATAAAATTATTCAGCAAGCTATACCCGCCATTATGACCTGTGTCGGATATTATCGGCACTCCACTGGCACATAGTGCATCAATATACCGATAAACTGTCCGTATATTTATTTCTAACTTTTCGGATATTTGTTTTGCAGTTATTTTTACGCCCGAATTCAACATCCATAGAATGGCCAGCATATTATCGTTTTTTGGCATAACATGAACCCTCATCTCTCATTAAAGTGCAATCTTTTATAAATATCTTTTTATACTCCCTCTTACCATCTATTATATAATTTTTTCTACTCAAAACTCCCCTCCGATATCTCCTGCTTCCAGAAATACACATTGTAAATACCTCTTACAATGGTTCATTCTGTAAACTAAATCTCTCTTTTAACCGATAAATACATATGCTGGATTTATCAATAACCACATTACTAGCTGGGAATCTCATAATAACATTTACCAAAAACAACTATAGAAGGAGATACCTATGGAAAACATCGTGACGTACGGTCATATCGAAATCATGCCTTATGAGTTCGTCCGCCTTCATGAACTTAAAATCTTAAAAACAGTCAATGACCATGCCCGAATGATCTGTACAGGTATCATTTCGGAGAAAAAGCGAGAGCTGTACGTACGTGCTTCGGATGAAGAAACTCAGGTCAAAGCTTTTGTCACAGACCAAAATGGCAATCGACAGCCCCTTTTTCGAGGCATTGCCTTGGATGTGGAGGAAAAAGTCGTTCACGGAGTCCATTACCTGACCGTCGAAGCCATATCTCATACCTACGAGTTAGATATTAAGCGGCATCAACGCTCTTTCCAGAACCCCAAGCTCACCTATACGGGTCTGATCGAAAGTATTGTATCGGACTACTCCAAAGCCGAAGCCATGGATGTTGTGTCTCATAAGAAGCCCATCGGCACTTTTATCATGCAATATGATGAGACCGATTGGCAGTTTCTGAAACGGATGGCCTCCCACTTCTACTCTCCGCTCATTCCTGCGGTAGGCTATGGAGTGCCGAAGTTTTATTTTGGCCTGCCTATGGGACTCAGTAAAGGAGAAATTAAATCTACCAATTATAAGGTCACCAAACGGGTTGCGGATTTTCAAACCGCCTCAGAGAACCATATCCCTGGCGTACGTGATGCTGATTTTATCCAATATGAGGTCGAGACGGAGAAATTACTGGAACCTGGCTATGAAGTAACCTTTCAAGGTCATAAGTTGATCGTAGCTGAGGTGCTAACGGAGATGAAAGACGGGGTGCTGACCCATACCGCCAAGCTGTCACCACGAAGCGGCTTACGTCCAATTAAAGACTACAATCGCTCCATTATCGGCGCTTCCATTCATGGCAAGGTACTGAGCGTTCGTCGGGACAAAGTCCGCGCCCAGCTCGATATGGACGATCAGCAAGACCCGAACACGGATTACTGGTTTCCCTACTCTACCATTTATGCATCTGCGGATAACACGGGCTGGTATTGCATGCCTGAAGACGGAGACAGCATCCGCATCTATTTTCCCAGTTATAAGGAAGAAGAAGGGTACGCGATCAGCTCAGTTAAAAGAGAACCGCAGCCTTCCACGGGAAAATCTTCTGCGACTTCTGGACATGCCACAGCTTCTACTTTGTCTGCCGGATCAAAGTCTTCTTCAGCCTTGTCCGCAGCAGCTCCTGCCCCAGATCGAATGGCTGACCCTGCCATTAAGACGCTGCGAACCAAATACGGCAAAGAAATCATGCTCGCTCCGGATCAAATCGTTATTTCCGGGAATGGCATGTCTATTGTCATTAACGATAAAACAGGCATTGATATTGTAAGTGGAAAAAATGTGAGTATTAGCGCGGCTTCAGATATTGTTATGAGTTCCGGTAACATCCAGCTTTCCGCCGGAAAAATCGAGCTGTCTGGTAAAGGCAACACGATTACGCTGGATGACAAAACCACCTTCTCTGGCACGGAAATTAAGATGAACTAACGGAAGGTGAGAACTAGCAGATGGATAAACAAGCGGCGTTACACCATTTTAAAGAGCATCACTTTACACCTTTGCTGGACATTCAGTTGGACATGCTGGAAGCCATGTTTCATCGCTACCAAGCTCAACTGATCTTCGACTTCAAAGAATCGTTCAGGGATTTGTGTATACACATTCTGAGCATGCAGCAACAAGGTCAAAAACAACCCATTGGATATATTCACTACTCGTTCTTGCGCACTCAGATGCTGGAGCAATCCTACCTGTATATAGTCGAGGCTTACTCTGCTGAATGGTACGAAGATGATTCCGATTGCAAGTTAACCTATGACGCATCATGGGCTTACGCACCGATGAGTACCATGTTGGAAACCTTGGAGCAGGAACGAAAAATATATATGGGGACGATCACTTCAGTGGACGTTGAACGACTGATGCTGGAATCCGCTCCTTTTTTTCACCAGTTTGTGAACTCCCTCCTGCGCTTAGGGATGGCAGAAGTGGTTCAAATGCCTGAGTATCTCGCCATTCATAAAGCTGATCGTGTAGCTATACGAACGGGCGAGTACAAGGATATCAGCGAGAATCTATATGTCGAAGATCAGGAAGCACTTCTTGCAGATCATGTGAGAGAGCAATTGATACATTCCAGTGAAGAAGAACCCTATGTTTACGAAAACCTAAAGCGGCTTTCTCTTCCCCACCTTCACCTGATGCAAAAGGATTTGCGCTATAACGATTTTAGTCACAGTGACTTACGAGAAAGCCAGTTTCACAGCTGCATATTGATTGGAAGCATCTGGCAACGAGCGAATCTAGCAGGAGGCAACTTTCAGGGATGCCTACTGACCGATACGGATTTTAGATATAGCGATTTGAGAGGTGCTAACTTCAATAGTGCCAGCGGACAGCCGTATCGGGAACATGGAGTTCGGGTGCCGGGGCTATGTGGACTTCGTTTTGAACACGCCAACCTGGATGGGGCTGATTTTACAGATGTACATTCGTTTGAACATGCATATTTTGAGGGGGCTTCGATGCAAGGAACTCTTGTCCCACGAAAGTACCAACAGCATTGGAAACTAAGCGAAGCACAGCGTCAATCTATTGTGTGGACGGAATAAGGAGGAATGTGTATGCGCCATTATTATGTGCTGGTCGATGATCATCGTATTTCCCGAAACATTAAACCGATGAATTTAGAACTTTTTAAAACGCCATTTGTTGGCATGCCTCCGGCTCAGGTTTTAGATGTTCATGCGACAGAAGATGCCGAGTACACGGACTGGCTACCGTTTTCACCCTCACAACCGCTATTTTCCGATCCTATGAAACGGATCCTAGAACTATACAATACACAAGCTCGTTTTAAGCAGGTGTATATCGTGAACCGGGAACCTAGCCGTCAGGAATTATATTGGATTTCATCTGTTCCCTCTGTGGATGGCATTTCAGAACAGACTGAATTTTATGCGCACGACCAAACCTTAAAACGACTTGTGCTGAATAGCCATAAGGTGAATGGACATCATTTTTTCCGACTCTCCAACGTGAGGGAACCTTATTTCATCGTTAGCTTGGAAGCTGCTGAAAGCTTGATTCGACGAAGTTTGAGTGGTTTTCGGCTACAAAAGCTAGAACTCTTATAAGGAGGTTCAACCTTGACGGAGCATTGGGATGAATTTTTTTTAAAACTGCATCATCAACAAACATTAAAAGAGCAATTAAGTACAGCGGAGAACGATGAAAGCTGGATGATGATATCTATTGAAGAAGCGATAGAGGGAATTTCGAAAGGCTCACTAACCCTACCGAATGAACAGGAGATCCAGTTTCAGACCCTTCCTGTCTTTGAAAATCAACTCACCATTTCCCTGCCTAACTCTCTTATTCCAGAAGTTCGGGCGGGACAGATGGTAAATCCGTCGAAAAGTTTCGTTGTTCAGGACAAGCTGGGTGGAATTCTGTTCGGTCTGCACCAAAGCAGACAAGAACTGGACCCTTCGCAAATAGAAATCTATCAACAACAAATGATTGAGCAAACGAGTCGTGCACAACCAAGTATGAAGCTCGTGGATGAAAAGGCTCTTTCTATTCAAGATAACATCATTGGCTGCTATGAAGCTATTTTTCTAGTTTCCCCCTCTCCCTATTATCAGATTGTTTTTGTGCGTTCCTGGCGCGGCAAAGCTGTGATCGTGAGTTGCCAATTTAAGCTGGAGGATGCTCCCCTCTGGGTCCCGTTAACCTATGCCATGCTGCACACTGCGACATGGTCGGAGCTTTCTTGATTCTATACCTTTTATCCAAGGAGGTACTTATATGTTTTTACCTTTACTTATTAAAGCTCTGGCCCAAGGTGCACTCAGTGGAGAACATTCTTATGTGGTGAGAGGCGCCAAGTTACAGTGCAGTCAAGGTACAGACCCTGGTGTGCTCAATATGATGTACAGCCACGGTGTCTTCATTAAAGATAAACCCGTTCTGAACGTGGACGATGCCATTTGTGGAGCCAATATTAGCAAAATTAATGCTTTTGGACTGTGTAAATTGAAGCATGGCCTTCCTTGTGAACCGGAGATTGCGTTTGGGTCCAAGTGGACAGGCGGGAAGGAAGACGTATTGATTGAGGGGGCACCTGCCCTACTCAACAATTCTACCTTAATGTGTAGCTGTCAAGGTGTACAAGAGGCCATATCGTCCTTTTTTGGTGCAGACAGCACGGGATCGGGTGGTGGAGGCATTATCTCCATTACAGATGACGGACAAGATGGCTGATTTTATCAAGCAAGGAGAGTAAGGGATGAACATCGTAGCGAAAGACCGCTTTACCTATCAGCACTTACATGTCACTTGGCCTTATGGCAAGCTGCGTCTTAGTCACGTCCATATGAGTCACGAGCTCGGAGAACATGCCAGACTGATGATCACGGGTAGTCTAGAAGCCGATCAGGCAGATACAATCATTACCAAAGCAAGCAGCGACGACAAAGTCGAACTCTGGTATTCCGATGCCAAAGACCAGAAGCATCCCTTATTTTTGGGACAATTGTACTGCGTAGATGTGGAGCACAGACATCAGGAGATCGTGGTAACTCTCGACGTCATTTCTCATAGTTTTAAACTAGATACGCAGCTCAAAAACCGCTCCTTTCAGCACATAAACCAGAAATATGTTGAAATCGTCGACGCAGTGCTGGCCGATTATAAGGGCTCGGACAAGATTGATGAAGCGTTTGAGAAAAAAGTGACAGGCCAGTTCATGATGCAGTATCAAGAGACTGATTGGACTTTTTTAAAACGGCTGGCTTCGCATGTGGGAGCCCTTCTCGTCCCAAATATCGTTTCACACCATGCACAAATTTGGATCGGTATTCCGCAAGCCAGACAGCATATTCATTTGAAAGAGGTTCCTTTTTCGTTGCAGCGCAAGATTGCCCCTTATCTGGATCAGGAGGCGAATGGCTGGAGATCTGCCCATATTGCAGACTATACTCGATATACCTTTGAGTGGGATCGAATGCTGAAATTGGGAGATGAAGTGGAGCGCAATCACGAAACCTACGTCATCACCAAACGTGAAGGACAGTTGATTCGCGGCTTAATGACCTGGTCATATGAATGCGCACTGTCGCAAGGCTTGAAGGTACCCAAAGTATATAATCGAACAATCATTGGCGCCGCTATTGAAGGAAAAATACTAGATGTCAGCCGGAATCAGGTTCGATTGCATTTGGATATAGACGATCAGCAGAATCTCAAGGATGCCCAATGGTTCCCCTATTCTGCAGAAGGGAATCAGGTTTGGTATCTGATGCCGGAAAAAGGTGCGCAGGTGAAGCTGTATTTTCCAAGTGCTGACGAAGACGATGCGATGGTCATACAATCGGTCCGAACGAAACCATCCAGCGTTGCTGTCCCTTCATCTCACGCAGCTCAAGGTGCCGTGTTCGAATCGCCTGCAGTACGCCACCAGCGTAAAACAGCCGATCCCGGGGTCAAATCCTTTGCGAATCCACAGGGAAAAGAAATTTCCTTAGGGAACTCTGAACTGTCGATGAGTGCGCAGGAAGGGTCGCTGTACATCTCCATGAATACCCATAACGGTGTCAGCCTGAACAGCACCCAACGTATACAAATTCAAGCCACAGGCAGTCTTAGTCTTTCGGCAGGTAGCATCCTGCTGCAAGGAACCAACGGCTTACACTTGAATACAACAACCGATACGTTGGATTTGGAGCAGGAAGTCAACAGCGTCAGCTCTGAGATTCAACTTAAAGCTTCCCTCCATCAATACTACCCAGAACCGATTTTGTCTGACTTTGAGAAGCAAGTCGCTGAAAAGGGAATCCAAAGTGTGCTCGGAGCACGCGTTAAGGAAAACGTAGGCGCCACGCTCAAGGGAGAATGGGATGCGGGTATAGAGTTTTTAGGCGGTGTATGGGACTCAGTTGTCGATATAGCGGATATGGGAACCATGGTAATGACTCCTTTCGTTATGCCGGGAAATTACACTGGTAAAGGTTTTCTGGAACGCAATGAGACGCTCGAGGGTATTAAGGGCGGTGCAAAGTTTGGCTGGGACTATATTGCCGATTCATTCCAAGGAAAAAAAACAAAGAAAGATGTGGTTCACGACCTTGAAACCGTGTGGGACGGCATAAAAAGCATACCCGATCCGATTGAGCGAAAATTGAATAATTTCTTCCCTAATCCATTGACCGATACCAAACAGGAAAGTTACGACGCAGGATATGACAGTATCAAGGCCGTTGAACGTGTAGCAGATATTTATGGGTTTGTCAAAGGCGGCGCAAAGTTAGTTAGAAAGCTGGGTAAGTTGGGTAAAGAAGAAGCCTCCTTATCTAAGGGACTCAAGGAAGCTGAAGAAAAGAAAGCCGGTAAAGGAGGGACACCGGGGTTATTCGGAGATTCAGCAAAGGCCGACTCTGCTCTGGCCAAAGTTGGAGATGGAAAATTCAAAACGAATGCCATCCGTTTTCCAACCAATTTTGAATCCTTAGGGAGTTACTTGCAAAGTGTAGCAAGAAAGATGAACTTCCGTATAACTAAAAGGTTACCCATTTTCGAAACTGCTGGAGGTCATTATCGGTTTCATGATCCTAGTCCTGACGTTCCGCATTCCAAAGGTTCCGGTGCAAAAATTTCGCCTGAGAGACAAAAACAGATTGATGCGTTAGAATCAGGAGAGTATACGGGTAAGAGCACTAAGGGACCGGAGAAAGAGCCTAATGTAAGCTACGGAAAAGTATATCCAACAAGAACAATTGATTTAAAAACAGAAGGTCATATTATCGATAAAGTAAGAGATTTAAGAACTAGACTCTCAAATAGATTAAAAAAAGATGGAAATTTTGCATACTCTGAAGTGGACATACCAGGAATAGATAAAAAAGAATTTTATGCACACAGTGGCTTAAATGGAGATAATAAAGCGAAAGACTATGCAGATTTCTCATTAAAGCCAACAAAAAAACCTAAATATGAGGCAACCAAAGCGCCGGATAAAAGTGGACGTGTATATAAAAGAGACATGGACACTGAGTATAAAATATTAAATGATCTAGCAGCAAAATTAGATAAACTAAAAGACTCTTCAAATGTTCGTGGGAAAATAAAAATGTTCACTGAAAAAGATACTTGTGGTAGTTGTAGTAGAATTATTAATCAATTCCATAAAGATTACCCTGGTATTAATATTGAAATAATCCACAACAATGATGATATGATTATCCCATAAAAATAGAAAGGTGATAGATTAACATGAAAAGAAACTATGAAGCTTTATTTGGTGCCTTTTATGAGAAATACTTTGATTTTAAAATTGAAAAAATGAGTGACGCTGAGGCCGTCGCAAGAACTTCTGGAGAATTTGAAGGTATATTAAACAAAGGCGAAATGGAGAAAGCCGTAGTATACATTGCTGAAGGAAAGATTTATTTAACGCATTCGAAAATATTTTTTAAAGCAAAAGAAAGATTAGTAGAGGTTTTAAATTCTTTAAATCTAGAAAAGCTAAAATTAGAGATAACCTCAGATGAATATGAAGATTTATTAGAACGTAGGGATATGGTCTTAGATGAAATTGATAATAAGCAGATCGATTATGATCCATTTACGAGATGGTATTATCATGATATGGAAAAGGAAGTAAGACACTTCTTTAGTAGCATTATTACTGAGATTCAAGATAACCATGAAATTGTTGAGAAAATAATCGAACGATTTGAAAATGATTGTGATAACACCCTTAGTGAAAATATTATAATTAAAACTACATTAGCGGAATTATTAATTAGGAATAATATTAAGGTAGATGAAGATCTTCGTAACATAAAGAGTGAGCTAGAACAGTTTAATATTGAAGATATAGGACTACAATTATCAGAAGACGAGAAAATAGATTTAACTTTACGCATTAAAGAAATATTAAGTAAATTAAGTGGGATTTAGTATAAGTGACAGCGGCCAGTCGTCGGAAATAAACCGGTGACTGGCTTTTTTATTTTATACGAGTTGGGTTATATTATGTAACATAGTCTCGAAGGTCTCAGACTTTAGCAACAATTCAATTTAAAATCTGACTTTCTATTTAATACAATCCCTCGATATCCTAATCTACATCCGTTATGCTGCTTCTTAGCGATCAAGGCAGAGCATAAACATATCAAGCTAGAATAAAATAATTAGCTTGGCATCGTCAAGTTCCATCTAAAATGCACTTAGTAGTTAATAGTACAGCAGAATTTGAAGGCTATACAAGTCATCACTGCTCTACTTTCTCTATTCAACTTAGAAGGAAAATAATATGGAATTTGCGCTGAAATGGTCAAATAATATATGGGACGGGTAAGGCTCAAACCCGAAAAGATATTAGGAATACTGTTCAAGAAACACTGAGTTCTCCAGTGAAGAAAATCCAAAGAAATTGTCCCTAATGCCAAAGTGAAATATAGAGGTTCTTTGGCTACTGGTCAGAAAGATCTACATAAAGGGAATGCGCCATTTGATCCAACTGACTTTGATATTGATGCTTTTATCGTTAGTGATAAGTTAGCTTCAAAATTCTCTTCTAGCTCTACTTTTTGGAGAGCTGGGACCGACCTAAGAGAAGATAGACAATTGCAGAAGGAAATTGATAAAACACTTAAAGAATTTTGGGATGGCTTAAGAAGAGAAGATAAAAAGGAAGAACGGACAAGTTCACTCTTCGCATATTTACGCAGGAAGAATACAGTCGTAGATATCAAAAAGGGGGGGCGGATAAATTGATTATGATTAGGAGAATGATTGATTATGAAGAAATCCCCTTATTTTAAATGCTTGTTACCAATATTCTCGGAAGAAAGCCTTATCGTGCACAGATTATTTCTGTTATTTGGGGTGTTCCTTTTATTGGATTAGAAGATCATATTTACGAAGAAGTGCCTACTGTATATATTGATAATTCTATTTTGGGACTTCAGATAGTTTTACAGGGAGCCGGAGGCGAATTGGGGTATACTTTAAAAATTCGTTCTCACACAGATAATGATGAGCCAGATGACGCAAGTGAGATAGAGCTAGATATAACAGGGTATGTCCCCTGCCTTTTTGAACGGACTGATCAAATAAAGATAAAGTGGGTTTACATCTAAAACTACAAGATCGTACACTACAACATATCAAACACTTTAAAAACTTGACAACCATTTGATAAATTTTCAAAGGCTTATTCCAACTTGAACCGCGAGAAGGATGAGCTTTTTTTCTACGCAAAACAATAACATGCCCCCTCAAGAAACAGGAAGAATGCCGTTGGTAGATGAGAATGTTCATGGTAAAGTAAATCATACTGGTGGAAATAAAATTTGGGGTAATGGCGACTAAACCTCTAATAAATTAAAGGGAGAATTAAAATGGGATATGAGCTAAAATGGTCTGATAATATAAATTTAGATGAAAGCAAATTGAGAGGTCTTGAGGAGCGATGGAATATCCGCTTTCCTAAAGAGTATGTAGAAATTGTGCTGAATCATGATGGATCGGTACCCTATATAATAGATCAAAATGGTGAAGAGATTACGGGCGTTGTAGAAGTACCTGGGAAATTAACATGGTCTATACAACTATTATCTCTAATAGAAAAAGAAGTTCTTGGAGAAGTAATTTCTCCAATTGAGCTGGCGTATGATACTTTGAGCGAGGCGTTACCAAAAAATATATTTCCCTTTGCTATTAATGGATCTGGAGATAAATTTTTATTTGATTTTCGGAAAGATAAAAATGAACCCCAAATTTTGTTTCAAAACCATGAAGATTTAATTTTAGAAAGTGAAATAACCGAAGAGGAATTAGAAGAAAAATCACTTGAAGACTGGCAAGACGAAACATTAGATTTTGTATGTGAATCATTCGCAGCTTTTCTTAAATTAATTTCTCCTAGAGACTAAAAGGATTACTCTTTAAAGCTACTGCCCTAAACGTAGCTATAAATAAATGAACTTAATTATATAGATTCGTGAGTGAATTATTTAGAGAAATCATTATTAAATATATATTAAATGCATTTACTCTTTTTTTAAGATGGGTCACTCTAAAATTTTGAAAGTCCATTCCAATTTGAATCATAAGAGGAATGGACTTTTTCAATTTAAAGAAGAAATAAAAAATAGCAGTCCCACCAATCTCCCTGCACCAAAACAATAACTTGCCATCCCCCTAGCATTCATCGGACAAACCGAGAGGTTTGTTCCAATGTTTACACTAGAGGGTACTCTTCTAACCCTGTGGAATTTGTTTTATCCCTTAACCGATCCTGCCGCAATCCCTTCCACAATCCGGTCACTCATGATGAGGAACACGAGCAAAATGGGCAAAATGCTGATCATCAACGTAGCTCCGATAGCTCCCCAGTCGGTCGTATATTGTCCAATAAAGTTCTGAACACCAACGGTCAGTGTTTTGTTTTCGTCCGAGCTGATGAACGTATTGACGAAAATAAACTCATTCCAGTTATAGATCATGTTAATAATAGATGTCGTTGCCATGACCGGGGTTGTCATGGGCAGCACGATCCGGAAGAACATCCGATTGACGGAGCAGCCGTCCATAACGGCCGCTTCTTCCACTTCACGGGGCAAGGCGTAATAGAAGCCCAGCAAGATCATCATCGTTGTCGGCAGATTAAAAGCAACATACGACAGGATGATGGAGAGTGAAGTATCTGTTAAATGCAATTTGAGAAACATACTGAACAACGGAATCAAGGTGGAATGGACTGGAATCATTAGTCCGACCATAAATAGCCCGAGAACCAGCTGACTTCCTTTCCACCGCATACGCGTAATGGCAAACGTTACAAAGCTGGCTAGCAGCACCGTCAACGCCACGGATATGACCGTAATCCACACACTATTGAAAAAATACCGCCCGATATTGCCGCTGGTCCACACATTCATATAGTTCTCCCAATGCGGCTGGGACGGGAGTGCAAACGGCGGAAGGTTAAATACTTCCTGATTATTTTTAAGCGAGAACAACATCAGCCACACCAGCGGTAAAAGCTGCGTCACCGCCAAGATGATTAAAATGATATACAAAGCGGCATAACCGACCCGAGTTAACATTTTGCCGCGGGTAGCGACTCCAAGCGGATAGTTGGCGGCTGCCTGGGTTTTCATATCCGTTCCTCCCTCTTCCTGTCCTTTGTTACCCTCATCTATTAGCAAGACTGCATTATGAATACTGGATGGTGTCACTCGTAGCCGTAACTTTGCGGATCAGCCACGTAGCAATCAGACAGATGAGCAGCAGGGCAAAGGCTGTAGCGCTGCCGTATCCAAAATCAAAGCTGCGGAATGCCTGGTGGTACATGTAAGAGGCCATCACTTCACTGGCTCCATTCGGTCCACCATCCGTCATGACGTAGATGAGGTCAAAATATTTGAGCGAGCCGACAATGGACAATATGATCGTAACGTTAATCACCTCTCGCAGCAGGGGCAATTTGATACGAGTCGCAATCTGCCAGGCACTGGCCCCGTCGATCCGTGCAGCCTCCATCAGCGTTTCGGGAATGTTTTTCAGCCCGGCATAATAGATCAGGATATAAAAGCCCGCATATTGCCAAATAATCGGAATGAACAAGGCAAACAGCACCAAGGACGGATTAGCTAACCATTCAGGCGGATTGTGGACTCCGACCGACGCCAGTATGGAATTGAACACTCCGTTCGTTGGATGATACATTTTGAGCCACAGCTGTGCGATCGCTACAGATGACAACAGCATGGGAATCAGATAAATTTTCCGCAGCAGATTCGCTCCCTTGATTTTTCCTGACAAAATCATCGCAATGACCAGATAACCGATCAGACTGATGCCTGAAAACAAGGCCAACAGCAGCGAATGCCAGGCACTTTGCCAGAATGCACTGTCAGTGAGCAAATGTTGATAATTGTCCAGCCCCACAAAAGTCATAGAGCCGATTCCATTCCACTGATTCAGGCCGTAATAGCCGGTCAGTACGATGGGTACATATATTACGGCGAATAACAGCAGCAGAGAAGGCAATACATATAGAGCAATGACAAGCTTATTGGACATGACCTTTTCCACGGTCGGACCTCCTTAGGTGGTCAATTTCAGTTTCAATTTTCTTTCTCGATGGCAGCCTTATGCCGCTCGGCAAATTGTTGCGGTGTCACCGCTTTACCAAACAACGCCTGAATCATATTCAAATGTACCTGCGCTGCATTCGGCTTCATCTGTACATCGGCGAACAATGTAATGCTGCTGGCTTGATTCAGTCCGTTCAGCAAATCGACATACAGCTTGGGCAATTTTTCTTTGGAGGTGTCCACTTTCGTCGCCGGAATTACGCCCGCCTGTGTGACCGATTGCTCTCCCCACTTGACTACGAAGTATTCAACGAACGCTTTGGCCTCTTCTTTTACCTTGGAATTTTCCGAAACGAACAAACCTACTCCCGGACCTCCTACCCAACTGTTCTCGTTGCCCTTGCCGCCTTCAACCATCGGGAATTTAAAGAAGCCAATTTGATCTTTAAATGCTTGCGGGATTGCAGGATTGGTCGTAAAATTCGGCAATTCCCAAGTAGCCATTAAATACATAGCCGCTTTGTCGTTCATAAACTCGGATTTTCCCTCATCATTGGACAAGCCGTTAAATCCTTTGTTAAAGGCATTCATATCCACAAGCGTCTGGACTTCGGAGGCCGCCTGAATTAAACCAGGGTCATCGAACGATCCTGAGCCGTCAATCGCTTTTTTCAGCGTTTCGTTACCTGCTATACGGTCCGCCAGATACATATACCAGAGCGAGCCGGTCCAGCGGTCTTTATTGCCCAATGCAATCGGTGCAACTCCATGATCCGTAAGTGTTTTCACAACTTGCTTAAATTCGTCAAATGTCGCTGGTACCTTCAAGTTGTATTTTTGGAATATGGCTTTGTTGTAATAAATAGGTGTAATGTTCAATTCAATCGGAAGCGCATACGTTTTGCCATTCAGCGCATAAGCTTCGGTCGTTCCCGGTACGAATTTGTCCTTCAGCTTGGAACCATTCAACAGGTCATCCATCGGCGTAAATAATCCACCTTTAACGTAAGGCTCCATAAAACCCGCTGCCCAGGTGATGCCGATATCCGGCAATTCATTGGAAGCTGACAGCACTTTGAGTTTGTTTTTATATTGTTCATTTTCCAGCACTTCCTGCTGAATGACGACATTCGGATGATCCTTTTGGTATTGATCTATAATCTGAGTCACAAGCTTGCTCTGCTGTGCCGAGCTTCCCTCTGGCCACAGGTGCATCATTTTAAGTGTAACCTTTCCCCCTTCTCCACTGGAACCGCCTTGACCATCCTTACCAGCACCGCAACCGGATAGCACCAGCATGAATGACAGCAGCAGGGTCAACCCAGCAAACCATTTTTGATGTGAGCGCTTACGCAAACCATACTCGTTGGACATCGTTAGACCTCCGTTTGTTGTATTTATTTTTTGTAACCGTTATCATTTGTAAGTTTAGCACTCCATTCCTGCTTCCAACAGGGTACACTCATTGGGTATAATTCCACTTTTATTGGGTTTGATCTGCCTACTGTCAGTCGATATTCTCCGGCCCTGTACGCATCTGCTGCCTGTAGCGGCTAGGACTTATCCCCTCGGTCGCTTTGAATACTTTAATAAAATATTTATCTGTCCGGTAGCCTGATCGCTCGCCGATTTGGGCAATCGTCAACTGGGTATGCAGCAACAGCTCCTTGGCCCGTTGAATCCGCAGTCGATGCAGATATTCGCTGAAGGACAAACCACTTTGCTCCTTGAATAAAACACTAAAATAGCTCGCATTCAGGTGTGAATGCGCGGCAGTCTGCGCCATCGTAATGGATTCGTGAAGATGCTCCGCCATATAGGTGAAGGCACGTCGTACCGGATCACTAAGAGTAGCCGCCTGGAGATCAAGCTCTAGCAGAACAGGGTCAGCCAGCTTGTCCAGCTTCTCGTACCGCTGCCGCTCCTCTTCAAGCCGAAGCGCTTCATTGACCGCATTCAGCAGCTCCTGCTTATCAATCGGTTTGAGCAAATAATTGACGGCTCCCAGACGAAGCGCCTGCTGGACATAATCAAATTCCGCATATCCCGAGATGACAATGATCGCTGGTCGTCGTGAATCCCGTTCCAGAGAGCGGATTAAATCCAGCCCACTGAATTCCGGCAACCGGACATCCGTAATCAACAGGTGAACTGTCTCCGCTCGCAGTATAGTTAATGCTTCCAAACCATTACCAGATGTCACAATCCGGTATTTCCCGGCGGCCCATTGCTCCAGTGTCTGGTGTATCCCCTGACGTGTTCGCTGTTCATCGTCTACAATGACAATGGTTTTGGATGAAACACTCATTCCTACCGCCCTCCATATTCATCAGGAATTTCAAAAGCGACCACAGTTCCTTCCTGCTCAGCACTATGTATCAGCATACCGTCCGTTGGATAAGATGCGCTGTCATAATAGAGAGCGAGCCTGCGCTGCACATTCACTAGTCCCATACCGGTTCCCTTGCTCTCGCAGGCTGCTCCCCCCATCAACGCTGTACGCACAGCCGCAAGTTCTTCCATTGTCATTCCAGGTCCGTTATCTATGACCGCGATCTTGGTCCAACCCGATCTGGTCGAAGGAGTGACACTGATTTCAACGCGACCGTTGCCGATGCGATTTTCGACACCATGCAAAATGGCATTCTCTAGAATAGGCTGGATCAGCAGTTTAGGAAGCGGAATTCTGGCTGCCTCTGAAGGCATATGAATTTGCCAGCTCAGACGTTCACCCAGACGCATCTCCATCAGTTCCAGATAACGACGGATTTGCGCCATTTCTTCCCCGAGGGTCACCCAAGAGTCATGGTGAGCCGGTTCGATAACATAACGAAACAGCCGCGACATGGACACCATCAGCTCCGCAAGCTCCTCCTCTCCCTTCTCCTGTAACGACCAGTTGAAAGCATCCAGCGTATTAAAAAGAAAATGCGGATTGATCTGCGCCTGCAGAGCTTTAAGCTCGGTCTGGCTTTGTAAAACCTCCTTCTCACAAATAACACGGATCAATTCATTAATATCGACAATCATCGTATTGTACTCTGCGTTCAATTCTCGCAGCTCGACTGCTGCTGCCGGTTCTGGATTCAGGGCCAATGCCCCTTCCCGTGAACGACGCATCGCCTGAATCAAGTGACCTATCGGTCTTGTAATCAACGTAGACAACATAAAGGACATGAACAGAAATAGCACGGCACCAAGAGACGCGGAAATGATAAGTGTAGTTCGTAAAACCGTAATTCCGTCTGTGACGACGCTAACCGGAATCAGAATCAGCAGCGACCAGCCCGTCCGCTCCGACTGCTGAACCGCCTTCACATATTCCCGCTCCCCAATATGAACCGTCTGTGTCTTGCTATGCAGTACACCTGACAAATCCGTCTGGTTCATTGGTTCACCCGACAGCAGCTGGCCTTGACGATCTACAAGCAGCATGGTTTCATCCGCTTCTTCATTGACTGTTGACGCATCATTCAGTCCAAAATAACTTCGCTCCATACGGGTAATCAAGTACCCTCCTCGTGAGAACCAGCGATCCACCAGACTTACCTGCCGAATTGCCAGCAGTGACCGAGGGTCTTCGGGATCAATACCGATCCAGACCAGTCTTCCTTTCATCTGATTCGCTTCCCGGATGTCTGCCTGTCCAATACGTTCCTCCAGACTGCCCTCTCTAATCGGAAACAACATCTTTCCTTCGGCGGTATACAGCTCCAGTGAGCCGACACTCGGCATATATGCCTGATAGCTATGCATCACTTGCAGTAGGGATTGGCGCTGTCCGAAATTTACCTTGCCCCCGTTACGCTCCTCCAGCAAAATATGCTGAACAGACGGGTGATTCGCGACCTGCTCCGTCAAGCTGTCCATCTGGCCGATTAATGCATCCAGCCTACCGCTTGCTTGTACGGCGGTCTGACCAATATGTCGCTCAGCACTGTCTTTTAACAAGTGAGACACATTGAGATAAATGAACGCCCCTGCTACACTCATCATAATGAGCATCACTAGTATAAATCCGATAAAAATCTGATTACGTAATGTGTTTAATGGCTGAAACCTTGACCTTGAACGCATATGCCTTCTCCCCCTGAACCATCGCAGAAAAAATGGGTGATGATAACGCTTTCCTTTTCCTATTCTATCGTATCATTCGTTCTTGTTGGCGTATTTTCAGCAGAGATTAATCAAAATGGACAGGAATGCTATGAAATAGAAAGATCGTAGGGTAAACGAAAAAAATGACTCCAGACAAATGCAGGAGCCATCTACTGACCAGTTAAACCGAAGCTTCTTTCAAATCACCCAAACTAAGGTACCGTCCAGGCTCCAAAGCTTGGATATAAAATAGATATCCTATTGGAGCGCAGCCAAAATGCGGTCGCACAGTTCCATCGTTTTCACGTTGTCCCGTCCACTTGAATCAGGCGTCCGTCCTTCTTGGCAGCAGTTCATGAAATGTGCGATTTCACCAACAAAACCGCGCAAGTACAAATCACGGTATCCGCCCGACATCGCGGAGGCTGACGGTGTCAGAACCGTATCGTTTTCCGCAAGGGATTTCCAAGGAAGCTCTGTATGACTCTCCGACTTGTGAATGATCAGTGTATTCACCTCATCCGCGTTCGCAAAACCGTGATCAAAGGTTACCGTGATCCCTTCACTCTCGCGTGTCCATGCTGTCATACCTGCGAAGTATACGCTGCCCACTACACCATTTTCAAATTTCAGGGCAATCGTATGGGAAATACACTCACCGTTATCGTTCGCAAATCCGGTAACCTGTACCACTTCCCCGAACAAATAACGTACCAGATCGACCATGTGGACCGCCGCCAGCTTCATGAAATCTTCGCCGGTTTTACAAAACAGGGTACTGTCCACGAGAAATTTCGCCTGAAATGAGCGTGCGGCTCCAAGCGAGCCACCCTCAATTAATTCTTTTAATTTTATGTATACAGGTGCGTAGCGCTTCATGAAGCCGACCATCAGGACAACGCCTGCTGCTTCTGCCGCATCTGCAATTTGGGCCGCTTCTTGCGCATTCCAACCCAGTGGCTTGTCTACAAAAACATGTTTTCCAGCCTTAATGCAGTCCAGTACGAGCGAAGGATGATCTGCCGCTTGTGCAATCACGACAACTCCATCACAGTCTTCCTGCTCCAGCATAGCCTTGTAATTGTCATAAGGTGTGCCGCTGCTTCCAAACCGCTGAAGTGCTGTCTTCGATCTGCTTAGATCTCTAGTCGCAATCGCCTGAATTTCAGCACCTGCCCCAATAACAGCAGGATATATATTTGTTGAAGCGTGAAAGCCCGCCCCGATAAAACACAGCTTCGCCTTGCTCATGTTAGTCCCTCCCATGTACACACTAAAATAATCCGATCCCATCGTACCATATTGCTGAAGTATATATACAGTGGCATAAAGATATAGGGCGTGATTCTTAAGGAGAACAAGCTAAAAAAACCTTAACAAAGATAATCCCTTATCCTTGTTAAGGCTCTGTCTGCATCACCAGTATTGATCCTTAAATCACATTCAATTACAGGGTTCAGACATTATCTTGTAGATAACGAAGCCCATTTTTGCTCCAGCCACTGATCAAATTCAGCACCCTTGTCGCCTTCGTAGATGTCATAAATATCGACTCTCATCTTGTGCAGCTTCTCGCGAAAATCGTTATAGGTATGGTCGGCTGGCAGGCTTTTTTTAATCCGCACCAGAATCTTCGTCAGACCCTTAACAAGTTCACCCTCTTTGCGCACAGGCGGCTGTACATTCTCGCCCCATTCCTGAAGTCTGCGGTAAGCGGCTTCCTGAACGGCATATACCGTATCATTATTCAACCGGTGTGTCAGCAAGTCAATCGTCTGCTGATTCTTCCATGCACCCAGATCATTTACCGCGGCTAGGCGTGTTTTCCAATCGGAGGTTCGGTTTGCAGCTACTTTAAGCTGCTCATATACTTCTGCAAATTCTTGCTGAGTTTCGTTGTTTTCCAAAATCATCTCATCCTTTTCTAAAAATCACTATATTACTGTTCATCACGATTGCCGTTTGTTAAATATAACATACTTGCAGGTCTTCTTCTAAAAAAGATAAAAATGAAATGTATTGGACATGCCAGAAGGCATCATCCGCCTCAGTTGGTTGCCGCGGAAAGGCTTCGTAAATCCCTCCAGATCTCGGGGTAGATAAACCGTATTTTGTAAGGGGATTTACAGAAAATCTGCACGTGCTGGTGTAAATGCATCTAGCAGAATACCGCCATCCTCCAGTGGGATACAGCCATGAAGAGTATCGGATGGAAAATGGATGCTGTCTCCTTCTTTGACGGTCTGGACTTCCTTGGTTTCGCCATTATCGATCATGAACTTAAAACTTCCCTTTATTACATAAGTGACTTGCTCATGGACATGCTTATGCAATAGGATCTCCCCTGTTTGGGCTTTAGCAAACATCACTTTGACATACATAAGCTGGTCGCTGTGGGCCAGCACTTTCCGGGTGGTATTACTGTCAACGATGTCAATTTGAATATCTTGTTCGTTAAAAAACATGGATAATTCCTCCTCTTTTTAAGCACAAATGATTTAGATAAGTTATTTTGAAAAAACTCATAAATCGATTTAGTTTAAAACCAGCGGAAAATAAGCCAAAGTACTCCGGAAAGGGTAGTAAAGTCGGGATCGGCGAACGTTACCCCTTCGGCACCCAAAAAAGAAAAGAGCGGCAAGGTGAGAGCCGGCAGCAGACAGAGCAAGAATCCATTAAGACAACTGGAAATAACAGCTCCTCTGAAACCACCGCTGGAATTGCCGAATATCGCGGCTGCACCACCAGCAAGGAAGCAGGCCATGATCCCCGGCACAATGACAGGCAATCCGATAAACGGGAAAAGAAAGACGCAGGCAACGCCTGTGAAGAAGCTGACCAAGAAGCCTACCAACGCGGAATTGGGTGATTTATCGAACAGTACCAGAACATCCACACCAGGGATTGCTCCAGGTGCGAACACTTGGGAGAAGCCTTTGAAAGCGGGTACAATTTCAGTTGTGAACAGTTTAACACCTGCTTTTGCGATATACAAGCCGGCAGCAAAAATAGCTGACTGTTCGAGGATAAAGACGATATATTCTTTCCCATCCGATAATTTGCTGACATAATCAGAACCAGCAACCAGTCCAGATACCAGTAAAAGCACAAGCATCGTCAAGGTCGTTGCAACATTGGGGTCGCGCAAAAAACTGATGCGGTCATTAATTTTCACATTTTCGGTGTCATTTTCACGGTTGCCAAAAACTTTCCCTAAATAGGTACCTAGAATGTAAGAGGTCATGGAAGCATGAGCAATCGTATATTCATCCGATTTAATAATGTTTTTGCTGGCATTCCGGAGGAGGTAAGGAAACACCGCCATATAGCTCCCAATTACCAAAGAACCGACGATGATCGTAGTCAGCGAACTGAGACCCAGACCTTTCATAACGGCTGTAGCGGCAAAGCTCATAAACAAAATCAAGTGAAGAGACAAATAAATGTACTTGAACTTGGTCAGGCGTGCAAGCACGATGTTAAGGATCATGGAAAAGAGCAGAATGAGCGCAGCATCCGCCCCGATCTGATCAATGGTCAGTGCCATAATGGCTTCATTGCTGGGTACGACACCTTTAAGGTTGAACGCATAAGAAAAAATTTGGCTGAAGTTAGTGAGAACGCCACCTAAAATGCCGCCGCCGACCTTGATCATGGTGAAGCCCATAAAAGAAAGGGTAGTTCCCGTAATAATTTCTGATACTTTCTTTCTCTGGAATATAAGGCCGAGTAATGTCACAATCGCGATAATGATGGATGGCTCCCTGATAATGCTCATAAACATTTCCATAGTGATCTCCGACTTTCTTTTATTTATTTTCCATTCTTACTAAATCGATTTAGTAATACACGAAAAAAATTTCCCTTCCGGGAATGTAAAAAGAAGCAGAATCATTTTTGTGAATTAAATCACAACTAACTCCATACATTATTCGTCTAAGCTCCATTCCTCCCCTCTCTTCAATCGCAACATCACTAAAATCAGGACATACATAAATGAAAGGGTATTCATGACTCGAATCATAAGACCATTATAGCTCTTTATTTTCTTTTTACAATAGAATTCATAAAAACGTTTTCAAAAAGATAAAAAGGACTTATTCAATTATTCAGTTCAGTTTTTGGACAGATTCTCTGTGGTTAATGACCGGATTCATTCGGATGATTTCTGACAGTTCCTCATGATCCTGTTCTTTTTGATCAATTTTCTCCAGCAGTAGCCGGGCACTTCTTTTCCCCATTTCAAAACTCGGCTGGGAAACGGTGGTGATCGGCGGGTTATAAAAAGACGCAAAGGATACATCATCTATGCCAATCAAGGAAAAATCATTAGGTATGGTCAGATGATTATTTTTTGCATAAATCAGCACCTGCTCCAAAATCATGTCATTCGTAGCAATAATTGCAGTGGGCGGATTCTCCATGTGGAATAGTTGTCCAATCAGATTGGGCATTTCATCCAACCTGCCGCTTTTGATGTAGTTTTCATTCACTGGGATGTCATGTTTGCCCAACGTATTTCGATAACCTGACAGTCGCTCACTTCGTGTAGTGATCGCTTTTTTGCCTAAGGGGAACGTGATAATCCCAATGTTGTTATGACCATGCTCAATGAGTGCTTCAACCGCAAGCTCGCTGGCCTTTTCATTATTCAATAGCACCGTATCTACGCTGATTTCATCGATTTTCCGGTCCACAAACACGAAAGGATAGCCATTCTTGACAAGGGAAACATATAATTTCTTGTTCTCTTCCGTCGGGAAAATGATAAGTCCATCCACTTGCCGAGCAATCATCGACTGGACATACTTTTTCTCTTTGAGCGAATCATCATCGGTATTGCAGACAATGACCTGGACATTTTCCAGTTGGCATTCATCTTCAATGGCACGCACGACTTCTGTAGTAAATCTCGATAAAATGGTTGAAGAAATAACTCCCACAATGAAGGTCTTCTTCTGCTTGAGACTACGTGCCACCTCATTGGGTATATAACTGAGATCCTCAATCGCTTGCTCGATCTTCTTCTTGGTGTTTTCACTCATATAGTTGTATCTCTTTTGTAGAAACTGCGAAACTGTACTCTTCGACACCCCGGCACGTTCTGCCACTTCCTTCATCGTTGTTACCATAATTACCCTCCTTTCTTTTTCTGCATGTCAGGCGTGTTATTTTATCAAATATATATTCTGCAACCTGTATGTAAAGTGAATTTCACTTTATTATATACCTTCTTTTACAGCAGGAAAATATAATAAATAAAGAGTTAGAGCGAGCCATCAGCCCATAAACAACCGCTCCCACAAAAGCTGGACACTTAGCTTAACCATCCGTTGTTACGAATCTATTGAATCCGAACGAAATCTTAGAAATATACGAATTTTATGAACTTGTTTGATGGAAGATTTGAACATAAAATAAAAATGTAATCGGTTACAATTTCTATTAAATAAAGGAGGAAGCAGAATTATGAAGAAAAAAGGAATGAAAAAAACATTTTTCGTCATTGCCTCCCTCGTAATGGGCTTCACACTGTATAGCTATACTCCCACTTCAGTAGATGCAGCTAGTGTGAAAGGATATTATCACACCCAAGGAAACAAGATTGTAGACGAATCCGGGAAAGAAGCGGCATTTAACGGTCTGAACTGGTTCGGTCTGGAAACTCCTAATTACACCTTGCACGGACTGTGGAGCCGCTCAATGGACGACATGCTAGATCAGGTGAAGAAAGAAGGCTACAATCTGATTCGTCTGCCTTACAGCAATCAGTTATTCGATTCCAGTTCCCGTCCAGACAGTATTGATTATCACAAAAACCCTGATTTGGTCGGATTAACTCCGATTCAAATTATGGACAAGCTGATCGAAAAAGCTGGACAACGCGGTATTCAGATTATCCTTGACCGTCACCGTCCAAGCTCAGGTGGGCAATCCGAGCTGTGGTACACATCCCAGTACCCTGAGTCTCGCTGGATTAGCGACTGGAAAATGTTGGCTGATCGTTATAAAAACAACCCTACCGTCATTGGTGCGGATTTACACAATGAGCCACACGGTCAAGCAAGCTGGGGCACAGGCAATGCCTCCACAGACTGGCGTCTGGCGGCACAACGTGCAGGGAATGCGATTCTGTCCGTGAATCCGAATTGGCTGATTCTCGTAGAAGGTGTAGACCACAATGTACAAGGCAACAATAGCCAATACTGGTGGGGTGGCAACCTGACAGGTGTAGCCAACTATCCTGTCGTTCTGGACGTACCGAACCGTGTCGTATATTCTCCACATGATTACGGCCCTGGTGTGTCTTCGCAGCCATGGTTCAACGATCCGGCCTTCCCGTCCAACTTGCCAGCGATCTGGGATCAAACCTGGGGCTACATCAGTAAGCAAAACATAGCTCCGGTACTGGTCGGTGAATTCGGCGGTCGTAATGTTGATTTGTCTTCTTCTGAGGGGAAATGGCAAAATGCACTCGTAGACTATATTGGTGCCAACAACCTGTACTTTACGTACTGGTCCCTGAATCCGAATAGCGGTGACACAGGCGGTCTGCTGCTGGATGACTGGACTACCTGGAATCGTCCGAAGCAAGATATGCTGAGTCGAATTATGAAGCCTGTTGTTTTCGTAGCCGAACAAGCGAAAGCGACCGCCGAATAGGCCTGTCGCCTGCTCCACGGGTATATGACAACGGCCCATCCTTTGGGCATTTGACACAGGACAGGCTGCCCATGTTTTTGCTGATTATCGTGAGTGAGTAACTACGTAGTATACTCTCATTGTAAAAGCCGCTTTCCCTCCTTTAGGATCAGGTCATGCCAGACCTATGGAGGGGTGAAAAGCGGTTTTTTTAGGTAAACTTACATAAACGTATAACAGATATTGAAGATTGACAATGAGCTATTTACTAAATTATCATTACCTTTTAATGTATTTCATAATGAAGAGGTGGTGCTCAAAAATGTTTGGAATTGTAAATTATGAAGTATTTTTGCTTACTGGAATCCTCCTAAATCTAATTCCTGGTGCAGACACAATGTATATAATTGGGAAAAGCATTGCCCAGGGGAGAAAAGCCGGTGTGTATTCTGTTTTCGGTATCATTAGTGGTTCTTTGATCCATACGTTGTTAGTTGCTTTTGGTTTATCAATTATACTTACAAAGTCAATTATCGTGTTCAACATGATTAAAATAATTGGAGTTATTTATTTAGTTTATCTAGGGGTTAGAATGCTATTAGATAAAACAAATGCAAGTTTTAGAGCATCTGAATCCAATAAACAACACAGCAACAGAAAAACATATTTACAAGGGATGTTGACCAGTCTTACGAATCCCAAGGTTTCTTTGTTTTTCATTGCCTTTCTTCCACAATTTATTGATACAAAGGCTTCTGGTCCCATTCCATTTATCATTTTAGGACTTACATTTTCGTTCACCGGATTATTATGGTGCTTGTTTATTGCCTATTTTTCCTCTTACATTACCCAAAAAATAAAAGTCAACCAAAGGATTGGCAGCTATTTAAACAAAATAACCGGGATTATCTTCATTGGATTAGGATTAAATCTACTTCGAGCAAAGGCTCCTCAATAAACTTGATTAATTGTTCACAGTGTTCCACTAACAGGAACATTTTTGAATTCATCATATGACCACCTACATAGCTAAATGGTGGTCATATTTTTTTTCAAAAATCGACACAATAAAAATAAATAGCAAACTAAGCTTTTTTTCCCTTTTTTGACACATACCTTCCAGTTTTACACATTGTAAATCCCACAATGAATGGGTCATTTTGTAAACTAAATCTCTCTTTTAACCGATAAATACATATGTTGGATTTAAATTTAGGAAGGAAGATTTCATGTGATTATTTGGAAGGGTTTCGGTATTTTAAACATCGTTATTCCAGGGATTTTATTTGTTATTGTCGGGAGTTTAGTATCCGCTCTAGGGCTTGACTCCATAGATTCCCGGCTACCGATGGCTTTTGTGTTCATTGTGTCGGGGGTTATTATCTGGTACTTGGGAAAAGCGCTTAACGCCGACTCGGACAAAGTGCTAGTTGATATGGAAACGGGGCAACGTTATCGAATGGGAACCCAGCACAGTCTGTTTTTTATCCCTATGCATTATTGGGGCCCTGCCGGTCTAGCGATCGGATTTATTTTAATCGTTGCATCAATATTTATATAACGTTGATTGCAAACATGAGCGATTCCAAACACCGCAATGCGGGCCAGTTGCTCCCATTGCGGTGTTTTTTCTTTTTGAAGGTCAATTATGATCAGATACCACCATGGTTTACCTGTAGCCAATGGATTTGGGGCAGGCAGGCGAAAACCTAGCTCATGCTTCGTCCCAGCTGCTCCACCTTGCTCAGCCAATCGTTGCGCTGCTGATCCGATAATTTATTCATGAGATCAATCGCAGTAGAATGCACTGGTTTGACACCACATAGATGCAGCGTGGAATCCTTCATCATTCGATGCCCAGGCTGTCCCTGGAAAAATCGGTAGTACCAGTGTGGACCGTCCATCGTTGTAATGAGGCGGGCCGTTCTTCCTTTTAGAAGCTTGTCAGGCAGGGGTTTTCCTTTTTGATACTTAAACGCAAATCCCGGCATAAAGGTACGGTCAATGAATCCTTTCATTAATGCAGGCAAGCTGCCCCACCAGATCGGAAAGACAAAAACGAGATGTTCTGCCCATTTAATCGACTCCTGTGCTTGAATCAAATCAGGCTCCAGCGGCAATTTATTACGATATCCACCTAATAGATTTGGATTAAAATCAAGCTCGGATAGCTGCAACAAACGAACCTCTGCCCCTGCAGCCTTCGCTCCTTTTACATAGGATTGAGCCAACGCTTCTCCATAACTGCCAGCGACAGGATTCCCTTGAATTACCAATATTTTTTTAGACATATAAACCATTCCTACCTTCATATTATGTTTTTAGTTAGAAAACACTAACTTTATATTTAAAAAGAAAAGGTCACTACTGACCTTTACTTAATAAAGCAGTTAAACGTTGTTTGACCTCTGTTGCAAATGGGACCAACTGCTGTGGAAGTTCACCTTCCAGGCTGGACACGGACAAGCGTGTAATAGCTCCAATGATGAGCACACCGGATAGCTGAGCATCCTGCTTCGGCAGTTCACCTTGTTGAATCCCCTGTTCGATGAATTCAGTCAACGCCTCCAGCGGCTGACGGACATTTTGGCTCTGGCTTGCTTCAACATACAGCTCATGATGCTGTGATAGTAGAAGCAAACCATACTGGTCCTCATCATGCATATTCAGCACTTCATCCACCAGTTGATGGAAACGACTAACGAAGCTCCCACTCTGCTTGCGATAGAAGTCAATTAATGTGGTGTAGCTATTGCAATATTGCCCGAATACTTCCAAAGCCATCGCATCTTTACTCTTAAAATGCTTATAAATCGCGGCATCCGTCACACCGGCAGCCTCTCCAATTTCTTTAACCGAAATCCCGTCAATTCCTTTGGTTGCAAATAAGCACATCGCTGCCTGCAGAATATCTTTCTTTTTGCTGTCTACATGTGTTTTCTTGTTCATAAACTTATAGTAAGTGATAACTAACCAAAATGCAAATTATTTTTATGGAGGCTCATTCCGTCTTTATATCTTCATTTAAAATAAATTGAATTCAACCTAATATACCATGTTTTTATAATAGATTAATTATAAACACCTTAAATTATACGTGTATCACCACATTTTATTCATATAAAATAGATATGTAACCGAATAAAAAAAGCAACCGATTGGCATACGCTGCATTATGGCGCTCGGGCGCTAGGACAGGTGGGACTAATTATGCTTGAAGTGCACGCAGTCACCCAGCAGGGAAAAAACTCAGGCAGCCTTGGCCTATGAAGCGACGAGCACATTTCCCCGCTGCAAAAAAGTCGTGCAAGCCATCCATGACCAAGGCTCCAAAGCCAGTCTTCAGCTTTGGCATGTCGGACGCAAAGGCTCGTTGCCCCAAGAAACAGCTGTATCTGCCTCCGGGTTGCCTCACCGCAAGCAGTATCATCCACTGGATCGCACACTAAATTGGACAATTTCCACAATAATAGGTGTGCCGGAGAGAATTGCCTCTCCTTCCTTAAGGCGAATCGTCAGCGATGAAGGTGTTAGGCTATACAATGTGCTTTCTTGTATCATGCCATTAATGTATAGATTGGCGTAACTGTTGCTTCCGACATTAAAACGCTGAAAGGCCTCCTGTACACCATCTACAGAAAATTGATCTGCCATAATCGTGATTGAAGATTCAATTGTAGCAGGTGCAAAATAAAAATACCGCTCAGCCGTAGGAACAATTTCAATATTTGAAATGTCAGCTGCCGGGCCGGTTGGGCCTGTTATACCTTGGGCTCCAGTAGGGCCCGCTATGCCCTGTGCTCCAGTAGGGCCAGGTACTCCTGTTGCACCTGAACTACCTTGGACTCCAGCCGGACCTGGCACTCCTGGCGCTCCCCGTGTTCCTGCTGGACCCTGTATCCCTGGTATTCCTTGGGCTCCCGGTGTTCCCGCAGTTCCCGGTATGCCTTGCGCTCCTGCTAAACCTGGAATGCCTTGTACTCCTGTCAAACCAGTTTCACCCTGTAACCCTGTCAAACCGGGAATGCCTTGTGCTCCTGCCGAACCCGGAACACCTCGCTTTCCTGTCTGGCCCATTCTTTTCCTCCGCTTGACAGGAGTATTTCTACACCGTCGTTGCATGATTAGTTTTCTATGCTTTTTGGCATGGAACCCCGTTTTTGTTCTACCTTTGAATGAATAACTTGTTTTACACTTTTTACGTTTGTTGATCTTGCAATGTACGGTTCTCTTTCCTTGCCTTCTTAGTGATGAATCGCGTCTCCTCATACCAGCCGTATACACCTCCTTCTCACATGCTTATTTATGTATTGTATGCATATCCCCCTTTAGGGTTTTAGGCATCTGTAGCATGCCGATCCCAAGTATCCGCTTCCATCTATATTTGTAGTAAAATAGGGCCGTCTCCATTCACCCTATTATTAATAGAAAGGTTCATATGCCGTTTCCAAATAGGTTGAAAAATCATTTATTGATTAAGAGCTATCGATAGCTCATTACCAGTAAAGAAAGGAGATGAGAACTATGCCCATCATAAAACCTGTATATATAGCAGTAGCTACTGCTCCCGTAGCAACTGGTGGTGCCATAAGCACGACTGTAACCCCAGCCGTGACTCGTTTTTTTGCAACAATTACAGCCGGGATGATCGGAGCAACAACAACAACTATTCCTGCTGCAAGCTTCGTAGATGACGCCGACGCTCCAGTAGTTGCTTTACCAACATTAACGGCTACTGATTCTGCTAATTATTATATTAATGGAGTTATTCAGCAGAGCTCCTTATTCACCCTGACCACGGCAAGTCTGGTCATTGCCTCTGTAGATATTACACCAGGTGTCCCCGCTGTCATAGAAATATCTGATTTTAGCGGCACAACCTCCACCATATCAACTCAGCCCACCATCTCTGCCCCTACCGTAACGATTATCACTTAAGACGTTTCATCCTTTTGATTCAAGATGGACTGAACGGTCATTCACGCTGTACATTACCCCATATAAGCTAGAAAAGACCGATTCAGATGTCGATATCTGAATCGGTCTTTTAGTTCAAGATGATTATATAATCGTTTTTAAATGACTGGGTACTGTATGATTAAGGCAAAATAGCAAAGGAGCGCACCGGAAATCCGGGAGAATCCTGAATGCTCGGAACGATATTATATATGACCGCGCCCGTCGGAGGTACCTTGTCCAAGTTCGTCAGCACCTCAACTTGATACCGATCCTGCTCCAATATGTAATATTCCCCTACCAGCTTGCCAGCTTTGCGATAAGCTACAGAGGAATCAGTATCTAGTGTTTCATGTCCAATGGCAGCCACATTCCGTTCCTCTACCAAGAAGCGTAGCGCTTCCAGCGACCAGCCTGGGCAGTGTGCATCTCCGGCGTCATCATTGTTCGAGAAGGCGTCTGAATCAGGCCAACGCTTGCTCCAATCACTGCGAAAGGCAACAAAGGACTGATCTGCAATGCGTCCATGCTCTTTCTCAAAGTCCAAAATATCCGCAACCGTTAGTTCATAGTCGGAATTGGCTGCAACGGCTGCTGAACGGTCTATAACAACTAGCGGCAAAACCAGCTCCTTCAACGAAAGCTCATGCAAGTAACGTTTGCCCTTCACAAAATGAACGGGTGCGTCAATATGAGTCCCATACTGCCCTGGAAAGCAGTATTGTTTTACAAAAAAGCCATCATCGTGGGTAAACAGGGTATCCACCTGAACATTATCGAATACGGGAAAATGAGGGATTTCAGGATAAAAAGCGTGGGACAAATCTACCCACTCTTTTTGCTTCAACAACTTCAAGATATCTGCTAAATGCTCTGCCATGATGCCCATTCCTCCTCAACTTTATTACAAGCCATTTTACCTGAGGATTCTTCAAAAATCTATAAATCGATCTGCTAAACTAATATAGATTGCAATCGTTAACATTTTGCTAAAAACACAAAAACAATTCCATATATTCATATATACATTTCCTATTCCGTGTGATTGTTAACGTTTTCATTATTACATATACGTATTGATTGGAAAAAGAAGGGGACTATTGAATTATATAAAAAATTCGACAAAAATTTTAGTATGTAACTTTTATTATATTAACAAATACTGGAATGCGAAGTATGATAGAAAATGTAGAAACCACAGGAGCACCCGGGACTCCCTTCGTTCATCTACTCCATTAATCCAATATACGGAGGTATTTTATGAAAAAGAGATTTTCACTCGGAATCGCAGCAGCTCTACTGTTCACTACTCTGGCTCCTATAGGTGCACCTGCTCATGCAGCCAGCGATATTGGCAAGGAGACGCTCGGCAGCAAAAACGGATGGGCAGCCTTTTCTACAGGCACAACAGGTGGAGCTGCGGCGACTACCTCCAATATTTTCACCGTAACGAATCGCAAACAACTTGTCGATGCCTTAGGCAAAAGCAGCAACACAGCGCCTAAAATCATTTATGTCAAAGGCACGATCAATGCCAACGTCGATGACAATAATAAACCGTTAGGATTGGACGACTACAAGGACCCTAAATATAATTTTGACGCCTACCTCAAAGCGTATGACCCGTCCACATGGGGGAAAAAGGCTCCGTCTGGCACATTGGAAAAGGCACGCGAAGCTTCACAAAAAAATCAAGCCAGTCGTGTCGTCATTGATATTCCGTCCAATACAACCATTGTCGGGCTGGGTAGCGACGCCGTCATTAACGGCGCTAACCTCCAGCTAAAAAAAGGGACAGACAACGTCATTATCCGTAATATTGAGTTCCAGGATGCCTATGATTATTTCCCTCAGTGGGACCCAACGGACGGCAGCACAGGCAACTGGAATTCGGAATATGACAGCATTACAATTAACGGCGCCACACATGTATGGGTAGACCACAATACCTTCAATGATGGATCTCACCCCGATAGCCAAAACGGTACGTTTTACGGTCAAGAATACCAGCATCATGATGGACTTCTTGATGTGATTAACCAAGGCGATCTGGTTACGGCTTCTTACAATCACTTTTACGATCATGATAAATCGTCGATTATTGGCAACAGCGACAGCAAAACAGCAGATGAAGGAGCTTTACGTGTAACCTTGCATCACAACTATTATGAAAACACGGTACAACGTACACCACGCGTGCGGTATGGACAAGTCCATCTGTACAACAATTACTATACAGGTGATGTAAAACGCTCCGAATATCCTTCACTGTATATATGGGGCGCAGGTAAATCCTCCAAAATCTTCGCCGAAAACAATGTCATTGACGTTGCCGGTTTATCTGCAGCTAAAATCGTGACTGTCTTTGGAGGAACTGCCCTGTCAGATACGGGCACAATCCTGAATGGACAAGCTGTTAACGCAGGCACCAGCGCGGGTCTTAGCTCCTCTGTAGGCTGGAAACCATCGCTGAACGATAAAATTTCCCCATCCGCCAGTGTGAAGGCAGAAGTCACTTCCCAAGCTGGTTCCGGTAAGCTGTAAACACTGCCTGCTAACACAAATAACCACAGGCGCATACAACCTGCAATTTTACACCAAAAAAGGCTGTTTCCTCCGTAGAATGATTCCACACGGAGAGAACAGCCCTTTTTATTTCTCATTGGTTTAATTACAAATTATAACACGCATTAACTGCCGTATTGTTCTACCAAAACCGGCTTTTCAAATGCATTATCCAGCTTGCGAAGTTTAGCCTTTACCGCTTCTGGTGGCTCAACCGCAGGCGCATCTGGATGCAGCAACCATGATTTCACAAAGTGCGTATCAGATAATTGAAAGAGTGGAGGCTCTTTCTCAAAGTCAATTTTCATAGCATAAGAACTGCGGGCTGCAAAAGCATCCCCTACAGGTGGGTGAAGCAGATCCGGAGGTGTTCCCGGAATAGCTGCCAGCTTCTGACCATGGCTGTCCAAACTTGGCATAGAAGCGAGAAGGCCCCATGTATATGGATGTTTCGGGTTGTAGAAAATTTCATTAACCGTACCTGTTTCCACGATTTGTCCTGCATACATAACGGCAACGCGATCAGCCATCTTAGCCACAACACCGAGGTCATGCGTAATAAAGATGATGGAAGTATTGATCTTTTTCTGAAGATCCTTCATCAGCTCCAAAATTTGAGCTTGAATCGTTACGTCCAACGCAGTCGTCGGCTCATCGGCAATCAGAAGTTTCGGATTAGCAGCCAATGCCATCGCAATGACGACACGTTGACGCATACCGCCACTAAATTCATGCGGATATTGGTTAAAACGCTGTTCAGGATGTGGAATACCTACCAGATTCAGCAGCTCAATACCCCGCTTGTGAGCAGCATCCTTGGATATTTTTTCATGCTTGAAAAGCACTTCCGTGATCTGCTTGCCGACTTTCATCGTCGGGTTAAGCGAAGTCATGGGGTCCTGAGAAATCAGGCCAATTTCCTTACCACGAATTTTTTGCATCTGCTTTTCCGTTTTATTAATCAGCTCTTGTCCGTCAAACATAATTTGACCCTTTTGATAGATGCCCGGAGGGGTCGGAATCAACTTCATAACAGCTTGTGAGGTTACGCTTTTGCCTGAGCCGGATTCGCCCACAATCGCCAGCGTCTCTCCTTTATTGACATGAAAGTTTACGCCACGAATGGCCTGCACTAGTCCCTGACGGGTCTTGAAAGATATCGTTAAGTCCTTCACTTCCAAAAGGCGGTTCATCTCATCACTCTTTCATTTATTATTCATCACTATTATTGACCACTATCTAAAAAAACGACGTCCAAGAGTCAAGGTATATACGATTAATTTTACTCAGTTTAGTACCTACCAGTCAAGCTATATCTAAAATATCACCAAAAACCTCTCATACTATGTTAGATAAATGGGATATTAGGCCGAAAAAACGATCATTTTTAACCATTTCTGTACTCATTTATAACATGTGCTGGATATAGCTGAAGCGTGCTCCACCCAATGGCGAACGTGTGCAGAGTAGTTCTCCATTCAACCGGGTAGCAATTTGACGACAAATAGCCAATCCAAGACCTGTGACACCATTCGAGCCCGCATAGAATCTTCCGAACACCTCGGCTGCCTCTTGTTCGGTCAGCCCTTCCCCATCATCATCCACATGCATAACCCATACAACCTCCGGTGTTGTCCCTGTCTCCAAATGAATGACAACCTCCGTAGAGGTGTGCCGAACTGCATTTTGCAACAAATTCAACATCATACGGAACAATTGCTCGGCCGGAACGGCCACATGCAGGCCCTCTCCCTCCACTCGAAGCGAGATAGAACGTTCAGCAGCCACCGGCATCAATAGATGAACAGCATCCTCCGCCATGCTTCTTAGATCAATTAGAGATACAGGCCATTCTTCATTCAACGCTTCCAGCCTCGATAACTGGAGCAGCTTTTCCACCATGTCAATTAACCGCTGGGACTGCACTTTGATGATACTCAGCCCCTCGTCCTGGGATACCACTTGATCCTGAATGGCATATACATAGCCTTGAATGGACATTAACGGTGTCCTTAGCTCGTGAGATACATTTTGTAGAAATTCAATTTGACCCTGGTGGTGCTGCTGAATACGGGCGGACATGGAATGAAAGGTACCGATCAGCTCGCCAATCTCACTTTTATCCGCTTGCGGAAAATCACTATCCTGTGGCTGATTTGGCTCATAGTTGCCTACCGCCTCTTTCAATCGTTTGAGTGGACGCACCAGACGTGAGACAACCATCAGACCAATGACGAGAATCACCAAAAAACCCGCGATGATAGACAGTAATGTGGTTCTCATTAACGGTACATACAGTGCTCTTAAAGAAGATAAGGGTGAGTATACAAAAATACGAAAAGGCTGTCCGGGCAATTCTTCATTCGTAAACAGTACCTTTTTACCTTGAAGCACAGCTACCCCTTCATGTGTAGCGGTCAGATCTTGGGGAGACGGATGAACCGATGCGAAAAATCCCTGGCGGATCAAAAGCAAACGCTCGATCTTTTTGCCTTCCATTCCAGAGACGCTTGAGTCGATGATGCGGTTATCCGTGCTTAAAATAAAGTAATCGGCAGATAAAAGCACGCCCTTGATAACATAGTTCAATTCAGCATTATCCAGTCGATCAAAGCCTCCGTCGCTCATAATATGGACGGCTTTGCGCGCCTGCTCATGGAGCTTGGATTTAGCCTGATTCACCAGAATGTCGTCGATAAGCCTGATGAATAAAACGACCGTAATACAGACGGTAATAAGCATGGCGATGGACAGGGAAAGCAGTATTTTAGCTCTCATCGTACGCATGGTTATAACTCCTGAACCGTTGCTTTATAGCCGAAACCCCATACGGTGTTAATGACGAGCGTAGAGTGATATTCAGCTAACTTTTTACGAATCCGTTTGACCAGATCATCCACAACCCTCACATCACCTATAAAATCATAGCTCCACACCTGCTGAATCAGATGTTCTCTGCCAAAAGGTCTCTCCAGATGATTCGCAAGAAACAGCAGCAGGTCGAATTCACGTGAGGTCAAATTTAGCTCTTGTCCGTCCACTGTGACTTTACGAAAGTCAGCAAAAATACACAGATTGCCCGCATGGCAAAGATCTGCGCTTCCTGCCGCTTGTCTATCGTCCGATGCAGACATTCCGGCCTTGCTCAGTCTCAGCATCGCTTTAACCCTTCCTACCAACTCTCTTGGATTAAAGGGCTTGGTCAAAAAATCGCTGCATCCCAGCTCCAGCCCGTGAATACGGTCGTTTTCTTCTCCACGGGCAGAGATCATAATGATCGGCATTTCTGTAAAATCACGAAGCTGAGTCAGTAGAGAAAGCCCATCAATGCCAGGCATCATAATATCAAGAACGAGACAATCCGGACGGTTCGTACGGATATGCTCTACCAGTGTTTTACCACTGGAAAAGGAAGTGACCTCGTAGGATTCTTTTTTCAAATATTCAGATATTAATTGCAAAATGAACACATCGTCATCCACTACTACTATTTTTGTCATGGCCTTAACCCCTTGCCGTTGTTCTGGATGCTTCCATCCTCTCTTTAAGCTTAACAGAAGCCCAGCAGAATAGACAAAAGACGGGTATACCGTTCCCGGTCCCGTCTTTCTTATCATGAATCGCTGCTGTATATGCCAGGCGAGCTGAAAGCTAATTACACATCAATCTTATTTCTTGGTTGTTACTACTTTAGCAGCTGTTTTTGGCGCTTTTTTCACTGTTTTTGCTGGGACTGCTTTTTTAACTGGAGCTTTGTGGGTCACTTTTTTAGCTACGGCATGATGTGCACGAGTTTTATGAGTTGTTGCTTTGTGTTTAACAACATTATGTTTTTTTGCATGATGTTTAACTGTACGGTGCTGCACTTTCACTGCTTTTGTTTTGTGGCTTGCCACTTTTTTCGCAACGGATTTTTTGGCAGGGGCTTTCTTCGCTTTGGTTGTTGTTTTATGAGTTGTTGCAGCTTTTTTAACGGGTGCTTTCACCACAGGTGTTTTCGTCACAGGTGCTTTCACCGGTGTTTTGGTAGCCGGAGCCGTAACCGCAGGAGCTTTGATCGCTGGTGCAGTGCTCGCTGGAGTCGTTGTTGCTGTAGCAGCGAATGCACTGCTTGCCCCTCCCAGTACGCTTACTACGGTCAACACGGCTGCTGCATTTTTAGTCCATTTTTTCATGATTGAATCACCTCTCCTTTAAAGTATCTTTAGCTTATCAGGAGAATTCGGGATAATTGTGGAGCAAATGTGTGAAAAGTATATGAAATAGCGTGCAGACTCATGTATTTAGAAAATACATGAGTCTGCACGCTATGAGTTCTACAATAACCATCTTCACTAGCCAATAGCGATCCAGGAAATAATACCATAGTTATGCGCGGTTTCGTTCCACTTGGTTACGACGATCACTGCTCCATTCGGCGTCTGAGATTTCAGCGTCGCATGAAAGAGAGGGTGGTTCGTCATCGCTACCAAAGTGTAGTCTGGGTTTACAAAAGGCTCCCCGAATACAATGGTCACTTCCGTCTCTCCTTCACTACCTTTCAAAAGAAACGGCGCTCTGCCAAACTGCTGCAATGCGGGCTGATTCGCACAAGTACGAACCGGAGTGATGCTCAAATGCTCCGGCTTCACTGCGTTCAGTTCCAGCTCACGTGAACCTACAGAGCCTTCCACCAGATGATGACCTTCAATGCTCTGCTCTGCCACATGATGGCTTTGTACCGCAGCAGCCTGCAGATGCTCTGGTCCCACAGCTTCCGAGCTCAGTACCTCGCTGTCGACGGCCTGAGCTTGCAGATGGCTGCGAGATATACTGTTTGCCTGAAGTCTGTCGCCACTGACACCTTCCTCTGGCAAAAGTCCGGAGAGATGAATATCTGTGGACAGCTGAGCCAGTGTCACCGAGCCCGGCTTTAGGTGATGCGAATCAATAACTTCCTCTCCAATGTGGTGGCTTTCAATAGCTTCCTCAGCCACATGGCGGGATTGTATCGTTCCATCTGCAAGCTTGCTGGACGTCACCGCACCTTCCTGTATAGCATCCTCAGCTACCGCCTGCCAGCCTACATGCTGTGGCTGAATTGCCCCTGCTTGCAGATGTTCCGACTGGATTGAATCCAGCGCGATATGCCTGGACTGCACCACGCCCTCTGCCAGTGCGGACCCTTGGATCGCCCCATCGGCCAAATGCTGAGCGTGTACGGCATGCTCCGTCAAATGCACGGAGTTTACGCTGGCTTCTGCCAGATTCGAAGCACGCACCGCCCGAAGCGCAAGCTTCTCAGCGTTCACGCTGCCTGCCTGGAGCGCGTGAACCGATACACTCCCGGGGGCAATGTGCCGGGTCATCACTGCCGAAGCCTCCAAATGGGCAGAGGTGACAGATTCAGGAGCCAGATGGCTCGACTGGACGGCCTCTTCTGCCAAATGATTGGCTTGCACCGCTTCGTCCGTAATATGCCACGGCTGAACCGAATGAGGAGATATTTTGGCAGCAGTCACGCCATCATCCGCCAGTTTATCGGACGTAACGGACTCATTCTGCAAAGCATCGGTCGATATTGCTTGTGAGGCGATATGCACACCCTGAATGGTTCCAAGGTGCAGGTGGTGCGGCTGAATCGACTCCGGTGCGATATGCACGGACTTCACTGCCCCCTCTGCCAGCGCTCTGTCCTGTACTGCGCCAGGTGCCAAGTGCCGGGGGTGTACGGCATGCTCAGACAACTGTGAAGGGCCGACGCTTCCTTCCGCGAGATTCGTCGCTTGCACCGAGCGTGCCGCCAGCTTTTCCGAGGTGACGCTTTCTGCTTGAAGCGCACGACCTGACACACTGTCCTGGGCTAGATGTCTCGCAAATACCGAGGAAGCCTGTAAATGATCAGAGGTGACGGATTCAGGTGCCAGATGGCTCGACTGGATGGACTCTTCTGCCAAGTGATTGGCTTGCACCGCTTCGTCTGTAATGTGCCATGGCTGGACTGAGTGGGCAGACAGCTTGGCGGCAGTCACGCCCTCATCCGCCAATTTGTCGGACGTAACGGATTCATCCTGCAAAGCATCGGTCGATATCGCCTGTGAGGCGATATGCACACCCTGAATGGTTCCCATTTGCAGATGATGCGACTGGATGGACTCCGGTGCGATATGCACGGACTTTACTACCCCTTCTGCCAGCGCTCTGTCCTGTACTGCGCCAGGTGCCAAATGTCGGGGGTGTACGGCATGCTCAGACAACTGTGAAGGGCCGACGCTTCCTTCCGCGAGATTCGTCGCTTGCACCGAGCGTGCCGCCAGCTTTTCCGAGGTGACGCTTTCTGCTTGAAGTGCACGACCTGACACACTGTCCGGGGCCAGATGGCTCGCAAACACCGAGGAAGCCTGTAAATGGGCAGAGCTGACGGATTCCCGGGCCAAATGGTTGGACTGGATGGACTCTTCTGCCAAATGATTGGCTTGCACTGCTTCGTCTGTAATGTGCCATGACTGGACTGAGTGGGCAGACAGCTTGGCGGCAGTCACGCCCTCATCCGTCAATTTGTCAGACGTAACGGACTCATCCTGCAAAGCATCGGTCGATATCGCCTGTGAGGCGATATGCACACCCTGAATGGTTCCCATTTGCAGATGATGCGACTGGATGGACTCCGGTGCGATATGCACGGATTTCACTGCCCCTTCTGCCAGCGCTCTGTCCTGTACTGCGCCGGGTGCCAAATGTCGGGGGTGTATCGCCTGCGCGGACAGATGTGAAGGGCCTATGCTGCTTTCCGCGAGATTTATCGCTCGTACCGAGTGTACCGCCAGTTTTTCCGAGGTGACGCTTTCTGCTTGAATCGCACTACTGGATACGCTATCCGGGGCCAGATGGTTCGCAAGCACCGTCGAAGCCTGCAAATGGACAGAGCTGACGGATTCCCGGGCCAAATGGTTGGACTGGACAGCCTCTTCTGCCAAATGATTGGCTTGCACTGCTTCGTCTGTAATGTGCCACGGCTGGACCGATTGGGCAGACAGCTTGGCGGCAGTCACGCTCTCATCCGCCAGTTTGTCGAACGTAACGGACTCACCCTGCAAAGCATCCGTCGATATGGACTGTGATGCGATATGTTCTCGCTGAATGGTTCCCATTTGTAAATGATGCGGCTGGATGGACTCCGGTGCGATGTGCACAGATTTCACCGCCCCATCTGCCAACACTCTGTCCTGTACTGCGCCTGTTGCCAAGTGCCGGGTGTGTATCGCTTGCGTAGACAGATGTGGAGGGCCGACACTGCCTTCCGCGAGATTCGTCGCTTGCACCGAGTGTGCCGCCAGCTTTTCCGAGGTGATGCTTTCTGCTTGAATCGCACTACTGGATACGCTATCCGGGGCCAGATGGCTCGCAAGCACCGCCGAAGCCTGCAAATGAGCAGATCTGACGGATTCCTGGGCCAGATGGTTGGACTGGACAGCTTCTTCTGACAAATGTTTGGCTTGCACCGCTTCGTCTGTAATGTGCCACGGCTGAACCGATTGGGCAGACAACTTGGCGGCAGTCACACCCTCATCCGCCAGTTTGTCGGACGTAACAGACTCATCCTGCAAAGCATCGGTCGATATGGACTGTGACGCGATGTGCTCTCCCTGAATGGTTCCAATCTGCAGATGATGTGGCTGGATGGATTCCGGTGCGATGTGCACGGACTTCACTGCCCCCTCTGCCAGTGCTCTATCCTGTACTGCTCCAGCTGCCAGATGCCGAGTGTGTACCGACTGCGCAGAAAGATGTGAAGGGCCTATGCAGCCTTCCGCGAGGTTCATTCCTTGTACCGAGCGCGCTGCCAGCTTTTCCGAGGTGACACTTTCCGCTTGAAGCGCACGACCTGACACACTATCCGGGGCCAAATGTCTCGTGAGCACCGAGGAAGCCTGTATATGCACCGAAGTGACCGCTCCTGCAGCCAGATGTGCCGAATCCACGGCCGCCACAGCCAAATGGTTGCTTTGTACAGCTTCGTCCATAATATGTCCGGACTGCACGGCATGGGCAGACAGTTTGGTGGGAGTTACGCTTCCCTCCGACAGTTTGGCAGAGGTGACCGATTCATCCTGTAAGGCCGGAGTCGCTATAGCTTGCAATGCAATATGCTCTCCCTGAATGACCCCGCTTTGCAAGTGCTCTGATTGGATGGATTCTGCTGCAAGATGCTCAGACTTCACAGCATTCTGGGCTAATATCGTGTCCTCTACTGCTCCTGCTGCCAAGTGCCTGGTTTGTACGGCCTGTGCTGCCAAATGTCCGGGTCCCACGCTGTTTTCCGCCAGGTTGGAAGCCTGCACAGCCCTAGCCGCTAACTTCTCAGAAGTGACACTTTCCGACTGAAGGGCATGGCCGGACACACTATCCGGGGCGAGATGTTTGGTTTGGATCGAAGCAGACTGCAAATGGTTAGAGGTGACGGATTCCGGAGCGAGATGATTCGCCTCCACTGCCTCAACAGCCAGATGGTTGCTCAGCACCGCTTTATCTGTAATATGCCATGGCTGCACAGAACGAGCAGACAGCTTAGAGGAAGTGACACTACCCTCAGCTAACTTAGGCGCAGTAATCGCCAAATCATTAATTTTATCCGTAGCCACACTTTCCGGCGATAGTTTCAACGAAGTAACGGCATGGTCTTGCAAATGGTGAGAGTACACCGCTCCGTTTGCCAAATGCGCGGTTTGAACAGCGCCTTCACCTAGTATGTCTGCGGTAACGGACTGTTCTTGCAAGGCCGCGGTTCCGACACTGTCTTCCCCAAGATGTTTGCTCTGTACAGAGCTCTGGGCCAGATGGGTCGAATCAACCGATTGAGCCTTTAACGCCTTTCCGCCCACACTGTTTTCGGCAAGGTGGTTTTCACGGATTACTCCCGTTGCAATGTGTACGTGGGTAATGGCTTGAGAGGCAATCTTATTTCCGGTTACCGCTCCTGTGCCAATTTTAGGTTCCGTCACTGCTTCGTCAGCGATTTTGTCAGACTTAATCGCGCTCGAAGCAATGTGATTTTCCTTGACAGCCTGATTCGCCACATGGTGTTCCAGCACTGCTCCCTTCCCTAATTTCTCGCTTGTCACAGCCCCGGAATGCAAATGTTGCTCCGTAACCGCCTCTGGTGCAATATGATCTTTCCGAATAATTTCGGATTGAAGATGCACGGAAGAGACTGCCTCCGGAGAGATCTGAGGCCCTTGTATGGCTGCTGTTGCAATATGTCTGGTAAGTACTGCCTCATCGGCAATTTTGTGTGGGAGAATGCTCTGATCCGATATTTTGGATGAAGTGACGGATTGATCAACAATTTGCAATGAGCCTACAGACTGATCTGCCAGTTTATTGGACTGAATACTCCGATCCGCGATATGTCGGGCTGTTACTTGGCCTGTTCCAAGCTGTTCTTCTCCGATGGAGCCAGGACTCAGATGCTTTCTTTCAATCGCTCCAGCCTGAATGTGCGCACTGGTCACTGCCTCAGACTCCAGATGACGTCCGCTGACAACACCTTCCTCCAATTGTTCCTTGCCCACAATTCCATTGGATAGCTGCTTGCGATTAATCGAACCGGGGGCCAGATGCCTTGCATGAACGGCATGCTCGGTCAGGTGTGCACTCTCAATGCTGCCAGCTTGGATTTTAGCTCCATCCACAGCCCCATCCCGCAGTTTGGAAGTGGTCACAGATTGATCGCCCAGCTTGGAGCTATCAACAGCTTCATTAGCCAAATTGTTCGACTGAATCGTACCACTGCGAATTTTATCAGAGGTAACCGACTGATCTTGAAGCATATCTGAAGACACAATCCATTGCTTGAAGTGACGGCTCTCAATGGAGCCATTCGCAATATGATCGCCGCTGATAATCTTATCAGCCAGCTTCTCAGGAGTGATGCTGCCATCTCGAAGTTTTTCACCACCGATGGAGCGATCCTGCAATTTACTGCCTGACACCGATGCGTCCGACAGATGTTCCACCGTAATGGAGTCTGGGGCAATCTTCGAAGAAGTCACAGCACCGTCGGCTATTTTAATCGTTTGAACGGCATAATCCGCCAGAGATTCCGTGTGGATGCTCTCTTGTTTCAGTTTGCTGAAATCTATGGAAGCGGGAGCGATCTTCTCACCCGTCACAGCGAAATCGCTCAAATCGTCTGTATAGATGAAAGCATTGTTTACATGCGGGGCTTTCTTATTGCTCAAAATTTCCTCCACATCAATTGGATCAGGTTCTGGCTCTGGCTCCGGCTCCGGCTCTGGTTCTGGTTCTAGCTCTTGGGGTTCCTCCATCGACACTTGAGTCTCCTCTGCATCCGCACCTTCAACCTCTGTCTCATGCGAAGCCTCGACTTCAGGTTCGACAACAGTCTGTAGCTCCGGCTCCTCTTTGGTTGGGGGAGGCGGAGAAGCAACTTGATGAAGTCTTGCTTCTGTCTCCCTCTCCGCAGGCTGTGGCTTCACGCGCTGTATCATACTTAATTCATTCATATCCGGGTCAATTACACTATAGAGCGGCTTTTTGTTTCTTATGGTTTTGCGGCTCTTATTCTTCAAGCAGCTCTCTCCCTTCTCGTATTTATCGTTACAGCATCATATGCAGGCCCTTAGGCACTTGCCACCCCGTGCAAGGATACACTTTTGGGTAAAAAGGTTACTTACTGAAATCCACGTTTGAAAAAAAATAGTTAAAAGTTAAAATAGTAAGGGTGAAGATCGCTACAAGAAGAGAGGAATTACAATAACATGATTATCAAACCAAGAACACGTGGCTTTATCTGCACCACTGCTCATCCGGTGGGCTGTGCCCAACATGTTCAGGAGCAAATTGACTATGTACAGGCCCGTCCTGCTATCCAGGGCCCCCGTAATGTACTTGTGATCGGGGCATCTGCCGGATATGGGTTGGCTTCTCGCATTACTGCCGCCTTCGGTGCGCGTGCCAACACAATTGGTGTATATCGCCCTAGTAACGCTACGGCAACACGTACAGCATCGGCAGGCTGGTACAATTCTGCTGCATTTGAAAAAGCTGCTCAGGAAGCTGGGCTTAAATCCTTAAGCGTGACAGGCGATGCCTTCTCGGATGAGGTCAAAGCCAAAACGGTGGAAGCCATTCGCGAAGAACTGGGACAAGTCGATCTGGTGGTTTACAGTGTCGCTTCAGGTCGCCGTACAAATCCCCGCACAGGCGAAACGTTTAATTCCGTACTCAAACCTATTGGTAAGCCTTACACAAACAAGACCGTTAACTTCCACACCGGGGAAGTCAGCAGCGTGACGCTCGAACCCGCAACAGAAGAAGAGGTACAAGGAACTGTAGAGGTTATGGGTGGTGAGGACTGGAAATTGTGGATTGACGCCTTGCGTGAAGGCGGTGTATTGGCTGATACTGCAACGACCTTCTCCTTTTCGTATATTGGTTCAGATATTACGCAAGCCATCTACAGAGAAGGCAGTATCGGAAGTGCAAAGGATCATCTGGAGGAGACAGCACATCAGCTGAACGATCAGCTGAAAGTTACAGGCGGACGCGCCTTCGTCGCAGTCACCAAAGGACTCGTTACCCAATCTAGCTCCGCTATCCCTGTCGTTCCTCTGTATATTTCTGCTTTATATAAGGTAATGAAGGAAAAAGAGCTGCATGAAGGGTGCGTAGAACAGAGCTACCGCCTGTTTGCTGAGCGTCTGTACGCACCAGAAACTCCTGTAGATGAAGAAGGACGTATTCGTATTGATGATTGGGAACTACGTGAAGACGTGCAGGCAGAAGTTGCAAAAATATGGGAGGCGCTGACGACCAACAATATCTACGAATTGTCCGATCTTGAAGGATATCGTCGCGAATTTTTCCAACTGTTTGGCTTTGAGTTCGAGGATGTAGACTATGATGCTGACATTGATCCCATCGTAAATATTCCTAACGTGCGCTAAGTCTTTTAATATTGTCATTATGTTGAAAAACAAAAAAAGCTGTTCTCCAGCAGAGAAACATTTCGTTCTGCATGGAGGACAGCTTTTGTTTTTAATTAAAAGGGACACTTATGTCCGCTTTGAACTGCAAATGATGCTAACATTGCAATTTTAAATTTCATTTGATATTGTACAGGTAGGCATAGCAAAATCCCTCTTCCTAACAAGAGGGTAAACACAGTTGGACAAGTCCTACCTTGACTGACCGTGATACTATTTGCTCAGCCCATCACATCCATATAAGGAGGTGTACAACATGGCAAAAGACGTTCTGTGTGAAGTCAATTCATGTACGTACTGGGCCCAAGACAATAAATGTAGCGCTAGCTCCATTTACATCGTAAGCAACAGACCTGAAGACACTCACAAATCCGAAGAAACAGACTGCAAAACCTTCGAAGCCAAGTAAATCTTTGATTTCAAGCCTAGCTTTATAATGAAGGAGCCCATGCCCGGGTTCCTTCTTTCTTATGATATTCTAACAAGAATGATAATTATTATCAAGTCCTTTTTCGGTACAGTAAAGCGCTATTCGATTCACACAATCATTTCTCTGCTCAACGTTTGGTTGCTAAGCTCCATTCATGGAGTAGCCTCCAAAGGAATAGTCATTTCCAGGTCCTTATAATACGTTGCGGGTTGTTACGGGTGTCAATTCAACCTGCTTCACCGTATAGCTGAACGTTCCGCTCCGTTGTGTTTTTTCACGCTTCAGCAAGATTTTGTGATTGGATACATTTTGCGCAAGTATCTGATTGCTCGTGTTCAGTTTGATCTGACCATGCGCTCATTTGTTAGCCCTCCTTTTTTCATTTTTTTGTTGAATCAGCTTTTTACGTAAGGTTGCAGGCTTACTTTATAATGTCACGCCGAAAAGGACCCTGCTGTTCTCTCTAAAACAAAAAAAAGAAGCGTCGCTCTGAACGATTCGCTTCTTTTTTTTGACCTTTTGTAATTGTTCTTGCTTGGTCGGCTTCATTCGTATGTGCTGTGAAATCTCGCCATAATGGTCATTCGTTTTGCGGCTCTGTGCCGCGCAATAGATTCCAGCGCGTTTTGCCTTGCTTAGCGCTTTTTGTGTTTGAGTACGTGCCATACGGCTTCACTCTCCTTCATTGGACTCCTTTTATCATAGCATCCAATAGTCAAATCGTGAATGGTTTGTCTGACTCAAGCATTCTTCAATTCATTAAATGTCTGAAAAAATATCCGGATCGCCACTGGAGGCCGCTACAATAAAAACAATAACTATAAAAATGATAATCAGTGTATAAATCAGTGTACCGATAATACTACATACCAGTCCAGCAATGGCCATACCTCTGCCTTGCTCGCCATGACGGTTAATTTCCTTCAGGGAAAGACTGGATAAAATAATACCCACAATTCCGATAATCAACCCAATATAGGGAATGACAACAGATAAAATCCCGAGCACCATCGAGGCAACAGCTTTACTATTGGTAGGTGGAACTACTGGGGGCGGGTTAAATGGGGCATTATAATCGTTCGTCTCCTGAAAAGGATCGGAAGATCGAGGCTCCTTGTACAAATCACTCATCTGTTAAATTCAACTCCAATACGAAAAATAGCAATTATATAAGTTCTAGGGTACCACAATCTTACAAATCAGGACAGTATTTATTTCGATTTTCTTAATTAGAACGTTAAAAAGAAGAAACATAGCGATATTAGCACTTTTTGAGGTAACTGGGCATACAGTATTTTACCTGTTACAGATCAATTGTGCTCCATGAGAGCATCCTGCCAAGGAGGTCGGAGCTATGCTATATCGTGCAACATCCCACAGAAAGTGCTCGCCTCACAAACGTTTAAATGCAAACACACTTAGGATAATATCCACTGCCATGCTGCCATTTTACAAAGCTATTGCAACCCGACGTGCTTTTGCCGTCCAATGGTCACGAGCTGTCGTTCAGGCGAATTTGGATCGGATGAAATCCCTTCTCTGCTCAGTAGCGCCATTTGCCGCCAAACAAGGCTTAGGCACGAATGGCATCGGCTACTTTATTTCCTTTTTAGCTCAGCCACCGATGCTCTATTATACGAATGGAACGACGATTCCACCGGGGACTGTGCAGTTTACATTTGAGCCGAGAGTTCATCGCGCCATCGCAAAAGCCGTTTTTCCGCTGTATCGCGAATTGGCACGCAATCCATGTTTTGCTTCTGCCTTAGCCAAAGCGATCAACAGACAAGACCAGCGTGCAGTTCATGTCATGATCCGTAGTTTGATTCCATCCTCTGCGCTGAAATCCGTACAAATTGAGGACGATGGCTTTGCCTTGCTTTTTAAGTATCCCTTTAGTAAGTATCCCTATCGCAATCTGCTCTTTCGGGAGTTCACTTAAAAAAGTCTCTACAAGCGTGCCTGCTTGAGTTCTCCAATGAGCTCTTTTCCCAGTTGTATAGCCATATCTGTCAGCACTCGGATCTCGTCCTTGGTTGCATGATCCAAATGTGCCCCGCAGCAAATGACAAAATTGCCCGCAAACTCTTTTCGCAAGCGAACTGCAATTTCTTCGGTAATATAAAATTCCTTGTGATTTTGCAATTGCACAGTTTGAATCGGCTCGAGTCTGGCCCCTGCTGTAATTGTTCCCAAATGGGGCTGATCACCGCCAGAAATGAGTACAATGATATCTTCCCCCATAAAATAAGCATCCAGCACAAGACGGATACGTCCGCTTTCTTTTTGCAAATGAATCATATAATCCTCTCCTGCTAAAAAATATTATTGTGAAACAGTTCACTTTATGAGCATTATTCATTGTATCGCTTCCTGAACGGCTCGACAATTAAAAATGGCCCACAGCAGCCTCTGTATACCATGGCTTGCTGTGGGCCTTCATTGCTATTCTAAAAGAAGCATTTCCTTTCCTACTGGCTGTTAACGGATCGTGATCGTATGCACAGTCTTACCGCTTGCGCCGTCATTATCCGTCACCGTTAGCTCCACGGTATACGTTCCAGCTGTGGTGAATTTATGCTTCACCTTGGAACCGACCGCCGTATCGCCATCGCCAAAATTCCAGCTGTAGCTGACGATTTCACCGTCTACATCACGGGAAGCTTTGGCGTTAAATTGTACATTTTTGTTCTTCTTAGCTGATTCATTAGCCTGAATAATGGCTACTGGCTTTTCATTGGATGTAGGTGGATTCGGATCAGGGTTCTGTCCTCCACCATTGGTTACATACAATCTTCCCGGCGCCTCCGTCTCCACTTCATTTCCCGCTGCATCCCTTACCCGGATCACGATGACTCCGCCTTCCAGGTTCAGAGAAGATGAAGTGAAATAAGTACCTTCATAGTGGCCTGACGAAGTCTCATTTAACGGAATATCGTTGCGGCCCAAAGTGGACAGGTTGAAAGGCAGCTCCACATGGAAGGACGCCTCCAAACCGGATGCACTGTCAAAGGATACCCGTACCGACTGCCCTGGAGTAATACGCACATCCTCAGCAGGGTTAATGTTTTCAAGCTTCGGCAGAGCTGTATCGACATACACCGAGCGCGTAACGGTTGTTTCGTTTTCGGCAAGATCCTTGGCCGTCACCGTAATTTGATTTTCACCTTCGTTGATAAGCAATCGCTTGTTAAAGGTGCCGTCACTTCCAAATTCGGCTGGCTCGCCGTTAATCGTCAAATCGGTGAGGAATTCGTCATACACCGTACCGGTGACGCTCACGACACCCGCATTCGTACGGGCTCCTTCATCTGGCGAAGTCAGGATCAGACCCGGTTTAGTCTGGTCAAGTGTCACGACCACCGGTTCGGAACGATCCGTTATTTTTCCGTATACCGCTGCTTGAACACTTAGCGGATTAGCACCTGGTTGAAGATCAACCGACAAACTGAACTGGCGATCCTTCACCTTCGTTGTGCCAGCCAGCTCCTTACCGTTAAAGAGCTGAATATCGGCTCCTTCTGCCGGAGAAGTTCCTGTTACGGTAATCGTCTCTTCCTGCGTATAGGTAGCCTTCGTAGGAGTCGTAATCGTTGGAGCATTCACCGGATATCTGACGATAGCCCGGATCATGTAGTTCCCCTCCTCCTCAGGTGATTGGCTCCATGTGCCGCTTACACCTTGCCAACTTCGAAGCGCATTGGGACTGCTTTCATCTGTAGCAAGACCCGGCGACTGTGTGCCTACAGCAGACTGTGTATATACGATGTAGAAGTCACCTTGAACCGTCACCGGCTCTGGGAGCTGCACCGTCGTCCATTGTGTCTCATCCCTTACGGCAGTCCCGTCGAATGGACCAGCTAATAATCGTCCAGGTGCTCCTGCCGCACCGGAGGCGTCATAGATAGAATATTGGAATGCCGTTCCTCCCGGATTCGGGAAGGCAGAGTTCCAGAACAAAAGCGATGCTCCTGTCACTTGAGCCACTTCCGACTCAGGCGTCATTCTGACTGCCCATGAATTGCCTGCCGCGTTAAAGGCTCTAGCATTTTCTCCTGTCCCGTCATCGTAGGCAATGCCTCCCTGGAACCCGATGAAAGGTTTCAACGTGACATTCGCTTCCACACTACCGTTCGCAGGAGCAGTAACGGATACACTGTCGCTATAATAATTCTCAGCTGAAATGGACAATGTGTATGTTCCTTCCAGCACGTCCAGCGTAAATTCTCCAGCCTCATTCGTCTCTACCGGAGCAATACGTGCATCCTCCAGCACCAACACTTTCGCTTTTTGGATCGGTTCACCGGATTGCTTGTCGGTAATGACCCCGTGAATCGTACCGTGAGGTACGGCCTGAAGACTAAAGTTTGCTCTGATGACTTTGTTATTCTCAATCGTGACTGCTTTCGTTTGAGGCACATAACCATAGGCTTCAGCCTTCAGCGTATAGTCGCCCGCTACATGAGTGAAGCTGTATTTGCCTGTAGTCGGATCCGTTTTCACCGAACGTCCGGTTTCCAATACCGTAACCGTAGCGCTGGCTGGAAGACTGTCGAGCCCGACACGTCCACTATCCACCGTTGTTTCTACCGGCTTCACTTTCTCCTGGAATTCACTCTTTTCAGTGCTTGTAATTTTGTACAGCGGGAATTGTTCTTCCGCTTTTTCCAGCTTGATATTCGACTCAGGTACGATGTCCTTGGTCACTGTCGCAGCTGGAATACCCAGCACACGGAAATCGTCAATGTACCAGCCGTTCTTGTTCACACTGTTATCCGATTTCAAACGGAAGCGAATTTGAATCTCATTGCCGGTGTAGCTATCCAGATTGTAATAAACTGGAGTCCACTTTTTCCCGTTCGTGTTGTGAGAGAACTTGCCCAGCTCGCTCCACGTGTCGCCATTGTTTTTGGACACTTCCACATAACCGTAATCATAGCCGGCTTCAATTTCAAACCAGTGATTGAAGGTCAGTGTTGCGTTGCGTACAGCCTGCAAATTAATTTTTGGAGAAACCAGCGAAAATTCAGCTCCGTTCTCATAATTGCTATCAAGATCGGTTGCCCACACATTGGGTCTGGACAGTGCGCTCTCTGGTCCTACTTCCTTGGGAATGCCGCGTTCCCATTCATCCTTGGTACCGGAATGAGTCCAGCCATTATCCGAGCTGCCTTCAAAATGATCGCTATACAGCGTATCTGGCACGTCTACTCTCAGAGAAGCCTCATTCGACTTGATTCCTTCATTGCCACTATAATCCTCAGCCGCCACTGCATAATGATAGGTCGCTCCACCGACCGTGATGGTATCTGTGAGTGTCAGTGCTGAGGTTGTACCGATAGAAGTATAATTTTTGCCTGATTGGGTAGAACGATACACCTTGTACTGCTTTACATCATCATCGGAGGAAGCATTCCAGGCCAGTGTGACGTTGCCCACAGTATCTGCTTCAGCAGTCAAATTACTCGGTGCAGCAGGTGCAACGGTGTCTGGCTCCTGAATCGACAGATCGTCAATATACCAGCCATCTTTCACAACCGTATTGTCACTCGTAAAGTTGAACAGGAGGTATACCTTTTGACCCGCGAATGCCCGCAAATCAAGATATTGTGTTTTCCAGCCGTTGCTGGTGCCGGTAAACGATAATACCTGCTCAAACGCATTCTGATTGTTTGTGGTTGCTACGTACACTTTGCCGAAATCAGAATTGTTTTCAAGATCGTACCAATGCTTGAAGCTGACCAGTGCCCCTTTTGAGCTCTCGGTCAGATCAATCGGAGGGGCCATAAAATAACTGTTGGAGTTGGCCTGATATTGGCCTTCGAGATTAGTCGCGATGACCTTTGTACCCGAATGTGCGCTTTTAGGGCCGCTTGTCGGAGTTCCCCATTTCCAAACACTGCCCTGTCCACCGATATTAATACCGGCAATGTCTTTTTCGAAGTCTTGTGTGTAGCCTGGTTTTACGCCTTTTGAGATTTTAACCTTGTATACTTCAGTTTCAAACCCATTATTACCATAATCATTTACACGAATATAGTATTCCAGACCAGCGCTGTCCACCAAAAAAGTCGGGATAGACGCTTGATATGTACCATCTTTGCTGTCGCCGGAGGTCCGTTCCAACGGAATATATACATAGTTTGACGTACCTGCTGTTTTGGCAAATGCCTCAACGGCTGTCACGCCGACATCATCCGTTACATGAGCAGTCAGAGGTATATCAATACCCTCGAATGCCGCTGCGGGCGGTGTATGCTCGAGAACAGGTGCTTCCAGATCGTCGCCACCCGTTACAACTTTACCAGACACGGAGCCCAGACCTTGCATGACCGAACCGACTGCATCCAGCGCATTAATGACACCATGTCCGTAGCCATTATTTGGCGAAGTAGGATATGTGCTGTCCGTGCGCGGTGTAGCTGTGTTCATCAAAATTTCCTCAAGCTGATCTACGGTAAGCGAATGATTCGCTTGCAGCAACAGAGCTGCAAGGCCCGCAACATGAGGTCCCGCCATGGAAGTACCGTTATACCCGCCTTTATAGGCGCCACCAGCGACAGATGACCGGATATTCACACCCGGTGCGGAAACTTCTGGCTTCACCTCACCATAGGGTGATGGTCCTAACAATGAGAAGCTGGCCAGATTATCATTGCTATCCGTGGCTCCAGTAGCAAAGGATTCCGGATAGTTTGCCGGATTGGCTACCGAGGCAGGTCCGCCCGGATTGGAAAGAGAGGTATTACCTGCGGAGAATTCGGGGAAGATTTGAGCATCCCGCCATGCCTGAACCACAGGCCGGAACCATTCATCAAGACCCGGTCCACCTCCCCACGAGTTGTTCACTACGTCTGGAGCAAGCTCGGGATGAAGATTCCCTTGGGCATCTTTTGGCGCAAGCAGCCATTGACCGCCATCCAGTATAATCGCATCCGTCGTTTCCGGATTAAAAATCCGAACCGCAATCCACTTCGCACCAGGTGCAACGCCAACTCGATTCGTTCCGTTTTCCTCAGAGCCGACCATCGTGCCCATCGTATGTGTACCATGGGAATCGTCTTCCTGATCGACCGGAAGCGTCGCATGACTATGCGGATCGTACCAGCTCAGCTCGGGATTCACGACATTGCCTGCCGCGTCCAAACCCCGCCATTTACGATGAAGGGCCGGATGTGTATAATCTACACCTGTATCCAGATTGGCAACCACGATTCCGGTTCCGTCAATTCCCTTTTCCCACACTTGTGGCGCGTTAATATGAGATATGTTCCATTCCACCGTAGATGGGTCTACAGCGTTCTTACCTGCATTGCCAGGCTTAGCCGATGTTTTGCCATCGTCCTTCTCCAGCTCTACAGCCTTCTCTACCGTTGCAGACTTCGCCGTTGCTGCTGTGGCTGTTTCAGCCGTTTTGGCATTTGCTCCCTCTGCTTGCTTGTCAACCGTCACCTTTTGCAGATAACGCGTTTCATTCGGCAAGACTTTATCGACCTCAGGCAGCTGCGAAATATGATCCAGCACTTCCTTGGTGCTCGTTACAGCCAATGCATTGACAATAAAAAAGCTTTTATATTCCTTCACTCCGCCGCTCTCTGATTGCTTATCCAAATAATTTTCAAGCCCATATTGAGTTCTTGAAGCCGTTTCACGCAGAGAACTGATCACATGGCTGCGTGCAGCCATTTTGGCAGCGGAAGGTGTTATTTTCTCAAGTGAGGCCTTTTGGAGAGCATTTTTGGAAACCTTGTTGGTGTCTACCTGTTCTTTTAATTTGACCAGATAGGTAACATAGTTATTCTCCTCAAACTGTTTGGTCAGTTTCGGGGACACCTTCGCGGTCGTGACCTTGTGCGAGGCTGATTTCAGCTCCAGCTTGGAGCCATCCGGTGTGTTATTCGCCAAAGCAGGTTGAACAAAGGAAAAGGCCATTAGCAAAGATAGTCCGATAGATAGTGGTTTCTTGAATCGTTTAGGTTTAATCAATTACTTCTCCACTCCTTTTACTAGGTTTAATGTTTCTGGAATAACCTGTACAGAGTAAGACCTCATACCTTACACATCAAACACACGGGTTGCGCAACACGATGTGGTTGGCGACCACCTCCTTCATAGAATATAGAGGCACAAAAATATTTGGCTGTTCATAGGAGGTGGTACTTCATAGGTGAGTTTACAATTCCAATAGGAAGCGATGAAATTTAGTAGAAACCAAGGAGAACAAGCAGGAGAACTTCGAAGAAAAGACATGTTATATCATTACAGTTTATATTAAAAATTGATATATAATCATATATTATGGAATAGTATAAAGTTATCAAAACAGATATACAAGTCATTTTTTTGCATTTTTCTTGAAATTCTATGACTTTTATATTCTTTTATGTACGAAACCCCTTTTTTGCGGCTACGTAATAGTGCATTACACGGTTAACAGGTGTATGCAATCTCTGTACGAGCCGCTCAAAGGGATTTCGGGGGTCTTTCTTAATCCTATCTTTCGCTCTATATCTTGTTCATTGGAAGTCGCTTATGGGATTTTTGCAAAATCCTCACTTAAGTACGGAGTTCACCGCAGCAAGCGCGTCGATCAGACCATATCCGTAACCATTGTTCGGTGAAGTCCGATACTGGCTATCTGTCAGCGGCGTCGCTGTTTTTGAAATAACATCCTCCAGTTGATCCACAGTCAAAGATGGCTTGGCCTGAAGCAGTAATGCCGCTAATCCAGCAGTATGCGGACCTGCCATGGAGGTACCATTCCATCCCCCCTCATACACTCCACCCGGTACAGAAGAACGGATGTTGACACCAGGAGCCGAAATTTCAGGCTTCACTTCGCCATAAGGAGAAGGACCGCGCAGTGAGAAGCTGGCCAGCTTGTTGTTAATGTCCGTGGCTCCTGTTGCATAAGCTTCCGGCAGATTTGCCGGATTGGCTACAGACCCAGGTCCGCCCGGATTGGACAATGTTGTGTTGCCTGCGGAGAACTCAGGGAAAATCTGAGCCGCTCTCCACGCCTTGGTGACTGGACGATACCATTCATCCAGACCAGGTCCGCCGCCCCAAGAGTTATTCACCACATCCGGTGCAAGCTCAGGGTGCTTTTTACCGTTTTTATCTACAGGAGCAAGAATCCATTGTCCACCGTCCAGTAAGATGGAGTCGGTCGTATCTGGATTGAATACTCGAACCGCAATCCATTTGGCGCCAGGGGCAACACCGATTTCATTCGTACCGTTGCTGTCCGATCCAACGCTCGTACCCATCGTATGTGTACCATGTCCATTTGAATCAGTTGGCAGTGATGCTCCATCAACCGCATCATACCAGCTCAGTTCTGGATTAACGACCTGACCGGAAGCGTTCAGACCACGCCATTTTCTTTTCAACGCCGGGTGAGTATATTCAACGCCTGTATCCAGATTGGCGACTACAATGCCTTTGCCGTCGATGCCTTTGGCCCAAACCTGTGGTGCTTTGATTTTAGAGATATTCCACTCGACACGGCTCGGCGTTACAGCATCCTTATACACGGATTCTTCCACTGATTTTTGCGCATTCTCTTCCGTCACAGCCGTATCTACAGCGGCTTGATCTGCAACCGCTTGGTCAGCTGTAGATTCCTCAACTACGGGCTGGGCATCCTTATCTATTTCTACCTTTTGCAGTTCCCGCTTTTCGTCCGGTAAAATTTTGTCGATCTCAGGAAGTGTGGCGAGATTATCCATGACCTCTTTCGTGCTGGTTACCGCAAATGCATTCACGATAAAGTAACTCTTGTACTTTTTGACGTTTCCGTTATTGACTTCCTTCTTTAAGTATTCTTCCACGGATTGTTGCGTTTTTTCTGCTGTATCCATGAGAGAGTTCACAACCGTTGTACGTACAGAAAGCTTAGCAGCAGCAGGTGAAATTTGCTCTGCAGAGGCCTTTTGAAAAGCATGCTTGGCAACTGACTCCGTATCCACCTGATCTTTTAATTTAACCAGATAGGTGACATACTCACTGGCACTGAATTGTTGGTTCAGCTTGGCAGAAACCTTGGCGGAAATCGTCGATGCTCCTGCTGAGGTGGTTGTGCTGGAATCACCATATACCGGAGAAATCAGAGAAAAAGCAAGAAGAGCGGTAAAACTGACCGACAGCGTCTTTTTGATATTTTTCGACTTAATCAATACTTTCCATCTCCCTTTACTTGGTTTTTTAATTCTCAAGGACAGCCTTCCGGGCAGCTACGTCAAAAGCTCACAAAATAGCCTCTGGTACTCACCTCCTTTAAAAAATATAGATTCCGCCGGGGTGGAATCCATAGGTCATCATTCTGAGGTGAACAACCCTTGGTGCAGACCGTAAAGAACGAGCATCGGGTAGAAACAGGTGGACAAGTTTGAAAATGATAAGTGAAAAAAATGAAGAGAAAGGTAGGATAAGAAATTTAGAAGTAATCGAGGAGGTTAATGTGCAAGTATTAAAATACAATTTAAAACAAAAGAATGAAACATATGGTATCTTTTGAATCTAGTATAGTGTCATAAAATCAGATATTCAAGCATTTTTTTGAATTTTATTCCTTTTTTTCTTGAAGAAGAGAAAAATCTCTTCCATTTTCGAAGCAAATGCAAGTCTTCATTATGCACTTGGTTTCGGGGATTAGAAGAGATTTTTCGGCATTCAGCAACAAATTTAAAAGAGTGTTATCTGCCGCTATTTACAGGTATGGGAACCGAAACGGCTCCATCTGGAAAGGATGATTTGGTTTGCTGCGATCTGCGGCACAGACTCGTACATTCTCGGAAAGCCATTTGCCTGCATCCACAGCAATGATCTTGATTCACCAGCGCAAGGGCAGCCGTCAGGGCCTCTCCTGTATGTTCGAAAAAATGCTTTTGTCCAATCATGTCGTAGCATCCGGTTTTCTGTAGTAATGCCCGCGGTTGAGGCTGGAGCCCGGAAACAAGCACCGTTCCGCCAGACTGCCGGTATTTCTGAATTAATGCGGTAAAGTTACCTTCTCCCGTCATATCCATAAAAGGAACCTTCCCCATACGCAACAACAAAATCCCTTGTAGGTGGTCATTCCGACCTCCCACACCTGAGTTTTCCAATACCGAGGCTGCACCGAAAAATAAAGGGCCTTCCACATTGTAAATAGCCACCTGTGGACAATCATGCTGATCTGTGACCATATGGGCGCCTACTTTTTCATGTTTTACAGAAGGATCAGGAAGTACCTTATCTACTGAAAGTGTACTGCTCATACGTTTAACAAACAATACAACTGCCAGAATTAAACCTACCTCCACAGCCGTTGTCAGCGTCGTAAAAACTGTCAGCAAAAAGGTGACAACCAGCACAATAGAATCCGCTGTCCGCGTTTTGAGAATGTGTGCAAAATGCTTGCGCTCACTCATATTCCAAGCTACTACCATCAGCACCGGAGCCATACTGGCCAACGGAATGTTGGACGCATAAGGTGCGAAAAGCACCAGGATGAGGAGCACCACGAACCCATGTACGATGCCTGACATAGGAGAAACAGCACCGTTACGGATATTTGTGGCGGTGCGGGCAATTGCACCTGTCGCAGGAATGCCACCGAACAGCGGTGTCAGCAAATTAGCTATCCCTTGTCCAACCAGTTCACGATTGCTGTTATGCCGGGCTCCCGTCATACCGTCAGCTACCACCGCTGAAAGCAAAGATTCAATAGCTCCCAGCATTGCAATAACAAGTGCTGGCGGCAAGAGTTTCACGATCAAATCCCACGTCATCACAGGAATATGTAGCTCAGGCAAAGATGCTGAAATTGCGCCATACGCAGAGCCAATCGTAGCCACCTGCCCTGGAAAAAGTAAAGCTGCCACCAGTGTTGACAAGAGTAGACCAACCAGTGAGCCTGGTATCTTGGGCCATTTTTTAGGCACCAAAATAAGCGCGGCAAGACAGATACAAGCCGTCAGGATACTATATACATTCAGTGAAGGAAGCCGATGGATGAGCTCTGCCATGGAAGGCAGAAAAGTTTCATGCCGCTCTACCCCGCGCAAGCCGAGAAAGTTAGCAATCTGACCGCTGAATATCGTCACGGCAATTCCGGCCGTAAAGCCAATTGTTACTGGCTTGGGAATAAACTTAATCAGTGCCCCCAGCCTTAGCACACCCATTAAAATGAGCATAATGCCCGCCATAAAACCGGCTATGAGTAGGTTCTCATAACCGTATTGCATGACAATAGCCAGCAAAATCGGAATAAATGCACCCGTAGGTCCTCCGATCTGGAATTTTGACCCTCCCAGCAGCGAAACCAAAATTCCCGCAACAATGGTCGTATACAGCCCATATTCCGGCTTTACTCCTGATGCAATGGCAAACGCCATACCAAGCGGAATCGCCACAATCGCTACAATACTTCCGGAAATGAGATCCTTACGCAAAGCCCCTGCGTTATAGCCTTCGAACCTTCCTATCCACTTCATTCCTGTAACCCTTCTTTTCTGTAATAGCATTACTTCTCGTTACGTATACCTTCCAGCAACGAGATCGCTTCGACCAAATGATTGTCAAAAATCCGCCGCGCCACCGCAAGCAGCTCCTTCAAAAGCGGATCACGTAGTGAATACACGACCGATGTACCTTCCTTGAAACTGTTCACCAAATTTTTGGCTCGTAAAACGGCCAATTGCTGCGATACGGCAGAACCTTCGGAACCGAGCGCAGTCTGTAGCTCGTTCACATTCCGTTCCCCTTCACTCAGCACCTCCAAAATGCGGATGCGCAGAGGGTGAGCCAATGCTTTGAAAAAGTCGGCCTTAAATTTCTGGAGATCTCCTTCCATGCCTGCTCCGTCCCCCTCACAGAATTGTCCTATAAACGATCAACAATATCTGAATATTTGAATATTTAGTACAATAACAGCTTTGGGCCAATTGAACTATGATGTTACTCACACTTCACCGTGAGTAAAGTCACATTTTCCCACACTTCTACCTTTCAGGGTTGACAGCTTCCACAGGTTTCCATTAATATAGCAATTAACTTTAAGAAAAGGGGGCCGACAGACATGACTGAGCTTTACATGATAACGACAGACAGACAGCATGATACAACCACATATTTGAGTTTTCGTCTCATCGGCCCCGTTCGGGCGACATGATGGGTGATATCACGCTGTCTGACGGCGTGATTAGCCAGGCTTTTTTATTTTTTTATGCTATTGGAAGAACAGGTTATTTTACGTATTTATGATGTGTTGATCATAAAATGTAATGACACTTTCGGTGCAGGAAGCCGTAGACGACAAGTCTGCGGTTTTTTTTGTTTTTTTAATCTTTTATGCAAGTATTTATGAATTTACTTGAAGAAGGGAACTACCCATTTATATGAATACACAACATACAACCGACTCGTCCTTGCATAAAGGACCATACAGCCATCTGATGAAGCTTCCGGCAGGTGATCTAACCGTATATGCTTCTCAGCAACTTTTCTCCTCACTAGATTACAAGGTGTTCGAGATGGCTAATAACAATTTACAAATTCCGGGTATCCGCTATATGGGATACACACCAGATGTACATGTAGGCGTCGGAACCTGCATCGGTACGACTGCTGTATGGGGAATAGAGGACGGCTATGTATCTCCCTCCATCGTTGGCAGTGATATTGGCTGCGGCATGCGCCTACACCTGACCAATCTGCACAAGGATGCTTTGAAGGAAACCAAGCTGCGCCGTAAGCTGGTCAAAACCATCGACAAATATTTGCCTATGGAAGCCCACCAGCGCGGGCATTATTCGGATATCCGACTGGAGCATATTGTACGCAAGGGTCTGCACGGCTTACCCAACAAATATATTCCGGACAGCTACACTCCTAAGAAATCCACCTCACTCACCCATGTAGAGCACAGTAAGTTCTCCTTTGACGAGGAGGTGCTGAATCTTGTCGAAGATCGTACGTGGCATCGGGCTCACCGACAGCTCGGCACGCTGGGTGGAGGCAATCATTTCGTCGAAATTCAGGCGATTGAAATCGCGGAGGAAAACCGCGAAACAGCTGAAGCTTGGGGCATGTTCGACGGTCAGGTGGCTGTGATGATTCATTCGGGATCACGGGCTTGGGGTGGAGCAGTCAGCCAGGCCAGTTCATCTGCCATTGCCAAGGCAATGAGCCGTCTCGGGCTCGGTACCTCCGACCCAAGACTAGTATTCGCACCGCTGGATCACCCCGAGGCTGCACATTATGTCGATATGATGTATTCGGCGCTGAATTATGCTGTGGTGAACCGACATCTCATCGCATACTCCGTGCGTGAAGCCTTCCGCGATGTCTTTGGTACAAAGTGCGAGTTGCGTACTTTGTACGATCTAATGCACAATTATGCTTGGGAGGAATCCCATCCGGATCACGGCAGCGTGTTTGTGCATCGTAAAGGTGCTACGCGTGCTCTTCCAGCAGGACACCCCGACAATCCGCGGCCTTATCAGGCGACAGGGCATCCAGCCCTGATCCCCGGCTCTATGGGGACAGCCTCTTATATTATGGTAGGTTTACCGGGCGGTCAGGATAACTTCCACTCCATTTGCCATGGAGCAGGCCGGATTCGCTCGCGTTCTGCGACCAAACGACTCGTCAGTGTGGACGATTTTGCAGGGGCCCTGGGTGTAGGGACAGACGATGAAATTGTGGTCAATCAGGCATCACTTGAAAGCATTATCGACGAGTCTCCACAGGCCTACAAAAATGTAGATGATATTATCGAAAGTGTCACCGGGGCAGGACTCGCAGCAGTTGTAGCCAAATGCAAGCCGCTGGCCGCCCTGAAAGGAGCCAAATAATTTGAGTATAGACATCCCAGCTATTTACGAATTTGATGAACGTACAGATGGACGCATTACCGGTTATGCCGCTTATGCCCGTCTAATCGACGGTATCAGTGAAGCACTCTATAACCGCTATGGTGTAAAATACGTGCTGTATGCCAGCGACGATCCCAATATTGAGTATTGGGATCTGCTGGAGGAAGATATTCGTTCAGGCAGTCCCGATCTGGAACATGTGGCACGGGTCTTCGATCGTTTGGAGGAACGCACCATCCAGTATGACGATGACGGACCGACTCCTGAATACGGCGTGCATCTGTCGATGCGTAATAATGTATTCGCCTACCCCAAGTGGGGCATCGCGCTGGCGCGAGTTCCCTTTTTCCGTGAGAATGGCGTGTACAATGAAGATTACGTATTTGCGATAGGCGACCAGGAGCTGCAAGGCTTCCTCGCGGGAGTACGCGGTCGTGAACGTAAGCAGAATATGAAGCGTGTCACCGTTTTTACCGACACAAGCCGTGGACTTTCTCGGCAGGCAGAGCCGATAACCCGCGCAATTACGCGGGATGACGTGATTTTGAAAGCGGAAATCAAACGGGATATTTTCCGATCACTCGATCAGTTTTTTGAAGCGGATCGTACCTTCTATCAGACTTATAACATTCCTTATAAGCGTGGTATTTTGCTATATGGCCATCCGGGCAACGGTAAAACAACACTTGTAAAATCTATTGCCAGCAGTGTACCGGGTCCGGCAGCCTACTGGCAAATTACGGAGTATACAACCAGTGAATCGGTCAAAGAGGTGTTCGAGGCGGCTACTCGCCTGGCTCCGATGGTGCTAGTCATTGAGGACATTGATTCCATGCCTCAGGAGGTGCGTTCCTTTTTCCTGAATACCCTCGACGGTGCTACATCCAAGGAGGGCATCTTCCTCATCGGAACGACCAATTATCCCGAAAAAATCGACCCGGGTCTGATGAACCGGGCAGGGCGTTTCGACCGGGCTTATGAAATTAGTTTGCCTGACGAAGCGCTGCGACTGGCATATCTCAAGCTGCGCAACTTCCTTGTTTTTGCAGGGGAAACAGGTACACAGAAGGCGGCAGCCATGACTGACGGGTTTTCCTTGGCTCAGCTCGGAGAACTGTATGTCAGCACGGCTCTGGAGTGGCATGAGCAGGGAAAAGCCGATATTGAGCTGATTATTAAAGGTATGCGAGGCGAGCTCGATAAGAGCCGTAAGCAGGACTGGTTAAAAAATGTGGCCGAAGGACGTGTTGGGTTCTTCTGATTTATCCTTTCATTGCCTTATAAAGAAATTTATGTTATATTGATAAACAATAAAGTATCGAAAGGGTGACCTTAAGCCAATGATCTACTAATCCTATTCCACCAAAGAAAAAATCGTAATCTTACGAATTTTCTGGATAGGATTAGTGTAGGCTTTGGGTATTCACGATAAGCGCATTGCTTCTTTGACGGGAGCAGTGTATCTTCTTGTTCGTACGTCTACCTCCTATCCAGAAACCAATGGATCAGGAGGTTTTTTGCATGAAAAGAATACTTGGAATCCTAATGATTAATATCTTCATCGTTATGGTGGGCGTTGGTTTAATTACCCCCATCCTGCCAGAACTGATCATTGAATTTGGTGCCAGTGGGCGGGCGATCGGTTTATTGGTAGCAGCCTATGGAGTGACACAATTCCTGCTCTCTCCAATGACTGGGCAACTGTCTGATCGATATGGGAGAAAAGCATTCATCGTCGTAGGTGGCATTGTTTTTGCTGTAGCTAAATTTATCTTTGCTATCGGAGATGAGTTATGGATGCTGTATACCTCAAGACTTCTGGAAGGAATGGCAGCAGCCCTGATTATTCCGCCCATGATGGCATATGTGGCGGATATTACAACAACCGAAGAACGTGCCAAAGGAAATAGCCTGCTAGCCGCAGCCATGTCATTCGGATTTGTCATCGGTCCTGGACTTGGTGGTCTTCTTGCAGGATATGGAACGAGAGTGCCGCTGTATATAGCAACGGGTGCGGCTATTATTGCAGTTATTTTTTCAATGATTTGTTTACCTGAAAGTTTGACGAAAGAACAAATGAAGGCAGCTCGGGCAAGAATTTCTCGGAAGGAATCTATGTACAAACAATATGTGAGATCGTTAAGGTCAAAGTATGCGATGCTCTTTGTACTTGTTCTGGTGATGACCTTTGGACTCGCTAATTTTGAATCTGTTCTTGGTTTATATGTAACGAACCGCTTCCAATTCTCGCCGCAAGATATTTCAATTATTCTAACCGCAGGTGCTGTGATCGGAGTCGGTATGCAGGCACTAGTTGTTGCTAAAATAATTAATAAGTTTGGTGAACAAAGGGTGATCAAAGGTTCGCTTCTTTTCACCTCAGCTGCTTATATTTTGTTTCTTTTCGCCATAGATTTTTGGAGTATCTTTCTTCTCACTTCCCTTATTTTCTTTGCTACCGCTATGCTTCGTCCAGCTCTTAATACACAATTATCGAAGATGGCAGGGAATGAGCAAGGATATGTAGCTGGTATGAATAATGCCTATATGAGTGTCGGGAATATTGTCGGCCCCACTCTAGCGGGATTTTTATTTGATACAAATATGTTCGCACCATTCATAGCAGGCTGTTGTATTCTATTGGGTACTTTTTTGCTTACATTAAAAATGAAATAAAAGAGGACAACTGATGAGTAAAAGGTAGCTACGGGTGCGGGGCTTATTTTTCAACGCCCGCCTGTAGCTGCCTTTTTATTCTGTCTAATCGCTTATATTTAACAAACACTCAAATTCCCTTTATTCTGCTTCCCCGCTTAGACGATTCAAAAATTGAATAGCCCGCGAACTGGTCGGCTGCTCCAAAACCTCATGCGGCGTACCCTGCTCAACGATTACACCCTGATCCATCAAAATCACATGGTCCGCCACCTCAGCTGCAAACTTCATTTCATGGGTGACAATAACCATGGTCATCCCTTCAGCAGCCAGTTGCTTTATGACCTTAAGCACCTCACCTACTAACTCAGGATCAAGCGCAGAGGTCGGTTCGTCGAACAATAGTACCTCAGGTTCGACAGCCATTGCCCGGGCAATACCGACCCGTTGCTGCTGTCCTCCCGATAACTGATGAGGATAGGATTCCGCTTTATCAGCCAACCCCACTTTTTTTAGCAATTCCAATGCACGTTTGCGCGCCTCGTCCTTGCTCTTTTTCTGAACCGTGACTTGTCCCTCCATCACATTTTGTACGGCTGTCATATGCGGGAAGAGATTGTAGGATTGAAATACCATCCCTGTCCGCTTGCGCAGCGCCAAAATGTTTTCTTGCCGTAGCTTCGTTCCTTTCGCAAAATTCAGTGCAATATCCCCTACTTGGATCTCTCCTTGGTCAGGAACCTCCAGCAAATTCAAGCAGCGTAAAAGCGTTGTTTTACCAGAGCCGGAAGGACCGATGATAACAAGCACTTTCCCCTTATCCAACGTCACGTCAACACCCTTAAGCACTTCCAGCGAGCCGAACGATTTGTGTATATTCCGAATTTGGATCACCGGTACAATCTCCTTTATCTGACGGAAAAACGGCCTAGTCGCTTCTCCAGGTAATTTTGCAGCACAGTCAAAATGGTGCTAAACAGCAGGTAAATAACTCCCGCCTCGGTATACACCAATAGCGGTTCGTATGTGGTAGCTACAATCTGGTTAGCCGTTCTGAACATTTCCACATAGGTGATGGTCGCAGCCAGTGAGGTATCCTTCACCAAGCTGATGAATGAATTAGCCAACGGAGGTACGGACACACGGGATGCTTGCGGAAGCACGATACGACGCAATACTTGCCAGCGCGTCATCCCCAGGGAGTACCCCGCCTCCCATTGGCCTTCCTGAATGGATATGATAGCCGCACGCATAATTTCAGAGCTATAAGCCCCTACGCTGAGAGTAAAGCCGATCACTGAAGCAATAAACGGGTCCAGTGTAATACCTACGGAAGGTAAACCATAGAAAATAATATACAATTGCACCAGCAAAGGAGTTCCTCGAATCACCCATACATAGAAGCCGAAAATCAGCTTGAGTATTCTCCATTTGGACAGCCGGGCCAACGCTGTAATCAGCGCCAGCACGAGTCCAAGAGCAAAGGAGATAAGCGTGAGCGGAATCGTAAAAGAAACCCCTGCTTTTAGCAGAGGCAATAATGAATCGATAATGATTTGTATTTGGCGATCATCCATTGTACAGACATCCTTTGAAAAGATAGGTTTGGGAAGATTCGGTTCGACTTGGCGAACGTTGGGTCTTCATTTATTATTTGGATACGTCGGCTCCAAAATATTTCTCGGAAATTTTCAGGTACGTACCGTCAGCCTTCATATCAGCCAGCGCTTTGTTTACTTCCTTGATCAAATCTTCGCTGCCTTTATTGAATACAGCTGCGCTGTGTGAAGCATCTGAAGATTCGTCCACCTTTTTAATTGGTGCGTCAGGCTTTTGCTTTTTCAGATCAAGATAGGATAATCCATCATTGACGGTCGCATCCACCCGCTTGGAAGTCAGGAGGTCAATGGCTTGGTTGAATCCCTCTGTTGCCACAATTTCTGCGCCGTTGCTTTTCGCGATTTGAGTCAGGTTACTGGTCAGGGACTGCCCAGCCTTTTTCCCTTTTAGATCAGCAAATTTCTGGATGTCTGTATTGTCTTCGCTTACGATCAGAACTGCCTTGGAGACAATATACGGATCAGAAAAATCATATTTTTGCTTGCGCTCATCTGTAATGGATACTTCATTGAACACCGTGTCAAACCGCTTGGAGTTCAACCCTGCGAATATGCCGTCCCATTGCGTCTCGATAAACTCCGGTTGTACACCCAGGCGTTTGCTCACTTCAGTCGCAATATCGACATCGAAGCCTGTCAGTTTACCTGCAGCATCGTGGTAGGTAAACGGAGCATAGGTGCCTTCCGTGCCAATTCTTAGCTTGCCGCTTGCTTTTACAGATTCAAGAGTAGCTGTAGCAGTAGTATCTGCTTTTCCATTATTAGATCCGTTATCTCCGGTAGATGCATTATTGTTACTGGCGCCTTTATCGTTGTTACCGCAGGCCGAAACCAGCAATGCCATCACGATGAGTACAATCGGCAAAAAACTAAATTTTTTCATGGTATCCACACTCTTTCCCTTTTTCTTGATAACCTAGCACGCGGCTGGTCATTGAATAGTACATCATTCATTTTCACGCGTCAATGCTTTTATCCAATAATCCCTATGCAAAAGGTAAGCTATATATCTTTGCAGCCTAAAGTTATTCTAGGTTGACTCTTTCATTGGCAGGCTATTCATTATAACTCCCCTCACTGCAACTTTTTCTGTACCCTTACGTTAGAGATTTCGTATAATAGGTTTTAATATGCAGTTTAGAAATATACCGGAGTGTGATCATGGATACCCAAAATTCAACCTTATCCTCTACATCACCTGAAGGAAGTCACTCGGCCTGGGCTACCTTCACTTCACCTTTAAAACAATCCAAAGCGTTCACTTTGTTGTGGCTTGGACATTGGATCGCAATGTTGGGGAGCTCAGTCACCACAGTCATTTTGCCACTGGTTATCTATTCCCTAACAGGCTCGACTACTATTATGGGACTGGCGATGACTGTTTATATGTTGCCTAACGTACTTATTCTGCCTTTCGCAGGCATGATCGTGGATAGAATTGACCGAATTCGTCTCCTTCTGTTTACGAATATCGCCCGGTTTGGACTGATGTTCATTGCGGCGGTGCTGATGTTTACAGGCGGAATGAAATTGCCGGTTCTATTCGTTGGCCTAGCGTTGTACGGATTGATGGACGGTATCTTTAATCCTGCTTATTCTGCCTTACGTGCACAGGTATTCACACCGGACATACGCAATGCAGCCAACGCACTTAGCCAGATCAGTATACAAGCCGTCCGTCTACTTGGCCCTCCGTTAGGAGGCTTCATTGTATCTTTTTCCTCACCTGGTGTTGGCTTTGGACTGGATTCTATCGCTTATCTGATATCTTTTGCCTGCTTTTGGATGTTAAGCGCTCATTTGGCCTCCATCATCGGCAAAGGTCAGGTAGATCCAGAACAGCAAGATCAGGGTAAGCAGCATTTTCTCAAGGATTTTATCGCAGGCTTTACCATTCTCAAAAGCCACCCCTGGCTATGGATTACGATTCTTGCCTTTTCCTTCATTAATATTTGTTATTCAGGCATTATCGCTGTACTCATTCCGTGGCTGTTCAAGGTTCATCATGGCTACAGTCCAGTCGTATACGGCATTGCGATGGCAAGTAGCGGCATTGGCGCTATGCTGGGGGCCTTTGTGTATGGATCACGCAAGCATTGGAAGCATCGCGGTCTACTCGCTTACTTAGGAGCTTTTGTCAGCGGTCTTGCTTTACTACTGTTGTCTGTAGTCACTTGGATGCCAGGACTGATTATGAGCATGATGCTCGAAGGATTTGGCATTATGATATTTGCGATTATCTGGGAGACAAGCCTCCAGGAATTAGTCCCAGCCGAGTCTTTTGGACGTGTAGCTAGTCTGGATCTAATGTTTTCCTTTGCCCTGCTCCCTGTCGGCTATCTGGCAGTAGGTGCTGTGGCAGATAAGCTTGGTGGTATGTTCACAATTGGCATGTTTGCAACCATCGGCATGTGTATCGTGCTGGGCGTTCTAAGTGTTCCTCATATCAGGCGGTTTCAATAGGAAAAATTCGTCATTTTCCTCAAAAAAAGCTGCTCCCACAGGTTCATTTTCGAACCTTGCGGAAGCAGCTTTTTTCATTTTAGTCCTAATCCCCATAGGGGCTAGTCTATTCAATGATTCGTAAAGTTAACCCCTGCTCCGTCCAACGGAACGGAAGATCAAGCTTACAATCACGACCAGCACAATCGCACCAATTAATGCAGGAACGATGTAGAACGATCCGATTTCAGGACCCCAGTCTCCCAGAATCAAGCTACCCAACCATGCACCGATAAAGCCAGCGATGATGTTACCTATCACGCCACCCGGAACATCACGACCTGCGATAATTCCTGCCAACCAACCAATAATACCACCAACAATCAATGCCCATAACCAACTCATTTTGCGTCACCTCGTTTAAGTTTTTATCGTTGTGTTCTATTATTAACCACTCGAACTCCTTTTGAACACACAGAAGACAATTGGTTAATATTACCACCGAACGAAACACTGATTTAGGGGCTTGATACCATCCTACGTGCCTCTACGACTATTTATACACCCCTAGTGTAAAAAGTGTGTCTAATGTGCGCTTATCCTTGTATTCCTGCTTTTTTTGTGCCATCCTCACATTATGGCTTCATTAATGTCACTTCATGCATAAGTTACAAAAATAACAGATTAATTAAGGAGTGACCCCAACTGGAGTGTCGAGTAGGATGTGCCGCCTGCTGTATTGCCATTACGATTTCTTCCCCTATTCCTGGCATGCCAGATGGAAAACCAGCTGGTGTTCCTTGCCCTCAGTTAACTTCCGATTACCGTTGCCGATTGTTTGGCAAACCTGAGCGCCCAGTTGTATGCAGTGGATTCCATGCTGATGAGGATACGTGTGGAAGCACTAATGAAAGAGCATTTGAGCTGCTAAGAGAGCTGGAGGAGTCAACTTTACCGGGTAAAGCTTAAGGAGAAGTTCATTCTATATGAAGGAGAATCTTAATTATGAATGTTATTGAAAAAAGAATTGCCGAATTGAAGCAATATCGGCCCGATCTTACCGCCCCGAAGGATATAGATTTATTCTGGGCCAAAACATTGGAAGAAGTTCACGCCAAACCTGTACATGCGTTCAAAACTCTCGTAGAAACGCCATATCCTCATATTCTTGCTTACCGAGTTACTTTTGAGGGTGTCGATGATACGCCTCTGCATGCCTGGTATGTACGCCCCCGATTTGCCGGAGATCAAAAGTTGCCGTGTATCGTTCTGTTTCATGGCTATACAGGCGGAAAAGGCTATCCTGAAGATTATTCCTCTTGGCTCATGCTTGGCTTTGCGGTATTGGCCGTAGATGTGCGTGGCCAGGGAGGAGAAACGGGAGACCGTCTGGGTGATCCTCATGGTACGGTTAAAGGCTGGGTAACGAAAGGAATATTGGACAAGGATACCTGCTACTACAAAACGATTACAACCGATGCCCTTAGAGCCGTAGATTGGGTAGCGGAGCAGTCGGATGTCGATTCGGCTAAAATCGCAATCAGTGGCGCCAGTCAGGGCGGCGGACTTTCATTAATGGTGGCTACGCTCAGCGATAAAGCTGCCATTACGGTAGCGGATATCCCCAATATGTGTCATATGGATTTTGGTATGATGAATTCTACCAGTTCCCTGACGGAAGCAGCTGAATTCGCCAACCGATTTCCGGAGCATTTGGAGCAGGTACTACATACATTAAGTTATTTTGACGTGATGAATCTGGCTCATCGCATTCGTACCCCGATCATGGTATCGGTAGGGTTCAAGGATACGGTGTGTATGCCAGAGACGATTTTCGCCGCTTATAACCGTATTGAATCACCGAAAACGATTGAAATTTATCCGTTTACCGGACATTGGGTTGAAGGCTTTCAAAGACGCAAAACGGTAGAATTTTTAGTTCAGCATTTTTCTTAATTCGATTTCCAACGCTCGAAAGTACAATATATAGAATGATTCCTCCGGTGCACAAAAAAAGAACACCACGCATCAAACTGCGTAATGTTCTTTTCTACTGCATCGGGGCCAGTCCCGCTTACGCCCGATAAACTCCTCGACAACTCACACGAAACAAATCTTCTAAGATTACGATGCAGCTCGCTGTTCTGCTGCCGAATCCCCTGTCCATTTTCGCACCCAAACAAAATCCATAATCATCAGACCAAACGGGATGAAGGAGGCAAACATAATAAAAAGAGGCCGCCGTATAGACCAATGCAGTGCTGTTTTCCCATAGATCAAAGCAACGAGGAGCAACAAAAAGCTCACCCGGTATATGTTACCAATCACCATAATCGCCTGGGTCATGCCCGCAACTTGCAGGGGCTGGTGGGTGAATAGTATCGCCAAATAAGCTATAGCTTGAATCCAGAGCATGAGTCGGACACGCCCCAAAGGTGTTCTTAACACAAATTTAATCCCCTCTCCATAAGCAAGGATGTTCTCTCATCCTTTACACATCCTTTATTATAACGAAAAGGTCCCCAAACTCCAACCTATCCATTTTTGAGTTTTGACCTAATGAGTTGTGTCTGATACAGTTGTGTAAGAGGTGATTATAAATGCTTAAACTGGGTATACTGGACCAGTCTCATATTCCTGAAGGCGGTACTGCTCAGGATGCATTATCCAATACAACAGATTTAGCGCGTGAAGCTGATCAACTGGGATATAGCCGTTATTGGGTATCCGAACATCATGCGTCCAAAACACTAGCGCACTCCAGCCCTGAGGTGCTGATTGCGCATTTGGCTGCTCACACATCACGCATTCGTGTGGGTTCAGGCGGTATTATGCTGCCACACTACAGCGCGTATAAAGTCGCCGAAAACTTCCGCTTGCTGGAGGCGCTCCATCCAGGACGCATCGACCTGGGAATAGGGCGTGCTCCCGGTGGTTTACCCCTGGCTACTCGTGCCCTGCAGGAAGGCAAGTACCAATCTGTCGAACAATATCCACAGCAGATTCTCGATTTAATCGATTACTTCCATGATTCGGTGCCTGACAATCATCGATTTGCCGGTCTTCATGCCTCCCCGATGATATCGACCGTTCCTGAATTATGGTTGCTCGGCTCCAGCGGAGAGAGCGCCAGATTGGCCGCGATGATGGGTGCCTCCTATGCCTTTGCCCAATTTTTCGGGACTCCAGGTGGTGTAGAAGCTACCGCACGTTACCACGAGCAATTCCAGCCTTCGATCCTGGGTGATAAGCCCCATTCCATGGCGGCAGTTACGGTGGCCTGCGCGGAAACCGAAGAGGAAGCTGAGCAGCTGGCGTCCAGTGCTAGTTTGTATTTCCTTTTGCTCATGCAAGGTAAAGAAATGAGTTCTCTTCCGTCGGTGAAAACAGCAATGTCCTATCCGTACACGGAGTTGGATCGTGAGCGGCTGCGTCAGTCTGCAGCCTGGCGTGTTGTTGGTACCCCTGAACAGTGTAAAGAACAGCTGCTAAGACTGGCTGAGCAGTATCGTACCGATGAGTTACTGGTCGTTTCATCCATTCATGACTTTGATAAACGTGTTCAGTCCTACCGTCTGCTGGCCAAAGCTTTTGCTTTGGTATAGACGCGATTGAACGGAGGCTGAGCTTCAGAAACACAAAAACCCCCGCCTGCCTATGATGGCAACAGCGGGGGTTTGTCGTAGAGAAGGGTTCATTGGAACCAACCCCTCTGCACTATGGAAGTAATTCATGCACCACAAAAGTCGAATATCATATGGTACTTTGGTAGTACATAAACTGACACTAAAGAGTGGGTCGTCCACTCCTAAAGTTCTAGTATCCATATACCAAAGACGTATGCTTTATACTCCAAAGCTTGGAAAGATTGCACCCTAAAGTCCCATATCTTTACTCGTTTCGATAAAGTTAGTAACGGTTAAATTCTAAGGTTCTATACCCCAAACCAGCTTACCCTGCTGATATACAGTGCCATGGTCCCAGTCTGCGAATGCTGTTTGGGTAGCACCATAGGAGTAATCGTTGGTCTCATCAAAATTGCTCCAATTTGCAGCATGAATCCGGGGTTGAATTTCTCCACTTTCCCCGCCGGGCTGAATTGTTCCCGCTCCATCTGTGAAAGAAATCTCCACATATTTATCAGCCTTGGCCTTTGGATTCGGCAATGTTACAAAAGTTGCTTTTACCTTTTCAGTGCCAATCCTAGCCCAGTCCACAAAAAACTGTTGAGCTTGTTTGCTTTCATCTGTGTAATAGTAGCGAATTTTTAGATCACTCAGCTTCACAGCTGTTTTTCCTGTGTTTTTGATATTAAATTCAGGACGGATTGCGTTATCCTTGGCGTTCGTGTCACCAGTGCGATACTGAAGCACAATCCCTTGATCGTTACTGCCGGGTGTACTTCCTCCGTTGCCGTTATCGCCGCCGTTGTTGCCACCACCGTTATCACCGCCAGTATTGCCAGTATTGCCATCTCCGCCGTTATCCCCACCGTTGTTTCCGCCTCCACCATTGTTGCTGGAGCCTTCCAGAATCGCCTGTTTTACGAATTTACCGGAAGCCGACAATTGCGAATCAGGCCATCCGCCCTTACGGTCAGCACCAGGCAACAACGCAGCAGAGGTCTCATTTTTATCTGCCAGCGACCAGTTAGTCCAGCTGATTCCACGGCTTGCAAGAAAACCAGTCCATACTTTGGATTCATTCAGGAACGGACCACCGTTACCCGAAGCATCGCTTGTACCCCACTCGGTAGCAAATATGCCCACGCCTTTGTTCAGCGCATAATCGACCCGATCACGTAAAGATTGTCCATGCGTACCCGCATAGAAATGTACGGTATACATTGTATTCTTGTCTGGAAGTGGATGGTCTGCTGCATCATGTACATCCTGACTCCATGTGCCTGTTCCTACAATAATAATATTGTCCGGGTCCTTAGCTCGAATAACCTGAGATACCTCAGACGCATAAGGTCGGATTTGATTGTTCCAGTTCACATTCCCATTCGGCTCATTGGCAAGTTCATAGATTACGTTAGGCAAATGGCCGTACTGAGTCGAAAATTCATTAAAGAAAGCTTTGGCTTCATTTTTATGAATGTTCGGATCGCCATCTGAAAGAATGTGCCAGTCAATAATGACGTACAAGCCCAGTTTCTGTGCTGCCTCAATCGCTTCCTTCACTTTATTTTTCAAAGAAGGGTTGGCAATATAACCATTTTCTTCAGTGTACAGTGCAACCCGGAATACGGAAATGCCCCAATCGTCCCGTAGCCATTTCATAGAGTCCTGATTTACCAGATCCCCAAACCATTGGACACCGTGAGAGCTAATACCTTTGAGTTGTACAGGTTTACCGTTTTTATCCACCAGTTTACCACTTTTTACCGAAAGTTGTCCGTAACGTTCCACAGGGGTCGTCCCGGCAGCCTCTGCTGTTTGCGTATTCCAGTTGAATCCGTTCGTTAACGTTAATAGCAATACTGCTGTTAGCATCACCGCTACTCTTTTTGCAATCCTTGGCAGGACCCATTGCCCATTCATCATTTACACGTTCCTTCCTTTTTATAAAGTAGATGAGACTTATCAGTGCGTTGTTCTCTGCTTTTTTACCTCCTCCTTCATACAATAAGAGGATCAGGTCCAAACATCGATGTCACTTACCTGTATATGGATGATACTACTATTATAGTTAGTTTCATGTTACATTTCGACTTTATGATTGAAAATGAACAGGAAGTCACGGTTTTGGGATGTGTTCTGCTTGGTTGGCTACTATAGAATACTAAAGGGACAAAAGACTCACTTACCGATTGCAAAATTCGGAGAATTTTTAGTTGTTTGATAAAAAAAGACTGCTTCCCGATGCCTTGGCTCGGTATAGCAGTCTTATAGATGATCTTATATGTGATCGATTAATGTTACAAATTTCGTCTTAACGTAGGATCTCCCTATTACCCCTGAGCAGTTGCTTGAGGTTCTTTGGTCGTCTGATCTTCCTTCATATCGCCGCCATCCGTCGCTTGATCTGTCAGTACAGTCTCAGATGAGTTACCTATTACCTTGTCAATAAGTTGCAGCCAAGGTTCTTCACTACCTCCACAGCTCTCAATATCACCGAGCAGGGACTCTAGCGTGGTTCCTTCTTCTGGCAAATCAATAACTAAACTGTCTTCGTCAACTTGGATGGTGCAGCAGGTTTTCATTGTAAATCCCTCGCTTAATTCATATTTGAGCATGCAGTAAGCTAGCTCAGATGGGATGAACTCCCATGGATTCCGGGATAAGCCCTTTGAATCCGTCTGAAATTATAAACCTAATGCACATCAATTGCAATGAACAAACCTTGAACTTTTAAGAATTAGCGAGTGTTACAGGCAGGAATGGATATCTAAACGAAGTATTCGCGCCAGTAATTTTGGATTTATAGAATTAGTTCAAACATTCAGCAAGCTCCGTAAAAATCACTCCAAGCGCATAAGCCCCCGCGTCTGGATAACCAAGGCTTCTCTCTCCTACCGTTCCGGCACGGCCCATGCGCGCCACGATGTCTTCCGTCTTTTTGGCCCCTGATACAGCGGCTTGAGCACCTCTTACAAAGGCTGTCTTCACGTCAAAATCTAATTTCGCGCTCTCCGCCCAGCTATCCGCACATGGCACTAATGCATCTATAAGCGTTTTATCGCCCACGACGGCTCCTCTGCCGAAAGAACGTTCGCCTGTCGATTGTATGCCTTGCACCGCAGCCTGCATCATATCTGCAAATTCGGAAACGGTGAGTTCGCTTCGTTCGTCCGCAGATCGTGCCGCTGCGCGAAATGCTGAGCCCCAGATCGGACCCGAAGCGCCACCGCAGTACTCCATGATGACGAGCGAGCATGAATGAAGAAAGGCTCCCATCGTCAAAGAATCTTGATTCAGGATGTCTCTCCATTCCCGTTTCAGCTGACGAAATCCCTTAGCAACGCTCATGCCAAAGTCGCCGTCACCTGCATGAGAGTCAAGATCGCAGAAAGATACCTCATTCTTGATGATAACCTCGCTCATCTTATCGACTAAGTAGATAAGATTGTTCAACGTAACTTTGTTGTTCTCAATAACCACGAAGGTAGGGTCCGTTTCTACCTCAAAGGATACTTGCCGATTTTCGTCTGCTACAGTTGAAATATCCGTGAATTCGACATGATCAACAGGCCCAGCCACCTTGAACGCAGGTGCGTTGCTTTCATGGGAAAGGAGCGTTTTCAGTTCGTTGTCCAGCTTCATGATGGAAACCGAGATACCTGCCATATCGATACTCGTCATATAATTGTTGACAAAAGTGCGATCGATCGTGATCCCCTTCGCTGCTAGTTCGCGAGTGACCGAATGGTTGAAAAGGTACAGTTCTTGCAGAGGCGTACCGCCGAAACCATTGATCAACAGGGCGATTTCTCCGCTGAAGCCAGTTTCGATCTGCATGTCTCGAAGGAGATCGGTTACCATTCTGCCTGCCAGCGTATCCGCATCCGTCAGCTTCTCGCGGCTGGTCCCAGGCTCGCCGTGAATGCCGACGCCGTACTCGATTTCATCATGCCCGAGCTCTAATGTTGGCGTGCCCTTCGCCGGCACGGTACACGAAGTCAGGGCGAATCCGATACTGCGTACATTCGCAGCAGCTTTCTCGGCCACTGCTTTAACTTCCGCCAGACTCCGGCCCTCTTCCGCCGCTGCACCCGCGATCTTATGGACGAGTACCGTTCCCGCCACCCCGCGCCGTCCGACTGTATATAGGCTGTCTTCTACAGCGATGTCGTCCTCAACCTTTACATAGTCCACTTCCAGACCGTCTTCAGTGGCCAAATGGGCGGCGTTTCTAAAGTTCATAATATCGCCGCTGTAATTTTTAATAATCAGCAGCGCACCTTTTTTCCCAGTTGTTGCTCGGATGGCCTGATATACTTGAATTTGTGAAGGAGAGGCGAAGACATCACCGCAGACCGCGGCATCGAGCATCCCTTTGCCAACGAAGCCGGCGTGGGCGGGCTCATGCCCGCTGCCACCGCCGCTGATGAGCGTTACTTTCTCCGCGTTCAATTCCTTTTTCTTGAGCACTTTGTATTTTGGCAGAAATTCCAATTCGGGATGCGCAAGCGCAATACCACTGCACATCTCAAGGACCAAATTTTCCGCACGGTTGATGACCTTTTTCATGCTACTTTACCTCCGCTTTGTACTGGCTCCCGATACGGTCGGCCGCAGCGATTGCCGCTGCAACCTGCTCCACTGTGACCGGAAACGGCATGGAATGAATCGATTCCTCCAGAATGCAAGCCTTTGCAGCTACTTCCATGAGTTCTTCCTGGCTGATATGATCGACGCCGATATCAGCCAAGCAGACCGGTAAACCGACGGCTAAACAGAAATCAAGGACCTGATGTAATTCTTCCGTGGGTGCGTTTTCGAGCACCAGCTGTGCGATCGTGCCGAATGCAACTTTCTCTCCATGATAATAATGATGCGTGCCTTCCAAAATCGTGAGTCCATCATGAATTGCATGGGCCGCCGCAAGTCCGCCGCTTTCGAAGCCGAGGCCTGAGAGTAAAATATTAGTTTCAATGATATTTTCGAGTGCTTGCGTAACTTGGTTTTCATCACATGCCGCTTTTGCTTTGGCACCGTCTTTCAACAGCATTTCATAGCATAGCGTTGCAAGTGCAATCGCCGCATTCGTACCTACTGCTGGCGCACACTGTCCTTCGCGCACTCCGTTAGGCAGTCCGGCATTGACCCTGGAGTAAGAACGAGAAGTCGCACGGGCTTCAAAGTAAGTTGACAGTGCATCACCCATGCCTGATACAAGGAATCGGGTTGGTGCATTAGCGATAACGGTGGTGTCGACTAATACGACACTCGGACTTTGCTTAAAATAGGCGTAATCGTCGAAAGCGCCTTCTGGGGTGTAAAGAACGGCCGAGTGGCTTGTCGGTGCATCCGTCGCAGCAATCGTCGGACAGATGATTAGCGCTTCCCCTTGAGCCACGCATTTCGCCGCGTCGATCGCTTTTCCACCGCCGAGACCTACGATACAATCGCATCCATTCGCAGTAGCAATTTCCTGAAGTCTAGACACTTCCTGTCTGGAACACTCACCCATAAAACCGCTTTCAATAAAGGTTACGTTATATTTACCCAAAGTGGAATCAAGCTTATCTTTTACCCGCGCCACATCGTCAGGATGCGCAATCAGTAAAGCGGATTTGCCGAAGGTGCTCACATAGTAACCCAAATTCAACAATTCGTTTTCACCTTGTACATATTTGCTTGGGCTGATAAAAGCTTTTCTCATCTATAATTCCTCCTTATGATTGTGTTGGCTTCGTTCTGATTAAGACTATAACCGAACCATGTAAACTTTACATTGGAGGAATCGAGGAATATATTATAATTTACAATCGTATTTTTTTGCACTGAAGATCACGAATTGTACTTTTTTGTTATTGCTTACAGAATAATTTACCTATAAGGGATGAGAATCTTGATACGTGAACATTTGAGCATCCAGAAAATCTTTGATTTGAAAAAGTGGGAGCAGTTGCAAGATTCATTAGCATCCGTTACCAAATTAGCCATTCTCACCGTCGATTATAAAGGGAATCCCGTAACTAGCCACAGCCAATGCCAATCGTTCTGCAAGAAGGTTCGCCAAGATGAGAATCTCCTTCCCTACTGCCAAAAATGTGATTCTCGCGGTGGACTTGAAGCGGTGCGTTCCAACAAACCTTATATTTATCTCTGTCATTATGATATCATCGACATCGCGGTACCGATCATTATCGACGATAAGTACATCGGCGCCGTCATGGCAGGTCAGGTCCGCTTAGCCGATCCTTCGAGCGCCTTACATCTCGAGCAAATCCTCACCTCAAAAAATGAAAAACTGTACAGTTCCAAATGGGAAGAACTTAAGAACGACTACGCCGATCTACCGTCCATGACCTATCAGGAAATTCAGACGATCTCCAGCATGTTATCCTTATTGTGTAATTATATTGTTGAAGAAGCGATGAACAAAAATCTTCTCGCAGAAATGTTCGAGAAGGCGTCGGCCACACAGTCCACTCCACAGTTGTCCGAGATCCTTCCTGGCTACTCGTTGGAGCATATCGAAAACCTTAAGAAAGAAATGAATAATTTCTTAGCAGATGCCTATCTGAATTCCTCAGGAGATGTGGATATTTCGTGTGGAAATCCCGTACTAAAACCCGCCTTCGAATATATTTTTGAGCACAAAGGTGAAACTTTTTCTCTGAAAGCCTTGGCTGACTTATGCCACATTAGCCCAAGCTATTTTAGTCGGCTGTTTGCGAAGGAAACGGGAGAGAACTTTTCCAGCTATCTTTCCCGCCTGAAGATTAAATGGGCGAAGCAGTTGCTCGAAGCTACAGATATTCCGGTATCCCAGATCAGTAGCGAGCTCGGCTTCAATGAGCCGGGGTATTTCATTAAAATATTCAAAAAGTATGAAGGCACAACGCCCGCGGTGTACCGAAAGTATTACAAAGGATAAAAAAAACGAAAAACAGATGATTCACGAGTCTAACGTCACCATGATCATCTGTTCATATTGTTGTGCTCAAGTTACGTATCCAGCTCGTGCTTCTCAGGCTGCCTGAGATTATGATTTGCGTTCAATTACCATCCCCTTTTTATCAGCAATTTTATATTGGAGTGTTTTTTATCTTTACTGTAGTGTTTCTGACTGATCCTGGGCGTTCGTTTCATTGTGCAAAGTAAAGAAAAACATTACTGTTTTTAAGAAAAATAAGCATTAAGTCTTCCTTCGTCTGGGTAATCACCATCCCACCCACATGGAAAACCACCAGCCTTATAGATTCTAAAAATTTGTTCGTAAAAATTTTCAATCTCACCATTTATTGCACGATTTATTGCGCAGTTTCTCAAATCTACTACAACACTTTCAAAAAAATCACTATAAGAGTCCGTTATTTGACTTCTAAGACCATCTGCTATTAATTCAGTTAATTCATCCAAACCATTAGGTTTTTGGGAATCTAATTTATACAACTTTCCCTTAACTTTTCCCATTTCAAGTTGTCTTATATCAGACCAAGTATATTCATCTTCACCGAAAACTTCAGTAATGGCTAGTCTTTTCGCCTCTTCATATTGATTAATTGTAACAATATTTTGAGGTCTTTCTATTTTTGGAAAATCCATCATAGAATTTGAGAATTGAATAACCTCTTCAACTAAATTACTGTGTATTCCGTACTTCATAACTTATCAAACCACCTTTCCCACAAATCTATTGTTGCGCCCCCGCCTCTGTCCCAAACAGGCTCACGACTTAGAAACAAAGGTAAAGTTAATTTCGGATTGTATTAGAGGGTAAGGATGCTAACCTAAAACTTATCCTTTTACCTGTATCGGTTGACCGGTCGTCACCAAATGGTTTTCTCACACAATAATCCCTGCTACACGTAGTTGAACTGCGATTAAAGTAACTTTCTTTGTCTACCTTCATTACTATAGTTGTTGTACTAACCTTATTAAAAGTTGCAATTCATGTCCGCCGTCATCTTGCCTAGGTTCCTTTCAGCCGATAGCTGAACTTTATTATTCTACCTCTTCTGGTTTTCTAAATAAACATAGAGTATCTAGTGCTTCGAAGATGTTATCTCCGAACTTGAATAATGAATATCCATTTTTTCCGTATACCTTCCTGGATTTCGAAATAAACATTATTAAATTTCCGCGATATGCTTCTCCAACTACAACAAGCGGCTCTTTTACTCGCGCCTCATATTCCTCGAAGTTTTCTTTTTCATAATAATCCCCTACAGCTTCTTCAGGACTAAAAATAAAGGTTTCCAAACTTTCCATCGGGATGCTTAAATTTATATTCGACTTCACCAAATACGCTTAGTGCATCAATCACTGAATCGAATACTTGATACCCCATTGCTTCTAAAAACTTTACTGTTGCGGTTAAGTCAACCTCATTAATTGGTTTCCATCCTGCTTGTATTAGTATTTCTCTCGCATCATATGATAAGTTATCCATAATCATTCTCCTATTTTTCAAAAATACTATTCATGAAAGTCATCAATAAAATCAAAAAATGTCTTTTCACAGTTTTACATGGCTGGTAGTACTTCTCTTTACCTTTAAAGATACTTACTAGTATATTTTCTATTTTTAATGTTGACTATAAAAGTCGATGACCGCCTGAATCTCAGCACAATTTTCAACATGCCATGATTTGAAACTTTCATCATCCTTGTACGGATTTTTGGGGTCGTTTTTGGCTTTCCTCTTGTTTCTTGTACTTTCTTAATTAAGTCAGGATTCCATTACACTTGGATTGAATTGTTACTCTCGTCTTTGAGGAACTGAACATGCTTCTCTAACTGCTCCCTAGCAAGATCTCTAATTCTCAATTAGCTTTTGTCTTTAGCACTACCCGTTCCCTATGTTGTAAAGCTAATCTATTGAAAAGTAAGATGGTTGCTAAAATACTAGCATTTCCATCTGTTTAGTTTTCTTTTTTTCTGCTTGTTCAGGCATGCGGAATACTGTTTTGTCCTTCATCATGCCGTAAATAATGTTGACTACTATCAGCGCATCTTAACTGTCCGCCTGTTGCCGCGACCCTCGTACTTTCTGGCAGTAGCCTCTTATCTCCTGATACTCTGCTTGTGTCTGTGAAATCAATCCCAATTTTTCTTCTCCTGCCTGAACCTGCTTTGCCATTTCTCTTGCCCTCCTTTGATTTTGAGCATGCAAAAAAGCTCATTCCCCCTCATCATTCAAGTTGGAACAAGCTTTGGAAAGTTTACAAGAAGTTAGATCAGAGATTTATAGTACGAAAGTGGGGTTAATAATAATACTGTATACATCTTTCTTTGGGAGGTGTCCATTCATCAACCAATAGATCTTCTCGCAGCAGTTTAGATTTGTGCTCCAGTTTGGCAATAAATAAAGCATAATAGTCGCCACCAGTTGGATAAGCAAACAATCCATACTTTTTTGGATAAATGAGATTATTGACTTCTTTTATCTTGTCAGGCACATACTCATATTCAAATTCCCCCAATTTCTCCAATTCCTCCTGGGAAGCCAACTCAAGGTTATGAGCAAATTCATAATCCAAAATATAGTTAACAATCTCCATAGATTGCTCACCTCGATAATCAAGATAGAGAAATTTCTTCGTAGATAGACCATATTTTAATACACTTTCGTAGATACTTAACTCCTCCAAATCACTTAGAATGACTTCCATGTCTTGGCGATCTTCAAATATGAGCTGTACGATTTCCTCATCAGACATGTTGATTTCCTCCGCTTATAATTATTGAAACAATTCCCCATGTTTATTCGGAATATATTCGGGATAATTTTTACGATAAAAGTTATCTATGAGGCGCAACAGCGTGTCCCATTCCGGATAAGATTCATGATCTCCAATTTCCATTTTCGCTTCTGGCGTGTTCATCAATACATCGTCAAAATGATTGAAAACAGGTAGACTCAATTTATTCCTTACATAAAGCAAGAACAATATTTCATATGGATAGAATCCATATCTAAAGTCGCCAAATTCCATGGACTCGCCTATTTCTGAGGCTAACATCGAGTGGTAAAGTGACATTTCACCAATCAGGCGGTTAATTACTTCCGAATCACGAGTTTTCCATTGCTCCAACACTCCCTTATAAACATCCAGGTCTTCCGGTATTAAATCGTATCGAAGCCCAGCTTCCTTGAATTTTTCTTTCACAGCTATATGCAAGTATTGACTCGTTCCCGCAATAGTTTTATTTCTATATTGTAAGTATAACTCCAATAAAAACCACGTATGTTTGTTCCATTCATTAGCTTCTAGTATATTACTTCCAAGGTTGTTCTCTATAAAGTCAAATAATATGTTTTCTTCTTTCTCCCACCCAAACATCGTGAAATGAATTAAGGCTGTTATGACTTCCCGAAACGAGTATTCTGGCATCATCCCAGGGTAACGGATTTTATAAAGATCTTGCCCCATACACTGGTAAAAAACGACCATTTGCATCTTTTTCAATTCTTCTACTCTATTTCCACCATTAATTAAAACATCGTACTTCCATTTTGAGAGGTAATATGAGAAAACTGAGTCTAAATCTATTAATAAAATATGATCCTTCTCTACGGCATTCAAATCGACGATATTAATTATTTCACTTTGGCACTCTTCATATTCATTTTTAATTTCTTCAAATTTGATCCCGTCAACAAAGTTTTTACTGTATCTTCTATACGCCATTTCTAGTTTTTTTGGATTTAGCATTATGTCCTCCTTAAGGTTAGTCTATTGCTTTGTTCCAATCTTTTATCTTTAATTCGTCTACACCAAATCCAGTTTTGGTTATCTTTAAATCTGTTTCTACCCTAATAAAATCAAATTGCAATCCAGGATACTCCTTTTTTAGTTTTTTCAATTTAGTCTGAAAAGCCGCATATATTGAATTGCTACTTTTTAGCATATCTTGAAAATAAGCTTCCCCTCCCAATTTTTGTTTATTAGAATAACTAAAACTGGCGGAATCTGATGCTTTTGATTCAATCATTGTTAATTTTGGTGGAGGACCCTTTGATAAAAATGTCGCATCTACACCGTTCCTACCTATTTGGAAAAAATCTGAAATGTCTTCACCTAAATTGTTATCTTTTGCTACTTTTTTCGCTACTTCTTCTCCAAAATCACCTTTATCATGACTAAAATATTTAGAGTTATCGATTTTTCTTTCATGTTCTTTTGCGTCTTTCAAGTCAAAATTATCACTAATTTCATCTTTAGTATCTAGTTTGTTTGCCAATTTGTTTCTTTTACGTGTTAATCTTTTGAGGTCATCCTCATTTCTTTCTTTTTTCAATTTCGCTATTTGTTCATCTAAAGTTTTAATTTCTTTTTTGATATTGTCAGCCTTACTACCACCTGGATCACCTTTACCCGTCCCCTCAACCTTTTTCGCCGAGTTCTCTTCCATTTCCTTCATGACCTTGTTGTAATTCTTCTGCACATCTGTCTGTGGAAGTGGTCCGCTGTCCATCTTATTAACGTGCGGAACTGGCGCTCCGTTGGCTGTGGCCAACTTACCGGGGTTGAGGCCGTCTGCCATTTTACTTAGTTGCTCATTGAACTTCTGACCCAGTTTACTGCCGGTCTGCTCCAGTTTGGTTACAGCTTTACCAAAGCCTGCCCCGACTGCATCCACACCTTTGCTAATCCATTGCGGTGTAACTTTGCTGCTTACCTTTTCCGCGAATCCGCCGATGGCCTTGCCTACTTTGGAATCCAGTACGCCCACGGTGACAAAGCCCAGTCCTGCGTCTTTTGCTACTGAGCCCCAGTTGATTTTTTCACCACTCAGCACCTGACTCGCCAAATTTTCCGCGGCATTTGTTACACCGCCGATCGCTGCTTTTCTTAGCAACGTTCCTCCTACACCGAGTGGACCAAAGATCGCTCCAGACACTGCCCCGATCCCCGCTTCTTTTAAGCCGGTCAGGGCATAGTCACTAAAGTCGCTCACTTCCCCTCGGGCGATATCCGATGCCGCCAAACTCGCTACGCCCAAGCCGCCTGCAAGCAGTGCTCCTCCGGCTACCGCCGCAATGACCACCGTACCCGCTCCAAGCGTCGCTACCGTAATGGCCGCCACCACGGCTACAGCTGCCACAACCGCCAAACCGCCCAAAATATTCATCCCCAGCTTGCCCCAGTCAAACGGTTCAGGGGGTGGCGGCGGTGGAGGTGGCTCGCCTTCCTTCGGTTCATCATCAAACGGCGGGTATGCAGTTCGGTCGCTACCGTCCGCCCAGACGTTTACTCCCAACACGTGGTATTCGTTTTCTACCGAAAGCCCCGTGCTTCCTCCCGTCTGATACGCCATGACCTGACTGGTTCCGTCAATAATGATTTTTTTCGGCGTATTCAGAATGATTTCCTGCTCTGCTTCTAACGATAACTTCTTGGGACTAGTTATTTCAATCCCAGTAGCATCGTCCAGACTCATCTGCAATGTCCCACCCGGATCACCCATGATATGGATGCGACCCGGTGCCATTTTCAGCTCACTTCCATGCTCCGTACCAAAATATCGATCATTGGGATTACTCGTTTTCGCGCAACCGTCTCCATTTGTACGAACCGCACCCAAAATCATTGCTCTGGAACCAGATGCATCTGGAAAATACAGGCTTGCCTGTGTTCCCACCTTCGGCATACTGTACATCGCACTTCCCGTTGGGGGAGCGAACGGGTACCAATGCGGCTCGGATACTCCATCATCCTTATCAATCGCCAGCCGCAGCTTCACTTCCTCTCCCCGTACCGCCAGAACCTCTCCTTCCAGAGAAATTCCGATTGTTTTGGGATTGGGAATGAAATCGCTGCGAATGCCCTCCGCGCGGGCCAACACATAACTGAATAGCAAATGCCCCTTTTCCATGCGGCTTCGCAATTCAGTTACAATCATCGTTTTCTGGCGAAATTGCACCTCGTCTCCAAGAGCATACCGTTCTCCGCTTTCGATCTCGTATTTGAAAAAGTCGGTATCATGTAGCCCGGCTGACGTTCCGCCTGCCCGCTGATAGCCCTTTAAATCTTTACTTGCCGTATAAAGCGTATCCTTCCGAATCGTTCGCTGGGTGCCAGCTGGCATGCCGAAATACAGCTTCGGCGCTGCGGACTCCCATATGTCGCTGACCACCACTGTATGTAAACGGCTCGCCATCCGTTTCATAAGCTCCCAGTCGGTTTCATCATATTGTAAAATGGCTTCGCCTACCGACTGCTCTCCGGTCTGGAACAAGACATCACTTCGCTCATAGCCTTGAGCAAGCTTACTCACTAACTGTTTATATGTTTGTTTTTCCTCAGGAAAAGACCGCTTTCTTTTGACAATATCCAGCTCAAATGAGCCACTGATTCCTTCCAGTGTAAGTGTATATACTCCATTATGGTTCTCAACTTCCACCGTATGGACGACACCCTTAAATAAGCTGATTTCCTCTTGTCCATTCTGCGCATACACATGTAGCTGATCCTCTGAGGTCGCATCTAGCGCAGCCGTGGCATGACTCGACTCCTTACAAATGCCTGTGAGTGTAATACGCCCATGCTCACCTGGCTTCCACTCGATCTGAACATCCTTTAAGACCTGTATGGGGTAGGGGGAATCTATTCGAATCTGATCATATCCTATCATGTTTTCAAACCTCCCTTCCAGCTACTCCTCCTGCTGGCCATTCGTATGAAATTCGATAAATCCATGATATAAACAAGTCTGAAATGAAGAGGTCGTCAAGGCTGGCTGGCCTTCCACCTTTGTCTGTTCTTTTGTGTTTTTCCACTTATCCGTCAGCATCGGCAGGCATGGCTTTCCTGAGATTGTGGAGCCATCTTCGGCGATCAGATATATAGTCTCGGCACTCGGCTGTTCCGGACTGTTACAAATTCCAAAATGAGGGACATTTTCAGGAGAATAATCTCCTTCATTCATCATGGGTTTACCATTAACAAAAGCCCCGTGGCTGTTCGGCAAATTGATCTTTCGAGGATGGGTCCCGCAAGTGCAACGCATACAGGCCCCCCGTACGACATAATACTCATTATCTGACATGTGCCCTTTCCCTCCCTATTTCACCTCGACTTGCTCCAAAGCGATCCCTGTGTAATCACGCCGCAATATACTTTCCGCCACGTCTAAACGGACGATGATCATCGGGATAGCACTCTCCTGGATTGTAAATATCTTGTGGCCCCGAATAGCATCTGCATGTAATACCAGCTTTCGAAGCACACTTTGATCCAAATTCCATTCGCTTTCTGGATGTACTGCTGTAAGCCGCTCCACAAAAGGAATATAGTAATTCTTCTGTATCCTCTGTTCGATCTGAGTAAGTATCGTTAATTTCATAGGCATCTCCGGCACATAGGCCTGGACAAGACGCTTTAAAGCATCTGAAATAAGAGGAATGGGACCTTCTAGATAATCAATAAAAATACTTTCTGCATCTGCCTTCACGTGAAACATCAATGGCTTGACAATATCCTCCGGCTGCAAATCATACAGCTTCCACGGATCAATCGTTTCCATCACCTTTTGTAGCCTAGGAACATTGGTATACCGCACATCCTGCTTTAAGAGGAAATAATCCATGAAGATTCCCCCTCTCGTGTCTCGGCTCTCTCACTATGCCTAAAACGGCACAATATTTCGCTATCATCTCGATATTCTCCAGCAAATATCGTGCATGCATTTGCTTTTGGCATCCTTTCTAACGAAGGGGAAGCGATAAAAACTGGCATCTGGTTTTTCAAGAACTCAACAGTGAGCAGATGGTATTTGACCGCCTCAATTTGTTGAATTTGTTCAATATCCATCGTCGTGATCTTACGGGCATAATCTGATTTAAGCTGTTCCAGCTTAGTCATGCGATTGAACAGAGGCTCGAAAACAAAGTCTGCCGACCATTCCACAGCGCATTCAGTCTCATCCAGAAACCAATTTTCATCATAGGCATCTATACGATAAACCGCTTTATTTTTCATAACACGAGTTCTAAGCAAGGAGATATAAATATATCGAATATCCCCCTTACGACCTTGCTCGTGCTGAAGGGTAGCGAGCTGGCATAGCGACTCTAAAACTGCTATAAGCTCGTCTTCAATGGCTTGCTGGCGCGTCAGAAAGTTGTTTTCAATAAGAGCCAAATCATGTATCCATTCCGTAAATACGTGCTTTTCCAGCAAATCCTGCAACGCAGCATCCCGATCCATGAGCTTCATTCAATGTTCACCTTACCCCCGGTTAATCTCACATCGTCCATGATGTCCAGTTTGGCTCCGGATTGAATAAAACTCACGCCTTCTTTCCCCTCCATAATAATTTTTGCTCCCCCTGTAATTTGGATATCTTCCTGAGCAGACAGGGTTATTTTTTTGTTACTGTTAATTTCGATCCCGCCTTCATCCGTGAGGCGCATGAGCATTTGCCCACTGTTGATAATTTCTACTGCACCAGGCTTGAAAACGACTTGTTTGCCGTACTTGGTGCTGATACTTTTGACCGCAGGATCACTTCTTTTAACGGGATCAGAGGAGGTAAGATCGACAGAACTGGCGGCAAAAGCATTCTGCTCCCGTTCATCCGGAAAGTACAGACGAATTTGATCCCCTGCTTCCGGCATAACATACCAGCCGCTGCCATCAGGAGAAGAATAAACCGTAGAATAGGGAAACCACATAGCCCCGGATGCAGTCGAGCCTTGATCAATTTCCAGATTGATTTTCACTTTTTCTTTGGAAATATCAATCACCTTGCCAAACAGAGAGGCTCCTGACAGATCATAGGCATAGACGGTTGGGCATTTTAACCCATGTGCATCCCGTAAAATGTAACGATTCACGATCAGATTTCCTTCTGTGGTCGTCTCCGCCCTAGCTATGTAAAGCGTTCTTTTATGAAAAATAACGGAGCTACCGAGCTCTAGCACTTTGTTGCTGGTCACTTCATAGCTCAAGCTGTTAGACTCGCCATATTCCGGCAGTCCGTTACGGGACATGAGCTTGTGCTCCTTCAAGTCTTTTTTTATGGAATAGTTATGTTCGTTCAGCGGTTGAGGGGCACTAGAATGGGGGACACCAATCACATATTTCAGTCCTTGTTGCATCGTAATTGGAATTAAAGCAGCATGTAGCCGAGAAGCAATTCTTTTGACAAAAGCCCAGTCCGTTTCATTGTATTGCACTAATAATTCACCGATAGCTGCGCCATGAGAAGCCTCATCAATCACTTCTGCATCAGTATACGAACTTGTAACATGCGAAAATAGTTTGTTATATGAATCTCCTGTTTTTTGGAATGAACGACGTTTGGGGCGAATGTCCATCATTAAGGTTTCACTGCTAGCTTCAATCGTAAGCTCGCGTACTCCGTTTACAGCTTTTACAGCAATATTCGTGACGATTCCCTGAAAAAACCGGATCTCCTTGCCTTCACTTTTTAAGAAGACTTCGATGTGCTCATCTTCATCTGCTTTTTCTACGTATTGATCCAGCTTGTCCTCCGAAACAATTCCACGTATGCAGAAGCTCACATGTTCGTTTAACTGTTTAATAAGATGGATACTTAATACACGCTGAAACTGATAAGGGGCCACCTGAACATCTGCTGTAGTGTAAATGGGGTTACTCATTCATATCCCTCCTCTTCTGCCTCGTCAACCGTTTGAATGGTACGAATCATCTGCAGGGCGACATCCCGCCATTCAGCATACTGCTTATACGGACAACAAAATGTTCCCATGACCGTCTTTCCTTCCAGCTCAAAGTAGAACATATTGTGGTAGATGGGCTGGTCCAGTGCAGGACTTTTAAAGTCAAAATAGCCAATCTGCTTACCATGTACCTCTACTATTTTTTCTTCATAAAATACATGGGCAGGATTCATATTTTTCATCATTGACTTCATGCCAGAAGTGAGTTGTTCCACCCATTCATCTTGTAGCGTCTGGTCCACCCGATTCAGGGTAACATCCACACTGCCCAAATCATTCGTCAAAATCATTTCTGGACGTTGCTCATGAGGATATTTAATCTTTTGCAAATGCTTGGGCATTGGACTAAAGATAGAGGGGACATGCATTTTCAGCCGATCTTTAAAGAAAGATCGCTCTTCAAACACATAGGTTTGACCGTCAATGATTATGGGTCCTGCTAAAATATTGTTAGGCCTCTTCAGCTTCTCCATCTCGCGGAGCTGATCCAAAATCTTTTCATCCTCATATTTCATAATGCACACTCCTCTACCTGATTTTCTAATCCACAATCATCCGTCCGCCGCCGCCGCCCTGCCAACGGCCTGCTGTTCGTTTTCCACGTCCGGCGCCTTCTAGAATAAGAACTAGCTGTCTATGCAACTGAGCATGAGAATAATCTCTGTATTCCGCACCATTTCGGTTTGCAATGTAATGCTGAATGGAAGCTCTGTCTACGGCTTCTGAGTTCAGGCATATGAGCGCAAACATACAATCCATCGGATCTGTGGCACCACTTTTAAGCAGCTCAGATGCGAAGTAGCGCATCGTCTCTGGGCGCAATGTACTCTGCTTCAAACCCGCAAAAGGAGCATGAATATCACTCCATGTATTGAATTCGGTTGCCATGTCGGCAAAATCCTGATAATCCGAGCGAAGCACGGCTCCATCTTTGAGCTTGAATCGGCCCAGCTCCATCTTATCCAGACCGATCTCTGCCTCATCCTCCAGCACGATATCTGCATGATGGGCTGTGAAATCCGGGCGATCTGTTTGTTCCAAAAAGAGCAACTTCAACACCGATAGTCGGCCTGTAGCCGCATACGGCACTTCCTGCTCCTGCTCCAGCAGGTATAGTCTATCCTTGTGCTTCACGATGCCTCTACCAATGGTCAGCGTGTTCTCCCCGACAGTTACGTTCATTCCGGTGATAATGCCATCCGAAAAATCCTGATACCGGATATCCAGAAAACTGCGCGGGTAGTCTCGCAGGTTCTCCAGCATCTCGGTTTTTAGAATACGGCCCTTCTCAAACTTCGGAACGATATGCGTTAACATGTGGTTTCCTCCTCTCTTCGCTCTGCGACGTCATTACTGCTCTTCTTTATTCAAGGGAACGGACAACCGATTTACGCCGGGCGCAGGAGCCGGAACAGTCACCTCTGGAATCTGTGAGTTAAGCTTTATATACTCCGAGTAATTGAGCCATTTTTTGTTTACCACATAGGAACAAGCGATTTTGTCATGCAGCGCCTGCTTCTTCGCTGTGAAGACCACCATGATGTAACCGACAAATATAGTGACCAAGCTAATGATCTTACCCCAGTAGCGGGCGTTGGCCCGTCCGAAAGATATTTTTTCATTATTTTCATCCACAACGACAATCCCCGCAGCCAGCTTGCCGACCGTTCCTCTGCATTTTGATGATTCCATGATGGTGTGGTAAAGCCAATCCAATAAAAGAGGGCCAAAAATAATAATAGCTCCCAAAATTCTCACCGACACATCGTCTAAGTGTGAAACAAACTCCGAAAAATTCGGCATTTTTACGAACGCAGAGACAAACCCTATCGTCACAAACGGCAACGTATCAATCAAACGAATAGTCACAAATAAAATAGTATAATCTAGCAAATGGGCTAAAAATCTTTTCCAAAAACCAGCGTACATCCTGCTGCTCCTCCTGTTTAAAGCCTGCTGTTCATCAGAATCTTTGAATCTGTGTGCCAACCTAAATGTCACATCCCGGTTCCGCGATCAGCCTGCTCACGAAGGATATAGTCCAGCTCGCGTTTGTCCACAACATAGGTACGGGCGATCAGATCGTGAAGAGCCTGTTTTCTAGCCGTAAAGCCTGCCATAATAAAACCGACGAACAAAATGATGACTGATAGAAGCTTACTCCAGTAGCGTGCACTTGCACGTCCAAAGCTGAGCTTATGGTTAAACTCATCTACCACAACGATGCCGAGAGCCAGCTTGCCCACCGTTGCTTTGCATTTGGACGATTCCATAAGCGCATAATATAGCCATATAGCTCCCCAATTCAGCAAGGTCTGTCCTATTGTTTTCATTGTAAAAATATAAGTCGATCCATCTGAGAGCAAAGAGCTTTCTGCCGGAGATGGTACCCAATCCCCTAAGGTCCGAATCACAAGCCAGATCAATCCAATTATTAAAAATACAAACCATAGAATAAGGCTATCGATGATATAAGCCAAAGTTCGTTTCCAAAAACCTGCATACAGCACGCTATCCCCTCCAAGTGTTGTGTACTTTTCTGATTTCAGCATTTTGTGAAATCCTTAATTTACTATTTCGTGCCGTCAAAGAAATCCAGCTCGGAGAGATCATTTTCGAAAGCAAAAAAGCGTTTGGGTCCCAGATGCAGCAATTCATCTCGGCGGGTAATCGGCACTACATAAAAACCCCAGCGGCTATCTCCGACAAAAACAAAATATTTCGTTTCCCCATTACGGATAGAGTCCGTATCATCCTGCGGGATATCCCGCCCGTACAGCACGGCAATTTCCTCATAAGGCATGGGTTCAAAAGCTTCTGGCCGACTACGGTACACATGACGCTGACGCAGCTTGCCGCCGTCGGCCGTCAGGAAGAACTCCACCTCAGCCGCATGAGACGGCCGGGAAATAGAACCGCGTACCCGGTTGCTTTCCAAACTCGCAATCAGCTCCTTCTCGCGACCCGTATGTGTCCATGCGCTGACCGTGTACGGAATAGCCGGAATATGATTGGTAATGACAGGCTCAATCGTGCCCATTTTTTTAGCGTTCAGGTAACGGATAGCCCCGCGCAGACAGGCCATTTTCAACTCAGGTACCCGGCTGAGGTCCTCTGCCTTTTGACGGAACTCAATACTGCGCCCTGGTACAAATTCCTTGAGTGCTTCGCGAAATACGTCAATCCGGCAGGACTGCCCGGTTAGCTTGATAATCGAATAATCCTGCAAGCGCCCCTCCAGATAAAATTCATCCAAAAACTTGCGCACAATATTGTAGATGTCTGCCTTAAGAAGCTGCTGTATTTCCCGAATGTTAAACACTACATCAGGCAAACCATATTCATCACGAAACCGTCCGTTCTCGATGACTGATACCAGCCAACGGTCCATCACTGCAATGTTCAGGTCGCTTTCAGCAGATAATACCTGCTCGGATTCGAAGCGGCTGCGCAAGATCCCCGTGCGTAGAAAAAATTCCTTTTTCATATTTTCTGCCGCGCTCCACAATAGATGAAAATTACTCAGTACTCGCTGATATTCATCCCGTGTAGCATGCTCATACTGTTTGAACGCGGTAGGCAAGATGGCCTCTGCCTCTCGGTAGCGTTCCTCCAGTCCCGCATATACAGCATCTACACCAAACTCATCCACATGACGGTACAAATCTCCCGAAGGAATGCCGATCAGGGCATCAATATCGGTGTCAGGCAAGCGCGTCTCGGCAGCATAATAACCTGCAAATACAATTTTCATAAACTGCATAATCCGATACGTCAGATTGTTTCCGCCAAAATTGGTATCCCCATTTTCATACGTTGTGTGAATATCCAGCTTGTAAGCAATACGTCCGTCCTCAATTCGGAATCGGCAGGAAGACAAATCTGTCGTGCCTCCACCACAATCAATGACAAGTGCCTGATACTCCTCACCGTCCGCAAAAGTCCCTCGTTCCATCTGGTCTGCCAGCGTGTTGTACAGCACAGCCAGCCCTTCGTCCAGCGCATCCTCCGCTTCAATCTGGTAATCAGGTAAAATATCACTAAACATCTCTATAAACTGGGGCTGCAGCTTTACGGGAGCAGAAAAGTGCAGGTTGCGAAACCGACACTTAAATTGCTGCTCGGCTGTAGCAATCACATAACGGATAAAAGCAGCTAAAATATCACTGCGGGAAGCGGTTGCTGTATTCCCCTCGGAATCCATTAATTCCTCGATTCGCTTATAATCGTTGACCCACCGCTTGATCCCCCGCAATACTGTCGCACGGCTGCCTGCCACGTCAGATCCACGTAGTGCATCCTCCCCAAATACATAAAGGATATGTTCTGGATTGGAGCAGTCTGCGACGCGAATAGCAGTCGGCAATACTTCGATCCAGTCGCCTTCTGCCCCTTCTGGGCCGGGGAATGACACATAATTGATGGCGTTCAGCCTTACCGTGCTGCTCATACCTGTATCAGGAGCCGTAACGTAGGAGCTATCCAAATAAGCACCTGCTGTGGTGTTCGAGGTGCCAAAATCAATCGCAAGTACTGCATCTGTAGTTTCAGTGCCCCGAATGATCAGCTCTGCCACCGGAACCCGGTGACCTTGAAGCTTCAGCGGCAGCATTGGCTTATCTCCATAGTAGAGGTTATAAAAATATTCTGATTCCTGTCTTCGCAGAAATAGCAGGCTATAACTATGATTGGACGTCTCTCGCAGTTCAGCGTTGCGATGACGAGAAAGATAATATACGCCTGCTCGTCCCTCATCCTTCACCAAATTCAAAACACCGCACAGTTCTCCTGTCGCATTCACCAGCAGCACATTAGATGAGCTCAGCCAAGGCAAATCGGATTCGATCCGGTAGTTGTCCATGCGACCTGTGCGTACACCCTGATACAGTGTGATTTTAGCGGGAACCCGGATACCGCTGCTCTCCTGCCGACGGTCGTTCCAGTTTCGCTGTAGTGCCGATTCCATGCGTTCAAAACCACCAGGATTCGGCCTTGTGATGAGTAAATGCTCTTCCGCACTCCGAAATCGCAAAATCACGCGAATCAATTCTTCACGTGCCAGGCGATTGGCAAAGCCCTCGACCAGTCGTTCCTTATCGCATATTCCGCGTAACTGAAAGGTCGTCATTTGCTCCAATTCCGCCCGCGTGTATTTCGCCGTGAAGCGTATGCTTTTTCGATCGGTGAGCGGGTCTAGCAACCTGTATGTATAGGGTCCGTTCATCGTTCACATGTCCTTTCTTAGCCATTTAGCCTTAATAGAGGGCGATAGCGTCTATTTTCATCGTAGGATCTTCCTCTAAAATGCCGAAATGACTTGTCCAATACAATTCCGTCGTAAAACGTGCCGGAAGAAACAAATCCAGAATCAAATCCACTTTAATCCGTGACAATGGCGTCTCCTCTTGGCCGATATAGATGAGTAATTCGTCTTTTTCCTCACAATTGGTGTAAATGATTGAGCGATGAAAGACGCGTCGCATCGTTTCTTTTAGCAGATGTACGGCTTCTCCCGTCTCATACAGGCGCAGCAATCCTTCAGCAATCGCGTCCTGATCCTCACGGTTTAATTGTCCAAAACCTTCCTTTACCTTCGGGCCAAAAATGCCCTCTGCAATATCACGCCGAACAAACCGGATATGGTACTCCCGCCGATTCATCCCTTGATACAAGTCCATTTCCGCCAGAAAATGCATCATAATATCAAATAGCGATTCTCTCAGCTCCAGATACTCTTCAGCATCCGGTGGAAACAGATCCCGAAAAATAGAATAAAAGCGGTAGTACGGATTGATTTCCACTACCTGCTCCAAATGGGAAGTATTCAACTCTGCCAGACTAAGCTCCATATACGGAGAGTAGCTGACAGCGGGTACGAAGCGGAATTTATCTACATCCAGCCCCTGTTCTCTCGCTCGCATGAGCAAATCCCAGACGTAATTCACACCCATTCTCCTTCACACTTGTACTCTGGAAAATACATCTGCACTTCTGATACCAGAAAGCTCATTAAATCGGATAAAATATAAGCAGGCGCGGTGGGCAAAACATCGTCAGAACCACGTCTGAACCCCAAACGCATGATCTGCTTGCCTTCCTCTGTCCGTACGTTATCGCTGACAAACGGATTTAACGGATACGTCTGGGTTTTGGTTACAAGGTTGCTTACATCATTTCTCCCTGCACCTCCCCAGATGTCCACACGTTCCAGCTCCAGCCCCTGCGCTGCTTCAAATGAGTTTACGATGCGCATGATTTCCGCTTTGGCACGGACAATCACGGCCTGTTTTCCTGCATAGCGGCCCAAAAAGCTGTCCTGTCGCCGATTAGACAATAACGGATAAGTCTGACGACTAAGTCTCGTTGTAACAGGCTTCGTAACCTTCAACACATTCCATTCGCCAGACTTGTCACGTGGTGTGACAATCGTCAGTTCCTCTTCTGTACGCTTGATATACCGGATATCGCCTTCAGTCCCGTCAATCAAATAACCATGCTCAGGACCTGTTTTTCGCAAAGGCAGCACATGCTCATAGTTCACACGATCCATAGCGGGTATAGGAAAACCGCTGTTCTTTAGAGATAGCCTTTCAATGTTCCAAAGCGGAAAAACGTCGCCCTTCTTAAAAACGTCGAATTCCTCCAATGAAATTGTAATTTCATGAATTTCTTCATGGGCGGCCGGCTCGCCGTCTCCACCAATCAATACACAGTCCACAAACTTATAAGCGTACGGATGATTAATTGTTTTCCACGGCATGCCATTTTGCATAAACGTGTGATATAACTGCTCAATCTCCAAAATATAAGAACGGTTATGCTCCAGACGAAAACGAATCGGATAATTGCCGGTTTCCGTGACCAACATTCCTGAGAAAATTCGTTTGCTGCGCACCAGCGCTGAGATACGTTCGGTCTCCATCTCAAGAAAAAGCGTAAACAACGGCATCGCACCGCCTTCGCGTACCACCTCTGCCACACGGCTGATGTCCATCTGCTTTTCCTCCGTATCAGACGGTAACACAGGATATAAAAATTCATGAATTGGGTCATAGTCCTCACGCGATGTCAATGACACGTACACATCAATCTTTTCTTCCGTATTCTCAATTTCCTCAAATACCCGCCGTTCTAGCTGGCGGGTCATTTCTTCCTGATATTCGACGAGGTTCATAAATACCCCCGCCATCATATTTTTCAGTAAACGTCTCTGCTCTAAATCGTCCATCTTGCTCAAACGGTCCTGTACCAGCTCTTTCACGACGTCTCACTCCTTTCCGGCTCCAGCATTCATTGAACATGAAAAACTTAACCTCCGTTCGCAGCAGCCCGATCTTGATTCTCTGAATCAGACGCCCCTGCTGCTTTAGAAGCGGAATCAGCAGTTCCTTGCTCTTTGTTGGTATCCACCTTGGCCGAAGGGGGAGTTCCATCGCCTGTACCCATACTCTTTGCAGCCGAAGTGGCTTCCTTCTTCGCGGGTGTAGTTCCCGCTGAAGCCGTTGGCGCAGCCTTCGTTTGCGATTCTGCAGCAGGGGTTGCAGTAGCGGAAGATGAAGTTCCACCCGCTGTGTCCCCTGCGTCCGTGTCGTTCAACGCTCCGTCAGACAATCCCAATCCAGCAGGAAGCTGACCATTTTTCTGCTGTTCCGCGCTCTGCTTTTCCTCCGCCTTGGCAATACTCCGCTCCAATGCCAGAACACTTTCGAGCTTATCGATCTCCTGATAAATTTCCTGTGCCCCGCTATAGGCATCAATGGCTCCTTCATAATCGAGATCCTTCATCATCCGATCCCCTTTGGCCTGAAGTTTTCCAGCTTGAATCTCCTTGAGCTGCTGCTGAATAGCTGTCAATTTATCGTTGGCCTCGGTAATTTTCTTCTCCAGTTCTTTTTGTGCGGACGTATAACCGGATTCCATCGCAGCCTTGTTTGCTTTCTTGTATAGCTTAAGCGCATTCGTGTAATCGCCGCCCTGAAATTTTAAATCTCCGTCCTTCATCCAGCTCGCTGTCTCGGCATAGCTGTCCAATTGATCGATTTTATGCTCAATATCCTTCACATTAAATGGTGGATATAGCCCGGCGCTTTTTCGTGCTTTCTCGTAGCTGGCTTCAGCTTTGGTAAAGTCCGCCTTTTCCACATAGCCGTCTCCGTCCACCAGCAATTGAGATAGTTTCTGCTCGGCTGTATACAGTCGCTTATGAATCTTATCGTTAATTTTAACCGCCGCGTTTTTCGCTTCGCTGTAGGACTTGAGCGCCTTCGCATAATCTCCTGTCCTTGCATAATCGTCTGCGGCTTGGGCTGATTCGATCATCGTTTCCAGTGCAGCTGCCTTATTCGCAGCCATACGAGCCAGCGTAATCCATGCTCCCCCGCCCACAACAATAAAAACAAGCAACGCAAGCAAAATCCGTTTGATCAACTTGCGGCGGTTTTTATGCTTTTCCTGAAAAACTTTATTTACATAAATGGCCGCAGCCGTGTAATTATTCACCGTCCGGTGCTGTTTGCTTAGCAGAACCTCTTCCAAGGTGTCCGTCAGCATGACCGGGTCCTTCGCTTCCTCCAGCGCCCCCAGCATTTCCGCCAGCTCGACGTCCTCCCACATCCCTGAGGTGGCAAGCAGGATTACATCTCCATCTGCAAGCTGGGTCTTTTTGGCGTAATGGGCATGAACTCCATTCGGATTTCCCAAGTATTCCAGCAGATTACCTCGTTCCTCATGTGTGCTGGTCGCTTCGTCTGGAATGCGTCCATCATCTGCCAATGACTGAGCCAGACTATGATCCTTACTGCGAAAATTAAGCCTTCCATTGCGAAAATGATATAGCCGCACATTACCGCACGAAACATACACCATTTTGTTATAGTTGGTCACTACCATCAGCAGACTGGCTTTGAGCCGAACGCGACGGCTTTCAAATTGCAGCCATTCCTGCGCTTCACGCAGATCTCTCATCAAGCGCCGTTTGGACATGGAAGGCTTCTCCATGAAGTTTTCCAGCACCGTTTTGACAACCATTTCTGCGCTGCGCAGCTCCTGATCCGAATCCAGACCGTCTGCGAGGACATAACAGGCCATGTCGTCCGTCTCCATGAATGCAAAATAGTCCCGGTTGTCTATGTAAGAGCCCGCTTCCGACACAAAGGCGGTACTAAAATCGCTGTTGTCCTTGCGCATCGCTACCCCCGTCTTTCTTGTTTCATCCTATCGCCAAAATAAGTACTGTCGCATTATCCTGACTTTTAAAGCCTTTATCATTAATGGCGTCGATCATGGCATCCGCTGTTTCCTGCGGTGTTCCACCCTTGCGCATAATCTCTTCCAATTCAATCTCCGTCAGCGCCTCCTGAATGCCATCGCTGCACAGCAGCACATGATCGCCTGAATACAGACGAATCGGTGCATTACCCAGTTCCATGCTTTCAAAGCCCTCATAGCCCAAGTAGTTGACCAGTTGATTACGCACTGGACTCGTTTTGGCTTCCTCCGAGGTCATTTGTCCAGCAAGCACTCGTTCCTCCAGCAGTGTTTCTGCTGTATGCTTGGAATTGACTGTTTGGAAATGACCATTGCGGTAAATCGTAATCAGGCTGTCGCCCACCGCTCCGTAATACAGCTGATAGCCGCACACAATGACCGCAGCCAGCGTCGTTCCTCCGCCCTGTCCGTTCAAATTTTGCAAAATGCCGCGATTGCTTTGAGTTGCCGCCTCTGCAAAATATCCATTCAAATTCGTTGCATCTTCCAGCTTGGCAAACGCCTTCGTAAAAGTCGTCACAGCCAAGGTACTGGACATACGCCCATTGGCCAGCCCACTAATACCGTCTGCGACAACAGCCAGCGTACCGACAGGTGTCGTCATACTGGAGAAATAATCATCCTGCTCGCTCCGGCTCCCGATCGTTTGACCATTTCCGATCTCAATTCCACTCACGGTACGGCTGCCGGAACTTCGCGTCAGTCGTATACGGATCATGAGCAGAACAGCGAATAGTACCGCAGCTCCACTTACAACAAAATAAGGCTGCATATCGTTACCTCCCTGCACCATTGCCCAATTCCGTCCTAGTTTTCGTTATCCCACTCAAAATGGGCGCCACACAACGGGATAAAGATAAATTTGCTGTGTCCCAGCTGAATCACGTCATAGGCAGCCAGCTCTGCTGGTGAATATACCGCCTCGTTATTGTGGTACGCCAAACCTGATGAATCGCCTGGCAGCAAGTAAAAGTTACGTTTCTTCGGATCATACACAATGACCGCATGATTTCTACGGGAAATCGTGTTGTCCCCGATAATGCGGACATGCATTTCCTCTGCGCGCCCGATAAAGTTTTTCTCCGCCATAATGCGATAATCCTGACCCACCTGTGCTCCTTCGATGCATACCAGCCATCCGGTTACCGGATGAATGCCCACCGTCTCGCCCAAATACGGCATTGTTTTGTCGTTATCTCCTGCGACGTTTGTTTTCGCTGCTGGCTCCGCGCTCTTGGGTGCAGCTATATTTACTACCGTGTTGCAATATGGACACGTATTTCCGTGCTTTCGTGTACTGAACATGTGTCCGTTCGGGCATCTTGTCAAACTCATAGTCGGTTCCTTCCCCCATTGTCATGATTGTCTTTTTAGCGATCTGAGGATTTTGTAGCCCTCATCTATTTAACGAGCAGTCTCGTATTGGCAATATATAATAAATCACCTGAGTAAATCCGGTATGGCTCACCGCTTTCCAACTTCTTGGTTACACTTTCGTTGGCAGACCGCAAGCCTGTACCATTACCGGAATCCACATCCTCCACAAACCAGTCGCTGTTCACCCGGTTGAGTACCGCATGCTCCACACTTACCAGGGAGGCATAATCTGTACCTACCAAATCAATATCCGCCTCCGAACGCGACGTTGTTTTACCAATTAAGAGCGACGTTTCGCCTTCGATATACCATTCTTTAATGGACTCGCCCTCTTCATCAATCAACACCAGCTTGGCAATCCGCTGACGTTGTGCCTTTGGCTTGGCCACAGGTACAACGGACACCAGATTACGCAGTATGTATACAAGCACGCCGATTCCAATACCTATCGCGACCACGGTTTTCAGACCGCTGTAGCCTGTACGATTAAACACATAAAAGGCGATCGCCAGCATCAGCCCGAACATGGCAACATCTATGATGAAAACCCATCTGTTCTGCGCCGTTTTCACTGCTTGCTTCCCCCATTTCTATCCTGAAGTCATCACTTTTTACGAATGCCGAAAAATTGGTTGAACATCGCGGAGGTATCCGTCGGATCACCGGGTTTTTTCGTTTTTTTTCCTGGTGAGCCCTCCTTCGTTTTCGGATGAAAACCAAAAAATTGCTCAAAGTCAGTTCCTATATCAGCCGGATTGAATCCTTTGGCTGCCGTACGCGCACCGCTGGAGGATGCAGCCCCTCTCCCTCTCTCTTGCTGTTCCCCGCCAGCCCCCTCAGTTTTTCGGATGAGCTCGGCATCGTATGCCTGCCGCAATGCTTCGTCACGCAAGGTATTGTAAGCCTCGTGAATCAGCTTGAACTTGCGCGTTGCTTCCTCGCTTCCCTGGTTGGTATCAGGATGATACTTTTTGGCCAGTTTACGGTAAGCCTGCTTAATCTCTGCCTCCGAAGCATCCCGGCTGACACCGAGCAGCTCATAGTAGTTGGTCATTGTGTGATGTTCCCCTCTCCGAAAAAAATAAATATTAAGAGACCCGTAGGCCTCTTAATATTTATCCACCCTGCACTTGTGTGCCGGGTGAGTGTGTTTTTAAGCTGCACTTAACGTGAAGACGTTAAGCTTAAACCGGATATCCGCCGTCGATTGTAGCCAGCTCGGTTTTGTCTTTCTTTTGTTTGATGTAGAGTGTAAATGCACCTACACCTTCTGTGTCGCCGAAGTGCTCGGTGTAGTCTACAACGAAAGCATTCGGGAAGTGGATTTTACGCACAACTTGATCAGCTGCGATAACTTCCAGTGTTACTTTACGGTAGCTGTCTGCTTTTTCAGCAGGAACCAGAGACCACAAAGCCAGTTTCAGCGTGTCATCCGCGCTGTCACCGTCTACGGCTGTGATGATTTTACCGCTGATACGCAGCGTGGAGCCTACGTCTGTGGAGCGTGCATTGGAATCGTCCGGTGTATCGGTGTCATAAATAACCGTTTGGATGTTATCCAAGCCCAGCTCGATTGTTTCTTGTCCTTCTACTTTCAATCTGAATCCCATGTGTGTTGCCTCCTTGAAATTAGGTAATATGATGGCGGGAGATGCAGAGCTTCTCCGCAATTTATGTATAAAGGCGGTTCTGGATAGAAACGCCTCTAACATCTTTCGTAGTGCTCGGATCATGATTTGACCGAGCTGGTTCCCTTAGTGATCATGACTTCCAGGTTCTTCACATTACCGTTGAAGACCAGATCGATATGGCACATATTGCTTTTCTCATCAATAATGAAGCTCATATCGTCTCCATCCTGAATGATCGAGTTAACAGATCCTCTGCTGCTCAGCCACTTGCTCTTCTGACTGCTCGGATTGTTACTGAAGAAGCGGACGATATTTTCGTGTTTGAAGTCCCCTGTCTGGTAGCGTAAAATACGTTCAATGTACGTGCTGACCAGCGTCTTGTAGATGGAGTCAAAACCGTCCTCGGACATCGCCATGCTTCTCGCCTTGTAGACGGTAATCCGGCGGATATCCTTATCCTGGATCTGAGCATTCTCCGACGAGAATACAAAACCGAAGTTTTTACGGTTGATGGCATCCTTGATCGTGTTGGTGAATCCGGTGATTTCCTTGGCCATCGTCGTTACCGTGCGCAGGCTGTTGTCTCCTGCTTCGATGTCGAAGCGTACGCCAGGGAAGTTTTTATTGACCGTTTTGAACGTCTCACGCAGGTACTCAGGACACTGATAGGAAGCGACCAAGCCAGCGGCAACGTAGGCTGCACCTACATAAACACCCTCGATCCACAGCTTGAGAATATCCTCTTTCTCCTTAGAGAGCTGTACACCGTCTTCGGTCTGTAGCATTTTGCTGTCGATAATGACACCCGATTTGTCCTTCGGAATAATCGTAAAGTTCGGTACACAAGGAATGGCAAATTCGCTATATTCTCTGCGAACGAGACTGGCGCATTTATCGACATATTTATCGATGCCTGCTGTCGCCATACTGTTGAAAGTCGTTTCTTCACCGGATTCAAAGTTAAAGAACATTTGAATTTTGTAATCCTTCACGACTTGCAGCAGCATCGAGAGCGATTCCATAGAATTTCCGCCCTGCTTAACGACCTTCTCGTTGCCCTTGAAGCGTTCACGTGAAACCTTTACCTTACCGGCTGCTTCCAGCTCGACGGATGGAACGATACCGAACCAGATCGTGTCGCTGAATTCATTCTTAGCATTCACAGTGTTCAGGTACGTTTCCAGGCGCGGGATATTGCTGCTTTTCACCAGCATGTCCAGCTTGTTGTTCGCCACCAGCATTGTCGGCAGCATGCCTTTGCTCTTTGTTGCATATTGATCGAAGAACATTTTGACACCGAGGATTTTCTCCACAAGCGGCTTAACCGCCTTTACGAAATCGTCCTTGGCATTTTTATAGAACTCCAGATACGTGTTGTAGTTTTGAACTTCAACCGCTGTATCCACCTTGGTCTGAACAGCTGGCAGTGGCACAAATGTGCGAACCACCAAATCCTTCACATAGTCAGAAGGCGTATCTGTGATGGAGTTATAATCCTCTTCGAATACTTGGGAGAGATCGCCAGTGCTGTTTTCATCCAACAGCATCAGCTCAGTGCTGTCGCTCTTCGGCGCTTCAATAATTTTCAGTTCGCCGCTTTCCCCAATGGAGAGCATACCCACCTGGATCAGCTCACCGGAGTTTTCCTCTTGGGCGCCACCGAGCAGAAGGCGGGTTTTGATGTCCTCAATTGCCAGTGGGAGCATAGCCATAACGTTGTTATAGTTCTGACTCGCTTCCTCGAACATTCCATTCAGCTTGTCACCCATGTCGAGTTTCTTCGGATCGCCATCATCCAGCTTGTCGTATTCACCGTACATATAGTGAATCTCTTTGCGGACTTGACGAATATCATCCATAACCTTTTTCGGTGAAATCATATCCAGCAGATTTTCAAATTTGAAATCTACATTGGTGATTCCTTGACTGCGCTTGGTATCAATGAGCGTAAACAACATTTTCAGAAAATCATTACTTTGATTTACACGAATTTCAGAAATGCTATCCTCATCAATTCCCTCTGGCTTTTTAAGGGTGTAGACGACTTTTTGATTGGCCGCGTTAAAAAACGAATACACGGTCGGTGAAAACTTATCCAAAAATTCGTCAAAGCTGCGCACCAGAAGGTGCTGATTAATTTCCTTGATCTTCTCATCGCTCAAGCTGTCAATACCCTTCACATCACCTACAATGGTGATCAGGTCCAGCTTTTCCGGGTTAATCTCTTCAAAAAGCATTGTCCGGTTGGTTTGATAAATGATTTCCATCGCTGTCGGCAAATGAACAAATTATGAGTTATAGGTCCATTGCTCCATATACGGACATGGGATGTCCAATTTGAAACGGACGAAACTCATTTTTAGTTCTTTTGCCTCCTCCCCCCTACTTAACATTTAAATTCGTCAAAGGATTGAGCTTATACCACATTTAAGGTACAGGCATGTAACCTCGAAAATCGGTCCGAAGCGTTATTCGGCTTTTAACGGCAAAGCATGCAAGTGAGATGTATTTCCAAAATCAAAAGTCAGATAACACAGAAATTTTAAATTTATGATTTCGTATTCCTAACTTCAATCCCAATTTTTGCCGTTGATACGAGAGCTATCATACAAAGCACTCTTTAGTTTTGTCAATTTCTGTAGTCTCAGATTGAAATAGGGCATTTTGGCTCATTTTATGCGTAAATACGTAATTTTTATGATATGTTAGACCTGTTTTTTCAGGGAAATATTCACAAATAGAACTCAATTACCGATAGAAGTCCATTGGATATTTCTGATAAGCGTAAAAGAATCAAATTCATGGCTAATGTGAGGGTTATCAGCTGTTTTGATCCTTTATCCCTTATATCCCAAGGATTAGGAGGGCTGATCCCCCCACGTTGGCCTCGGCGATGGAGGAGCTTATGTTCAGAATAAGGAAACTAGGAATTATCGTTTTCATGACTTTTGTACTATTTTTACAAATGAGCCTAAACGGGGTCATTTGCACTGTAAATCAGGCTAATGCAGCATCTTTAGGTGCTGTCCCGATCGAGGGTTACGATGCCGTTTTTGTACTGGATACCAGTTATTCCATGAGGGATACCGATCCTGAAGGCATTGCGGCCGAAGTCATCAATATGTTTATGGATTTGAGTGATGCAGACCGTACGCGCGTCGGATTCGTTGCCTACAATCACCATGTGGTCGCCTCGAAACCACTGACTTCGATTGCCGTGGCAGCGCAAAAATCCCAGATCCAACAGGAAATCAGAACGCTAAACCGTTCCGGTTATACGGATTTGGGACTTGGGCTGCGCAAAGGCTCGGAGCTGCTAGCGGCAGGAGCATCCCAAGGGCGTCAGCCTTTTATGATTCTGTTGTCTGATGGAGAGACTGATTTTGGTGCCTCCTCTGGTTCACGATCCAAGGGTGACTCCAATAACGATGTGTCCTCTGTCATCAAATCTGCACAGACCAAGGGATATCCGGTGTATACGATTGGTCTGAACCATGATGGCACAGTGAATCGACAAGAACTCGAACGGATTGCTTCTCAAACGGGTGGAGCTTCTTTTATTACGAGTAGTGCTGAGGATCTGCCGGAAATTCTGAACCGTATTTTCGCCAGTCAAATTCGTTCCAAGCTCGTCCCAATTGCTGCAATTACGACTACTGGCGAGATGCAAGAATTAACTGTAACTCTACCTGACTCTAGTATGGAGGAAGCCAATCTGGTGCTTTTGTCGGAGCATCCCCTTCTGGAAACACAGCTATATTCCAATTCAGAAAATGTCCGCAGGTACAAGTCGAGCCGCTATGCGATTTTAAAAATCGAGCATCCACAGGCAGGTAAAGTGAAGTTGAAGCTACGGGGCATACGCGGAGATTTGGTGAAAATCAATTTACTTGGCAGCTATCGACTGGAAGCCGAAGCTACCATGGGAGGAAAGCAAGCAACGGCAACTCATGGCGACAAGCCTGTGCAGTTGCTGAAAGGTCAAGCGACACCGTTTCAAGCTCAGCTTCTGTTGCCGAACAATCAAAAGCTTACAGATGAAGCCGTATATACGTCTCTCCAAGCCCATATTGTAGTTACTCCCAAGGGGGGCACAGCCAAAAAGGTGCCTATGACCTATAAGTCAGGAGCCTTTCATACCGAATATGCGTTCCCTCAAACCGGGGATTATACATGGCAGCTATCTCTGGATAGTCCGCAATGGTACCGTAAGGGAATTGTACATAAGGTTCACGCGGCCAATGCAGCACCACAGGTCTTAAAAGACCTGACGATTCACCTGGTAAAAGAAGATGGCGATTCTCGTCGAAGTTTATCAGATTTTATTGTTGACCCCAATCATGACAAGCTGAGCTATAAGCTGGATTCAGAAGGCTCTGGGGATACGGTCTATGCTGAGATTAACGGTAATGATCTGCTGCTATCCGAGCTCCACACAGGTGACTCACAGCTGAAGATTACCGCTACCGATCCGGAAGGAGCATATAGCAGCGCTACACTAACCGTTTCTGTACAATCCCGGTATACAGCCATTAAATGGACGGTAGCCATCAGTGTCGTAGTAGCCGCTCTTCTGTATTGGTTCTTGCGGCCGAAGCCGCAGTTTGCCGGAAGAATTGAAGGATATTTTCTCGCTACAGCAAGTGGACAGGAGATTCCGGTAAAATCTTGGCCGCTCACCTCCTTTCCGGGCCGTAAGGTCAGCTTGCAGGAATTGTTCCGTACGCTTGACGTTCACGAACCATTGCCAGAAGCGGAACGGATCGTATTTTCCGCAGGTAAAAAAGGGAGCCTAATCGTAAAACATGATACACGCTGCGCCTTACAGCATGGAAAGATCAGATTAGCCCGTAACAAAAAAGCGGTCATGGAGTACAGCGACAAGCTGTACATTACATTCGAAGATGGTGTCACTGAAATCGAGCTGCGATACAAAGCGATTAAACCGAATACTTCAGTGTACACCGACCATATCCAAGCTCCGACAGGATAATGTCCGTCACAACGTAAAAAAAGAGAAGCGCCGTCTCTTACGATTAATGAACCGTAAGAGTAGGGCGCTTCCCTTTTTTTATCCAATATTCCGCACGTAGTGCGGCTTTAAACCATCGAAGTGAGCGGCAACGCTTGTTAGCCTGTACCTCCAGACCACGCCGAATGACATACGGCAGCAGAGAAAGTCCTGCATTTTCAATCTGAATCCGCTCGGAATGATCTGCAAACAATCGGCCCGGCACATCTGGCGGAGGTGTTCCTTTTCGGCAATAATACAGCGTGGCGGCCAAACTATAGATATCCGACACAGGCCCCTGCTGCGAACGATTAGAGTAAAATTCCAGCGGAGAATAGCCCGCCGTAGTAAAGATCGGATGCTCTTTGCCTTCAAAATGCACAGCCGAACCAAAATCAATCAGCTTGATGTTGCCATTTTCCCCAATCATAATGTTGCCCGGCTTAATATCCCGGTGAATAATTCCTTTGTCGTGAATGTACTCCATGGCATCAATTAAAGGTAGCACCGTGTGGTACAAAAAAGTGGGATCAGATGTTGGCACAGCTTCTTCTTTCATCATTCGATCCAATGTCTTGCCTGCACAGTATTCCATGACCAGATAGGCTGTTCCATTTTCCTCAAAGTGATCTATATAACCGACAATTCCCGGATGACTTAACTCCTTCAACATTTGCCCTTCACGCAAAAAATAATGCATAAACTCCACGTATTTGGATTGCATAGAAGTACCGCAAGTGACCGTTTTTCGATCCATCCCTCGCAAAGCCAGGGCATTCGGAAAAAATTCCTTCACAATGACCTTTTCTCGGTTATCCAACAGCCTTGCCGTATACACGATGGCCAGCTCACTGCGGGACAAGGCGCTTCGAATTTGATATGTATTTCGCAGCTTCGTATTGCGGGCAAGCAGATTCCCGCTTGTATCCACGATCATGACTCGTCCTCCTGTCAGGTTCTTAGCTTATGTCTTTTGTATATATCGGCTTATTACACATCTTTTTATTATACCGTAAAATAGATTATTGGAAAAACAAATAACCTGCCATAATCTCCCTTAGAGAAATGATGACAGGTCTTTTGGCATTCATCTGGTTCTTTGTTCTTAAATCGTTTAACCCAGTTTCGTTCCAGGCTTCATGCTGCGCACACTGTTGGTATTTTTCTTCCGTTCACTGCGCAGTTTGCCTTTGCCTTGTTCTGGAGTGCGAATGGTGAGGGCAATTAGGAACGATACGACACACAGCACAGCAATCGTGGTAAAGGTCGGGATGAATCCACCAAGCAAGGCTGCGATAAATGACCCCGCCAGCGCACCGAGGCCAAAGCCTTGATACACAACACCATAGTTTTTGCTTTGATTTTTCAGACCGAAGAAATCAGCTACAATGGCAGGAAAGACTGTAATGTTGCCGCCGAAGCAAAAAGCAATTCCTGCTACACAGGCAAAGAATAAACCAAAATTCAGCGGTACCAGACTCAGCACTGTGACTGCGACCGCCGTTGTCAGCAACGCACCCGCTACTACTTTCAGACGACCTACTTTATCCGATAGCGCACCCAGTATGATCCGGCCCGCCGTGTTGAAAATTGCGACCATAGCGACCGCATTAGCAGCTGTTGCTACATCTAGGCCGGCCATCCGTACGCCGATATCTTTGACTACCCCAATCAGGTAGAGACCACTCATACAAGCGGTAAAGAACATTACGAACAACAGATATGCCTGCTTGGTGCGCAGCATTTCTTTGACGGTGTAATCTCGCTGTACAACCCCATTTTGTACCGAAGGCTTGTTCACGACTACAGCTTCTCTTACCAGGAAGGAACCACCCACAATCATAATCAGCACGATCATTCCCCAATATAAAAACGCTTGTGATACGCCAACGGACTGAATCAACGAACCATTAATATACTTGAATATAAGACTGCCTGTTCCATATGCCCCAACCGAAATACCGGAAATAAGTCCTTTTTTCTCAGGAAACCATTTAATCAGATTCGACAGTGATGTAATATATGCCGTTCCATCCGCAAAACCTACAACAATACCCGCCAAAATGTAAAGCAGGGACAGCGATGTTACCTGCGAACTGAGCATGAGACCGGCTCCTAACACGACACCTGCACACAAAATCAGACGACGTAATCCCCATTTATCCTGTAGTTTGCCTGCGAATAATGTAGCAAACGCCAGTGCAAAACTGGTAATTGAAAATGTAATGGCAACCGAACTGAGGTTCCAGCCAAAGCGGTCCACCAACGGTTGATTAAATAAACTCCATGTGTAAATGGTTCCTAATCCCATCTGGACAATTATTGTTCCAAGTACGACAAGCCAACGATTTCCGCTGTTTGTTTTCATTTCAATCTCCTCTTTTCATTCCGGCTCTACAGCGTCAATTTGTGATCATCATAACCGGGAATCCAGTACGCTTTGCGCCTGTGGAGGAGCAAGTCTGTAAGGATTCTCTCTACATGGATTATTATAACCCTGCATGTAAGCCAGAAATCGTTTGAGGAATGAAATGCACATATAGCGGAATGAAATGCCTTTAAAGTCGCATAATTTGCCGAAATTCCTTGGCCTTGCTACGGCTTACCGGAATTTCAGCTTCTAGTCCACGCAAACGCAAGAGATACGTATGATTAAACCAAGGTACAATTTCACGGATCTGCGACAGATTCACCGTGTACGATCGGTGACAGCGAAAAAAGTCCTGCTGCGGCAGCCGGGCATGAAATTCCGAAATGCTCATCGGCATCGTATATTCTTCGTGCCTTGTAAAGACACGGGTCACCTTTTCCTGCGCACACGCATAGTAAATATCGTTCGCATCCGTCACAATGATTTTGTCATTTTTCAGCAGATTAATACGACCTGGCGCAGCAACGGTGCTGGCTTCAGCAGCTCGGGGTTGCGCCGTCTGGACAGGCTCCTGTATTGGAACGTTCTGCTGCTCATAAGCATTTTCCAGCTTACGCAGCATAGATGCGATCCGTTTTTCATCATATGGTTTGAGGATGTAGTCGAACGCCTCCAGTTCAAAAGCCTGCGCCGCATGTTCTTTATAGGCGGTCGTAAAAATAATATAGGGCTTTTTGGCAAATTTGCTAATGTTCTGTGCCAGTAGCATCCCGTCCAATGAAGGAATGTTAATGTCCAGAAAGATCGCGTCCGTCTCCTGATCTTGCAGAAACCGAAACACATCTAGCCCATCCTCGAAACTATCAGTCACCTCAATGTTGCTATGAGTCTGAATAAGATACTCCAGCTCTTCACGTGCCGGAAGCTCGTCTTCTACAATTATGGCCTTCATGACTTCTCCTTTGGTATGTCAAAATAAACTTCGGTGCCCGGCTCATGCTTTAGAATAATAACTCCCTCGCCGTACATAAGCTTGAGTCGTCTGTGCACATTGTACAAGCCGATCTGTTTAGCCGGAACCCGATCATGATAGAGGTTATCCACAACATCATCGCGTATACCTACCCCGGTATCTGCCACAGAAATACGCACCTTTTCTCCACGATCCTTTACAGAAATAGTTACTGTACCTGACCCCTTTTTCTTGAGGATTCCATGATTAATCGCATTCTCAACCAGGGGCTGGATAATAAGACTTGGAATACGCACAGACACCTCATCCATTACATACTCTACCTGAAGCCGGTTGCCGAAGCGTGCTTTCTCAATTTCCACATAATCAGACACCTGCTGAAGCTCTTTATGAATTTCGATCAAATCATCATTCAGCTCCAAATTATAGCGCAGATAGCCCGATAAATTAATGATCAGCTCTCGTGCCTTATCCGGCTTGGTGCGTGTCGTAGAGGCAATGGCGTTCAGCGCGTTAAACAGAAAATGGGGATTAATTTTCGTTTGGAGCGCCTTTAGCTCGGCTTTATTCGCGGCTTCCTTAATTTGCTCCACACGCGACACTTCCATTAACGTGGAAATGATTTGAGACAAGCCAATCGCCATCGTTTGCAACGGATACGTGATTTTATAAGCTTTGCGATAATAAATCTTCAAGGTTCCAGTTACCTCTCCCCGCTCCTCTAACGGGATAATGAGCAGAGACTGGATTTGGGGTGTTTTATCGTCTGCAATATGGTTGCGAATCGTAATTTTACCGCTGCGGATCGTCGATTTAGTCACATCGCTAATGATTTCATCCCCGATATGATAACGTTCTTCGCCAAAACCGACGTAAGCCAGCACATCTCTGGTATCCGTAATCGCCACCGCATCTGCCTTGATATCTTCTTTTATAATCGAACAAATGGTATGCAAGGATTCCGCATTAATGGAGCGAAAATAAGGCAACGTCTTATTGGCAATATCCAGTGCCAGCTTGGCCTGTCTGGCCGCGATATTCTCCTTTTCCCCCTCCACACTCTGGATCAACAGAACGATTAAACCGATACTGACTTCTCCGATAATCATGGGTAGACCGATCTTGGAAACGATGTCCACACCAAGGCCACGGGGTTGTGCCATCACCAGAATGAGCAGCATCGTCAACGCTTCACAGACCATACCTGCGGCGATACCGACTAGCCATCTCTTGGAACGGTTAACCCTGCGGCCGATATATCCTGACACCACACCTGCCAGAATACTTGTAATCAGACACGGAATCGAGGTCACTCCCCCGATATCAATTAGATAACGATGGATACCTGATACAATACCTGTAACGATCCCAACCCAGGGTCCAAACAAAATACCGCCCGCCATAATTGCAATGATTCGAACGTTAACCAGCGAACCTTCGACTTCAATCCCGGTGTACGTACCGAACAGTGCAAACATGCAAAAAATCAACGTTAGTAAGGTTAGCTCTGCCGGGGAATGACTGTTCTTTTGCAAGGTTTCCTTAAATCGTGGGATACGTGTAATAAAAAACAAACAAATCAGTAACAACGCTGCGCGCTCAAATAGCTGCATCAGCATTTCCAACAAGGCGTTCACCTGCGTTCCTCCCAAATAAAAACGGATATGCCTACATAGGTTATGTTAATTATTCACTTATTTCAATACTCACCCTGCCATCACGGGCACGGATGCTAGCCTTCCCGCCAATTGGATATGTAAACTGCGGCGTGGTATGACCAAAATCAGCATCTGCAATCACTGGGATGGAGGTCAATTCCCTTTTCGAGCTAATGATTTGCCGCAGCAATGCTTCTGTCATATGCGACGCCTGCTGAAATCGTCCTATGATGATCCCCTTAACCTGATCAAATCCAGGCTGGTGCAACAGTGATTGCAAATCCCGATCAAACGTAGCGGGAGAGCTTTCATAATCATCCTCAACAAATAGAATGCTTCCTTCCAGACTCGGCATATACGGAGTTCCCTGCAACAAATTTAGGGTACACAAGTTTCCGCCCACAATCGTACCCGTTGCTTCCCCTTCATGAATCGCATACGGACCCGCATTGCGGTGAAAGCTTCTTTGATCCTGATCTAGATACCAGGTATCGTCACTCCACTCCGACGAGGACTGGATTTGAATGCTGCCCTCATCCAACATCAACCTTTGGAAATACGCCGTCGTATATTCATTTCCTCGCAACATGGCGAACGTCAAAAAATGAGGTCCTGCATACGTGATAAGCCCCGTTTTGGCATAAATGGCATGGCTTAACGCTGTTTATATCCGAATAACCACATAATCGTTTAGGATGAGCTCCAATTAGTTCATAGTCAAGATAGGTAAGGAGCTGATTGGCATTATAGCCCCCAATTGAAGTCAGGATGCCCTTTACCTTTGGATCGACAAAAGCTTCGTGCAAGTCTGCGACTCTGGACTCTATCGAGGAAGATGTAAAATCATCACTTTCCAGCACATATTGCGAAAAGCTCACTTTAAACCCAAGCTCATCCAGTCTTTGCTGGGCAATCAAGCGATTTTCCTCAGAAACGATAGACAAGCTTCTGGACGGCGAAAGAATGCGTATCTCGTCTCCAGCTTTTAATTTGGGTGCTTGCTTTCCTATGATCATGGTCATCCCCCTTAATTACAAAGCATTTAAACTGCCACAAATTATACCATCAACTTCCATCTAATTATAGCTTCTAGAAATCCCCTCTTCATTTCCCTTTTTCAAACGCAGTAAAAAACCGGAGAGTACCGCTTGATAGCGATACTCCCCGGATCTCTAGTCCGATAATGAAGCATTTCAGTTATTTGCTTTTGCTGATTTCGGTAGGAATATTGTCCTCCTTCTGATCATGTACCAGTTCTTTTAACTGGATAATCAACGTCTCCAGCTCATTAAATCCGGTCACCATATTGGAGGTTATATTTCGTTGCTCCTCTACTCCAGCCAAAATTTGCTCTGACGCTGCACTCGCTTGTTCTGTAACGCTTGAAAACTCCTCCATCTCTTGAACGACCTGAGATGAGAATTGCTGCATACTATTCGTACTGGCTTCCACCTCCACGGCCTGCAGCAGCACTTTATTGGCATTTTGCAGGATATCCTCCAATACAATTTCGGTCGAATGGGCCGATTCCATACTCTGCTGTAGTCTTTGCTGTCCCATGTCAAATTGGCTTACGACAGAATCCATCTGAGTTCTCAGTTGGGTCAAAATACCTTCCATTGCCACCGAGGTATTCCCTACCATTTCAGCCAAATTACGCACTTCGCCAGCCACGATGGCAAATCCTTTTCCATGCTCTCCCGCTCTGGCAGCCTCAATGGATGCATTCAAGGACAGCAAATTGGTTTGTTTCGAGATTTGAGTAATATCTTTGAGCATGGCAGACATATTATCACTTTGTGTTTTAAACTCGTCCAATTCTTCTTTGGTACGACTCATAACCAGACCCAAATCCTTAATTTGAGACGTTAATGCAAGCAGTTGATTGCTCCCTCTGCTCCCGGCACTTTTCGTATCTTCGGAGAGCTGCTTCAATTCTCGGGAATGATCGGCAACCTCGCGCACGTGCTGGTCAGACTGAGCCAAGTTATCCGTTACCTCAGTGATATTCGAAGCTTGCATTTCTACCCCTTTGGCAACCTCCTGAAACCCGATGGCGACTTCATTCGTCACGCTGCCGGTAGCATCCACTTGATGCCTGAATCGTTCTGTGAAGCTATGCAATCCAGTTACAGCTTGTCCAACTTGTTCAAACAAAAATTCAATACGTTGCCTTGTGGCATCCATATCTTTATTTTACTCTTCCGTTTTCTTAAACTGCTTTTGATTTAACACCGATACCACTAACAATAGCAAACCAATCAGTAAAACAATAATAAACTCGTGTATATAACGCAAAGGACCGGTAGCCGGGGGAGTTGCTGGCGTACCGATGGTAATTTGTATAAAAATATTACACAGATTTAAGACCATTGTTATCAAAAAGTATCGGTAAGATGGGTAGAGCAACAACAATGAGCAAATAAAGATCGTAGTCACTGCCTCCACGCTAGATAAGTTCACAAATATACATATTAATACGCTATATAACGTAATAATCCAAGGAATAAGGCGGATTCCTTTCTTTTTCATATTCAGAATCGTCAAAACTGCGGCGACTACAAATCCTACACCACTAGACACCCACACCGATGGATTAGATAATGCCGGGATGGTGCTGCTCAAGGTCATAATCCAAAAAATAATGATCACCAATTTGTTTCTTTGCCACAACAATTCATTCGTTCTGTCCATGATTGTGTACGCGCTCCTTAGATATATATTAGGTATTTATAAAATAAAAATGTAAATACCATACTATATATATCGTCATATCAGAACGCGTATTGAATGAAAATCGTACAAACACCACATTCCCTTTTAAACACCAAATCACAACAGGACAACTTTTTAAAGAGAAAGAGTATGTAAGTGTTAATAAATGAATGCAAGAAATCGCCCCCTAGTAGGGAGCGATTTTGAATACCTTTTTGATGATCTTCTGCAATTGAAAAAGATTCATAAACCAACTGAAAACATTAGGATTCCTTGTTTTCGGAAGCCTCTTCAGTGCCTTCAGTTGCCGCTGCATCACCTTCCACAGCAGCATTTTCTACTTCAACTGCACGCGGAACGATAATAGAAGCAAGCAGTTCTTCTTCAGGGACGTGCAGTGTTACTCCTTTAGGGAGCTTCAAGTCGCTAGCGCTCAGCTTGTCGCCAACATCCAGTGCGGATACATCCACTTCAATGGTAGATGGTAAATCAGCAGGAAGGCCTTCGACTTCAACTTCCGTTTCCTGAACTTGCAGAATACCGCCTGTTTTTGTACCTACAGGTGTACCCTGATAATCAATAGAAACACGCACGCGAAGCGGTTTGTTTTTGGCAATTTTCAAAAAATCGGCATGCAGCCATTGGTTGTCACGCTGTTGATAATCTTTAATAATAACCGGAATGGTTTCTCCACCCTCTACAGTGAGGTTGAACACCTCTGAACGTCCGGTTTTGACTACTTTATTAAATTCCTTGGCATCGACATGTACAGGGGTTCCTTCAAGCTCAGAGCCGTAAACCACAGCTGGAATCCGTCCTTTTAACCTCAATTCACGAATAGCCGAACCCTTCTTCTCTGTTCTCGGCTGGGCGGTCAGTTGAATACTTCCTCCATTAGAACTCATGATATACAACCTCCTTCAGGTTACCTTACAAATGATTTTCCTCCAAGAATCTTGCCTGTTTACCAGTCGTACTACAGGATATAAGCCAGCAAGCTGGCAAAACTAAACAAGTCCATAATTCTATTTTACCCCTTTTTTCTGAAACTGACACACGTTTACATAAAAAAATAGCATTTCTCGAAATAATCGAAAAATGCTACTTTCGTATATATAGCGACCAAGCATACAAGTCTATCCGGCCCGATTATCATTTACCAGTAGCAAATATTCTTCTCTGCCACTATGAATCAATACCTGCATCACAGACTGGTTCAGGTCTATATCAATATAGCGATCTGCCTCAACATCCTTGGCATCCCAGTGATTAAGCCGGACAATGTAGCCAATTCGCTGTATATCAGGAGACACCTGAATACGCGCTATTGCACGACCGTCATCCAAATCACGAAATTCAACATGTCCGTCGCGGTGCCCAGTTCCCCATACCCATACGTTCCAGCCAGTGTATTGCCGATCTGCACGCTCGTAGATCAGTTCAATCGTGCGAAATGGCGCGACTTCCCTATCGTTTCCAAGCTGTACATCTGTCAACGCCATGGCTGTACCTGCAATTTCTTGATCTGTTCCCTCATCCGAGTCTTCCAATTCGTTCTCCGCCTGACGATTAACCTGATCTTGTTCAGTCAAAAAGGAGACTCGTGCAGGTTCTTCCTGATCATATAACACCATCATCGACCAGCGCGATACAGTCACACGATGGCCTACCACTTCATACCGGGTCTCATTACCAGCCCCGTGTGCGTCCACGACCACACGCCAACGATCCGATTCCGCAGGCAATAATATCGTTTGCTCTGTATCCGAGCCGTTATAAATCACCACAATATGATTCCAGGCATCGCCGTTAGCATGGTGCCTCAAAGCAAAAGCCACCACATGCCCACTGCTTTGCAGCACTTCCATATGCTGCTCCACTAGCTCACGATGGTCCATTCGGAATGCCGGGTGGTTGCGCCGCAAAGCAATTAAACCTTGGTAGTAATCAAACACTGGGCGAAACCTCGCCTTGTTATGCCAATGGATGGCATTCACCACATCTGGGCTTCGGTAGCTATTATGGTCTCCATATTTGGAGCGCAGCAGTTCATCCCCTGCATGAATAAAAGGAATGCCTTGCGATGTGAGTACCATACCGTTAGCCAACAGGGACTTGCGTACGGTTTCGTTCTCTAGCAAGTTATCTTCATCCAGTTCCCAATACGGGTCTGCTTCGGCAACAGCTTGTTCCGGTGTCCTCCCATCCTGTGGCTTCCCCTGCTCCCATTGTGGAAAACGACAGTGCTCCCGCAAATGTCTTACCGTCAAAATTTTATCCCACAGATTGAGATTATCGTGGGCAGTTACATAATTGACGGTCTCCGATGGCTGAGCTGTGAAATCATGAATAGCCCCAAAAGCACCTTTGAGCACCTGTTCCTCCTGATGTTCTGCCCCCGTGGCAAACCCGCTCCCAGTACCGTCGCTATCTCCCTTAATAGCAGAACGGTAGTTGTCGTTAAAAACGGCAAAGCCTTTGTCGCGTTGCGTTCCTTTTAGCGTAAGCAAGGGTTGCGGAGATTCTCCTCCCGTCCAAGGCTCACCATAGATCAGCAGATCGGGACGCACTTCAGAGCGAAGCTCCTGGGTAAGCTGCTCTACGGTCGGTGTATCAATCAGCCCCATCAGATCAAATCGAAAGCCGTCTATATGATATTCCTCTGCCCAATAGCGTAGTGAATCCTTGATATACTTGCGCACCATCGGACGTTCGGTTGCCACCTCATTCCCTACACCTGATCCATTGGTGAGCTGCCCTTGCTCATCCGTGCGGTAATAATATCCAGGTACAATAGGCTCAAATGGCCCCTGTTCCACCGAATAAGTATGGTTGTACACGACGTCCATAATGACACCGATGCCGACAGTATGCAAAGACTGTACCAGCAGTTTCAGCTCTCGTATGCGTGTCTCCGGATCAGCCGGATTGGAAGAATAAGACCCCTCCGGCACATTATAATGTTGCGGATCATAGCCCCAGTTATATTCAGTTTCTAATTCTGCAAAGTCATTCACCGTATGAAAATCAGCCACTGGAAGCAAATGAACATGTGTAATGCCCAGCTCCAGCAGATGATCCAGCCCGATGCTGTTCCCCTCAGTATCCTTCAATCCCGTATACGTAAAGGCCTCAAACCGTCCCTGAGCAGCAGATAAGTCTTTTTTCCCCGTATTAAAATGGGTATCCATCGAAAAATCACGCACATGAAGCTCATAGAGAATGGCATCTGTCGGCCGCTTAAGGGTAGGCCCCGCATCCAATTCCCATCCGTCCGGGTTGGTTTGAGCCAAATCAATGATCGCTGTACGCTGCCCGTTGGCTGATACCCCTGTGGCATATGGATCGGCAGCATAATGAATGGTGTTGTCCGCCCACTCCAGCCTGTACATGTAATAATATTTGTTCCAGTCCCCTTCCAGCTCTATAGACCATACACCTTGATCACCACGGCTCATGAGAAATTCCTGACCACCGCTGTGCTCCTGAACGTTCCCCTCCTGATCGTACACCCCCGCATCGTTATACAACGCTATATGGACCTGCTGCGCAGTCGGTGCCCATACCTTGAACTTGCTGCCCGCAGGCGTATAAGTAAGACCCAAATCATAGCCTTCATATATGGGATATGTTGTGTGCTCAAGCTCATTGAGCTGATTGAAATCTGACATTCCTGTTCACCACCCATTTCTGTACATCGGCTTACAGCCTCTGTTCATCCATCATTTATGATGTTTATGACTTGTCAATATACCTCAGGATTTTGTAAAATCTTCACCTAATAGGCTATCAAAATAAGACAAGTTTGAAAAGCTGGATGATTTAAATAAGAATGACGCTTCCATCTCAACGCACACTCCATTTTATGACAAAACTATGAACAGGCTACAGCTTTTGCCCTTAAGGTATAACAATAGTTAGAAAAGTCAGGACAATCTACGGTTATCCATTTCAAAAATATCGTCTGCAATCCGCATGGTAGAACTTCGGTGCGAAACAAGGACAATCGTTTTATCTTGCTGCTGTTCCTTTAACGATTTTAAAATAATTGCCTCGTTCAGGCTGTCCAAATTGCTGGTAGGCTCGTCGAGCAGTAAGAGAGGCGCATTATGGACAAAGGCTCTGGCCAGTCCCAAGCGTTGACGTTCTCCACCGGACAGCCTGTCCCCCAATTCTCCAACTCGGCTGTCATACCCTTGAGGCAAGGTCATAATAAAATCGTGCACGGATGCCTTACGTGCTGCTTCCACCACCTGCTCATGTGTAGCATCAGGCTTTCCGATTTTGATATTAGCTGCAATTGAATCATCAAACAGGAACGTATGCTGGTCTACATAGCTCTGTAATCCTCTCAAATGTCGGGTCCCAATTTCCTTCAAATCGTGTCCGGATAGCAAAATTTCACCTTGCTGCGGGTCCCTAAATCGCATCAGCAACTTTAGCAATGTAGACTTGCCAGAGCCGCTTTTACCCTGAATGCCTAAAATCCGCTTATGCGGTATCGTGAGACTTACATCATTCAGCACCGTTTGACCATCGTATGCAAAAGTCACCTTGTCTACTCGTGCCCCAGTAAAGGCAACACTCATCCCTTCGATATTTTCCTCAACCTCCGGGGTTTCCTCCAATAGACTCAACACTCGTTCCCCGCTCGCCAGCGTTTGAAGCAAATTGTTGGACAAGTTGCTCAGTGCGACGACCGGACCAAATGAACTAAACAGTGCAATGACAGAAATCAGCATACCTGTAAAGTCAACCTGACCATTAGACATACCGTACAAGCCAGCCAGCAGCATCAAGAATGAGAATCCAACTACAGCCGCATCTGTAATCGCTCTTGTGATGCCTTCATGATGCTTCAAGTCCTTCTGCTTGGCATCCAATTGATCCGTGCGACGGTTAATCTCATTCAAACGTTGTTCTCCTTGTCCATATTGCACAATTTCCTTCATACCCCGTAAGCTGTCCAAAAAGTAACTGCTCAGCTTGCCAAAGCTGCTTCGGTATTCCATCCCCTGACGTTTGCCCATACGTGACGTGAGTAAGGGAATAAATAAACCGACAGTTAGATAAGCAAGCGCAGCGAGCCAGCCTAATAGAGGCTCATAAGAACCGATAAAAAATACCATGAGCAGTGAAGTGATGATGCCGATCATTACAGGCGCTATCGTATGCGCATAAAATACTTCCAGCAGCTCAATATCACTCGTAATGAGTGATATCAGATTTCCCTTGTCCTTGCCTTCCAATTTGGCTGGAGCGAGTCTGCGCAGGGCTTGAAGCACCTTGTCACGCAGTACAGCCAGTAGCTTGAAAGCGAGATAATGACCACTCATTTGCTCGCCATAACGGAATACGCCGCGCAGTACGGCACAAACCACGATCGCCGTCAGCAAAAACGACATGGTGTAGCCTGTCGTGATGCCCGTTGCTGTAAGCAGAGCAAGGGCTCCATACACTATAATGCCAATAGCACAAATAAAACCAAGCACTCCTGTCACAATCGTGATGAGCAGTACAGGTAAAAGAGGTCCCGCCAATACCAATAATTGGCCCATGATCCGTAATCCGTGTCTACGCATATACAGCCCCTCCTTTTGCAAACTGCTCTACCCGGTGTTGACTGAGATACATATCCGCATAGTGCCCTTGCTGGTTCAACAGTTCATGATGCGTTCCGGATTCTGCCACCAATCCGTTTTGCAGCACATAGATACAGTCGGATTGAACTACATTTTCCAGTCTATGAGAGATAAGAATCACTGTTTTTTGACCTGCCAGCGCATGTATTACCTCCATAATGCCTTCCTCACTCTCACTGTCAATGTTAGAGGTGGCTTCGTCAAAAATGTACACACGACTATCATGCAGCAATGCTCTGGCCAGTGCTAGCCGTTGGCGCTGTCCTCCTGACAGATTTGCCCCCTGCTCCTCCAGTTCTGCTTCCAGTCCTCCTTCTGAAAGGATAAAATCATACAGCTTCACTTGTCGCAAAGCTTCCAGCATTTGTTGCTCATCCGCGTGCTCATTGCCCATTTTTAAATTTGCTTCCACTGTGCCTTTAAAAATGTAGCTGTTAAAACCAATCCAGGTCATGTGACGCATGCGGCTTTCTTCCGAAATATCGGTAAGCTCGGTTCCTCCAATCGTCAGACTTCCTCGATACCCCTCGTGATGCCCAACGATCAATCCGGCTACCGTACTTTTACCAGAGCCTGATTCCCCAATAATTGAAACCAAGCTGCCCTGGGGAATATCCATGGATATATTTCGTAAGGTATCTCTTTCGTCGTAGGCGAAACTCACCTGTTTCAGTCGAATATCTGTGTTTTCTATGCTTTCTTGTCCATGTATAAGATCCTCTGTACTCAACATTTGAAATATTTTGTCGCTTGCTGCCATTCCGTTCATGGCGATATGGAAGTAAGAACCCAGTAAACGCAGCGGAATGAAAAATTCTGCTGACAGCAAAACAATGATGATCGCTCCTGCCAAGCCAATATGACCTGAAGAATATTCACTTATCGCGACCAGTACACCCGCAGCAGCACCACCAAATGCGATAAGATCCATAATGGCCACGGAGTTAAGCTGCATAGTCAGCACTTTCATCGTCATTTTGCGAAAGTCCTCAGCTGCTGTGTTCATTTCCTGATGTTTATCCTGGTCTGTTCCGTACATTTTGAGCGTAGTCAGACCTTGTACATTCTCCAAAAAGCTGTGGCCCAGATTGACGTAACTGCCCCAATATTTCCGAAACAGCTTTTTAGCCATCCTCATAATGACAATGATCGACACTGGAATTAAGGGAACGCAGATCAATAGTATAATGGCTGCTTTGAAGCTGACAAAAGAGAGGGTGATGAATAACGTGACGGGGGCAAGCAGACTGTAAAATAGCTGGGGCATATATCTACCGAAATAGGTTTCAAGCTGCTCTACCCCTTCTACAGCAAACTGAATAACCCCCGAGGTGGAGGTATGATCTGTATATGCGGATCCCATCTTCAGCAACTTGCCGTAAATTTGCGAGCGCAGTGTTTTTTTAGCATTTACCGAAGCACGATAGGATAACATACTGGCTGCATAATTGCTCAGGCAGCGAACTGCAATAGCAGCAATAACAATGACCGTCATAGATAGAATCAGCTTGCGAGTCACTTGTCCTTCCCATGCCTGCTGCATAACAAAAGCCATAGATAACACAGCGGCTATACTCCCCAAAAGACCGATCCACTGCATAAGCACACCCAAGACGATATATTTCCGAGAATGTTCCACTAGACCGAGCAGACGGCTGTCGACCATTTTAGACCTTTTTTTTGGAGTAGGTGTAGGTATAGGTTCAGATGAACATGAAGGCGTTATTTCTGCTGCAGCATTTCTTATTGTTCCGATGCGGAATATAAAGTAATAATATTTAAAAAGGATGACCAAGACGATGAGCGCTTTCCCCCACACATTAGGCGTGAAAATAAAGCCTGTAATCAGCATCGCTGACGCTAAGCCCAATGTCGTGATTTTCGTAGACAGCTTCAACGACCTTGTTTGGACAAAACTCTCTAGATGCTTTTGGTATAGAGAGGTATTCGAAAACCACTGGTGAATCCTTTCGGACCCCCGCATAAAGAAAAAGGTCGCTAGCAGTAGAAACGGTGTAGTCGGTAGCAACGGTAGCACTACACCAATAACTCCAAGCACCAAAAATAAAAACCCTAAGGTAATATAGATCGGTTTCACTATAATCCTCCCTAATAGTTATAATAGTAATGATTTCATTTTATAGATAATGATAATCATTATCAATATAAACAATTTAAGCAGGTTGTTATGTGATGTAAATCACGCATATAAAAATCCTCTTGAAGCACATCCCTACAGAACACGTTAGTGTTGATGTGGATGCTTTGTCTTCAAGAGGATTACGGAAAGTAGATGTTGATAATTCGTTGTTTTATGAATTTATAATATCATATTGCTCCAATACCTGCCGATGTAACGGGTGGTCTGCGGTTATGGAAGTATAACGCGTCAGCGCCGCACCCAGTCCTTCGCTACGAATCACCTGCTGAAGTTCGACTGCCTCGGGGTCTTCCGTAATATCAAATTTACAGGCAGCAGCCATTCCTAACGCCAGATGATCCGTAGGGATGCCATACTCCTGCGCTTGGAGCGCGGGACGTACAAGACGATCATTGGGAGACAGCTTGCGCAACGGTGAACGTCCGACCCGAGTAACATCATCTGTCAGATTAGGATTGCGGAAGCGATCCAAAATTTTAGAGATGTACTTCTTATGCTCCCCTTGATCCAAACCGAAGCGCTTCACAAGCACTGCTCCTGTCTCCTCCAGTGACCCTTGTATCGAATCCACCACCTTGCTATCCTTCATGGCCTCCTGGATGGTAGCATAACCTGCGGTATAGCCAAGATAGGCTGCCACGCAATGCCCCGTATTCACCGTGAACAGCTTTCGTTCAATGTAAGGCTCTAGATCCTGCACGTACAGGATACCTTCGATTTCTTCATGCTCAGGTGCCATTTGTGAACGATCCACCACCCACTCGTAAAAAGGCTCTACCTGCACATGTAACGGGTCCTCGTGGTGTTGGATCGGCACAATCCGGTCTACAGCAGCATTGGGGAAATATACCGAAGCCTCTGCCTTGGCACGAGTCGCCTCATCCAGTAGCGCAAAAACATGCTCTTTCAGTTGGGCGCTGCCTCCGATTGCATTTTCGCAAGCAATCACATGCAGCGGGCCTGCCCCTCGCTCCACCCGCCGCACTATTCCCTCGGCAATACCTGCTGCAATATGCCTGAGGATGCTAACCCCTACCGCGGTCGTTACCAGATCAGCATGGTCTACCGCATCCGCTACAGCGGATGCATCTCTGCCGTCAATCGCCGTTACATTCGTGACCAGCTCCGTATCCTTTGTATCATTGGCTAACTCTACGGTATATTGTTTACGACGGCGTAACTCGGATACAAGGGTGTCGTTGACATCTGAAAAGACAACCTCATAGCCTGCACGCGACAGAATTAATCCGATAAAGCCGCGACCGATATTTCCTGCTCCAAAGTGGACGGCTCTCATAGCTCCAGCTCACTTTCGAACAGATCTATAATTTCCTGTGGGGTCACCGCGTTGCGAAGTTTATCCATATTTTCTTCCTCCGCACACACCACAGCGATACTCGTCAAAATCTCCATATGATCGCCGCCTTGTGCTGCAATGCCGATCACCATATATGCTTTCTCTTCCCCAAAATCTACGCCTTGCGGGAACTGAACGATGGAGATGCCTGTGGATTGAATAAGCGTCTTGGATTCCTTGGTGCCATGTGGAATAGCCAGCCCATTCCCGATGTAGGTAGACACGATCTCCTCGCGTTCCAGCATCTTGTCAATGTACTCACTTGAAATATGTCCCGCATCCAGCAGGATTTGTCCAGCCATACGAATCGCCTCATATTTGTCTTTGGCGGTTGCGTTCATTTTTACTTTGTCTATCGTCATAATACTCACGGTAGGTTCCTCCCTGTCCCTAATTTACTGTGGAAAAATTCAGCCAGCTCACTCGATATATAATTGACAATATGATCCCTGCTACCGTGTTCCAGTAGCGTAACCATGTCTTCCTGCAAAAGTAATGCACTAATCTCGCTCAATACCTCCAAGCTTTCTCTCGGCAGCTCACGAGGCCCCAACATGAGCAGCACGCATTCTACCTGTTCACCTGTATCCGCCAACAGCGGCTCTGCCAGCTTATACAAGGTAAGCGAAGGCTTGGGAATATAGTGGCTGCGCGTATGAACTAAAGCAATGGAGGTATCAGAGATCACCTGACTACCTTGGCGCTCTCTTTCCATGAGTTGTGCAGCAACCACAGAAGGCTCTGTAACATTTCCCCGCTCCGCCTCCAGCATGCATATCGCCTCTACGGTCGCCGCCATATCCATCCCTTGATTTTCCAGCGGATACACTTGAAATTGCTGTACAATGTGTACAATTTCCTCGAGACTTTTCCGCAGACCGGTAAGCCACTCCATATCCTGGCCAGGCTGAACGGCCTGTTCCTGCTGATGATCATTGAGATGATGGAGTGTAATATGCTGGATGAAATGACGTAGACGGTCACTCTCCTCCTGCGTTAGCAGCGGACTGATCTTAAGATACCGATCTGGTTCAAGCGGTAGCTCTACTGTCGAAATGATCAGATCATAATCCTCCTTGGGAATCCGCGCCGCCTCGTACCATGAAGCCCTATCCACAATTTTGATCTGTGGGAGCTCTTTGGCGAGCCTTGTTGCCAGAAGTCTGGATGATCCAATGCCGCTCGTGCAGACTACAATGGCCCGCACCTCCCGACGCAATTGTCGCAGCCGCTCCAGCGAAGCGCCGAAATGCATGACGAGAAATCCGATCTCTTCATCAGGCACTTTCATTTCTGTCATGCTCGCCGCAGCCTTTTTCACTGATTCGAATAAGCTGCTGTAATCCTTGCGGATTTGCTGAAGGAGAGGGTTACGAATCGACCTGCCTTCCTTCAAACGTTTGAATACCGGAGCCATATGGGCAATCAGTCCTTCACGCAGAACACGGTCCTCTTTCAATGGCGTGCCTGTCTCTTCCTCCACACGACGAATCAACTCATGAACCGACTCCAACAGTACGAGATCATCCAACGGCAGTAGTCGGGTAGAGTGATCTTCGGCATCACGAAATAGCAGCCTGAGATAAGATCGTTCCGGCTCTGGAAATTCAATATCCAGCGCCTCTGACAACTCCGTGCATATGCGTTCCACCATAGCTGTGCGAAGCATGATATTTTCATCTGAATCTGTTTTTAAATACGAGAGAAGAGGATCTATAACATACCCGAGTCGAAGACGTACCAGCGAAACGCAAATTTGAATCAGCAGCTCCATGTATTTGCTTTCCACCATGTTTTCCAACCATTTTTCATGGGGCTGCCAGAGGGCCTTTTCCACGATTAGCAGGTTATCTCTGCCAATCATCTCCAGCAACTTGTCGGCAACACGGGTTACAGGACGAAGTTCTTCCCGGGCTGAAAACAGATCGGATTCATCCAAATATTCGAGAGCCAGCTCGGAAATCGCCCGTCTTTTGTCTGTCTCCCGCCCTGTAATCTCGACCCCGTACCCCCGTCTGCGCACAAGCATGAGTCCACGTTCCTCAATCCAGTCTTGCAATTCGTCTAGATCATGACTGACCGTAGTTACCGTGACTTTCAGATCTGAAGCCAGCGCCAACAGCTTGATCGGCTCCCGTGTATCCAGCAGCATGCAGAGTACCACGATCTTTCTCTCCTCAGCCGAATATTCGTCTGACTTCGTATGCAGCAATTGTTTTCGCAGGCATACAAGCTGAGCTGGATCAGCATCTATACAGATACCGATCCCTGACTTTTTCTCCAGCTTCACCTCATGAGCTGCCAGCCAATGCTCGACTGCACCCAGTTCCCGATGAACCGTCCTTGTGCTGACATTGATCTTCGTGGCAATTTCCCCGGCTGTAACCTCTTTGGACTGCTCCAGAAGATATTCCACGATGTCACGTTGTCGTTTCGTAATATTCATAAGCGCATACCGTTCCTTCCCAAGCTCATCCCTCCAGCAGGAGACGTACATTGCATACAGTCCGCCTGACTTCGATGGGGATTAAGAATCGGATTTCAGACGTTCAACCAGCGCTTCGTATTCAGGACTCTTCAGAAAATTGTCAATGGAAATGTGCTCAGCTTTAGGAGCCACTGTTTTAGCCCGGTCTGTCAACGTTTTTTGCGTAATGACAATATCCGCATCCTGTGGAATTTCACTGATTGCCGTATTCGTAACTGTTACGCCCACACCCGCCTGCTTCATTTTTTTGCGTAAAATCGAGGCACCCATAGCGCTTGAACCCATACCTGCATCACAGGAAAAGACGATTTTGTTCACTTCGGATTTATCCTTGAGCGTTCGATCTGCAGCAATTTCTGCAGCACGATCAGATTCGTGGTTATCTTCCATTACAGTGGCGTTAGCACTTGCACTCTTGCTTTGATTTTTCATATCTTTCAGGCGGGATGCAGCTTCTTCCAGCCCCTCTTCTTGTTGCTTACCAGTCTTGAGTAACACTGCGGCAACAGCAAAAGATACGACCGCAGCAGCGATCACCCCGCTTAGCATTGGCAAATATCCGCCTTTTGGCGTCATTAGAAAATAGGCGATGATGCTGCCCGGCGAAGGAGCAGCAACCAGTCCGGCACCTGTCAACATGAAACAGAAGGTTCCCACAACGCCCCCAGCTATAGCAGCAAGAATCAAAATCGGCTTCATCAAAATATAAGGGAAATAAATTTCATGAATCCCGCCGAAAAAATGAATGATGACTGCGCCAGGAGCCGACGACTTCGCAGAGCCTTTACCGAACAGGCAGTAGGCCAGCAAAATACCGAGCCCCGGCCCAGGATTGGATTCCAGCATGAACAGTACGGATTTCCCTGTTCTTGCAGCTTCCTCCAACGCAATCGGACTTAATACTCCGTGATTCAGCGCGTTGTTTAAAAATAGTACTTTTCCGGGCTCAATAATGAGGTTGACAAGCGGCAGTAGCCCTGCGTTCACGAGGAACTGTACCCCTGCCGACAATACTTGACTGATCATTTGTACAACCGGGCCGATCGCCACATGGGCAAGCAGTGCTAGAATGGCACCGATAATCCCGGCCGAAAAATTATTGACCAGCATTTCAAAGCCTGATCTGACTTTGCCTTCAATGGCCTTGTCGAACTTCTTCAATATCCACGCAGCCAGCGGACCAGCGACCATCGCGCCCAGGAACATCGGGATATCGGCTCCCACTATGACACCCATCGTCATAATGGCACCAATCACTCCTCCACGTTGTCCGTGAATCATCGTGCCTCCCGTGTAACCAATCAGCAGCGGCAGCAAATAATTTTTCATCGGATCAACCAGTTGTGCAAAACCTTCGTTCGGGAACCACCCGGTCGGAATAAAGAGTGCCGTAATCAATCCCCACGCGATAAAGGCTCCCATATTGGGCATAACCATACCGCTGAGAAAACGGCCAAAACGCTGTACGGCGACACGAGTGCCTCCTTTTGAACTTGGCTTTGCGTCCAATGTACTCATATTCAAATCCTCCTTGTAGGTAAGCATCACTACCTTTTCTTAAAATTCATACTAAATGACAGCGCTATCTTCATCAACGAAATGAAAACGTACTTTCGTCATGAACGTTGATGACAACATTTAAATTTAAATTATCCGAGAAGGTATTATACCTGCATAATTCTTCTTAATATGACCTGTAGCTATAGAAATTAGTCGAAAAACCGTACTGGATTATGTATGATTCTTACTATAGGGACAACCCTCTACATCAGAATAAAACACGTAATTGCGTCTGCAATAAGACAAAAAAATAGCCGCTATGTCAAATCATAGCGACTGTTGTATACAAAAATCGAGCAGACAAATAACACTCTTATTCCATACTACATTGCTCCATTACTGCTCATCGGAAATCAACTGCTCGTATTGATCCGCAGGCAGTAGCTTGCCCAATGCTTCCTCCACATCTTTACCCATCTCTACTTCGATCATCCAACCTTTTTCATAGGGAGATTCATTTACTAGCTCAGGCGTACTTTCCAGCGCTTCATTCACTTTTAATACGGTTCCCGTCACCGGAGCAAAAAGGTCGGATACCGTCTTTACCGATTCAATCGTACCGATCTCCGCTCCCTGCTCAATCGTTACTCCCGCCTCAGGTAATTCTACAAAAACAATATCACCCAGTTGATGCTGTGCAAAGTCTGTGATACCAATCCGCAACGTCCCATCCGCTGTGCGCTGAACCCACTCATGTTCGTCTGTATACCAAAGTTGCTGCTTTACTTCACTCATCCTGTTCCCCTCACTTCCATATGAATAAAATCGCTTTTGCTCACCTGTATTAGACAGGTTAAGATTATGACAACAAGAACACTCATGTCAATAATACTAACAAAAATACTTCATATCACCTCATATGGCGTACTATATAAAAATATGATAGCTTATAACAAACGCTTACATATCCTTATTTATATATTAAATGTTTTTTCTATTGTTTTTGATGACATTTTTATTGACATTTTGAATGAATTTGCGTATTAATGGGTTATAGCAAATGCTTTGGGAAACACCCCGACAACTGCAAACGCGGATGAACGCGGAGGGAGAGACTGCCAAAAAGATTCGCATAGCTGTTGCCGCTTATGAAACATAAGTGCACGCGAATCGGATCAAGTTGTTATCTGCAAAGCCAGGTAATATACTGTTGATCCCGAAGGTAGCGCCGAAGGAGTAAGCCTGCATTGCAGGTGAATCTCTCAGGCAAAAGGACCTCTGCCGGACGCATCTCTGGAGAGCATTCGCTATTGGAGCGGATCACCCAAGGGGAAACCCGGTACATACCGGGGTAACTTTCTGGTATCAAGGACAGAGCTGAAAAAAGAGTGTAGACTGCCGTCTATACGTTTTTTTCGGCCTGTCTTTTTTGTTTAGCCGATCACACCGGATAGGAGTGGAAAAATGACTAATTTGCGAAAAACACCGCTATATTCGTCCTACGGGACGCAGTCTGGGGTTCGTTGTATTGACTTTGGCGGCTGGGAGCTCCCCGTTCAGTTTAGCAGCATTCAAAAGGAGCATGAGGCCGTCCGGCAACGTGCCGGTTTATTCGATGTATCGCATATGGGCGAATTTTTGGTTGAAGGCAAAGAGGCCGAAGCTTTTCTGCAAAGGGTGACCACGAATGATGTCAGCCAGTTGGAACCAGGTCAGGCACAATATTCACTCCTGTGTTACCCCGATGGAGGGGTAGTAGACGACCTGCTTGTTTACTGCAAAGGACCGGAGCGCTACATGCTCGTTGTGAACGCCTCTAACATCGATAAGGATTGGGATTGGCTAATTCGCCATATGCCTGCATCCGTTCACATGGAGAATGTGTCTGATGCGATAGCATTGCTGGCGTTGCAAGGACCGGAAGCAGCACGTATTGCCGCAGCCGTGGCAGATACGGACATTACGAATCTGGCATCTTTTCGCTTCCATGAGAATGTGCCATTGTTCGGAGCAAAAGCACTCGTCTCACGAACCGGATATACGGGCGAAGACGGTTTTGAATTTTATGTACCTGCTGCGGAAGCACCAGCTGTATGGGAGGGTTTGCTTCGTTCCGGTGAGTCGTATGGGCTGATTCCCGCTGGACTTGGTGCTCGGGATACATTACGCTTTGAGGCACGGTTGCCGCTGTACGGACAGGAGTTATCTGCCACGATTTCACCGCTCGAAGCCGGTCTAGGGTTCTTCGTCAAGCTGAATAAAGGAGATTTTATCGGTAGAGAAGCACTGCAACGTCAGAAAGAACAAGGGATTCCTCGCAAATTGATCGGGCTGGAAATGATGGATCGCGGTATCCCTCGCGCCCATTACCCGGTATTCGCAGAAGGACAACGCATCGGTGAGGTCACAACGGGGACTCAGTCGCCCACCTTGAAGCGTAATCTGGGCCTCGCCTTGGTAGACAGTCGTTTTAGCGCCCTCTCCACACCGCTGGAGGTTGAGATTCGTGGCAAACGCCTGCGTGCCGAGGTGGTGGCAGCACCCTTTTATAAACGCCCGCGCTGATCTTAAACTCTCTTCATTTCAATAAAGCAAACATGTCAGATATGAACTTCTGGGTTTTCATCTCACACTTTTTTATTAGCTAATTTACGATTTAAATTTTGCTTTTCGAAAGGAGCCAGAACCTATGAAGCAGCATCGCTATCTCCCTATGACTGAACAGGATCAAATCGAAATGCTGCGTGTGGTCGGCGTTTCATCCATTGATGATTTATTCAGTGACATTCCTGAGGCCATTCGATATCAAGGGGAACTCCCTCTTTCTTCTCGGCTCGACGAGAGAGCCTTGACCCGACATTTGGCCGAGCTGGCCGGACACAACGCCAATACAGACACACATGCCAGCTTTCTTGGCGCAGGAATCTATGATCATCATATTCCGTCCGTCATCCAGCACATCACTTCACGCTCGGAATTCTACACAGCCTACACCCCCTATCAGCCGGAAGTAAGCCAAGGCGAGCTACAAGCCATTTTCGAATTTCAGTCGTATATTTGCGAATTGACGGGCATGGCTGTAGCTAATGCCAGCATGTACGACGGAGCGACTGCACTGGCGGAAGCGGGCTCACTGTCCGCCGCAGCTACCCGCCGTAAACAGCTTATCGTATCAAGGTCCGTCCATCCGGAGGCACGTCAGGTATTGGCAGCCTATGCACGCGGATTGGATTTGGACATCGTGGAGATTGGCTATTCGGACGGGGTAACGGATGCTAATGCGTTAGCGGCGGCCGTATCAGAACAGACCGCGGCTGTTTTAGTCCAAAGCCCCAACTTTTTCGGAGCCGTGGAAAACCTGAAGCCGATGGCTGATCTCATCCATGCGCACAAAGGTCTTTTGGTCGTCAGCGCCAACCCACTGGCACTTGGCTTGCTGGAGACACCCGGCAAACAGGGCGCGGATATTGTGGTAGGAGATGCGCAGCCACTTGGCATCTCCTCTTCTCTCGGCGGTCCGACCTGTGGATACTTTGCCGTTTCTCAGGCACATATGCGCCGTATCCCCGGCCGTATTGTGGGTCAGACCACTGACCGTAACGGTAAACGCGGCTTCGTGCTGACCTTGCAAGCGCGGGAACAGCATATCCGCCGCGAAAAGGCCACGTCTAACATTTGCTCCAATCAAGCGTTGCTAGCTTTATCTGCATCTGTGTACTTGTCTGTCATGGGTAGACAGGGGATCAAGGAAGTAGCCGAGCTAAATTTGCATAAAAGCCGTTATGCTTTAGAGCAATTGCTGAGCTTGAAGGGCGTAACAGCCTCGTTTAACGCACCGACTTTTAACGAATTTGCCCTTAGACTGCCTGAGGGTACAGATATGAGCAAACTCCAGACTGAGTTGCTAGCTGCTGGATTTATCGCTGGCTACGATTTGGGCCGGGACTATGAGGAACTTGCTGGTCACATGTTGATTGCCGTGACGGAGCAAAGAACCAAAGAGGAGATTGACCAATTTGTACACACCTTGGGGGGATTGCTATGATACACACCGGACAGGATCAGAAACAAGGGCTGTTGAAGGAACACGATCAAGCGCTCATTTTTGAATTGAGCCGTCCGGGTCGCATCGCCTATTCTCTTCCCGAGTGCGACGTTCCCCGTCGCCCGGTGGCAGAGCTTTTGCCAGATTATGCGCTGCGCAGTGAACCTGCGGCATTACCCGAGGTATACGAAGTAGACGTTATTCGGCATTATACCGCCTTGTCCCGGCGCAATTTCGGCGTGGACAACGGATTTTATCCGCTCGGCTCCTGTACGATGAAATACAATCCGAAAGTGAATGAGGATGTCGCCCGATATACAGGCTTCGCCAAAATCCATCCATATCAGCCCGAGGAGAGCATCCAGGGTGCTATGGAGCTGCTGCATACGCTCCAAAATGATTTGGCTGCGTTAACTGGCATGGATGCCGTCACACTTCAGCCTGCCGCGGGCGCCCATGGCGAATGGACCGGGCTGATGATGATTCGCTCATACCACGAAGCACGTGGTGAGCGACGTACCAAGGTGCTCGTGCCGGATTCCTCGCACGGAACGAACCCCGCCAGCGCAACCGTCGCGGGCTTCGAAACAGTCACCCTTCCCTCCACCCCTGAGGGGCTGGTGGATCTGGATGCGCTACGTCAAGCCGTAGGCAACGACACCGCTGCGCTCATGCTGACCAACCCGAACACGCTTGGGCTGTTCGAGAAGCAAATCACTGACATTGCTGCCATCGTGCATGACGCGGGTGGTCTGCTCTACTATGACGGGGCGAACTCCAACGCCATCATGGGAATTACCCGCCCCGGGGATATGGGCTTCGATGTAGTGCATCTCAATTTACACAAAACGATGAGTACCCCGCACGGCGGCGGCGGCCCCGGCGCTGGGCCTGTCGGCGTAAAGCAACGGCTCATCCCTTATTTGCCCAAGCCGCTTGTCGTACGGGATCCGCAGGGGGTGTACCACTGGGACCGGGAACAGGGAGATTCTATTGGACGGGTTAAGGCCTTTTACGGCAACTTCGGTATTCTCGTTCGTGCCTACGCCTATATCCGTAGCTACGGTCCTGATGGCTTAAAGCGTGTATCGGAATGCGCTGTGCTCAATGCCAATTACATGATGCATCGGCTCGCTCCACATTTTGACCTGCCCTACCCTGGACATTGCAAACACGAATTCGTAATGTCGGGGCGAGGCTTGAAAAAATTTGGAGTGCGCACGCTTGATGTAGCCAAACGGCTGCTTGATTTCGGCTACCATCCGCCTACAATTTACTTCCCACTGAATGTAGAGGAGTGCATCATGATCGAGCCCACGGAGACGGAAAGTAAGGAAACACTTGATGCTTTTGTCGACACTATGATTCATATTGCGCGGGAAGCGGAAGAGAACCCTGAGCTGGTGCTCAATGCACCGTATACTACTCCAGTCACACGATTGGACGAAACTACCGCGGCCCGCAAACCTGTACTGAATTGCTCATGCAGTTAAAAACAAATTCTACTTAAAGGATGCAAAAAAGCCGGTATCTAAATAGATACCGGCTGCTGTATGTACACAGCAATTTTTTTGTTGGAAAAAGATATAACCTTTGAAATGTAATACCCTTCCTTAGCCTTCGATGCTTTGAACCAATTCAACAACCTGTTCTGCTGTTTGCATGTCCAGAGCTTTTGTAGCCAGTTTTTCCATGTCCGCACGGGACAACTTGGAGATTTGGCTACGTGCTGGCAGAATGGAAGTTGCGCTCATACTGAACTCATCAAGTCCAAGACCCAACAGCAACGGAATTGCTGTTGTATCTCCTGCCATTTCACCACACATACCAACCCAACGTCCTTCACGGTGAGCGGCATCAATAACCATTTTCACCAGACGCAGAATGGATGGATTGTATGGTTGATACAGGTAAGAAACCCGCTCGTTCATGCGATCCGCTGCCATTGTGTATTGAATGAGATCGTTTGTACCGATACTGAAGAAATCCACTTCTTTTGCGAATTGGTCAGCCAATACCGCTGTTGAAGGAATTTCTACCATGATGCCCAACTGAATTTCTTCAGATACGGATACACCCTCGGCTACCAACTTTTCCTTTTCTTCCAACAAAACAGCTTTAGCTTCACGGAATTCGTTCAGCGTAGCAATCATCGGGAACATGATGCGCAGGTTACCATGCACACTCGCACGCAACAAAGCACGCAATTGAGTGCGGAAAATATCCTGGCGATCCAGACACAGACGAATAGCACGGAATCCGAGGAACGGGTTCATTTCTTTCGGCAAGTCCAGATAAGGAAGTTCTTTGTCGCCACCGATATCCAAAGTACGGACTACAACCGGCTTACCTTCCATTCTATCCAGAACGGTTTTGTACGCCGTATACTGTACTTCTTCGGATGGAAGCTTATCGCGTCCCATGTACAAGAACTCCGTACGGTACAAGCCAACGCCTTCACCACCGTTGTCCAGAACACCAGCTACATCATTAGGCGTACCAATATTGGCTGCCAGTTCGACATGGACACCATCGACAGAAACTGTAGCTTCGCCGCGCAGCTTGCGCCACTCTTCGCGTTGCTTGTCGTATGCCACCTGTTTAGCACGGTATTCCGCAACAATCTCTTCGGTAGGGTTCACGAATACGTGACCATCCAAACCATCAACGATAATCAAATCGCCGCTTTTAGCTTGAGACAATATATTTTTCGTTCCCACAACTGCAGGAATTTCAAGTGAGCGAGCCATAATAGCCGAATGCGAAGTACGTCCGCCGATGTTCGTTGCAAAACCTTTAACAAATTCACGGTTCAGCTGAGCTGTGTCGGAAGGTGTCAAATCTTCTGCAAGCACAATCGTTTCTTCGGCAATTTCTGCAGGACTAACAAAATGAACACCAAGCAGGTGATTCAGGATCCGCTTGGTTACATCACGCATGTCCGATGCGCGTTCTTGCAAATAGGCACTTTTCATGTTTTCAAACATGGAAATGAACTGTGTAGCTACTTCATTCAAAGCATAGTCAGCATTAAGCTGCTCGTCTCTGATTTTAGCTTTAACCGGATCGATCAATTCAGGATCATTCAGGATGAGCAGGTGAGATGCAAAAATTTCTGCTTTTTTCTCTCCCAGCTCCTGAAGCGTTTTCTCCTTAATCGATTCCAATTCGGTTTGAGATTGTACCAAAGCCGCATCCAATCTCGCGATTTCAGCCTCAACATCACCAACCGCGCGTCTCTCTACAGCGTAATTCGGATGCTCCAAGATAAACGCCCGGGCAATGGCTATGCCTGCCGAAGCGGCAATCCCGGAAATTTTAAGCATGAACTTCGCCCAGCCCTTCGTTAACGATTACATTTTCAAGAGCTTTCAGTGCTTCGGCAGCTTCAGCGCCTTCGCAGATAATGTTAATAGTATCACCTTGTTCCAGACCCAGAGACAATACACCCAGAATGGATTTCAAAGTTACTTTTTTACCGTTAGCTTCGGCAAAAGATTCAGCACCGCTGAATTTGTTAGCTGTATTTACCAGTGCAGTTGCAGGACGTGCATGGATACCGTCTTCATCCGTAATTCTAAAAGTTGTTTGCATAATTTGTTCCTCCCACTTTCCTAAAGATAATATTTGTTTACACGCAGTATACCAGATCATTGATCAGACGGCCTAAGCCGCCTAATCAACTAATCCGAAACACATAGAGTTTATTTTATCGTAATTATACCATCTTCGCCAGCCTTCAATACTCCAGTTTTGTTTAAAGTTACCGAAGAACCTTCTGGAAGGTTGGTAAAAATGACAGGTGAAATGATGGATTTAGCGTTTGCCTTCACGTATTCCAGGTCTACTTTCATAATAGGCTGGCCAGCTGACACAAGATCGCCTTCGTTCACCAAAACGTCAAATCCTTGGCCTTTAAGCTTCACTGTATTCACCCCGATATGAACAAGCACTTCTTTACCACCATCGGATTGAATACCAATCGCATGCTTGCTCGGGAATACATTGAATACTTTACCATAAACAGGGGACACAATCGTTCCATCATTTGGCACGACCGCAAAGCCGTCACCTGTCATACGTTCTGCAAATACCGGATCGGGAACCGTCGAGATATCAACCAATTCGCCGTTAACAGGCATTACAATATCTTCTACAATAATGGTTTGTTGTTCTTCCCCAGCTTCCTTCTCCTCTTGTGGAGCAGGTTGCGCCGGAGCTGGTGCAGGTGTACGTCCAGCCATGATATCAGCCATTTGAGTTTTAATGGTGTCGGAACGTGTACCGAAAATTGCCTGTACGTTGTTGCCGACTTCAAGGACACCCGATGCGCCAAGTTGTTTCAGACGAGCTTTGTCAACGTTCGATTTCTCATTAACCTCGATCCGAAGACGTGTGATACAAGCATCCAGGTGCTTGATATTTGATGAACCACCGAAAGCTGCCAAAATGTTGTGCGGGAGCTCATCACTACTACCGGCTGCTGCACCATCCACATTTTCTGTAGCTTCTTCACGTCCTGGTGTTTTCAAGTTGAACTTCCGTATGATGAACCGGAATCCGAAGTAGTAAATCACTGCCAAAATCAGACCGACGATGATTACATACCACCAAGGCGTACGGGTTGGAATAATCCCGAAAATCAGGAAGTCAATGAATCCGCCTGAGAAGGTCATACCGATTTTGACATGTAAAATTTGCATGGTCATAAATGACAGACCTGCGAATATACAGTGTACTGCAAACAGCAGTGGAGCTACGAACAGGAAGGAAAATTCCAGTGGCTCCGTAATACCTGTCAAGAACGAAGTCAATGCTGCTGAACCCATGATACCTGCTACATATTTTTTGTGTTCTGGTCTTGCTTCATGGTACATTGCAAGCGCTGCTGCTGGCAAACCGAACATCATGAATGGGAATTTACCCACTTGGAACGTACTTGCTGTCAACGCCACTCCATCACGAAGCTGGCTGAAGAAGATCTGCTGGTCACCGTGAACGGTTTGACCTGCCTTGTTAACATATTCACCAAATTCAAACCAGAACGGTGAATACCAGATGTGATGCAAACCAAATGGAATAAGCGCGCGTTCGATAACCCCAAACAGGAACGCCGACAAAGTCGGGTTGGAATACACCATAAAGTGAGATACTGCGTTAAGTCCTTGTTGAACTGGAGGCCAGATCAGAACCAGCGCAAGTCCGACAATCAGTGAGGACACCGCCGTTGCAATTGGAACGAAACGCTTACCCGCGAAAAAGCCCAGATACGAAGGAAGCTCAATTTTGAAAAAGCGGTTGTACATGGCCGCGGCCAGTATACCGATGATTATCCCGCCGAACACCCCGGTTTGAAGCGTTGGAATACCCAACACGTTCGCATAACCCGGTATTTTTTGAGCAATCAGACCAGGTGTGACACCCACGGCTGTACCCAAAGTAATGTTCATAACGAGGTAACCGATGATGGCAGCCAAACCTGCTACACCTTCACCGCCCGCCAGACCGACGGCTACGCCGACTGCGAACAACAGGGCCAGATTATCAAAAACGATTTGTCCGGCATTCATCATGATCGTCGCTACCGATTGAACCCAGCCCGCATTTAATGCCGGAATGTACTGGAGAAAATCAGGATTGACCAGCATGTTACCGATACCCAATAAAAGCCCCGCAGCTGGCAAAATCGCTACAGGAAGCATTAATGCTTTACCGACACGCTGTAAAACGCCGAAAAGCTTTTTAAACATACCTTCCACATCCTTCTCTGAAATTTAGAACAGAGGCAAAACAACAAAAAAGGCATGAGCCGATTTAAGTATGTTTGAAAACAACCTTGGGATATAGCTTGCCCCAGTAGGCTGTAAACAATCATAACTTAAAACAACTCATGCCTGATCGAATCAGTAACACGTTAAATGTTCAGTTGTTGTCTTCCTCATTGCAGAATTGATTATAGCACCCCACTAAATGCGAGGCAATACTTTTTTATTCCTGTTTTATCACTTTTGTTGCTCCCCCTGCTCTTTGCGTTGGGACAACCGTTGCAGATGCATTGTCAAATAACTAACCTCAGCCGGGTACACAGATTTACGGAGTCTTTTCTCCATAATTTTCGTGAGCTTCCAGGCCAGCATATACATTTCCGGATACTCCTCATTCAAAAGCTTGTCCAATCGATAAATCTCCTGCACAATTTCTCCCCGGCGCACACGTTCAATCGCAAACCTCAGATGAGTCAGCAGTCGAGAATAATCAAGAGATTGAAGAGGAATACGATAATCCAGTGTCGTCTCGACAACCTGAACCATATCAGCAATCAGACGAGAATCCTTCCTAACCTCGGAGATATGCTGGTTTGTCATGGCGCTATAAATATGCAGGGCCACGAATCCGATTTCATCTTCTCCCAGATCTACATCCATCTTATCCCTGATTAAAGCAACAGCCTGCTCAGCCATCTTGTATTCCTGAGGATATATTTCCCTAGTCTCATACAAAAACGGATTATGAATCGTAATTCCCTGTTTATGACGGTTGATGGAAAAAGCGATATGGTCAGTTAAAGCAATCAGTATGTGCTCATTTAGAGGCTTCTTAGCTTGAAGCTGAACAAGATGAAGCACCTCACCGATGACCTCAATGAGCTTTTCATCCAGCTCAGGAAGCAACCGTTTGTATTGCTCCTGTTCTTCATGGCTTTTTAATATAAATAATTTTTCAACTGAATCCAACGGCATAAGATCGCCGGGTCTGCGATTGAAACCGATTCCTTTTCCAATCACGACAACCTCATCATGCTCGGGATGCATCCCTATAATCACATTGTTATTCAGCGCTTTGGCCACTTTTAGGCTGCTCACATCCGCACCTCTTTTATCAGAACCTTGATCCTAAGAATTATAGCATGAAGCTCAGAGGAATCCACGTTAAAGTACCAAATATTCGGCTAAAGGTCAATAAAAAGAAAACGCTTTTCATCACATTGCCGAGAAATGCTGTGATGAAAAGCGGTCTTTTGGTTAGGGATAGATGCTCCCCAAAGACTTATCGTTATTCTTTATCTGTTAGCGCTACCTCCACCGAGGCTGGAAGAGGCTGCTTATTCGCTTCGCCGGAAGGCGGCACGGAATGAATGCCTTTTTTCCCCGTGGTCAACCCCTTGATTAACTGCTCCACATCAATACCGGATACACTCTTCAGCATCTCAGGTGCCGTAGCCATCAGTTCGGTGACATAATTGCTGACACGCGCTGCTCCTTCTCCTTTTCCCGTATCAACTACGGTGAGTTTATCAATGGACGCAATCGGTTCGGCAATACGTCCAGCCAGATCAGGCAGCATTTTCACGATAATATCGAGCACGGCGGCCTCTCCAAACTTCTGGAACGCCTCCGCCAGTTTTTCCTTGGCCTCCGCTTCTGCAAGTCCACGCAAACGGATGACATCTGCGTCTGCCGTACCTTTGGCGCGTTCTGCATCCGCTTCTGCTTGCCCGTTGAGACGTTTTTGTTCAGCTGACGCTTTAGCCTGTGTCTCAATCGAGTATTGCAGCGATTCAGCCTCACGCATTTTACGCGATTTATCTGCTTCCGCCGCTTGCTCGACCGCATACCGATCGGCTTCTGCCTTCTTTTTCACTTCCGCATCATATTGCTTTTCACGTACCTGTATTTCCTTGGATTGAAGATCAATTTCCCGTTCTTTGCGCACCAGCTCGACCTTCATCTGCTCCTCGACAGCAGTTTGCTTGGCACGGGCCTCCTGAATGTGATAAGCCTGATCGGCTTCTGCCTTCGCTGTATCCTGTTCTTTCTTAAACGATGCCACTTTCAGTTCCTTCTCCTTGGCGGCCTCGGCAATGTTGGTGTCTCGCAGCAGTTCGGCCTTCTGGCCTTCCTGTTCTGCACGCGCCTTCTGAATCCGGGCATCCCGCACAGCCTCGGCTTCTGCAATCTCAGCATCCCGTTTCACAGCGGCAATTCTCGGCTTACCAAGCGCATCCAGATATCCGTGCTTATCACGCACATCTTTGATGGTGAATGAAACGATTTGCAAGCCCATCTTTTTCAGATCACGAGCAGCCACGCCCTGTACTTCCTGCGCAAACCGATCCCGATTACGATAAACTTCTTCCACTGTCATCGAACCGAGGATTGCGCGTAAATGTCCCTCCAGCACTTCCTGAGCCTCTCCTCTAAGAGCCTCCAGTGGCTTCCCGATGAACTGCTCGGCTGCTGTAGCCACATCCTCAATAGAACTGCCGACCTTGATAATCGCCACACCATCCGCAATCACGGGAACTCCTTGCTCCGTATACACTTCCGGTGTGGTTACGTCCAGTTTATGGGACAACAGAGAGATGAATTCGGACTGCTGGAAAATTGGCCAAATGAAGGCCCCCCCGCCGCGTACAATTTTAATTTTGCGTCCAGAGTCATCCTCGGAAATATTTTTATTTCCCAGAAAAGAGCCCGTCACGATCATCCCTTCATCCGGTCCTACCGTTTTGTAACGGGCCCAAAAAGCGATCCCTAATATAACGATAACGATGACAACAATCCCAGGGACCAACACAATATCTTGCAAATTTGACACTCCCGATCACGCTCCCTTCAAGTTAAGCGAATGCGCCGTCTATGTGTCCAGGTACGCTACGCGGACGACGCCCTCTGCGACCTCAACCACGACGATACGGGTTCCCGCAGCAAGCGGTTTGTGATCGAAGCTCGATGCTGTATGTATGGTGTTGCCTGCACCCAAGCGGATCATAACCTCCCCGTAACCAACCTCAGGTACAGGAATGGTGACCTCACCGATCCGGCCAGTCAGCTCACGCATGGAGAAGCCGCTGGATACTTCCGAATTCGCCATGGGCTTGATAAACGCAAAGAACACGAGTATTCCGATGACAAACGCAATCCCTAAAGCAAGCACGACGACCCACCCCATGCTCAGCCCAGTATACTTTGTCAGCAGAACTCCAGCTCCGCCAAAAGCGGTCATGGCTCCAAGTAAAACGACAGGTCTGAACCAATCGAGGCTCGGTAGCTCCAATGCACCATCCAGCCAACCACCGAGTACATCTCCAATCAGCACACTGACTACGGTAAAGATAGCGCCCCCTGCCAATAACCACCAAAATATGGTTTCCATGCGACTCCTCCTTCCATGTACCTTTTCAGTCTGGTTTCCAGTCTATAACTATGTTTACGTATTCAACCTTAAAAAGTTTCAAAATTTTCCTCCAATATCCCAAATCAAACCCAAAAAAGCACGTTCGTACGTCTAATGACGCACAAACGTGCTTAAAATGATACAAGTATCGGTTTACAGAGATGCTTTGTAAATTTCGACTACATCTTCGCGATTGAGCTTATTAAAGCCACCAAAAGATCCGAATTTCACAGCTTTATCAGCCATAACATCGATCTGGGACGCATCAATATCGTAATCAGCCAGACGGCTTGGTGCACCAATCGAGTTCCAAAAATCACGCAACGCCTGAATACCTTCCAGCGCCACTTCTTCATCACTCTTGCCTTCTGGGTTTACTTGGAACACATTGACGGCCAGTTGTTTGAAGCGTTCAGGCTTCACATGCAGATTGTGTTTCATCCAGTTCGGGAACAGAATAGCCAATCCTCCACCATGTGGAATATCATAAACAGCAGACACCGCATGCTCGATATTGTGAGTAGCCCAGTCACCTGTCAGCCCCATGTTCAGGAAGCCGTTCAGCGCCATCGTACCACAATACATAATCGTTTCACGCAGCTCGTAGTTTTCCAGATCGTTGATCAGACCTGGAGCCGCATCCATGACCGTACGTAAAATCGTTTCGCACCAGCCAAGTTGGACCGGAGTATTGGATTCCAAATGGAAATAATGCTCCAGCGTATGTGACATCATATCTACGATTCCGTAAACGGTTTGATTTTGTGGCAGTGAGTATGTGTTTACAGGGTCAAGAATAGAAAACGCAGGGAACGCAAATACGCTACCCCATCCCAATTTTTCCTGTGTTTTTTCATTTGTAATAACAGAACCCGCATTCATTTCAGAACCGGTAGCTGCCATGGTCAAAACTGTACCTAATGGCAATGCTGCCTGTGGTGCCGCTTTACGCTCTGCAAAATCCCACATGTCGCCATCATATTTTGCACCAACAGCAATGGCTTTGGAACAATCCAGCACACTACCACCGCCTACAGCCAGGACGAGGTCGATTTGATGTGTTTTACACAATTCCACGCCTTTATGTACTGTAGATAAGCGAGGATTCGGTTCTACACCAGCCAGTTCCGTTACCTCTGCACCAATTTCACCAAGCAAACTTATTACATTATCGTACAAACCGCTGCGCTTAATGCTGCCGCCGCCATATACAAGCAGTACACGTTTACCATATTTAGGAACTTCACGCTTGAGAGCCTCCAATTGTCCTTTACCGAAGATCAATTGTGTAGGATTATAAAATTCGAATGCTTTCATCGCAAACGCTCGCCTCCAATAGTTCTAAAGTTTAATGTTAAGAAACTACTCTATTATAACCTTTTCGGTTACAGGAAACAAATATGCTTTATTTTCAGAAAAAAACCACACTCCTTGAGGAGTATGGTTCCATGTCATATCTTGGGAGGGTTCTCGTAGTGTATTATGTGCTGCACCAGCGATTTTATTCTCCCAAAGTATATCCCAATTGTTTCATAAAACGACCAAACGCCTGCTGCCCGGACTCATTCCGTTTATACACTCCTGCATGCTCTAAAATTTCACTGAATTTCAGTCCAACTTCATTTTGTACGGTACGAACAGCCGTTTCCTTGTCAGGCAAACGACCGAACCGAGTGTTTAACTGATAAATCCAGTCTGCATGCTTAAACAGTGCATGTCCTTCCTGCTGCATAGCCACAGCCAGTTTGTCATCCCCACACAAAATATCTGCAATCCCATCCAGTTCATCCTTGAGCCGCCCCGGTAATATGGCAAGTCCCATCACTTCGATCAGACCGATATTTTCCTTCTTGATGTGATGCATCTCGCGATGAGGATGGAAAATACCTTCCGGATACTCTTCACTCGTTCGGTTGTTACGCAGTACGAGATCCATCTGATACCTGCCTTCGGAATCTCGGCGCACAATCGGCGTCACAGTATTATGTGGAATCGTTTCCCCCTCCTGCTCTGTATGAGAGAGGACATCAGCTACAGGATCACTATAAACTTTCCAGGCTTCAAAAGCAGCATTTCCCGCCTCCAACAGCGCCTCGGCATCTGTTGACGTAAAACGGATGACCGACATCGGCCAGTTTACAATCCCTGCTGTAACCTGCGGGAACGCTTCATTATGGTATACACCGTCCACACCCGCTTTTTCAATTGGGAATGTATGACGACCACCCTGAAAATGATCATGGGTCAGAATCGATCCGCCGACAATCGGCAGATCCGCATTGGAGCCAATAAAATAATGCGGAAACGCTTTCGTAAAAGCCAGCAATCGCCGCAGTGTATCCTTCGTAAGCTTCATCGGTACATGATCATGATGGAACACGATGCAATGCTCGTTGTAATACACATAGGGTGAGTATTGAAAAAACCACGGCTCCCCATTCAATTCTACCGGAATGATACGCAGATTTTGACGGGACGGATGATTTACTCTTCCTGCATATCCGACGTTTTCACGGCATAATTGACACTTGGGATAAACAGGCGGCGGCAAAAGCTTCGCCATCGCAATTTCTTTAGGACTTTTTTCTGGCTTGGACAAATTAATCGTGATTTCCATATCTCCGTAAGATGTCGACTGATTCCAGTACACATTGCTGGAAACCCGATCCATTCGGATGTAGTTCGAATCGATGGATAATTGATAAAAAGCATCTGTCGCCGCCTCTATGCCGCGTTCAGTCTCCGTTTGATGAAAGTCACGGATGACTTCAGACGGTCTCGCCATCAGCAGTCCCATGATTTTGGAATCCAGCAAATCGCGATACGTATCTGTGTTTTCAGGGATAAGTCCTATGGCAAAACCATAATCTATCAATACATTAAGCACAGGCTGGAGAGCTTCGGGGGCCATAACGCCCCCTGCCTCCCCACCTGAATAAGGCTCCGAAAACCCAAACTGCTCCAACAGCAGATTACGGCTGTAATCTGTATCCTGCGGACCGATCAAGCCCTTGTTTTGTGCGAATGCAACCAGTTGCTCCACCGCATATAGAGCCGATTGCTGCACAGTTTCGTCGATGTCATGGGCCAGATGCCGGGAAAGTTCCCGGCCTTGGCCTTTATCTGCGGATTGGCGCTCGCTCATATGTCATCGTCTCCCGTCTATTCGTCGCCGTAGCCGTGAGGGTGCGACTGATGCCATCCCCATGCTCCGCTAATAATATCCTCCAATTGGGTACGTGCTGGACTCCAGCCCAACACCGAACGAGCCTTGTCAGAAGATGCAACCAATATCGCTGGATCGCCTGCGCGGCGTGGCTCTGTCACAACTGGAATGTCGAGCCCAGTGACCTTGCGTGCCGTCTCAATAACTTCTTTCACGGAGAAGCCCTGTCCGTTGCCCAGGTTGAATACGTTGCTGTCATTGCCTTCGCGCAAGTAATTTACTGCACGCACATGAGCATCCGCCAGGTCACTCACGTGAATGTAATCCCGAACACACGTGCCGTCAGGTGTCGCATAATCCTCACCAAACACAGCGATGTGTGGACGCTGTTTCAAGGCTGTCTGGAGCACTAACGGGATCAGATGGCTTTCTGGTCGGTGATCTTCACCGATCTTGCCGCTCTCATGCGCACCAGCCGCATTAAAATACCGTAAAGACACATATTTGATGCCTAAAACTTTATCAAACCACGACATCATGCGCTCCATCATCAGCTTTGTTTCACCATACACGTTGGTTGGCTCTGTACGGTCTCCCTCTTCAATCGGCACCTTTTCCGGTTCGCCGTAGGTAGCCGCAGTAGAGGAAAACACGATTCGGCGCACTCCAGCATCCTTCATCGCCTCCAGCAAGCTTAGCGTGCCAAATACATTGTTGTCGTAATATTTACCAGGATTTTGCATGCTTTCTCCAACCAGCGAATTGGCTGCAAAATGGATAACTGCATCGATACTATTTTCAGAGAACAGTTTGGACAGTAATTCTTTATCCCTCAAATCCCCTTCATACAACTTGCCTCCAAGCAATGCTGCTTTGTGCCCGGTTTGCAAATTGTCCAGCACCACAACTTCTTCTCCCAGATCCAACAGTTCTGCTACGGTATGTGAACCGATATATCCAGCTCCACCTGTGACTAAAATGGCCATGTTATTCGTCCTCCTTCAGTTCTTTTACTCCGTCTCCTGCCTTGCATACATAAAAGCTGGCTTCCAGCCCTGTGCGGGTCTGATAAGCTTCGCCGACTTCCTTCACAAAACGTTCCACATCGTCCTCATGAACCAATGAAACCGTACAACCTCCAAATCCGGCTCCTGTCATACGAGCACCCAGCGTGCCAGGAATGCGTCGTGCTTCTTCAACCATGACGTCCAGCTCCGTGCAGCTGACCTCATACAAATCGCGCAATGAATCATGAGAAGCATTCATTAACTGACCAAAAGCTGCAAGTTCATTCGCTGCGAGAGCATCGACAGAGGCCAACACACGAGCGTTTTCCTCCACCACATGCTGTGCCCGCCGACGCACTGTTTGGTCCGCGATGTGATGCTGAAGCTCTCCGAAACGTGCCTCATCCAGCTGAGCGAGGTATTCCAGTGACGGCTCCTGCTGCTGTAAAATGGACAGTGCTTCGGCACACTGGCTACGACGCTCGTTATAGGCTGAGTCCACCAAACCGCGACGCTTGTTTGTATTGCCGATCACGAGCTTATAAGCCCCCGTGCGGAATGGCACTTTACGGTACTCCAACGTATCGCACATCAGCAGAATTGCATGATCAGCTGCTCCGTTCGCTACAGCGAACTGGTCCATAATACCGCAATTGACACCAACGTAATTGTTTTCTGCCCGCTGGGACAACAAAGCGATTTCGACCGTATCTGTTTCCTGTTTTTCGATCGTGAGAAACGCATATCCTGTAACAACCTCAATGGAGGCTGAGGAGGATAATCCAGCACCATTCGGTATTTCTCCATGATAGAGCAGGTCATATCCGTTAGACGGATGAACTCCCTTTTCAGCCAACTCCACCAGCACACCCACCGGATAGTCCACCCACTCATCCGTTTTGTTTTTACCTATTTCTCCACGGGGGATAGACACTTCATACGACAGGTTTGTTGAAGCAAAATGAATTTCATCATCATTGCGCGCACGAAGGATCAGCGTCGTTCCGAATTCCAGCGCAGCCGGGAGTACATAACCACCGTTATAGTCGATATGCTCTCCAATCAGATTGACACGTCCAGGTGCATGAAATATCCGCAGTTCATTGCTGCTTTCACCATATTTTTCAATAAAATGTTTCTTTAATTCAGTAGAGTTCATATCCGCATCCACCTCATATACCGTTAGTAAAGGCCCTCCTGATTTCCCTGTAACATCTTAATCAGGTTGACATCTCTTATGATTTCAGTATAAATGAAAGCGTCACACAATGTAATGCATCCATGTGTTTAAGCTATGGATAAATGTGACTTGGATATGTACAATGTAAGTATACCGCATCCGCTAAACCATTCACAAATGCAGGAAGGAGGACCCTATTTTGCAAGCGTATTCATATAGTTATGCCGTCGCCTCTAATCCGGTGTTTTATGAAAATAGCCCGCTGCATGTGCTTTTTGCAGGAGAGAGCCAAACCAAATCCGGTCATGCCGTGGGGCCGAAAATCTATGATTACTATCTGCTACACTTTGTAGAATCGGGCAGAGGTATCTTCCGAACGGAACAGCACACATATCAGCTTGAAGAAAACGATTTTTTCCTTATTCATCCCGGTCAGCTGGTGAGCTATACCTCTGATGAAGAGGAACCGTGGCGTTATCGTTGGTCTGCGTTTACCGGGCACCATACTGAGCAGGTGGTGCAGGAGGCCGGGCTACGTGTTCACCAGCCTGTCTTTCATGCTTCCGATCAAAGTCCTATTCCCGGTTATTTGGAGCAAATGCAATTGGCCTTTTATAGCAGAAAATCTAGTTCTCATCTATCAGCCTTGGGGTATTTGTATCTGATTATGGGGGAAGCAGGCAATTACCTGAGTGACTGGACTGATCCGTCCGGGGCGGATTCGCAAATTCAACGTACAGTCAAGCAGATGGTTCAATATATGTCCACTCAGTACGCACACCCCGTTTCCATTGAGCAAATGTCTGAAGGACTTGGTTATAATCGTGCGTATTTGTCACGGATATTCAAAAAGGAAACGGGGATCTCCCCCGTCACCTATCTGCTTAAGCTAAGAATCGACAAATCACGTCAACTGCTGCGTGAGCGTCCGGAACTATCGGTAGAGCAAGTGGCCGCTTCGGTCGGACTAACCGATGCCTTATATTTCTCACGTCAATTCAAGCGCTTCTGTGGTCAGTCTCCAACCGAGTACCGAAGCAAGGTTAAGCAGTATCCACAGTCGTAAAACAGACTTAAACAGCCCGCATCCTTCAAACGGATACGGGCAGTTAATTTATATTGTAAAAGAGAACACGAAATTAGGCCGATGACTACAAATTAACTTTCGCCATTAAGCTGTGCCGCCGTCCTATCAGTTCCCGGCATTCAGAATCGAATCAATCCGATCCAATTCCTCCTGAGAAAAGTCCAGGTTGGATAAGGTAGCAACATTTTCTTCAATTTGGCTTACACGGCTTGCCCCAATCAAGACAGAGGTCAGACGTTCGCCGCGCAGAGCCCAGGCCAGCGAAAATTGAGCCAAACTTTGTCCGCGTGCAGCAGCCATCTGATTCAAGGCGCGTACCTTGCGAAGTGTCTCTGGCGTCACATGGTTCTCATTCAGGAAAACCGAAGTACTCGCTGCACGTGAATCCTCGGGAATTCCGTTCAAATATTTATTGGTCAGCAATCCCTGAGCCAGCGGGCAAAAGGCAATGCTGCCTACCCCGTTTTCGTCCAGTACATCTTGTAATCCGTTTTCAATCCAGCGGTCGAGCAAGGAGTATTTCGGCTGATGAATCAGAAGCGGTGTTCCCAACTCCTTCAGAATGCGAGCTGCTTCTGCTGTTTGCTCCGCACTATAATTGGACACACCCACATACAGCGCTTTGCCGGATCGTACGATATGATCCAGTGCTCCCATCGTTTCTTCCAGCGGCGTATCAGGATCAAATCGGTGAGAGTAGAATATGTCGACATAGTCCAGCCCCATCCGCTTCAGGCTCTGATCCAGACTAGATATCATATACTTGCGAGATCCCCAGTCACCATAAGGCCCTGCCCACATATTGTAGCCCGCTTTGGTGGAGATGACCAACTCATCCCGGTACGGTTTCATATCACTGGCTAATACTTGTCCAAAAAATTCCTCAGCTGATCCCGCAGGAGGGCCATAGTTATTAGCTAAATCAAAATGCGTAATTCCCAGATCAAAGGAGCGAGTAATCATGCTACGGCCATTCTCCGCGTTGTTAATCCCGCCAAAATTGTGCCACAAGCCCAGCGAAATAGCGGGCAGTTTTAGACCTGATCTCCCTGTACGGTTATATTTCATACTTTCATAACGATCTTCGCCAGCTAAATAAACCATGCTATCCCAGCCTCTCTCGAAACATTGTAATGTCCATCACAACATCATCATAGCGCTTTTATCCAGGCGTTGACAAGAAAACGATTACAGATCTAATTGATGAGCAAGTTTTTCCATAACTTTACCGATTGGATCGGTGATCAAAAGATCCGCCTTATGATCATACGAGGTGGGATCTGTATTCAGCAGCACCGTATGTTTACCACGAAAATAAGTAATCAAGCCCGCAGCAGGATGTACTGTCAGCGACGTTCCTCCAATTAACAGCAGATCAGCCTGCGAAATAGCCTGAACGGATTGAATAATGGTATCTTGATTCAGCTCCTCCTCATATAAAACGACATCCGGTTTGATAATTCCTCCATCTATTGGACATGTAGGTACAACCTCAGAGCTGTTCATCACTTCATCTAGACTGTAAAAACGTCCGCATTCCATACAGTAGTTCCGATGCACCGAGCCATGAAGTTCTAGTACATTCACACTGCCGGCAGCCTGATGTAAGCCGTCAATATTTTGGGTCACAACCGCTTTTAGACGGCCTTGCTTTTCCAATGACGCGAGGAAATGATGACAACCGTTCGGCTCCGCATCGGGATGCAGCATTTTGCTGCGATAGAAGTCGAAGAACACTTCAGGATGCTTCACAAAAAATGAACGGCTCAGCATAACCTCAGGGGAATAAGGCAATTTCTCCTCACTTTGATACAGGCCTGCTGCCGAACGAAAATCCGGAATACCACTTTCCGTCGATGTGCCTGCACCGCCGAAAAAAACAATATTCTGCGATTGCTGTATCCATTCCGCCAACGTATTAACTTTCATACCCTACGCACCTCCAGCTCTTCATATCCACGAACAACCTTATCCGCATCCAGCAAATGACCAGAACGTTCTGCTTCTGGTGCAAATCCAATAGCGAGCCGCACTCCGGCACGTTTGCCCATCTGCATGTCCCCATTGCTGTCTCCGATGACTACCACGTCCGCCGGCGACAATCCTAGTAATGCGCAGGCTTTTTCAGCCATTTCCGGGTCAGGCTTACCATATGTAACCCTATCATGTCCGATAATCTCATCAAAATAGGATGTCAGCCCCATCCACTCCAAATGCTCCTGTGCAGCCTCTGTACTGTCAGAGGTCACAACCGCTAGCTTCAGCCCGGCATGGCGGCTTTGCTCCAGCAATGTCCGCAACCCTGGAAACACCTTCGCTGCCCGATGTCGCCGAATATCAGCCATCGCCGTTTTATTAAAGTCGCGGACAAGCCGTACAGCTTCATTCCACGGTACACCAGCATTATAAAGCTGCCAAGCCAGTACCCCCGTACTTTCGTCCACCGTCCCCATGGCCAGCGGGCCAGAAGGGTCGTAACCGATCACACGTCCCTCCTGATCGTGAACAGTACCTAGAACGGTACCTTTTTCCAACGTAAAACTGGCACCTGCCACGGTAAGATGCTGCTCCATCATATCCAGTATAGAGCGAGCCCAGGGGCCCCACAACTGAATAAAATCCAGCAACGTTCCATCTTTATCTAATAAAATACCACGGCATGGGTAACGCTCCCCCTGCACAATCAGCTCAGACATGCAGCACACCTCCTTTACTGATTCTTAGAAGCCACATCCACACTCTCTTTCATCCAGTCCTGTAATGCCGTTACCGTCTGATTCCATTGCTCGGCAGCGCTAATTTTTGCAGGATTATCCCCTTTTTGGACACCATAACTGCCGAATTGGGCATGATTACCCCCTTCGACTGTAAAATACAGCGTGTTGGCTGGTAAATAAGTTCTTCCACTTTGGACATTTTCCATCTGGACGACTCCATCATCACTTCCCAGTAGAGAAATAACGGGCAGATTTTTATCCTTTAAATTACCCTTGTTATCCGGGTAGGAGGCGAGGAAAAATACACCTTTGACCTGATCAGGATGTGCAGCTGCATATCGGGCCGCTATCACACCGCCTAACGAATGGCCTCCAATAACAAACGCTTCTTTCGGATATGCCTTTAGCACTTCATTCGCTAAATCCGGGGAGATCAATGCAAGGTTCAGTGGCATTTTTGCAATGATCACATGATGACCCTTTTCCGCCAGACGGCGTGCCAAGGGCGCATAACTTTCGGGCTTCACCAACGCCCCTGGATACAAAATGACTCCAGTTCCGCTTCTTTTTACAGGCTCAAAACCAACCCAATGTTCTTGTTCATTTACTTTCACAGCATCCGCTACTTCGGCTAATGCAGCAGCAGCCGTCTCATCAGGCTGATAAGGCGTAAATACCTTCCATGCCCCCCACCCTGCGATTAGTACAATGACAATCAGGATGCCTAAGGGAATTTTCCATATTTTCCGAGGACCACGTGTCCCATATGAATTGTATGATCTTCTTGTTCTTCTTCTCATTGTAAAAGTTCCTTTCGCCTTTTGTACCTCGAAATTCGTAATTTGAATATAAAATGTGTCGCTGTATTCATCAGCGTAACTATAGCCTTGTTAGGGTAACATCGTTGTACATACAGGGTCAAATCAGCATACATTTCCAGGTATTAGCCCATCTTTCTCCGGTGTTCAAGCATTCGCCACATAATAAGGACATGGTAGCGCTTACTATTGTGAAAAAAATCACAATGATAAGGTCCAGAGTATCGTACCTTGTTCCTTGTAAAGAATTATTTTTTAAATAGTTTAGTCGGCAGAAGCCGTTCGGAGGGAAACACATGACGACAAGCCATGATGTACAAGGGGAAAGCTTCTTTCTCAATCTGCGATTTCTGTTGATCATATGCGTATTTGCAGGAAATGCTCTGGAGCCTCTAGTCGGTTCACTTCATATTGCCCAACAATGGTTCAGCTGGATATTCATGTTCCATATGCCGTTGTTTGTACTCGTTACAGGCTACTTTGCCAAATCATCTTTGACCGGACCCGCAGGCCAAAAAGTTCTGCTTCAGATCGGTATGCAATATCTTATTTTTCAATCGCTCTATTCGATCTTGGATGTTGCACTCTTCCACGTTCCCCATATCCATCATTCGTTCTTTGCTCCTTATCTGCTCCTCTGGTTCCTTGCTAGCCATATCTGTTGGAGACTGCTGATGCTGACTTTTCAGAAAATACCACCTGTCCTCCAATTGGGTATATCCGTGCTGCTGGGTATCCTTGTCGGGTATCTCCCTGTGGATGGTATATGGCTGAGCGTATGCAGAACCTTTGTTTATTTGCCTTACTTTGTAGCAGGTTATCATTTGAATTATGCGGACGTTCGACGGTTCTTCACAACACCAGTCCGCATAATCGCTGGCATTGTATCTCTTCTGCTTATGGTACTGGCGGGAACGTCGTATTTCGGCATCCCGGCAGGCTGGCTGTATGGCAATATGACTTACGGGGAATTGGGCCATACCGAATGGTACGCAGGAATTTACCGCATCGGCATTTATGGAGTTCAATGGATAGCATCGATGGCGTTTCTAAGCTTTGTTCCGACCGTGACAGGACGTATAACCGAGATGGGAAGACGGACACTATATGTCTTTTTACTCCATGGCTTGATCGTCCGTACCGTCGTTGCAAAGGGAGTCTACGAATATATAGATACTCCAGTGGAAGTCATGTTGATTGTAGTGTGTGCTGCAGGTCTGTGCTGTATGTTGACCATGCCTTGGGTTCGAACTGCAACAAGACCTCTGATTGAGCCACAGGTAGAGTGGATGCTAAAGCCAGCTCCTTATCCTTTTAGACGGTCCGCGTAATCTTTTTATCCCTTTTTTATTTAACATTGAACACGCGACAACCCACTTACAGACGAACATGTAAGCGAGTCTACCCTCTCTTTACTCCACTTAGAGCCTGTTTCATACAGGCGTGATGTGGTAAGTAAAGGATGCGCGCAACAAAAAACAACTTTTTTATTAAGGAGTGATTTGTAATGGCACGTAATCAAAATCAGGAGAAAATGAGTCGCGAAGAAGCAGGTCGTATGGGTGGAGAAGCTACTTCCAAGAAGCACAATAAGGAATTTTATCAGGAGATTGGTAAAAAAGGCGGGGAAGCAACCGCAAACTCTCATGATAAAGAATTTTATCAGGAAATCGGCAAAAAGGGCGGCGATGCTACAGCTGAGTCGCATGACAAAAATTTCTACAGAGACATCGGTCGTAAAGGCGGCAGAAATTAAGCTGTAGTGTCATATTCCGCCCTCCTTTAACATAAAAACAAGCCTGAGCCCATCCGCTTTATTGCGAAATGGGCTTTTCATATTTTACCTGATACGCAAACCTATCAGTATACATATTTCTAATAGAATCACATTCTAACCTCTCCTAAATGCAATATATAGACAAATAAAACTGGTCATATCTATATTGTTGATTACAGAACACTTCTTGTACTTTTTCAAAATCTTCATATATGTAGAAAAAAGCTCACATCTATGATAGACTCTTTAGAAAACATCTGCGCTATCACGGCGTCCATTGAACGCCATACTATTTTTATACTTTGGGGGGAAACCAGCATCATGACAGCTAAGACGAAAATGCGTTCCGATATGATTAAAAAAGGCTTTGACCGCGCTCCTCACCGCAGCTTGCTGCGCGCAGCGGGTGTCAAGGAAGAAGATTTTGACAAACCGTTTATTGCGGTATGCAACTCGTATATTGATATCGTACCGGGTCACGTCCATTTGCAGGAATTTGGCAAAATTGTCAAGCAAGCCATTCGTGAGGCAGGCGGTGTACCTTTCGAGTTTAACACCATCGGTGTAGATGACGGCATTGCCATGGGGCACATCGGTATGCGTTATTCTCTGCCGAGCCGTGAAATTATAGCTGACTCTCTGGAAACTGTCGTTTCCGCTCACTGGTTTGACGGCATGGTTTGTATTCCTAACTGTGATAAAATTACCCCTGGCATGATGATGGGCGCATTGCGCGTTAACATTCCAACTATTTTCGTCAGCGGTGGTCCTATGAAAGCTGGTAAAGACAAGAACGGACGCTCTATTTCCCTGACTTCCGTCTTTGAAGGCGTAGGTGCATATCAGGCTGGTAAAATCGACGATCAAAGCTTGCTTGAATTAGAACAATATGGCTGTCCGACATGTGGCTCCTGTTCAGGGATGTTCACAGCGAATTCCATGAACTGTCTCGCAGAAGCGATGGGTCTGGCTATGCCGGGTAACGGCACCATTCTCGCAGTAGCAGAAGAACGTAAAGAATTCGTTAAACAATCTGCACGCCAATTAATGGAATTGATTAAGCTGGATCTTAAACCACGTGATATCGTGACTAAAGAAGCTATTGATAATGCATTTGCATTGGATATGGCAATGGGCGGATCCACGAATACCGTATTGCATACATTGGCACTTGCCCATGAAGCAGAAGTAGACTACCCTATCGAACGTATTAATGAAGTCGCAAACCGCGTACCTCATTTGTCCAAATTGGCACCTGCTTCCGACTATCATATTGAGGATGTTCATAATGCAGGCGGCGTAAGCGCAGTGCTGAATGAATTGTTGAAGAAACCGGGCGCACTGCATGGAGACTGTATTACCGTAACCGGAAAAACCATTCGTGAAAACGTAGAGGGTCAGGAGATTCTGGATACTAACGTCATCCACAAACTGGACAACCCTCATTCCGAACGCGGTGGTCTGGCTGTATTATTCGGTAATCTGGCACCGCAAGGCTCCATCATTAAAGTCGGTGCAGTTGATGCTTCGGTTGGTGGTTATCACAAAGGTCCTGCTATCTGCTTTGATTCACAGGAAGATGCACTGGCAGGTATCGCCAACGGTAAAATTAATGAAGGACACGTTGTTGTTATCCGTTATGAAGGTCCAAAGGGCGGACCTGGTATGCCTGAAATGCTCGCTCCAACTTCACAAATCGTGGGCATGGGGCTTGGTGCCAAGGTGGGTCTGATTACAGACGGACGCTTCTCAGGTGCTTCCCGTGGTATCTCCATCGGTCATATTTCCCCCGAAGCCGCAGAAGGCGGACCTATCGCTTTTGTTGAGGACGGCGATATCATTGAGCTGGACTTGAACAATCGTAAGATTGAGCTCCACATTACGGACGAAGAATTCGAACGTCGTCGCGCCAACTGGAAAGGCTTTGAGCCGAAGGTGAAAACGGGTTACCTGGCGCGTTATTCCAAGCTGGTGACGAACGCAAGTAACGGCGGAATTATGAAAATCTAAATGCTTTGCCAAGATAGGATTACTTTATGAACGGCTAAAAAGCCTCTCGATCCCTAACAATGGATCGAGAGGCTTTTTTATTAGGTCATTAGGTTAGCCTATTCAGTCATTTCGCTGTTGAGTATATGGACATCATCTCTCTGAGCTGTTTGCTCAAGAGCTTCGTCTGAGCAGTGTGAGTCTCCCTGATGAAAACGGTCAAACAAGGTATCCATTGGCATCACAATCAGTTTCGGTACCATTACATCTTTTTTTTCACTCAATTGCTCTGAACCCGAAGGATGAATAACACGAAATAACAGCTTTAGATATACAGTGGACACATGCTTGAACAGTCCTTTGGGAAGCTCCCGAACTTGAAATCCCAACTTCTCTGGTCCCCGATGAATCATACTTACTGCATAGATCGCCTTTACACCCTTCATTTCAGAATCATGTACAATGCGTTGGGCCAGATCAGGAAGTTGTTTTTCCACAATCCGAACCAATTGAATAGCTAAATGTACCATCGACTTTGCCGTCGAACCTAATTGAAATAACTTTTTATTATCAAAATGAAGCTCAATTATCGGGTCCCCTTTTTCTAGCCACCTGCTGTTCTCCATATTTACATTTGGCCCATGATAGATACGGCGACGATAATAAAAGATCGTATCCTCCTGACTTACGGGACGAAGACGAAACAAAACATGGAATAGCCGCTCATACTGGAGCCATCCACATACCAGCGTTCTTTTTGACCAGCTCGTACTGAACATCTCGGAGGCAGTAGGTTGATTGACAGACTGACGGCAAAACAATGTATCCACCCGTACGCTGCGCAATTGTCGTTCTTGGGCGACCCTCAGCAGCTTCTCCAGTGCGATTAGCATATTCTGGGGCGCTTCCGCGTCTGCCCCCAATGTCGTACCACAGTCATGGAGCAGCATCACCTCGCCACCCCTTAGCTTTTTGAGCATTCTCTCCGCCAATTGTTTCGCTCCAATGCTTGCCTTCCAATCTCCGAACATGGAGGACCATAATACGATTCGACGACCATGGGTGTTGGAAATATCAAAAAAGTTCACTATCCCCCAAGGTGGGCGATAAAAGGTCGTTCCCTCGCCAGTTACTCGACGAATGACTGACTCTGTCTGGGCAATTTGTCTTCTGACCGTAACAGGCCGCATAAGCCAATTCGATTTGTGCACATAATTATGAATACCGATTAGATGACCTTCATCATGCATGCGTTTCAGAAGTTCAGGGTATTTTTCTGCATTCATCCCAACAACAAAAAAAGTAGCCTTGGCATCAAAACGCTTCAGTAAATCAAGCAGCTGTGATGTATACACTGGATCAGGACCATCATCAAAGGTGAGTGCATATTCTTGCTCACTTTTGCCGCGCCTGAACACCCGGAAACCAAATATACGACTAACCAGCGCCGGAATAAAAGCATAAAAAGTTGAAATGTAAAACATCCATAACAGCAGAGTCTGCACGTTTTATCCCCACTTTTCTATTCTGAACTCCCCAAGCAGGCTTCCTGAGGAAAACTCACTTACTTATATGTTATCACAATGACGTAAACATGCCGAGATTTCGCTATTGCATATGGTCAGCATTGAGGTCCAATTTAGTGTACAATAAATAAAAATCTAAAAGGAGTCGTTGTATACATATGCTTCCATTGTACAAAAAATATTGGCGTACCGTTTTTGATATCGGTCTGATCGTATTAACCGTGTATTTAATTATGTTCGTATCCAGCAAACTCTATCAACTTGCCGCACCTGTGTTCCTTTCGTTTGTCGTGTTCTGGTGCATTGAACCTGCCGCTCGTTATTTTCATCGCAAGGGAATGAAGAAGCCCTTCGCCTCTGCGCTCTCCGTATTGCTGTTTATCATCCTTTTACTTGCTATTTTTTTCGGATTGGGCCTGATTCTGGTTACGCAATTTACGAAAGTCGCGCAAAACCTCCCACATTATACGCAGATTATCCAAACGGAATTCACGCGGTATCTTCATCTTTCTCAAGATAAAATTGCTGCTTTACCTCCGGGTGTTACCGAACGTGTAAATGATTATTTTGCGACTGCCACCACCATTGCTACGAAATGGGCACAGCTAGGGTTATCCTTTTTCATACAATTCCTCAGCTCTTTCACTGTTTTTATGGGCAACTTTGCGGTTGCGATCATTTTAGCGTTCTTTTTAAGTATGGAAATTAATCTTTGGAAGGGAATTGCCCGTAGTAAAACACCCAAGACACTAAAAACGGCTTACCTTTTTCTGAAAAATCACGTACTAAAAGCTATCTCCGCCTTTCTCAAAGCTCAAGCTCTATTGGTAGGGATTACCTTTGTTCTCGTATTTATAGGTTTACTCATTTTGCAAGTGGATAATGCCCTATCGTTGGCGCTCGTGGCAGCTTTGTTTGATATCCTGCCCTTGTTGGGTGTGCCTGTTATTTTTATTCCGTGGGCAGTGTATCTGTTCATCACAGGCAATACCGGCCTGGCTGTAGGGTTGCTTATTGTCATGGCTGTCACGGTTATCGTCCGCCAGCTGGCAGAGCCTAAAATTACTGGTAACTCCATCGGTGTTTCATCTGCCTATCTGATGCTTTCCTTTGCCATTATATCGTTATCCATCTTCGGATTGGCCGGATTAATCCTGTCCCCCATTCTGATCATTTTGCTCAAGGAATTGTGGCAGCAAGGTTATCTGCAACAATGGATTCGGTTTCCGACAGAGGAATTTGATGAGCCTCCTTTTATCGTCAAAATTCAGGAGGAAGATCGTGTAGCTACTCGTGGAACTGAGGAAGATTGAGCTAGTAGATCCATTACTTGACCGAACAGTGCTGTAGCTTGATTTGTAGAATGTGTTGAAGCATTTTGCACAAGGACGGCGACAGCATAACGAGGCCGCTCTATCGGACCATACCCTATAAACCACTGGTGATTGATAGGGTGACCGTTCTTCAAAGCTTGGGCGGTACCCGATTTGCCGGCCAGATTCCATGATTTATTACGCAAGGAGGCACCAGTCCCCTGTGTCACAACCTTTTCCATTGCTTCACGAAGCATGCGAGCCGTCGATGTGTGAATCGAGCGGCTACCCTCGGATGAAGGTACAGCATGAGTAGGTAGTTCCAGTAAGGTGTTTCCGTCTGCGTAGCTAATGCGTTTGACAATGCGTGGTGCACGTACTTGACCATCGTGCAGCAAGGTGACGATGAGATTAGCAGCTTGGAGAGGCGTTACCAGCACATCGCGCTGACCGATAGCTGTCTGTACACGTACGCCCGGATCAGACGCGTTCGTATGGGAGCCGAATACGGCTCCCTTTTCTTCGTGATCCAGCGGTCTGAATTGAGGTAGCCCTGCAAGATTCCGCTCCTGCCAGCCCACAGTTCGGCCCAATCCCAATGCAGAGGCTGTGGCCTGAATTTGCTCAGGATTGAGCCGTTCACCGAGATGAGCGAACACACTATTACAGGATACGGCAAGCCCTTCCTCCAGGTTCAGGGTACCGTGTCCTTCTTTTTTCCAGCAAGCCAAACCGTACTTGCCATAAGTTCCATGACAATGGAATTGTTCCTGCGGTTGGACAACACCTGATTCAAGTGCAGCAGCAGCCGTAACCAACTTAAAAATGGAACCAGGCGTTATCGCCTTAAGTGCACGATTAGACCAGTCTGTTTTTTTCTGGGGATCAACATGACCAGGATTATAAAAAGGGCGAGACACCATCGCCAGTACATCCGCGTTGCCTGCATCGAGCACTACCACGGCCCCTTCTGCCAAATGACTAGATTCCGTCAGCTTTTCAATCTGTTCCTGTATAGGTAGATCAATTGTAGTCTGTACCTGTAATGGATAGTGACCATTGGATGGAGCACTGACACGCAGCGGTACATGAGTCAATGGACGACGCTGCGCATCTACAAATCGGGAGACGAACGTTTCACCGACGCCGCTCAGCAGCGGCTCCAACGTTCTTTCCAGCCCGGCTGCCCCCATTGGCAGTTCACTCGCTCGGTCGGCACGATTATACAGAAAGCCAAGCCATTGCCTGCCATTGGGCAAATCCCTGTAACGTTTCGCATAAGGTACAAGCTCGATAAGCGAAGGGGCTAGCTTCAGCAGCTTGCCTGCTTCATGCGGATTGATTTGTACGGGCTCTCCGCCCCCATCACGCCATATGAGCGGGGATTGCAGTCCTTTCCATCGTGTCGTTAGTTGATTCTTGTTCGTACGCAGTAGCTTAGCCAGTTCTTCGCCATGTATAGCCGCTTTGCCATCTACATCGGGAAAAAGCACTGGCGCCCATACGACTCCGCCAGTCAAGGGTTGCCCATGCCGGTCCGTAAACTGTCCACGTCCAGAGTCGATAGAAATGCCCTCCTGTCGCTGACGTGCTGACATTTCCTTAAGCGAATGCCCTCCATAAACAGACATATGAATGCCCGCTGTCCCCTGAATCCAAGCCAGTCGGAATAATAAAATCAGCAGTAGCGCCATCACCCCCAAGGCCATATATCCAATTCGACGTTTTCGTATGAAACTGCTACCACGCCTCGGCACACCCATCCTTCTTTCATCATTTTTCCAGTAGTATGTCCTGTAGTTGAAAAAGAAAACCCACTCAACTTTTAACGTGAATGGGTTTCCGAATTTATTTGTATCTTGTGATGTCTGCTTCTGGACTCCAATCTAAAATCTCGTCTAATGAATAAAAAAACGTAATAAAAATAGTAATGGCCAGCACAACCCAAGCTACCTTTGTGTTTGTATTCATCTTTTGCTTTCCTTCTTGAGGGATTTTTAAGCACATCCACTAATAAAAAGTACAAAACCACGGAGATCAGTGACAATCCTGATTCCCATGGTCTTGTTATATCTACACCGTAAACCGCGAAAGCTGTTCCTTCAAATTCACCGATACTCCTTCCAGCTTATCCGACAAACCTACCAGTTGATTACCAATATTGGCCTGCTCAGTGCTGAGCGAAGCGACTTCCTGCGAAGTAGCCGAGGATTGCTCGGCCACCGCACTTACATTGGTCATTGCCTCGGACAAAGTGGTCTGGGATTCACTCAGATGATGAATGGAGGCAGTGACCGTTCCCAATCGTAGCGCGAACTCTCCCATTTGCTGCTGCACCGATTGGAAAATGTCCGTTGTTTCCTGCACGGCTCCCATCTGTTCCCGGAACAGCGGGTACACCTCAGATAATGCCTGTACCGTTTCATTCATTTCATTGACGATGTTGTTAGTAATGCCTGTAGCCGTACGAATAGCTTGACGTGATTGTTCAGCCAACTGCCGAACTTCATTAGCTACCACCATAAAACCACGCCCCGCCGTCCCCGCTCGTGCCGCTTCAATCGTCGCATTCAGTGATAGAATATTCGTTTGTTTCGCAATATCCTGTAGTACGTCCAGCACCTTAAATACATCCGAAGTTGTCTGCTTCAGTTCATCTACTTTGCCCACCAGAGCATGTGTAGTTTCTTCCGTAACCCGAGTCTTGCCCAATAGATTTTTCAGCTGAATGGTCCCTTTTTCACTGGATTGTTCAACTTCTTGTGCGACCAGACTCATTTCATAATTGGAAGCCATCACCGTATCCATTTGCTGAGATATATTCCCGGTTAGTCCGCTGCCACGTTCAGCCTCTGTTGCCAAACTGGCGGCGCCGTGAGCAATCTCTTCCGTTGCTGCTGCAATTTCTTTGGCTGAAATGGCTGTCTTCTTCGAGGCATCACCTAGTTCTGTCGCTGTATTCAGAACTTCCTGAGCTGAGGCATTCGTCTGTTGTACCAGCAATGTAATTTGCTCCATCATCATATCAAAGCTTTCTGACAACTGCCCAATTTCATCCTGAGCCTTATAGCTCGTTCGAATTTGCAAGTTGCCTTTAGCGCCTTCGACCATTAAATCTTTCAGATGTGTCAATGGACGAGCCACGAGGCGCACGATCCACAGGCCAATGAACAATGCAATGAGTGCAGCCACTGCAGCAAATATCCAGGTTGTGGTTAGAATCCCCTTAGCGTCTCTCACCAGCTCAGATACAGGTACTACACCCACGAGAATCCACTTGGAAGTTCCCAGCGTATTATGAACCGCAAGCACACTTTGCTTTTTACCGTCTGCTTCCTGCTCCATAATTTGATTTCCTTCGATTCCTTCAAGCTTGGAAACGTAATCCAGCTTTGTCTTCCCTCCTGTCAAGCTCTCATTGTTAGAGCCTACAAACTCACCCTTGTCTGTCACAAGGCTAATCATACTGCCTGAGCCCAAATTAATACCTTTTAACTCGTCCTCCACCGCACTGGACTTTAAATCCATAACCAGAACATAAGTCCCTCCCAACCCGGACATGCTGTTCATGGAGCGTGCCAGACGAAAGGTCTTGCTACCATTGTCATTCACCTGCGTAGGTAGCCAAACCATTCCCTTGTTTTTCAAAATATCCTTAAACCACGCTTCCTGCCGTACATCCTTTTGTGTTCCGGTGCCCATAGCAGCTAAATTGGTTTCTTCCGGGTACAAGTACATTGAATCAATCGCTTTATTCGTAAAAGCAAGATTCGTTAGCTTCTTATTCACTTCGCCCATAGCAACAAAAGATGCAAAGGGATTTTTATCTTGCTTTACAGCCTTTTGCAACTGATCACTTAATTCAGTATCGAAAAATACCTGTGTCGATGTATCTTGAAAGCGCTCTAGAATAATATCAAGCTTTTCTGAAGTTTGCTGAACGGTCTGCTGATAAGCCGTAGCTGCATTTTGCTCAATCGTACTTTTAGCCTCGTAATATGAGAGCATCCCCAAGCTGACCACAAATAACATAATTGCCGCAAAAAAGATCAGAAACAACTTCATTCCAACCGAACGTATCGGATTATAGTTTTTGACCAAATGCATGAAATCTTTACTGTACCTTTCCGGCTTAAGTAAACGCTTTAAATTGTGTGTACCTTTACGAGTCGCTTTAGCTACCCAGGGGGCAACCTTCGAAGACACCGCACCCGTTTGTTCCCCTTTTTCCGTGGTCACTTTACTGCCTTTCAAACCCTGCATTTGATCCGTTTTCTTGGGTTGCCTTTTTACTGTATTCCCCTCTTTTTTCCGTAAACCCATTCCTCTCACCTGCCACCATATAATTAGTTTCTAATTCCACGTCATCCATTATGTATCTATTATCTATATAACTTCTATCGGAACTATTCGACAAGGAATGTAGCTTTCCTTTGAGTATCAACTAAATTTTGTGAAACTTTTTTCCTAGAAAACTATTCAAAAAAAAGCCTCTCCAACCGATAGGAGAGGCTTTTGAATCTTTTAACCTGTGACTTAAGGCTTATTTACTTCTTTTTACGCATCATATCAAAATAGGATACGGGTTGATCTACCTTCATTCTAATTCGTTGAAGCGGGTGACGAGCAGCATCCAATTCGTTGCCTTCTTCATCCCAGATCGTTCCGACCGTTTGTTTAAAGAATGTTCCGTTCGGGCCGAAAAATTCAATTTCATGACCGGGTTTAAAATGGTTCCGTTGTTGAATAGTTGCGATGCCACTCGCGGCATCGTAGTCCATGACCAGTCCAGCAAAATCATAAGGGACTGCTTTTTCTTCCGGCTCATAAATATGATCCTCATGATCCGGTGTATCGTAGAAAAATCCTGTATTCAGCGGGCGATTGGCTGCCTTGTTAATTTCTTCAATCCATTCTGGTTTGAGCACATAATTTTCAGGATCAGCCATATAGGAATCAATCGCTTGACGATAGACATTCACGACCGTAGCCACATAGTGGATAGACTTCATACGTCCCTCTACTTTAAAACTGTCTACACCTACATCAATCAGATCAGGGACATTTTCAATCATACACAGATCCTTGGAACCCATAGAAAAAGCATTATCGCTTTCTTCAAACAGTGGAAGCTGGTTAACACCGAGCTGGAACTGTTTCAGTGCATTGCTGTCCTGTGCCTCTTCCTCAGATATCCAAACCTCACCTGGGCGGGCATCCTCAAATAAATCGTATTTCCAGCGGCAAGACTGACAACATCCCCCACGATTGGAATCACGGTCTGTAAAGTGATTGGACAACACGCAGCGGCCGGAAAATGAAGAGCACATCGCACCATGGACAAAAGCTTCGATTTCGATGTCCACATGCTTTTTGATTTCTTCGATTTCCTCCAGACTGGTCTCACGACCCAGTACTACACGCGGTAGCCCCTCGTTTTTCCAAAACTTTACCGCCTGCCAGTTCAGCGTGGACTGCTGTGTACTCAAATGCACTTCTAATCCAGGAACAGCACGCAATGCCACGGATACAATAGCCGGGTCAGCGACAATAACGGCATGAATTCCTGCCTCGTACAGATTGCGCAAGTATTCCTCGATTCCGGCAATATCTTCATTGTGGGCATAGATATTGGTAGCCACAAGCACCTTAGCACCGTACTTGTTGGCAAATTCTACACCTTCTCGCATTTCTTCAAAACTGAAATTATCGGCGTTAGAACGCAGACCATATTTTTGTCCACCAATATATACAGCATCCGCGCCATAGTGAACGGCAAACTTCAGCTTTTCCAGATTTCCGGCAGGAGCCAACAGCTCCGGCTTATCCAGACGATTCCGTTTACCTATATATTTTCTCGTTTTGGTTATCGTCCCCATGACGTTCCCCCCTCTGTGAATTCAATTCATTTTAAAATTAATAAACCTGCTCTTTATAGAAAAATCCGAAGGAAAGTTCCCGTTCTGGATCTTGAAGACGGCGAACTTCATCCAGCCAGCTTTCATCATAAGCATAAGCATCCGGATCAGCTGTATAAGTATCTATTGCTTTACGATAAGCACGAACAACCGCCTCATTGTAAGCCGTAGGTTTCAATAAGCCCTCGATCTTAAAGCTATGCACGCCCGCCTCCATTAGAATATGCAGGTCCTCCATGATGCAAAAATCATCTGAACTCATAATATGTGTCCCATTAATATCCTCGTAGATGGGGAACTTTTCTTCCTTCCGCTCTGCTTCAATCAGAAACAAGCCGCGCCCTCTGCCCAAATCGCCCTCTACATTACGTCCCTGGTGCAGCATATAACTTTGAACAAGCTTACGCTTGGAATGATAAATATTGGTCATACCATGTACCTGAACCTGTGCTTCTATGTTCAACTTTGGTATCATTTCGGTAATTTCATCCATACTGAGCTCACGAGCCAAAATGACCCGGGAAGCCCCTTTTTCACCCCAATAGTTGGCGGTTGCGAAGTTGGTGGAGATCATCTCACCGTTCCAGAACAGCTTAAGATGCGGAGCATACTCCTTCACGGCCATGAGCACTGCGGGATCATTAAACTCAATGGCATCAATGCCGCATCCAGCTAGGGTCTGCACATATTCGGGAAGGAGCGGCAATAGCTCGTTCGTCATCAAATTCGTCATGGATACATATACCTGTGCCGTATGCTTGCGTGCCTCTTCCACCACTTCACGGATTTGGTCAGGGGTAAAATGTCCCGGCAGCCGCATTCCAAAGCGGTCATCTCCAATAAGTAATGCAGTAGCTCCAGCCTCCAGCATATGGAGGGCATCCTCCGGAGAGCTGGCAGTTGCCAGTAGTTCGGGTTTGTAAGCCATAGGCTCACCTCCTAATTTGTCTTACGGTTACTTACCTGAATGTTATGCAAATGTTCTTTATACGTTTTGGCAAACAAATGTTCATGTGTCCCATCTTTTTTGGTCACATAAAATAAATAATCTGTAGCTTTTGGCTGTAAAGCCGCTATCACTGAGTTTAGACTGGGACTTGCAATCGGCCCTGGCGGAAGTCCCAGATGCAAATACGTATTATAAGGGCTTTCCACAGCCAAATCCTTGTAATACAGCCGTTCTTTTTGCTTGTCCAGCATATATTGAACCGTTGCATCAATTTCCAGCTTCTTCCCCTGTTTGAGCCGGTTATAAATGACGCCAGCTACTACAGACCGCTCATCTTCCACAACCACTTCGCGCTCTACGAGAGAAGCAACTGTCAGCAGTTGATGCAGCGTTTCATCCCGCTGTTTCAGCTTGGCATCCAAATCGGAAACAGTTTCCAACCGCTTTTGTGTCTGTTCTAGCATCACCTGTATAATATCTTTGGCCGTACTACCCTTTTTCAGCTCATAGGTTTCCGGGAAAAGATAGCCCTCCAGCGCATAGCGAAGCCCCGCCTGCTTTGGAATGTCCCGCACTAGCGCGACGTCAAAAGCGGACGGATCGTTGGCCAGCTGCAAAAATTGCTGCCGATCTGCCAATCCTTCCTTTTGCAGCTTATCAGCCATCTGTCTAATCGTAAAACCTTCTGGGATTGTAAAACGAATCATTTCCTCTTTGACAACATCTCCAGCCGATAACTTAGTAATCAACTGGTCAAAGGTTGCGCCAGGCTGCGCCTCATATTTTCCGGCCTGAAATGCGCTTCCTTGCTGTTTGAATTTCACATAAGCCTTAAACACGAACGCATTACGTATAAGTCCCTTCTGCTCCAGCGTATCTGCAATTGCCGATGTTCCTGTTCCCTGCACCACCGTAAAAGCAACGGGTTGTGTTTGGGGCTGAACAGGCTGCATGGCATTCCAAATATAGAGGGTTGCCCCTCCTGCTATAATGATAAGCAGTAGAAACAACGTAAACATCCTCGTCCTTCGCTTCACATCCACCCAACTCCTTCACAGCCAAAAAGGGCGGACTGGTCCGCCCTTTCAGGTTTGATCTCATCGCTATCCAGACTTACAGTTCTTCCGGTAACGTACATTCATCGTACAGTTCGGAAATATCTTCCCACTCATCATCATCTTCAATGGTGGTGATGGAGATTTCGCCGTCTGTGGATGAGCTTACATGGTATAGTTCATGTTCGCCAACAGCAGCCCCAGGTCTACGCAATACAGCGTACCGTTGTTCACCTACCTTGAACTCTGCTTCCAATTCCATGCGAATTGCATGGCCCTGTTCATCCTGTAACTCTACATCGCCGTCGAACGTTTCCTTCAAATCAGAGGTCCAACTCAGGTCTTCACGTGAATAGCTCGTCATTTCCCGTCTTCCTCTTCCTCTTCCTCTTCTTCTACAAATGTATTAAAGGTCTCTTCGACGATTTCCCATTCGGCATCGTCTTGGATCACAAACAATTTAATATCATCGCCTTCTTCCTCGTAACGGAAGGCGTACACATCGGACTCATCAGCTTCAGGGTCCACTGGCGCAACCATCATGTACTTCGCTTCGGAACCATCTACCTCAAACTTCATAATGACCTCGAACTCTTCCTCGTTGCCCTCGTCATCGGCAATATAAATAATTTCCGGCTCTTCTTCCATACCCACTTGATTTTCAGCCATTACGAAATCCCCCTCACCTTGTACTGTGTGCGTCCAAATAGTTTTGCAAGATCAGGCTTGCGGCCAGTTTATCTACCACCTGCTTGCGTTTTTTTCGGCTGACGTCGGCCTCCAGAAGCGCACGCTCCGCCGAACGCGTCGTCAGCCGTTCATCCCAAAGGTGAACGGGTAAACCCAGTAACTCCTTGAGTCGGTTCGCAAACTCGATGCAAATCTCACCGCGTGGACCCACGGTTCCGTTCATGTTTTTCGGCAAGCCTACAACAACCTCGCCGACCTCATTGTCACGAACCAAATTTGCAATTTTACCGAACTCGCTGTCGTCACCGCGTCGTTCTATGACTTCCAATCCTTGGGCGGTCCAGCCGAAGGCATCACTTACGGCGACCCCAATTCGGCGATCCCCGTAATCCAATCCCATTACTTTCATGCCTGTCTCCTAACGGTGCTTGGCGAGATAGAAACGAACCAATTCTTCAATCAACTCATCGCGCTCTTTTTTACGTACCAGGCTTCTGGCATTATTATGCCGTGGCACATAAGCCGGATCACCGGATAGCAAATAGCCGACGATTTGATTGATCGGATTGTATTCTTTTTCCACCAGCGCATCATATACGGTCAACAAAATCTCCTGAGCAGAAGCTTCCTTCTCATCTGCCTTGACATTAAATTTGACCGTTTTGTCCATGGAATCCATTGTTGACACCTCGCTTCCACAAAACATGTGTACATGTTTATGCCAGCTTATTCTTTTACATCATACCATAAGCAAAGCCCTACAAGGAAATATCTAAGCCCGTTTTTTCCCAAAAATCCGCAAAAATTATCGAACTTTATCCTTGTGAGGCTGCCGACACCAGTTCATGCGCACGTTGAAGTGCTTCGTCCAGCTTGCTGGCATCCTTACCACCGGCTTGCGCCATGTCAGGTCGTCCGCCACCACCGCCACCGCATACGGCAGCAATTTCTTTCACAAGCTTGCCTGCATGAAGTCCAGCCTTGGTATGCTCTGCCGGAACTGCTACGACAAAATTAACTTTGTCGTCCATTGCAGCGCCGAGCACCAATACAGCAGCCGGAAGTTTCCCTTTCAGTTCATCAGCAATCGCACGCAACGCATCCATGCTGGAAGCCTGCACGCGTGCAGCCAACAGCTGCACCCCGCCTGCTTGCACGACCTGATCGGTCAGCTGGCCTGCCTCAATAACGCTCAGCTTGCTTTGCAGCGATTCATTTTCACGACTGAGGTCTTTAATTTGTTGCTGCAAAGATTCGATACGCTTAGGTACCTCAGACAGCTTGGATTTTACAAGCCCAGCCGACACCTTCAACAGCTCTAATTGACCTTCCATATATTCAAAGCCAAAACGTCCGGTCACCGCTTCAATACGACGTACACCTGATCCAATGCCGCTCTCGCTGACAAGCTTGAACAAGCCAATTTGCGAAGTATTGCTGACATGACAGCCACCGCATAGTTCAATGCTATAATCGCCTACCTTAACGACCCGTACGATATCTCCATACTTTTCACCGAACAGCGCCATTGCTCCGAGAGCCTTGGCTTCATCAATCGGTTTCAGTTCAATATTAACGTCCAGTTGGCTCCAGATGGCACGGTTTACACGCAGTTCAATATCCGCCAGCTCTTCTGGTGTAATGCTTCCAAAATGGGAGAAGTCAAAACGCAGACGCCCAGGCTCTACCAAAGAACCCGCCTGATTGACATGGTCACCCAGTACCTCTTTAAGCGCTTTGTGAAGCAAATGTGTAGCCGTATGGTTTTTCTCAATTTCTCCACGTGAAGCTTGATCTACTTCTGCTTTCACCGTATCGCCAACGTTCAGCTCACCGGCTTCTACAACAACCTGATGCACATGCTGACCTTGTGGCGCCTTAAACAGCCCTTCGACCTTCGCGGTTACCGTACCTCCACGCAGCAAGCCTTGGTCACTGACTTGTCCTCCGCTTTCGGCATAGAAAGGAGTCACATCCAGCACGACCTGACAAGACTGCCCTTCACTAACACTGTCCACCAGTGCATCTTCATATACAATCGCCACAATTTTAGACTCAGTTATGAGGTCATTATATCCAACAAATTCACTTTTAACCGCCAGATCGGACAAAGCTCCGCCCTGAATCTTCATGCTGGCGCTGTCCTGATGAGCATCACGGGCACGTTTGCGTTGCTCCTGCATCGCTTCATCAAAACCTTCACGGTCTACTTTCAAGCCTTGCTCGTCCGCATAATCCTCTGTGAGATCGAACGGGAACCCGTACGTATCATACAGTTTGAAGGCATCTGCTCCGCTAATGACATTGCGACCTTCGGCTTTCGCCTGAGCACTGATATCGGACAAAATGGCCAATCCATCTGTCAGTGTTTCATGGAAGCGTTCCTCTTCCGTTTTGATCACTTTGATGATGAAATCACGCTTGTCCACTACCTCAGGGTAATACACACCCATGACATCCCCAACGGTTTCCACCAGCTCAAACATAAATGGACGGTTCATGCCGAGCATTTTTCCATAGCGCACAGCCCGACGCAGCAAACGGCGGATCACGTAACCCCGTCCTTCATTAGAAGGCAGCACACCGTCACCAATTGCAAAAGCTACGGTGCGGACATGGTCAGCAATAACCTTTAGAGCCACATCACTGTCCACATTTTCGTTATATTTGACTCCTGCCATCGCCGCTGTTTTTTGGATTATTGGCTGGAAGATATCCGTATCAAAGTTGGAATCCACATTTTGCAAAATGGATGCAAAACGCTCTAATCCAGCCCCTGTATCAATATTTTTGTTTGGAAGCGGCGTATAGCTGCCGTCTTTGTTATGGTTGAATTGTGAGAATACGAGGTTCCACACTTCCAGATAACGCTCATTTTCTCCCCCTGGATACATTTCAGGGTCCGTCATGTCGCTGCCGTAGGCTTCGCCACGATCATAAAAGATTTCCGTACAAGGTCCACAAGGGCCTTCACCGATATCCCAGAAGTTATCTTCCAGTTTGATGATACGTTCGGCAGGAAGTCCAACTTTTTCGTTCCACAGCTTGTACGCTTCCTCATCCTCAGGATACACAGTTACAGCCAGACGTTCCGGATCAAAACCAATCCATTTCGGGTCCGTCAGAAACTCCCATGCCCATGTAATGACTTCTTCCTTAAAATAGTCACCAATGGAAAAGTTGCCGAGCATTTCGAAAAAAGTATGATGACGGCGCGTTTTACCGACATTCTCAATGTCGTTCGTCCGGATACATTTTTGCGAATTAGCAATACGTGGATTCTCCGGCTTCACACGTCCGTCAAAATAAGGCTTAAGCGGCGCCATACCCGCATTAATCCACAGCAGGGAAGGATCTTTATGTGGAACAAGCGGTGCGCTTGGTTCAATCACATGTCCCTTGCTTTCAAAAAACTCCAGCCATTTGGAGCGGATTTCACTAGCTTTCATATAAGTAGCCTCCTAATTATGGTGTCACTGGTTCCTGGCACTGGCCATAAAAAAACAGAAAAACGCCCCTGAACGGATCAGGGACGATTGTATCGCGGTACCACCCTGGTTAACGCCGTCCCCTCTGTACGAAATGCCCATGCGCAAGCTGCACACCAACATTTGCTTAACGGACGATCGATCGCCTTGTTTTCACTGGTAACGGGAGCATCCCGGCGGGTTCAGCCCGCACTTCGAAATGAGCTTTCCCTACTGGATAAACACATTTAAACATACTCAATTCAGTATATCCGTGTCATTTAGCCGTGTCAACGCGATTTCAGACAAGATACATACGGTGTATGGACAAAATCAGATTGTTTTCCGCTTCACATAATAAGCAAAAAAATGCTGAAGTCCTACCTTTAAAACCGCCATCACGGGAACCGCTAAAATCAAGCCGGTAATTCCCGCAATTTCCCCACCCACTAGCAGAGCGAAAATAATGGCTATCGGATGCAGATGCAACGTTCGTCCCACCACCTGGGGAGAGATGACATTACTCTCCAACACTTGAATACAAGTGTTAACGACCACGACAAAAAGCACCATTTTGAAGGATATTGTAGAAGCCATGATTACTGCCGGAGCGGCTCCCAAAAAGGGCCCCAAATATGGAACGATGTTAAAAACCGCCACCACTCCTGCCAGCAACAGCGCATAAGGCATGCCAATCAGCATATATCCGAGATAAGCCAGCACGCCAATAATGACGCATACCAGTAATTGTCCCCTGACATAGTTGCCAAGCGCCTGATCAATTTCCTTAAGTACCGTTACAATCGCCTTACGACGAGAACGTGGGAGGTAAGACACAATCGTCCGCTCGAACACATCAAAATCTTTCAAAATATAAAAAATGAGGAACGGTACAATGAATACATTGAACAGCATGTTGATCATCCCGCCGATGTTATCCATAAAGGTAGAAATTCCTGTTGCCATCCGATTCTCTAGTTGGAAAAACCATTGATTCATACCCGTTCGCACCCCTTGGGGCAAAATGCCGCTATCCATATTCGTCATTAATCCCTGTACATGCATGGTCAGCTCAGGCAGATGCTCATTCAGCTCATCCAGTTGTTCAATGAACATCGGAATCAGGTTCATCAGAATCACAACGAGACTGGCCAAAAATACAGCATAGATGAGCAGCACAGCTACGCTTCGAGGCACCTTGCGACCGCCCAGCATACTGACAACGGGATTAAGTACATAGGAGATGATCATCGCTATCGCAAACGGGGCAATGATTGTTTTCAGAAATTCATACAAATGCAAAAACAAAGGTCGCAGCAGCCAGATAAAATATAGAATGACAAGTCCCAGCAGCGTCCATATTCCATATCGGAACAGTCTACTTTTCGTTAATTGCTCCATTTCGTGCCTCCTTACCGGACTAGCCTCCTTTAAGTATATGCCTGTACCTCTGCTTTAATCCTTCACCTGACTCTGGAGGCCTTAACTTGGAAAAACTTTCTATAATGATTATGAAGAAAGAATGAAAACGGATGAAAACAATTAACAAAGTCATTCCATCTGACGATATAAGTACAAAGCACTACTTTAAGCTTTCACATTTCTGAAACATCGGGGGTCGTTACATGAACTTAAAAATCAAGCTTATTCTCCTTTTTACTTGTATTGTTATCGTTGCAGCTGGGCCATTGTCGATCATTAGCATGACAAGCGTTAAAAATCAGGCCAACCATGATATCCAAGAGCTTATGAACAGCAAAGCCTCCGAAACCGTCAATCAGCTCGACGGATGGATAGGTGGCAACGCCAAAATTATTGAAACACTGGCTGCAGGCCTGGAATCCAGCGATATTTCATCAGCTGCCAAAGCCGTATCTCTGAAAGCAGCCTTTCAAAACTATAAAGATCAAAATATTTCCAATATTTACGCAGGCTTTGAAGATGGATCCTACTGGGATGGATCTGGCTGGTTTGAAGCAGGTTATGATCCTCGCGCTCGACCGTGGTACAAGGATGCCAAAACCAAGGGAGAAATGTATTACTCGTCCCCATACATTGATGCAGGCAGCAAGGACTTTACCATTTCCATTGCTAAGCCTCTCAAGGATTCCAACGATTCTATCACCGGGGTAGTCAGCGAAGACATTATGCTCAACGATATGACAAAAATGATTCAAAGCATAAACCTGAACGGATTGGGCTACGCATTTCTGATTGACCAAAATGGAGCCGTGATCGCGCACCCAGACAACAAGCTGGCTGGCAAAAACCTCAAGGATACCCCCGAGTTGGGTTCATCAACCGCGGACCTGCTGAGCGCAGCTTCGGGAAGAACAGACTATAGCTACAATGGAAGTGACCGTCAGCTTTATTTTAAAAAGATGCCTAGCACAGGCTGGATTGTAGGGTTGTCTATTTCCAAAGAAATTGCTTTTCAGGAGTATTACTCCACTCGTAATACGTTGATTATTACGGTTGCTATCATCTTGGTCGTCGCTATGCTGCTGGCAATCTGGGCGGCAAACAACTTTATTAAGCCGATTCGCAGACTCCAAGCGAATGTCAAACGTATAGCTGATGGTGATATGACCGCTCGCGTAGATGTTAAGGGTAAAGATGAAATTGCCAGCCTGGGAACAGATTTTAATATCATGTCTGATAATCTCTCTCACCTTTTGCGCAAGGTATCAGATACTGCTGGTGATGTCAGCTCAGCTTCCCATGATATGCATCAACACGCCAAAGATACTGGAACCATCGCGTCACAAATCTCCAGTGCAGTTCAGGAGCTTGCCCAAGGAGCGAGCGATCAAGCTGAGGCTGTATATTCCGGCTCTGAGAAGCTGACTCACATGACAGGCTCCATCGACCAGATCGGCGAAAGTGTCAAACGCACCCAAACTGCCGTGTTCGAAACAGATTCTGCCGTGCTTGCAGGGTATGAAACAGCAGAACGTCAAGCGAAACTGGCCGCCGAGTCCAGACAAACGACGACTGCGGCAGGAGAAGCCGTAGATTCGCTCGCGCTGAAAACTCAGGATATTGAGCGGCTAGCCGGGGCCATCCACGATATCGCCGCACAAACAAACCTGCTGGCCCTCAATGCATCTATCGAAGCAGCACGGGCCGGGGAACACGGACGAGGTTTTGCTGTCGTCGCGGGAGAAGTGAGAAAGCTGGCTGAGCAAGCGGGCAGTTCCAGTGACAGTATTATGAGGAAGCTGGAAGAAATTAAAATTGCAGGAGTACAAAGCGCAGAGGAAATGAAGAAAGCACTTGCTGTAACAGTAGAACAGGAGCATGCTGCCATTGCGACGAGACAGGCGTTTGAATCCATTCGTGGGGCTTCTCAGCATATGCTTGCCCAAATTGAGGACGTTACCGCCGCCGCAGATCATCTCCGTGTGAATGCTGGACATATTTCCGATGTCATTTCCAGCGTTGTCGCTGTTTCTGAACAAAGTGCAGCATCTACCGAGGAAGTGGCTTCTTCTGTACAAGAACAAGGTCATGCCATGAACAATATTGCCGACCTTTCTGCCAAACTCGATTCTCACGCTGATCTTCTATTGGAAGAGGTCAAACGCTTTAAATTGTAAAACTAACCATCTTCATAAATATGGTATAAAAGAGGGTGCCCCAAACGGCCATATGGCCGTTCGAGGCACCCTCTTCGTTGTTTTTTATCAAGCATTATCCAACCTACTAAGCCGTATGTAGATCACACCTCTTAGTAAGCAGCCTGTCCACTTTCGGTGTCAAGCTTAGGAAGAAGCATGAATTTGCGGCAAGTCCTGTTGTGCCATCTCGTCTCCAAAGAATAGGTCGTCCAGCGAACTGAGCGTTCCATCCTCTTCCACTTGGTAGACAGACATTTTTTCACCATTCACCTGAAGTTCGATAAAGCATCCCCAGCAATAAAATTGATGGGAGCCGATTTTGCCGATATCTTTGGAATTACAATTCGGACATCTCAATAAACTCACCCTATCCATTAACAGAATATATGGCTTTTTCCAGACGCTGCTCGCTTAACGGGGGAACCATAACGGCATTTTCCCCGATGGACATATCTTCGGTGCAGGGCAGCCATTTCCGCCCTTCTATAATATCCGATACAAAACCATCGCTGATTTCCAAGCCTATTATGTTATTGCCCATTTCCTGGTCAAAATAAACATCCGAGATGTGCCCGAGCATAAGCCCTTCCTCTGTTAGCACGGATAGATCCTTCAGTTTACCGGGTCCAAGCAAGTACGTATGTTGTATATCATGGGCCTCCGTTTTACGGACAGCCTGCTGATTGCGAATCATGATCGCATCCTCACCGTAAGCAACGATGTCATCCCAAGCAACCATTTTCACGTGAGAAGAAAAAAGCCCTTTTCCTTCCAACTCGATCCCTGTGATTCGCCAATCAGCTGTCACCATAAAGTCATGTATTTTGCCAATCTGCTTCCCGTCCTCCACATCGAAAACGGCAAGTCCGATCATATCTTGAAGCTTCATATTATAGGGTACCTCCTCATTCTGCAATCCGAACGAAGGTGCGGTCATTTTCCTACATGCCTGTCAGACCTTGCTTCCGTTCATGCAATGAAATGGAAAACCGCCCCTCCCTTCTTATTAAAATGCGGAGAAATCCCTAGTACCTAGTACGTAGCCGCTTCCATATGGTTTCAATTTTCTTGGCCGTGTATTCCATTTCTTCCGTAGTATTACCCAATCCGAAGCTAAACCGAATCGCTGAATGTAAAACATCTTCAGGAAGATCCATCGCCTGCAATACATGCGATAGCTCTAGAGATCCAGAAGTACAGGCTGATCCGCTTGCTGCTGCGATTCCTTCCATGTCAAGGTTCATCAACATGGTCTCTGTACCAATGGCCGGAAAGCTAACATTGAGGACATTAGGTAAAGAATGTTCAGGGTCACCGTTAATCACAAAATTTTGGTTACCCAGAGTGTCTTCCAACCCTTTAAGCAATGTCTGACGAAGAACCGTATCGTGCGCCCCACGCTCCTCTATGGAAGCATTAGCAAGAGTTGCGGCTTTAGCCAGACCCGCAATACCAGCGATGTTTTCTGTTCCGGCACGGCGTTTCTTCTCCTGAAGTCCCCCATGCATTAGCGGCTGAATGCGTGTACCCTGACGGATATATAATGCCCCCACCCCTTGAGGTCCGTTAATCTTATGACCCGACACACTCAGTAAGTCAATCGGGAGATTCCGGCAGTCGATGGATATATGACCGAAAGCCTGAACCGCGTCTACATGGAATACAACGCCATGTTCTCTCGCAATCTGCCCTACTTCTGAGATCGGCTGAATGACGCCCACCTCATTGTTGGCATACATCATGCTGATCAAAAAAGTGTCCGGTCGAATGGCAGCCTCGATATCCGCAGGGTTCACGCGTCCAAAACCGTTGACCGGGACATAAGTCACCTCATACCCCGCTTTTTCCAGCTCATCACAAGCATGAAGCACTGCGTGATGTTCAACTGCGGTTGTAATCATATGCCCGGAAGTACGGCCGTCTGCCGTAGCCGTCCCAAACAGGGCCAGATTATCGCTTTCTGTCCCTCCGCTCGTAAATATAATTTCTTCAGGCTTGCAGCCCAAAGAGGCCGCAACGGCATCCCGAGCAGCGCTGACGGTGCGCTTGGCATCGCGACCAAAGGCATGAACGCTCGAAGCGTTGCCAAATTGGCCGGTCATGATGTCCATCATAGTCTGCGCAACCTCAGGATGCATAGGAGTCGATGCGGCATGATCCAGATAAATTCTGTTCATGTTAATCCACCTCAAATATAGAACATGTAATTGTCCAATTCATCATGTTCTTGGTATGTGATCAAGTCCTTAAGTGTAGTTGAATCTAACACTTCAGCGATGCTGTCACGAATTCGCAGCCACAGCTGACGTTTTGCCGGATCGTCTTCTTCCGTGAAATCTACTGGAGAAATCGGACCTTCCAGTACACGAATGATGTCTCCCGCTGTTACTCCTGCCGGTTCATTCGCCAAAATATAACCGCCGTAAGCACCACGGATACTTTTTACCAAACCTGCATTACGCAAAGGCGCGATGAGTTGTTCCAGATAATGCTCTGACAGCTGATTTTTTTCGGCAATACTTTTCAAAGAAGTTGGGCCTTCGCCAAACCTGGCTGCAAGTTCCATCATAATGGTCAGACCATAACGGCCCTTCGTTGATATTTTCAATTGTGCCACCTCACTTATAGTAACAATTCCGTTAAACACGCGGAATAACTGGTGTTGTAAACCTCTCTATTCCGATCCTAACCCTCAGCTTATGTTAACATATTAGGGCAGGTAAAGGGAAACATTACGGTAACAATCTTAAAAAAAGTTGCTTTCGGGCGATTTGGAACAGCTTTAGCCCATTTTATATAGCTTTCTTCCATCGTTCGCCGTGTCGTTGGATCGTCCAAACATCGTATCTTATTATCGTTTATGTTACAATAGGTGGGTTCTACAACAATATTGAAAGAATTGGGTGATGACCATGGCTAAAGCCAATCATGAAACCCGTGTCGTCGTCGGGATGTCCGGTGGCGTCGACTCATCCGTTACCGCGCTGCTGCTGAAGGAGCAGGGCTATGACGTAATCGGCATCTTCATGAAAAACTGGGATGACACGGATGAATTTGGCCGTTGTACGGCTGAGGAGGATGCGGAGGATGTGCGCCGTGTCTGTGAACAGATCGACATTCCTTACTATACCGTCAATTTTGAGAAAGAATACTTCGATAAAGTATTCTCCTATTTTCTTGATGAATATAAAGCTGGACGCACACCCAACCCGGATGTCATGTGTAACCGTGAAATTAAATTCGGCGAGTTTCTAAATAAAGCGCTGGATTTGGGAGCAGATTATGTTGCTACTGGACATTATGCACGGGTTGTGGAAGAAGACGGCCACTTTACTTTGCTGCGAGGTGTGGATAGCAACAAGGATCAGACTTATTTCCTAAATGCATTAAGCCAAACACAGTTATCCCGAGCGATGTTTCCCATCGGTCATCTGCCGAAACCAGAAGTACGTAAAATTGCGGAAGCTGCGGGACTGTATACGGCCAAGAAGAAAGACAGCACAGGCGTATGCTTTATCGGCGAGCGTAATTTCAAGGAGTTTCTGAGTGGATATCTGCCTGCAAAAGGTGGAGACATGGTGGATATCGCTACTGGTGAAGTCAAAGGACGCCACGATGGTCTGATGTACTATACACTGGGTCAACGACAAGGCTTGGGCATTGGCGGCTCAGGTTCAGGTGAACCGTGGTTTGTAGCGGATAAGGATCTGGAGAAGAATATTCTATATGTGGTACAAGGTGATCGTCACCACAGCCTGTATTCTACCAGCCTGATTGCAACAGATGTGAACTGGATTGAAGGCGCAGATACTCGTCCGTCCGGCGAATTCCGTTGCACAGCCAAGTTCCGTTATCGCCAACCTGATCAGCAAGTAACTTTACAATGGCTTGCCGATGGAACCGTGCATGTCATATTCGATGTACATCAAAAGGCCATTACGCCTGGACAAGCTGTTGTATTTTATGATGGGGAACGCTGTCTGGGTGGCGGAACCATCGATAAGGTTGAAAAACTTCAGCCTGAAACAGTTTAAATGAATGACCATTTTGCATTGATATAGCAGGAATTAAAAAAGTCGTCTCTCCAGATTTGGAAGGGGCGACTTTTTTATGAAAGATGTTTTTATTTAATGATTGGAAAAAGAGTTCATAATCTGCTCTTTATGATGTCTGTCATGCTGAGCAAACATTCCTTGCAAAAAATTTTCCATGGTGTGGTGTATAAACGTCTCTTTTAATCAATTATATACTTCCCATTTTAAATAGGAATCGTGATATTTAAATAAGAGCGCTACAATGGACTTCTAACTTATTCCCTCTGTAATCCTTTTCGAATTAACTTGAAAGACCATTAATACATAAGGAACTTTTGATAACATCCTCATTTGGGTATATGATGTAGACAAGATCATACTTCAATTGAAAAGGAGCGTGCCTTTATGTCTGATTCATTAGGAATGCTGACACCGGGTAAAAAAGTTTCTTTGAAAGAATGGGACCCTAAGGATACGAAGAATATCAAAAATAAAGAAGAAATCCGACAGGAAACAGATCAATTGAAGGAACGCTTCATGGAATTACAGAGCAAATTATTTACAGAGAAAAAACAATCCGTTTTGTTTGTATTTCAGGGTATGGATTGCAGCGGCAAAGATGGCGTCATCAAACAGGTATTTTCCAACCTTAACCCTGCGGGGGTGACTGTCCACAGTTTTAAATCACCTACGGCTGAGGAATTAAGTCATGATTTCTTGTGGCGTGCTCATAGCGTTACCCCAGGACGTGGATATATTGCAGCATTTAACCGTTCTTATTATGAGGATGTGCTGATTACACGTGTTCACGGACAGATATCCGATAAGCAGGCCAAACGGAATATTAAGCATATCAAACATTTTGAACAGTTGTTGCTGGATAATGGTGTAAAGGTGGTTAAAATCTTTTTACATATTTCAAAGCAATTTCAGTTAGAAAAGCTGATCGATCGAATTGAAAAGCCTCACAAAAACTGGAAGCTCGATCCAAGTGATTTGCAGGAACGAAAATTTTGGAAGCAATATACCCAGTATTATGAGGATGTATTAGAGCTAAGTGCAACCAAACAAGCTCCTTGGTATGTCGTTCCTTCAGACAACCGTTGGTATAGGGATTATACTGTGCTACGGATTGCCGTCCAAACGCTGGAGGAAATGAAGTTGTCTGATCCTGAACCAAGACCTGAACTTGAATCCCTTTTACCTGAATTGTATAAAGAACGAGATAAAAATTAGCTGTATAGGTACAGCACTAAGCTTCCAAAACCGTATCACGGCTGAGAATGCCTTGAGTCGAGATTGGAAGCTTTTTATTGCATTTTTACGTGTTATTTCGAAAATGTATAGAGTTTAACTTACTCTGTACCCGATAGCCGCAGCTACAACTCCTACCACGACGGAGGACAGTACATACATAGCCATGCGTCGGTACTCTTTACGCTCCATCAGTTGAAGAGATTCATAGCCGAATGTGGAAAAGGTGGTGTAGCCGCCACAAAAACCTGTTCCTAGCAGCATCCAGAGTGCAGGAGACAAATGGTTTTGCGTAAACTGACCATAGAGCCAGCCTAGCAGCAATGAACCGCTGACGTTAATGATCCACGTCCCCCACGGGAATACAGTACCGAACCTCTTTCCGGCCCATATGCCAAGCCCGTATCTCGCCAGTGTACCCATAATCCCGCCTGCCGCCGCCCACCAGATCATAAGCGTTCCTCCTTGGGAGCAGCCTGCGTCATTTTTGTACCTAGGCGGATACCTGTCCATGTCAAAAACAGCCCTCCGCCTACGCTAAGCAGCAGGTACAACACAGCCGTCAGCATACGATCATGAACCGTGAGGCGTACAGCATCTACTGCAAAAGTGGAAAAGGTGGTAAAGCCCCCTGTAAAGCCTGTTCCGATGGCAAGTCGCAATCGCGGCTTGATACGCCACGATCGCAAGGTTATCGTAAAGAACCAACCAAGAAACAGGCAGCCGATCCAATTAATTAGCAGCACACCAAGTGGAAAATCCGCACCCGCTGCAGGCAACAGCGACTGCAGGCCATAACGGGTAGAGGTTCCAAGCGCTCCGCCCGCGGCAACGAATAGCACGTCTTTCATCTTCTTATCCCCTTCTTCGCTCTTGCACGATCATGGTGTAACGTGACGATTTCGTACACACTCTGTATATGAAGTCGCACATATATTAAGACTGTGAATCCCGCCAGCGCTGGTTTTGCCTGATTTTGGACTCATTCCCCTGCTCAGTAGCCTGATAGAAGGTTTGGTCTGCTATCGAATCGGGCAAATATTGCTGCTTCACATAATGATTCGGATAATTATGTGGATATTGATAGCCAACATGACCGAGCTTTTCCGAGCCTTTGTAGTGTGCGTCACGCAAATGGAGTGGCACCTCAGCCGATTTGATATCGTCCATAGCCGACATGGCCCGTGAAATTGCCGTATATACGGCATTCGATTTGGGGCTTTCCACAGCAAACAAAATGGCCTGTGCAATGTTCAGTTTGGCCTCGGGCCAGCCGTTATTGCGATAGGCTTCAAGCGCACTCACCGCTTGCACCATTGCCTGCGGGTTCGCCAGGCCAATGTCCTCACTGCTCGCCGCGATGAGGCGGCGGATAAAGGTCATCGGGTCCATGCCGAGCTTTTCTACGGCGTACAGAAACCAGAACAGCGCGGCGTCGCTGGAGCCGCGAATGCTTTTGTGAAAGGCCGACAGCACGTCATACTGCGTGGATTCATCTGCTTTGACAATCGGGCGACGGATGGATTCCTCTGCGACTTCCAGTGTCACGTGAATCGTGCCGTCTGCCAGCGGAGGCGTCGTGAGCGCCGCCAGTTCCAGCGCGTTCAAAGCGCGGCGGATATCACCGTTCGCCATGGACGCGATGTGAGCCAGTGCAGCTTCATCTACCTGAAGCTGCATGTAGCCGAGCCCTTTGTCCGCATCGCTCAAGGCACGGCGCATAGCAGCCAGCGAATGCTCCTGCGTTAGCGCTTCAAGCTGGAACAACGTAGAACGGCTCATTAAAGCGCCGTTGACGTAGTGAAAGGGATTTTCAGTGGTGGCGCCAATAAACACGATCGTGCCCTTTTCCACCGCAGGCAGCAGTGCATCCTGACGTGAACTGTTAAAACGATGTACCTCGTCGAGAAACAAAATGGTTTTTTTGCCATACATCGATTTATTCGTCTGTGCACGGTCAATGACTTCTCTTACGTCTTTCACAGATGCTTCTACAGCATTCAGACGTACAAAATCGCCTTGCGTGTGTTGCGAGATGATATGTGCCAGTGTTGTTTTGCCGCACCCCGGCGGTCCGTACAACAAAATAGAAGAGACCTGATCTGCCTCTATAGCTCTTCGCAGCAGCTTACCTGGACCCACAACATGCTCCTGTCCAATATATTCATCCAGCGAAGTCGGACGCAAGCGATCCGCAAGCAACCGATTGCTTGGCGTTGACTCTTGGGAATATGAAAATAAGTCCATTTCATTCACTTCCTTATGTTTTATGAACGAACACTTTCTCTTTTTCTTTGAAAACATACTATATTATGTTCGCTCATACGGTTGAAAATCATGAAAATTCAAGTCACCTTTGATTCTGATACGGTATAAACCGCCTCTTATTCTACCATATCCGTTAACAAGTTGCAGATAGCATGGTCACGGCACGGCTGTAGATCTACAAGTCAGTCGCCTACAAAAAAGAAAGAACAGCCTTAGACGAAAGATGAATTTCGTGGCTGTTCTTCGACTGGCATAACTTCATAATTTCCATCACTAAGATAAACAGTAACAAAAAGGAATACAACAACTCAGGCGATGCTTTACAACGCTTTTTCTGCTTACTCCATCTGTGCCTGTACGTAACTAGGAAGTGAGCCATCATGCAATAGCCACAGCTCATGCAGCGCACGGGTACATCCTACATACAGCAGTTTTGCATCCCATGCCCGTTCTCCATAATGCTCATGGTCGGCATCCGCCACAATAACTGCATCGAACTCCAGACCTTTGGATAGGTACACAGGCAGTACCGACAAACCGCCTTCATATTGCTTTTTACCACCGTCAATCAAATTCACATCCAACCCCGCGCTTGTGAAAACCTCATGTAGCTCCACGGCCTCTTTTAAGGTGCGGGTCAGCACAGAAACGGTACGATACTCCTTGGAGGACAGCTCTTTTAGAGCGGTAAGCAAACTCTGCTCACGCACGGATGAGTCGTAAGACATCGTGCGCACCGGATCGCCACTACGAAATACCGGAACTGCCGTAATACCGCCGCGAACTCCCTGCTCCAAAATCGTATTTGCAAATTCTATAATTTCCAAGGTTGATCTGTAGCTCCGCGTAAGTGCAAAATACCCTGTATGTTCCGGCGCAAAAAGAGAACTCATTTCCTCCCACGCATGCACGCCACGGTATTCATGAATGCCCTGCGATAAATCGCCCAGTATCGTAAAGGAATGTCCTTTCACGAACAAATCCAGCAATGCGATATGAAAAGGTGAAAAATCCTGTGCTTCATCAATGACCACATGGTCAAAACGTTGGGATGATTCTACCTCATGAATCAGCACGTGAAGATACACTAACGCAGTCAGATCTTCTTCACGGATAATCTGTTTTCGCAGATCCGACTGTGTGGTCTTAAAAATAGCAGGCGGCAGAGAAGCCTTCATCTCCGCAGCCGTATCTGCGGGTAACCCTTTAGCTGCCTGAAAAAGCTGCTTGTAGAGCGTCAGTGCGTCATATTGTGGCCATTTTTTAGCATATGCCTTTTCACGTGCCCCTGCCCTTTTTTTGCGTTCCTTGAGCGCTGCCGCCGAAGGCGACTTTTTCAGCTCCATTTCAATCCAGCGGTGCACTCTTGCCAGCACACGCTCCTTCCGCTTCGCGAGCGGATAAGGCTTATATTCCTCATTGAACCAATTCAAAATCTCAGCTCGCGGTAGCACCGCCCCATCCCATGGTGAAAAATCATCCTCTGGCACGGAAATGGGCTCCAGTCGTTCAACAAAAGCTTGAAGCAGCTCCATAAAATGAACCGAACCCTTGAATCTTCCCGGCGCCTCATCCATGGATTCCTTTCTCAGACTGCCACTCTCAAACCAATAAGATAATGTTTCGGCAGGATCAGCCAAAGGTAAATCCAAACCCAACAAATCCAGCGCCCAGTCTGCAAATGTACTTTGCTGAATATTCCCGACCCCCAGCTCTGGAAGTACATCTGAAATATAGTCAAGGAACATATGGTTTGGTGCGAAAATTACCATTTTGTCGGCCGATACCTGATCCTTGTATTGATACAGCAAAAATGCGAGCCGATGCAGCGCTACCGTCGTCTTGCCACTACCCGCCACCCCCTGAATAACGAGGGCTGTATTTTTAGCCGCGCGGATGATCTGATCCTGCTCCGCCTGAATGGTAGATACGATATCCCGTAAACGGTTATCCTTGTTTTCTCCCAAACGATAAACGAGAAACTCATCGGAAACGGCCGGCTCGTCGCTTTCACGATTATACGTATCGGCTACCCGTTCCAGGATTCTTTTCCGAATGACAACGTTGCGCTTCAGATAGACCAAGCCCTCAATGGTTCCCTCGGGAGCCTCATAGGACGCAGTTTCTTCACCACCTGTAAATGAATAAAACAAGCTGGCAATCGGTGCGCGCCAATCAATCACCAGCGGATACGTTGACGTTTCTTCACGCTCCACTCCAATTTTACCGATATAAAGTGGCTTCCGCTGCCCTCTGCCACGTTCGTCAAAATCCATACGACCAAAATAAGGCTCCTGCGAGCTTTTGGCCAAAGCCTGACGTTTTTCCTCCCGTGCCGATTCTAGCACTTGCTCCGTAAAATCATGCCCGGTGTACACCGGCGTATTGCGAAGCCGTTCCAATCTCCGATCAATTTCCTCCATAGCAAGCGACAGCCTGTGCTGTTCTTCTTGATAGGCACTTTGAAACTCATTCTCCATTTCAGTTACCTCCTAAGAATATCAAGTCTCGATTTCTGCATCGCATTCACTTGCTCCGACACAAAAAAAGGAAAGTAAGCGTAACACATTTAACCATAAAAATCCAACCTTATTTCCTAATACGCCTATTCCCCTACTCTTTCACAAAAGTATGAAGCTTTGCGGCACACGCGAAGCGGCCTCTAATGCTCCATACTCCTCTCCCCCATCTCCACAAACTGCTTTTGAGCCAGCTCACGGTACACCTGATGGGACTCTAATAACTCAGTATGAGTTCCTGCACCGGTCACCTTCCCCTTGTCCAACACGATAATTTGGTCGGAGTGAACTACTGTAGACAAACGATGAGCAATGACAATTGTCGTGCGTCCTTCCATCAAGTTCGCTAGGGCCTTCTGTACCTCATGCTCAGATGAGCTGTCCAAACTAGATGTAGCCTCATCCAGCATGAGAATATCAGGGCTACGAAGAAGCGCACGCGCAATAGCGATCCGTTGACGCTGCCCTCCGGACAGCTTCATTCCTCGTTCTCCCACCTCAGTATTGTAGCCTTGAGGTAGATCCATAATAAATGTATCCGCATACGCCATCGTGGCTGCTCGTCTCACTTCTTCCAAGTCAGCTTCGCGCCCCAAGCCATATGTAATGTTATCTCTGACCGTTCCAGTCATCATTGAGCTTTCCTGCGATACATAACCAATTTTGGAGCGCCAGGAGGAAAGTGTATATGACGATATCGGTTCGTCTCCATAACGAATTTCACCTGTATCTGGCACATAAAAGCGTTCCAACAATGAAAACAAGGTGGACTTCCCACTTCCGCTCGGCCCCACGAATGCTGTCGTCCGGTTAGCCGGAATGACCAAGTTCGCATTATGAAGGACCTCTTCCCCTTCGGTATAAGAAAAGGCAACATCACGAAGTATAATATCTCTGCTCTCTTTTGCCGCTTCCTGTTTCAACTCGAGCGGTTCCTCTTCATGATCTAAAATCATCTGAATCCGTTCAGTAGCCCCAACCACCTTTTGCAGACGTGAATACAGGGTCGTGAATTGTGCCATCGGTGTGATCACCTGAAACAGCAGCAAAATAAAAGCCACCAAATCCCCAGCGGTCAGCACACCCGATGCGACACGAACACCACCAACACCCAATATAATGACCAGTACTGCAGTCAGCAAGAAGGTAGAAATGGGACCTACAAGGGCCAGGATACGGGACTCTTGCAAACCGAAGCGGAACATCCGGTAAATACGATCCTCACCTGCCTGGGCCTCTCTGCTTTCGGTTCCGTAGGCCTTCACCAGTCTGATTTCGCCGATAACCTGACTCAACACTGAGGTCAGATCTGCCATCTCATCCTGCTGTTTTTTGGAGATGCGGTACATTTTTCTGCCTACCGGAAATAAAATCAGGGCTGTTAGCGGAACAATGGCCATAATAATGAGCGTCATCACCCAATCCAGATAAAATAACAATGCAATACCACCAATAATTGCGATCACATTAGAAATCAGATTGACTAGATACTCCGTAATTAAGTTCATAATCAGGCTTGTATCATTGGTGACGCGACTCATCGTATCTCCTGACCGATTCCGATCAAAGTAAGGGATAGGTAGAGATAAGATTTTATGCCATAAACGTTTGCGCAAATTAGCCACAATCTTATGCCCGGCATAGTTCAACATATAGATAGAAACCGCCGAAGCCACCGCTTGAAGCACAAAAGCGCCAAGCAGACCAACAATGACCATACGGTTTAGTGAAGAAAAGGTCAAGCCATCAATCAACCCTTTGGTCATCATGGGTACGATTAAACCAGCAATGGTCTGAATCAGCGTCAGAATCAGGGCGATGATCAGAATTGCCTTGGGCGGATGCGCACTCGCAATCAATTTGATAAACCGCCCCATGCCAGCCTTATCCGGTCTTTTACCCGGTTTTTCCTTCATCTGGTCCTCCTGCTCATCTTGGTGTGTATGATGTTCTTTTTCCATATGCCATCAACCTCGCTTCCTGTCTGACCATTCTTGTTCAAACAACAACACCCGCGCTCTGCGCGGGTATGAACAGTACAATCTATCTTCGAGTTTACTACACCAGAGAATGAAGCACAAAGTTAGCCACAAACAGTACAGAAATGATATATAATGCAACAGGCACTTCCTTGCCCCGTCCTGCTGCCAGCTTGGCTACGGGGTATGCAATAAATCCAAATGCCATCCCGTCCACAATACTGTAAGTAAAGGGCATCATCACCATGATCAGAAATGCAGGAAACGCTTCAGTAAAATCACTGAAATCCATCTCTCGCACATTTTGCACCATTAGACCCCCAATGATGATCAACACGGGCGCAATGGCACTGTCAGGAATATAAGCCAACAGAGGAATAAAGAAAAACGTCGCTCCGAATAAAATAGCAGTTACCAGCGGTGTCATTCCCGAGCGTCCCCCCGCTGCAATGCCAGCCGTCGATTCCGCAGCGGCTACCGCCGGACTGCTACCCAAAATACCGGCAAAGATATTGGTTACAGCCAACACACGCAAGCTGTTTTTAAATAAATCCGGTCTTCCAATCATGTTGGTTTGTGCAGTAATCATACCAATATTCTCGAATAGCACAATGAGTAGGAGCAAAAAGACAGCAATCCAGAAAGCTACCGAGACAATGCCTGAAAAGGAAAGCTCTCCAAACAATTGCCCATACTGTCGCACCGTTTCAGAGGTTCGTACCGTGCTTGTAGGCTCTACAGCTCCTAGTATATAAGCAAGGCCAGTTCCCGCCAAAATGCTAATTAGTAAACCTCCCTGAACGTTACGCACAAACAATACAATAGCGAGCAGCAACGTTACACAAGCCGTAATTACCTTGGGATCATTAAAATGGCCAATAGCCACAAAAGTCGTCTGATGAGCAATCACGATGCCGCTTTTTTGCAATCCGATAAAGGTTAAAAACAACCCAATGCCCACCGTAATTCCGTGCTGCAAATTATGGGGAATCGCTTGGCTAATCAGCTTGTACAATGATGTAAAAGCCACAATGGCGAATAAAATCCCTGTGACGGCAACCACCATCAGCGCTTCCTGCCAGCTCAGCTTCATAGAATGTACGAGCGTATATGTGAAAAAAGCATTAATTCCCATCCCGGGTACAACGACCATTGGAGATTTCCCACCAAAAGCCATAAGCAGGCAGCCGATCATCGATGTCAGCAGCGTCCCGAGCATTGCCCCTTGGAGGGGAATCCCGGCATCTGCCAAAATAGTTGCATTAACCATAACAATGTATACAACGGAAAAATAAGAAATGGCCCCAGCGGCTAATTCCTTTTTCCAATGATGCTCGGGCTTGAAACCGAGACTTCTGGACCATAGTCCATCCTTCATACCAAAACCCTCCAGCAAGTTGTTCAATCTTTTTGCAGTAAGCTGCGCTTTTTCAAAACAAAAAAGAGCTGTAGCAACTGTGACACAAAGGATGTGATGCACAGAACTACAGGTCTTAAAGTGAATACATACTGCTGTAAATCTACCAATGCACTGCCATGCTATTTTTCTGCAACTTACACACCAGCGTGTTCTAACAAATCCTTCACGGCTACACTAACCATGATCAGTCCTGCTACCGGAGGTACAAATGCATTGCTTGCAGGTGGCTGCTTCGCCTTCCGGATTTCAGGTGCGTTTGGAGGTACAATTTTTTTTGTAATTTCTTCACGTGGCTTCATGGGTTCCTCATCGGAGAACACAACTTTGACGCCTTTGGTAATGCCTTCCTTGCGCAACTTGGTGCGGATGACACGGGCAATCGGGTCCATTCTCGTCTGGGAAATATCTGCTACTTGAAAACGACTTGGATCCATTTTATTCGCAGCGCCCATACTGGAGATCATCGGAATCCCCCGTTTCAGGCATTCCTTAATCAAATGAATTTTGTATATAATCGTATCCGAAGCATCCAGTACATAATCCAATTCGTACTTGAACAGTTCCTCATATGTTTCTTCTGTATAAAACATGTTCAGTGCAATCGCTTCACATTCAGGATTAATCAGCTTCACACGCTCTACCATCAGATCAGCCTTTTTTTGACCTACCGTCGTTGTCAACGCATGAATCTGGCGATTAATATTGGTGATATCTACAACATCTTTATCAATCAAAATGATGCGTCCAACACCCGTGCGCGCCAGTGCTTCCACTGCAATCGAACCGACACCGCCAATACCCAGCACGGCCACCGTGCTATTTTTCATAACCTCTAGACCTTCAGTTCCAATGGCTAGTTCCGTTCGTGAAAATTGATGCAACAATATGGTATATCCTCCCTCACTGATTTAAACTCTATGCCTGAACTCCAGCATACAAACCACGAACCCATTATCCATATGAGGGTAACGGGTTCATGGCATTCTATAAGCTATCTCATGCCAATGGATGGCACTTGCTAAGCCAAATGTTCGTCTTAAGCTTTAGGCGCAACAGGCTTCGGAGCAAGACGAATATGAAGCTGATCCAATTGAGCTTGATCCACTTCGGCTGGTGCATCCATAAGCAGGTCTGTCGCGCTGGCTGTTTTCGGGAATGCAATAGTTTCACGCAGGTTTGTACGACCTGCAAGCAGCATGACAAGACGGTCAAAACCGAAGGCAATACCACCATGTGGAGGCGTACCATATTCAAATGCATCCAGCAGGTAACCGAATTTATCCTTCACTTCTTCAGGCGGCAGATTGAGCGCTTTGAACATTTTTTCCTGAACTTCACGTTTGAAAATCCGCATCGAGCCACCACCCACTTCGTAGCCGTTCAGCACGATATCATAGGCCTGAGCACGAACTTGACCAGGATCTGTGTCCAAGAGGGCCAGGTCTTCTTCCTTCGGACGAGTGAACGGATGGTGCTCCGCTACATAACGTTTTTGTTCTTCGTCATAGCCGAGAAGCGGGAAGTCTACAACCCAGGCAAATTTGAATTTGTTATCGTCGATCAGTCCCAAATGACGGCCAATTTTCAGACGAAGTGCGCCCAATACATCAGCAACTACCTTTTTATTATCCGCAGAGAATAGTAACAGATCGCCTTCTTCGGCTCCTGTGCGCTCCTTCAATGCTTCGATTTCTTCCGGTGTGAAGAATTTAACGATAGGCCCCTTGAATTCGCCTTCTTTCACTTGAATCCAAGCCAAGCCCTTTGCTCCATAACGCGCTGCAAAAGGACCCAGGTCATCAATGTCCTTACGGCTCCACGTGCCACATCCTTTGGCATTAAGGACTTTAACTTCGCCACCCTTTTCAATTACGGAAGCAAATACTTTCACACCACTGGTTGCCACGATATCATTAACATTTATCAGCTCAAGACCAAAACGCAGGTCAGGCTTGTCAGAACCATACTTGTCCATTGCCTCTGCATGTGTAATCCGTTGGAACGGTGTTTCCAGTTCTACCCCAACGGTTTCTTTGAACAATTTCACCATAAGACGCTCCATCATAGGCAGCAAGTCATCCTGTTGCATAAAGGAGGTCTCAATATCGACCTGCGTAAATTCAGGCTGGCGGTCAGCACGCAAGTCTTCATCACGGAAACAACGTGCAATTTGGTAGTAGCGCTCCAGGCCACCCACCATCAGCAATTGCTTGTACAGTTGTGGCGATTGCGGCAAGGCAAAAAATTCGCCTTCATGCACCCGGCTAGGTACCAGATAATCACGTGCGCCCTCTGGGGAGCTTTTCGTCAAAATTGGTGTTTCCACCTCGACGAACTCTTCTCCGTCCAGGAAGTCACGGAATATTTTTGCTGCTTTAGAGCGCAGTTTCAAGGTCTGGTACATTTCCGGACGACGCAGGTCCAAATAACGGTATTTTAAACGCAGAGACTCGTCCACTTCTACACCATTTTCAATGAAGAACGGAGGTGTTTTAGACGCATTCAATACTTCGATTTCAGTGACGCGTACCTCAATTTCACCTGTAGGCAGGTTCGGGTTAATCGTTTCTGCATCACGCTTAACAATAGTACCGGTAACCTCAAGGACGTATTCACTACGGACACGATCCGCAATTTGCAGTGCGTCACCTGAATACGCCGGATTAAACACGATTTGTACAATTCCGCTACGGTCACGTAGGTCTATAAAAAGTACGCCCCCCAAATCACGACGAGTTTGTACCCAACCGTTCAATGTAACTGTTTCTCCGATATGCGCATGAGTCAATGCGCCGCATTGATGACTCCTTTTCATAATACACACTCCTGTTTATGTTTAGTAGTTAATGCTATATGACAGCCAGAGGGAAACTTCCCCTGACTGATGTTACATTATTTTATTTATCCTAATTCTTCCACCAGCTGATCCAGCTTAACGGTACGCTGCTCGCCGGTTTCCATGTTTTTTAGTGCAATTTCACCCTGAACCAGCTCATCCTCACCCAGAATCGCAGTATACCTTGCTTTAAAGCGATCGGCTGATTTCATCTGTGCCTTCATTTTACGCCCCAGATAATCTCGTTCTGCGGAAAATCCGGCTTGACGCAACTTGAATAGTTGTTTAGTTACTTCTGTTTCTGCTGCTTCTCCCAACGCTACCATATAGATATCTAAAGGCTTGGCTTCGTTCAGTTTGACACCTTGATGCTCCAGGATCAGTTGAATTCGCTCCAGTCCAATGCCAAAACCAATGCCCGGCTGATCCGGTCCGCCCAGATCTCCAACCAATCCGTTGTAGCGGCCGCCTCCACCGATCGTGTCTATGGCACCAATTCCTTCGGCTTTGAATTCGAACGCTGTCAACGTATAATAATCCAGCCCCCGTACCAAACGCGGGTTAACTGTATATTCCACGCCCATGGCATCCAAATTTTGCTTCACTTTCTCAAAATGCGTGCGGGATTCTTCATCCAAACTATCCAAAATCGAAGGTGCTCCGCCAAATTTGTCCTGGTCATCTTTGCTATCCAGCACTCGTAGCGGATTACGCTCAATGCGTGCTTGGCTCTCCTTGGTCAACGTATCCTTAATTGGCATCAAGAAGTCTACCAGATGCTGACGATAAGCTGCCCGGCTGGCTGCATTACCGACGGAGTTAATCTCCACCTGTACTCCTTTCAAGCCCAGTTCACGGCAGAATTGATACCCAAAAGCAATAACTTCTGCATCCAACGCCGGATCGACCGCACCAAATGCTTCAATTCCAAATTGGTGAAACTGGCGCTGACGCCCAGCCTGTGGACGCTCATACCGGAACATCGGGCCGATATAATACAGCTTAGTTACATCCGGCTCCCCGTATAGTTTGTTCTCCACATAGGAGCGGACAACCCCTGCTGTTCCTTCTGGACGCAAAGTCATGCTGCGCTTCCCTTTATCCTCAAAAGTATACATTTCTTTTTCCACCACATCCGTCGTTTCACCCACACCTCGAACGAACAAATTCGTCTGTTCGAACATGGGCGTACGAATCTCTCGGTAATTAAAGCGGCGGCTAATCTCACGGGCTTTTTCCTCGACAACTTGCCATTTTTCTACACTGCCCGGCAGCAAATCCTGTGTTCCCGTCGGTTTTTGAAAGGCCATTAACGTATCCCCCCATCGTTGTATTTCGTATTGTGCACTTTCTTATTGCTCCACTTTCAAATAAAACAAAAAATCCCTCGTCCTGTTAACATTAACAGGGACGAGGGATTGTCGTTTACAAATCACCCGTGGTACCACCCACATTCCGGAGTTTACCCAGACAACCAGCATAAGAATCACTCATTGCCCGTCAGCATTATACTGACTCCGCTCATACGTATAACGCCCGTAACGCGCAGTACGGCTATTATGCAGGACCATCCACTGTCGGCACAGTTGCAATGTACTTTCAGTAGGGTTTCCTCAATTGTTCGCCGCCTGTTCTCGGGGAGGTCATTCATCCGCTCATCAAGGGAATTTTTACAGCCTGGAAATTCCTCTCTGCGCTTGTGGGTTCGGAGTACTTGGTCCCGTCATCAAATCATTTTTCATTATTTTATGATTTTAATGAACCGCTTCGACAAAGTCAAGACATTCTCCCTATAATCGGACAAATAAGGCTTATAAAAAGAAAAAACCTGCGGAAACGGTCCGCAGGTTCAAAAAGATATATCAAAAGGGGGTCATGCTGTTATTATAAACAACGAATATTAAGGAATGATGTTTCGAATATTACAATTGTATTACAGTCACTCTTTTGCAGCTGAATTTCTCAAGTATCGACAATCTCTTGTGTCGCGCTCTCAGCTTTAATCCAACTGCGATACATATCCACGATTGGAACGTAGCTTATAAATGACCTCATCATAATCGGCATCATTCACCTTTGCTGATAATACATACCGTAATTCATCTTGATCACCGTTAATATACACATCTGTCGCACGGAGCAACCCTCCGTCATGATTCGTTGTTCCACCCCGATCTTCATTCAGATCCCTTTGGGCTGAGCCAGAGTTAATCTGGCCATCCTTCGCATCTGGTAGAATATTTTCGCCATAAGCACCCGCCGCAGGGATTGCCGCACCTGCAGAGCCTCCTGTGCTCACAGAACCTGTATTGTTATAGGGGACCAGCGGAATTAAAACTCTCGTCTCCCGACCGAGCGCATCATCCAAAGCACCTACTTCCAAATGTTCAGTTCTATAAGCTTGAAGCGAGGCTCTGGCACCCTCAGCTTCATCTTCTGTGCGAAAATAAGCCTGAATCTGTTTTGCCATATCAAATCCTCCTCGTTTGGGAATTGTACTGGCATTAATCTAAGGAAATATTCACGTTCAAATTACAATGCTTTTAATAACTCACGCACAAAGGCAGGCTCATCCTTAGGGGTCCGAGACGTAATAAAGTTACCGTCCACAACCGCCTCTCGATCCTCAAAATGAGCACCCGCATTAATTAAGTCATCTTTCAACGGAGGATAAGCAGTAATCGTCCGGCCTTGTAACAAATCGGCACTCGCCAAAATTTGTGGCCCGTGACAGATAGCGCCAATCGTTTTTTTGGACTCGTTAATTTCAGTCACAAATTTCAGAACATGTGCATCCAATCGCAGATTTTCCGGGGAGGATCCGCCGGGAATAACAACTGCATCATAGTCACTTGATTTCACATCTGCAATGGCTTTTTCAATAGTGTAGCTTGCTTTACCTTGCTTACCGCTCACTTTCTCACCTTGCTTCAGCCCAACAATATCTGCCTCATGTCCAGCCTTTTTTAATTCATCATAAGGTACCTTCATTTCAGAATCTTCAAATTGGTCAGCTAATAAAAATGCAATTTTACTCATTAATGTTCAGATCTCCTTTCCGGTTATCCTCGAAAAAGTTAAAATTAAGTTTGTTTGTCTACCACGATTTGTTATTACCCGCTTGATCTGTTTTTATAACAATCGCAGCGGCGGAAAAGAAAAAGGAGCCTTTCGGCTCCTGCACTAATTCAATGCTACATATTTTATTTTTGACCTCTTTATGCTACTTCCGGGTAGCACCTCATAACGTAACGTTACATTTAACCCGATGTTACCTGCGTGGCAAAGCATCCCGTCCCGGCTTGTCGATGGCTGTTGCAACATGCTGTAATAACGTATCAGCATTACGTGTAAGGCTGATTGCCTCCTGCATACTACCGGGAAAAAGCAGCATAGTGCTTCGATGCCCGTCCATTTTCGGGGTTTGACGCATAGCTTCGTCTCTCCTGTCACCCTTAGGCTATCCGCCTGGCTAATCACCAATCGGGATGACATTATGATCCCTCTGAACAGCTATTTTATTCTACTCAGACCACGCCGTGAATGTATAGTTACGAACGTTCGGTATCCAAAATCAGTGTCACTGGGCCCCAGTTCGTCAATGAAACATCCATCATAGCCCCAAAAATTCCCGTTTCTACCTCCAGGCCCTTGGCTCGAAGCTGACTGTTGAAGAAATCATACAGCTTTTCCGCTTCCTCAGGTTTGGCCGCCCCCATAAAGTTAGGCCTTCTTCCTTTACGGCAGTCACCATACAACGTAAATTGAGAGACAGACAAAATGGCTCCACCGACATCCAGAACGCTGTCATTCATTTTACCTTCAGCATCCTCAAATATACGTAATCCCGCTGTTTTATCCGCCAAATAAACGGCATCGGCTGCAGTATCTCCCTGACCAATACCAACCAGCAGCATTAATCCGGTTCCAATCTTGCCGACCACCTTTTGATTCACCGTTACCTGAGCGTCTTTACAGCGCTGAATAATGATCTTCATCGCCTATCCGATATCTCCTTTAACCTTCCCTTTTAAAAGGTGCTCACAGCCGTATTATGGCTCTTTTAGCAACCCATGGGTCTTTCTACCCAAGATGTGTTACAAAGGCTATAAACCTATCTGTACGCTTAATAAGGTTATTGCATAATCCGATGCACAGTGTATACATCCTTCACCCGTTTAATCCGTTCGACAACAGAATGCAAATGATCCGTGTTGCGAATGAGAATCGTGATGTGAATCATCGCCATTTTATTTTTATCTGTACGACCTGTAACGGCCGAGAAGCTGGTTTTGTTCTCAGAAATGGCCTGAAGCACTTCATTCAGCAAACCGTTGCGATCATGCCCCGTAATCTCAATATCGACACTGTAGTTGACTTCCGCTGCTTCTTCCCACTCTACTTCAATCACACGTGCCTGGTCTTCGCCCGTACCCGAAGGAATATTCGGGCAATCCGTCCGGTGAACGGATACGCCGCGTCCACGTGTTACATAGCCAATGATGTCATCTCCCGGTACGGGATTACAACATCGTGCAAAACGAACGAGTAAATTATCGACGCCTCTGACGCTGACACCGTTGGTCGGTGTTTTTTTCCGTTCGCCCTGCGGCTTGTACTCCTTGACCTCGGTCGTCAATTCGATCAACCGTGCCTCTTCTTGTTCCTTACGCAGCTTCTCTGTCAAACGTGTACAAACCTGCGCTGCGGTTATACCACCAAAGCCAATCGCAGACAGCATATCTTCGGAATCGTTAAAAGAGAACTTCTGTGCCACTTCCTGAAGCTTGTCGTCGCTCATCCACACCGATGGCTCGATATCACGTTTTCTCAGTTCACGTTCCAGACTTTCGCGGCCTTTTTCAACATTCTCCTCACGCTTTTCTTTCTTGAACCATTGTTTGATTTTACTGCGCGCGTGAGAGGACTGAGCAATTTTGAGCCAGTCCTGACTAGGTCCATAAGAATGCTTGGACGTCATAATTTCGACAATATCACCGGTTTTAAGCCGATAATCCAAAGGTACGATTCTTCCATTTACCTTAGAGCCAATCGTTCGATTGCCAACTTCGGTATGAATACGGAAAGCAAAGTCCAGCGGAACGGATCCGGCCGGCAACTCAATGACCTCTCCCTTAGGAGTAAACACAAACACAAGGTCTGAGAAAAAGTCCATTTTGAGCGATTCCACAAATTCCGACGCATCCTTCGCTTCATTTTGCAGCTCCAGAATTTCTCGAAAAAAGGTGATTTTATCCTCAAAGTTAGTGTTGTTTGCTCCGTTGCCTTCTTTATAGGCCCAATGGGCCGCAATCCCGAATTCAGCGGTACGGTGCATATCCACTGTGCGAATTTGTACCTCGGTAGGCTCCCCGTTGGGACCTACTACTGTCGTATGAAGGGACTGATACATATTGGCCTTAGGCATAGCGATATAATCTTTAAACCGCCCCGGCATCGGCTTCCACAACGTATGGATAATCCCCAGTGTGGCGTAACAGTCTTTAATGTTATCCACAATAATTCGAATCGCCAGCAAATCATATATTTCATTGAATTGCTTGTTCTTCGTCGTCATTTTTTTAAACACACTGTAAATATGTTTAGGGCGTCCGGACAGGTCAGCCTGAATACCCATCTCTTCCAGCTTTTCTCTGATACGCTGTATAACATTATCAATAAACTGCTCCCGCTCTGCCCGCTTTTTATGCATCAAATTAGCGATGCGATAATACTGCTGAGGATTCAGATAGCGTAAAGCAATATCTTCCATTTCCCATTTAATGGCCGAAATACCCAGTCGGTTTGCAACCGGACAGAAAATCTCTAACGTTTCATAAGCAATCCGACGTTGGCTTTCCTCTGACTGATATTTCAAAGTACGCATGTTATGCAGACGATCTGCTAACTTAATGACGATGACACGAATGTCCTGCGCCATAGCAATAAACATTTTTCGATAATTTTCGTTCTGTTGTTCTTCCTTGGAACGGAACTGAATACGCTCCAGCTTCGTCAGACCATCGACAAGCATCGCACATGTATCGCCAAAATGCTCGCGAATCTGCGCCAAAGACACCGTTGTATCCTCCACAACGTCATGTAAAAGAGCGGCGATAATGGAGATGGTATCCATCTGCATATTAACGACGATATCAGCAACCGCAAGCGGATGCAGAATATAAGGTTCACCGGACTTACGAGTCTGGCCGGAATGGGCCTGCTCGGCAAAATCATAGGCGTCCCTGATGCGGATAAGATCTGCTTCTCTGGTATAGGCCCCGGCCTTTTTAAGTAATTGCTCTATCCCCATTCTGCTCTATTCCGTGTCCTTTCTATGCAAAATGGAACCCGCCGATCAATGTCGCGCAAAGGTTCCCTTTTAAAAGTGATTTCCTACAATTATGACGGTTAGCACGTCACACGTCAACTATTACAGGTTTGGCATTGTCGCATTATTCTGTCACACATGGTAAGTAAAATCAGGATTGTTGACGAAATGAAACGAATTATATTGAAAAAATTACGAAAAGTAATTAATGTATATAAGAATAATTGAAAGAACTAAGGAGTGAACTGCGTTGCAACGCGAAATTCAAGTTAATGAAAAGCTACCGGCAGGACCTGGGTTCCTGCTCAGCGTACAGCATTTGTTTGCCATGTTTGGCAGCACTGTGCTGGTGCCGAATATTTTCGGCGTCGATCCCGGCATGATTTTGCTAATGAACGGTATTGGCACATTGTTGTACATATGGATCTGCCGCGGCAAAATTCCCGCCTATCTCGGCTCCAGCTTCGCTTTTATCGCTCCCGTCAGTCTTGTGCTTAAAAACAATCCCGGCGGCAACGGCTATGCTATGGCCCTCGGTGCTTTCATCGTTACAGGTATTATTTTCTGCCTCGTCGCACTGGTGATCAAATATGCCGGAACCCGTTGGCTGGACGTCGTTTTTCCTCCAGCTGTTATGGGCTCCATCGTAGCCTTAATCGGTCTGGAACTGGTTCCGGTTGCAGCAGGTATGGCAGGCATTATCAATGCCGATCCTACTAAGGCCTGGACTCCAGATCCCAAAACGATTACTCTTTCGCTCGTTACACTCGGGGTCACTGTTCTGGGTGCGGTATTGTTTCGCGGCTTTGCCAAAATCATTCATATTCTGATCGGTATCGTAGTGGGCTATGTACTTGCTTATTTTATGGGCATGGTCAATACACAAGCCATTGCAGACGCTCCTTTTTTCGGACATCCTGCAATTACCACTCCCGTTTTTAATACCTCTGCTATGCTGACGATTCTTCCTGTTGCTCTGGTCGTCATCGTAGAGCATATTGGTCACTTGCTTGTGACTAGCAACATTGTCGGGCGCGAACTGTCCAAAGATCCTGGTCTCCATCGCTCTCTGCTAGGTAACGGTATTTCCACCGTCATTTCCGGTTTTGTGGGTTCTACACCTAATACGACTTATGGTGAAAATATTGGTGTCATGGCATTAACTAAAGTGTACTCTGTATGGGTCATTGGCGGAGCGGCTGTCATTGCCATCCTATTGTCCTTCTCAGGCACGTTCTCAGCGATTGTTTCTAATATTCCAGCTCCAGTTATGGGTGGCGTATCCTTACTATTATTCGGTGTCATCGCTGCCTCCGGTCTAAGAATCTTCGTTGAGCAAAAGGTTGATTTCGCCAAGCCAACCAACATGCTGCTTGCGACCATCGTGCTTGTTGTCGGAATCAGCGGTACTACGCTCACTTGGGGCGCTGTAACCTTGAAAGGTATGGCATTGGCTACAATCATCGGCATCATCCTCAGCTTGTTCTTTAAGCTGATTGACGTGCTCGGCTGGTCCAACGATAAATCGCAGGAACCTTTAACCGAGAAAACACCAGATTGATATCTTTTTTTCAACTTTAAAACGCCGCTCCATGTTAGTTATTGATCAACACGCTCAGGCTGTATAGACAAGCGTGTAAAAAAGATCCATATCTCATGGAGCGGCGTTTTTTTATGCACGGCCTTTTTTTAATAGATAATCCTTCATCCTTCTCCAGAGCGCCCCCTCCACGTTAGTTGCAATATCCGCTTTAACCCTCGATATGCAACGAGCAGCATTTTTACTTATTTCCTTATCTAGCTTCTGCTTAGCAAAAAAATAAGGACAAAAAACTGATTGAAATCAGCATGACCTCTATGCTCCTTATGGCCACCTCTACTCTTTTTCTTCATCGACAATTTTTTAAAAAATTATTAAATATCTCCAACAAAGTGGCTGGTGGTTTGTACCAATTAAACAAAGCCCAAACTTAAAACACTGCTAAACAAAATAGTCCGATGGAGCAACTCTTTAGATAAAGAGATGTTCCATCGGACTATTTAGGTGATCCGTTCATAATTATTTCCCGGGAAACCCGGTTTCGAAATACTTAATACGTAATCAGAGTGAATACATCTACATCAGGCAGTTTCGCCCGACCGTTTAGATCAGACAGCTCGATAAGGAAAGCAGCCCCTGCCACATTGCCACCAAGCTGGCGTACCAAGTTCACGGATGTAGCAATAGTTCCACCTGTAGCAAGCAGGTCATCAGCAATCAGAACATTTTGGCCTGGCTCTATAGCATCCTTATGCATCGCCAGTGTATCTTTACCATACTCCAAACCGTATGCTTCCTCAATGGTTTCCCCAGGGAGCTTGCCACTTTTACGGATGGGAATAAAACCAACACCAAGCGCATAAGCCAAAGGAGCACCAATAACGAACCCACGTGCTTCTGGCCCTGCAATCAAATCAATTTTCAAATCCGATACCAGTTCCTTCATATCGTTGATAGCCTTGCGGTACAGTTCACCATTTTTCATCAGGGTCGTAATGTCCTTAAAACTAATCCCTGGTTGTGGAAAATCGGAAATCACCCGAATATATTCTTTGTAGTCCAACTTAGTTCCTCCTACTGTAACTTCAAATTAGTATATACATTTTACAACATAAATTGCGAAATAGTATCTCAAGACGCACCCTTCATAAGCGACATAATCCAGCTCGTCATCTGGGTAGTGTCCGCATCCAGCAAATACTTCTCCATTTCAGCCATATTATACAATTCCTGATAGCGTGGAGAAGCGGTTAAATCCCGCTTAGGCGGATTGGATACAAAACGGAATTGACCATCTGTACGCGTCATAAACTCAAGCTCTTCGAAGATGTCCAATACTTTGGATAACATGCGTACTGAACAGGAACACTGTCGGCTAAGAGCAGGCAGCATTGCCTTTTCATCAATAGGCTGTGTTCCCATTCGGGAAAGCACAACGTAAATGCGCTTGAACAGTTCTCTGTCGGGGCTTACGAGTCGACCGCCACGCTCACTGACCGAATGAAGGAGAAATACGTTCTCTACATTCTCAAAGGTAGACCATAATGCCTGAAACTGATCCGGTGTATCCGGCGGCTCCAGTACGAACAGCGACTTTACAGAGTGCTGTGCATCTCTTTGACCATCACTGGGAATAACGCTGCCATCTTTATCGTATAACCAAAAGGATTCAGCGTCCACGGAGCTCGATGGACGAAGTCTGGATGACGGATGAATCAACACCGCAACGTCTTTCTTTCTTTCCTCAATACGTGGATGAAAAATCTTCAGTCCCCGCTCTAATTCGGCAAAAGGGTCCGACACTCCACGATAATCAAAAATTTGTGGCGCCTGCACTCGAATGTCCTGCATCATTAGTTGGAGAGACCTTTTACCGTTCCATTCGTTAATTGACAATTCACCCAGCAGATCTATCTCCGTTTGTTGCTGTAAAAAATCAGCCAAATCGCCACGACGGAAAGCAATCGCGTCCAGCGATAAACCGTTCTGCTCCAGCAGGAGCTTCACATGATTTTTCTCACGTCCCATTTTACGAGCCTCGCGCAATTGCAGACCCTGTAATACGAATCGTGGAGAAGGATTCCCCATACCAAAAGGCTGAAGCAATTCCAGTTCTTCAACCACTTGCAAAGATACCTCGTCCAGACGACAGACCATATCAGCTTCAGCTACAGGAATGAGATCTTCTGGTGTCAGAATGGAACCCGCATAGCGGTTCAGCTGCTCTTCAAACAATTTCAGATTGTCACGGGACAGCGTCATACCCGCAGCCGAAGGATGACCACCAAAATGCTCCATAAGCTCATGGCTGTCCGTAAGAGCACTGTAAATATCCAATGCAGGAATAGACCGGGCAGAACCTTTGCACGTGCCTGTCTCAGCATCTATACCAAGAATAATGGTCGGTCGATAATAGCGATCCAATAGCTTGGATGCCACAATTCCGACAACGCCGACATTCCAGCCTTCACCAGCCAACACAATAACTGACGGTAGCTTGCCTCCATTCAGTTTGGATGCTAATTGTTGCTCGGCTTGCTCCACAATACGTTCGACCACCTGTTGACGCTCACGATTGAGCAGGTCCAGCGCATGCGCAAGTTGGTCTGCTTCTTCCTCTTTTTCTGTCGTCAGCAGAGAAACTGCTCGTCCCGCATGATCCAGGCGCCCGCTGGCATTAATCCGCGGAGCCAATGCAAATGCGATGTTGACTGAAGTCACTGTAGATATATCCACACCCGCTACATGGAGCAACGCACGGATACCCGGAAATGCAGAGTTTCTCATGGATTGAATCCCTCTGCGTACCATCGTTCGATTTTCACCATGTAGTGGCATCAGATCGGCTACCGTGCCGATAGCGGCGATTTCAAACCATTCCTCTGGCACCTCACCCAACAGCGCCTGAGCGAGCTTCAGGGCAACACCAACACCTGCAAGACCTTTAAATGGGTATGGGCAACCGGGTAGCTTCGGATTAATCAAAGTATATGCCTCAGGAAGTACAGCAGGCGGCTCATGATGATCCGTCACAATAACATCTATCCCCAAGGAAGTTGCATAAGCAATTTGCTCGACTGCACTAATTCCCGTATCTACCGTAATGACCAGTGTAACTCCCTGCTGATGAGCCCAATCAAGGGCATGGTTATGCAGACCATATCCCTCATTAGAACGATGGGGAATATAAATATCATAAGAAGCCTTCAGAAAACGCATGAGCTGAATCATCAATGATGTACTGGATACGCCGTCTGCATCATAATCGCCATAGATTAATATATGCTCGCCACGTTCCAGAGCCTGGCGAATTCTCGGCACGGCCTCTTTCATACCAAGAAGCAGATAAGGGTCGTGTACATCGTCCACACTTCCGTACAAAAAGCGGTTTGCTTCCCCGGCGGTAGTGACGCCCCGGTTCACTAAAAGCCGGGACAACAATGGTGAAATCCCCAGCTCTTCTGTCAACAGCTGAGCCGCTTCCAGGTTAGCCTCTGGGGTCTTCCATCTGTACTGCGAATGAAGCAATCCTGTTCACCTTTCTTTCATAGTCGTCCTACTCTATTGAAGTAACGACGACACATCATTATCTGGCAGTTCATGATTGGATTTGTAAGGATACCCGGCTTGATAAGAAATGAACTGCATTTGTACATGGGTCACCTGTGGAAAACGGGCTAACAGTAGATTTTTGGCTCGATCGGCGATTTCCTGCGCTTCCTGTACCGTAATCCGCGGGTTCACACTTATCGTTACATCCACTGTTATGAAATGGCCTGTTTCCTGGGCATGTAAGTGCTCAACCGTTACAATACCATACACCCGTTGAATCGTCTCCATAAAGCGTCGGGAGTCTTCCTCCTGCAAGGGCTGTGCAGGAACCTGGTAAGCGGTATTCATTACCATCAAATATCCTTTGCGCAGCACCAGACAGGCTACCAGCAAAGCTGCGGTTGGATCAAGATATAATAATGCAGGCCATTCCATTGCTTCGCCAGTCATTGCACCGATCATGCCGATCAATGCAATCAACGATGCATACAGCGAGTAACGTTCATGGTTAGCGTACCGATCTGCTTCCGCTTTATGACCATGTTTAATCGAATAGCGATATTGAAACTGAAATAACGCCTCTCTCAACACCAACGCAATAAATACGGTAATTAATGCATACAAACCGGGAGCCTGCGGTTCCGAACTGCTTAATGAACGAACCGCCGAGATAGCTAGCTGAAGACCACTCATCAGCACTAAAATAGCCAGCACCACAGATATGACCGTCCGAACTTTTTCACCGTTCCGCAACCGTGCCAGCATTCCGTGCCCTGTAGCACCCTTGGAAAACAGAAGCTCCTGCAAACGGGAAGCACTATCCGCAGCCGTGTGCAGTGCATCCCCCAACAACGCCTTGCTGTTTGCCGCATAACCGACGGTTCCCTTTAGAACAGCCAGCGCGAGATTGCCTACAATCCCGCTCAACGCCGCAGTTTCCAATGATCGGCTGCGTTCGCTATTCACAACGTTTCCCCCTCAATCCTGAACTAACCCTTTCCTAATAAAGCTCCATTCTAAAATAACCAAATTTCTTAAAACCAAAAACCATTCACATTAAGTGTCCACTATTGTGCCCTTACTCAAGGTAAATCTCAAAACCTTAGAAAACCGCGCCCAAGCAGACGCGGCTTTCTCTTTAATTTATACTACTGGTATTTACGTAACTTAAGACTTTGCAGTTTTGACCGCGCCCCCGCCAGCTGTCGGAGATTTTTGTTTTCCTTTCAAAGCCACCCACAGCGGACTGGCAATGAAAATGGAGGAATAAGCACCAAACAACAAACCAATAACCATCGCAAGTGAGAACATACGGATCGATTCGCCGCCAAATATGAACAAACATAAGGAAGCAATAAACACCGTAAACACAGTTGCAAGTGAACGAGTCATCGTCTGCGCAATACTGTGATCAACTACCTGCTCTAAGTCGTCCCTGGACTTCTTCTTCGCAAATCGTAGATTTTCCCGAATACGGTCAAAAATAACGACAGTGTCATTAATGGAGAAACCGACAATCGTCAGAATTGCCGTAATAAAGGTCAAATCCACCTCAAGACGGAAAATCGAGAAAATACTGATGACGAGGAAGGCATCATGCAACAACGAAACAATTGCTGCAACGGCAAACCGCCATTCAAAACGGATTGAGATATAAATAGCGATAGCCACAGAAGCCAATAAAATCGCCCATAACGCATTTCGTTCTAGTTCTTGCGCCATTTCCGTATCCACTGTATTAACCTCAAAGGAAGCCTTCGGATCCAGCTGTTTGTTAAAAGAAATCTTAAAGTCATTCACTTGCTGATCCGTCAAAACCTGTGAAAAGCGAATGCCGAAACGCTCTTTACCCGGTGTATAATCCACCTCTTTGCCGATCCCCTGCTTATCCAGCAAAGTTTGAATCTGTTCCTGTGTAACAACTTTAGTCAAATTGACATCCACATTGGAACCGGAACGAAAGTCTACTCCGTAATTCAAGCCAAATATCGACAAACTCAGAATACCAAGCAGTGTGATAATAATCGAGAACGTGTAAAACCACTTGCTCATCTTGATATATTTCAAGTTCCAATTAAAGCGCACTGATATCACTCTCCTTCACACCAAAATACTTTGGCTTCTTCACAACATCCGCTTTAACCAGCAGATTGAGTAAGAAGCGGGAGAAGAAGATATTCGTCAAAATACTGGTGACAATATCAACGATGAGCACCAAAGCGAATCCTCGAACGGAGCCTGTTCCCAGACCAAACATAACCGCTGCCGCTATAATAGTCGTAACATTGGCATCCATAACGGTACGGAACGAAGCCTTACTACCTGCAATGACAGAAGAACGAATCGTTTTGCCTGACTTGATTTCTTCTTTAATCCGTTCATACGTAATGATATTGGCATCTACCGCCATCCCGATCCCGAGCACGAAGGCTGCAATACCCGGAAGCGTAAGCACGAATCCACCCAAATAAAAGATGGCAAGCACCACCCAGGTATGAACGATAAGACAGAAACTGGCGACTAATCCCGGTACACGGAACATCGCAATCATAAATACCAGAATAATGATCGAGCCGATCAATCCAGCACGAATCGTCTGATCCAGTGACAATTGACCCAGCGTAGCACCTACACTCTGAGAATATTTTTCCGTCAGTTTGAGCGGAAGGGCACCCAGATTAATCGTATCCGCCAGTTTATTCGCTTCATCACGAGTGTAGCTACCTGTGATTGACGCGCTACCGTCCGTTAATTCCCCACGTACTGTAGGTGCAGACAGCAATTCCTGATCGAGGAAAATAGCCAATTCTTTATTCAGAAGTCGCTTTGTGATTTCTGCAAATTTAGCTTTGTCCTTCACTTTGATACTAATCTCAGGTTGGTTCAGCTGATCATAGCCGACAACAGCGCCATTCTCCACAAAATCATTACCGCGGAGCTCAATTTTGCTGTATTGGCCTGGCTTTTTAGCATCCGCTGCCGTTGCACTGCGGAAGGTCAACTCGGCAGGCTTTTTCAGCATAGAGCGGACTTCTGCTTCATTAGAGACACCAGCAAGCCGCACACGAATACGGTTGGTACCCTCTGTTGTTACTTCCGGCTCAGTTGTACCAAGCGCGTTTATCCGTCTCTCCAGACTTTGAGCTGTTTGTATAAGAGACTGGCTGGTTACACTCTGCCCGGCTTCCAAAGGCTGGGCTTCATATAAAATTTCAAAGCCTCCCTTTAAATCGAGGCCTAATTTTAAACTGTTCAGTAGGCCCGGGCTTGTCCCGATCATAACACCAGTAGTTATGAGCACGACCACGATGAAACTTAGAATTCTCTTCATTCCGTCCCATGTTCCCCTTTCATTCTCAATATTCCTATTATAGCTACCCCTCAAAAAGCAGTCAATTTGAACGCAAAAAAAGACCCCCTTCTATTCGAAAGTGGAGCCCCGTAATGCGGACATCGTCAAATAGTTCATAAAGCTCGTCGCTTTAAGGGAAAGAATATCATTAACGAGCTTGTGCAGCGGAGGGATACCCTCCTTTTCATATTTATGGCTGACGCAATTCCACACGTCCTTACTTGTGACATGCTCATAGCCTACGAGAATCAACTCGTCCGCCTTACTTTGACAGAGCATCTCAATTGCGTCATCCCAATCCTGCTCATCCAGCTCTTCCATACCCACGATGGCCGTTCCTCCTCCCAGCGACTACCGGTTCCGCAGATCAGCAATTAGCGGGGTTATTGACTGCTTTGTAGAACATTTCTGTCCTGATCCTGGAAAACCCTTCTTTTCGTTGAAAATAGCCTTAAATCAACAATATATGCATTCATTTCGCTCGTCAATAGCAGAATTCACCACTCGCCCTCTTGTTGTCTAAATCACTTTGTTTCTGAACGGAAAAGCTTGTCATGAACATGGACAGGTCCAGCATATCTTCTAAAGTAATGCATAGACGCAGAATTACATTTTGGGAAGAGGGAGTTGCGATTGAAAAAGCAGACTTTCATCCATGGAGCAATCATTTTATTGGCAGCGGGAGTTATTAACCGGATACTTGGTTTTATTCCCCGAATCGCACTCCCGCGTATCATCGGCCCCGAAGGAGTTGGCTTATACCAACAGGGGTATCCCTTTTTTATCGTTCTGGTGACGCTTATTACAGGGGGGATCCCTCTTGCGGTAGCCAAGCTTGTAGCCGAAGCTGAAACGGCTGGACAGCCCGAAATGTCGCGGCGTATTTTGCACACCAGCCTGCGCTTCACCATTACACTCAGTCTGATCGCCATGGTGCTCTGTCTTGTGTTCGCGCCTTGGATCACAAGCCATCTCCTGACCGACAGTCGCGTGTATTATACATTTGTGAGCATGAGCCCAATGATTGTCATTGTAGCTGTTTCTTCAGCTTATAGGGGCTATTTTCAGGGAAAGCAAAATATGATCCCTTCCGCCAGCTCCTCCATTGCGGAGACCGTTATACGCATTTTTTGCGTCATTTGGTTTGCTTACTTGTTACTTCCCCATGGGGTAGACTACGCTGCTGCAGGTGCCATGCTCGGTGCTCTGGCGGGCGAATTCATTGGCATGATTGTACTGCTATGGCAATACGTGTGTAACCAGCGAAAAGATCGCATCCTTCAGCCAAAGTCGCCTGTCCCCTCCTCTGAAGTTCATCCCGAGCAATCATCCGTTTTGTCACGTCTTATGTCTATATCCGTTCCCGTTACTGCTGGAAGGCTTGTCGGTTCCTTATCCTATTTGCTCGAATCTATCTTGTGCATGCGTAGCCTTGCCGTAGCAGGCATTGCAACTGGCGTGGCAACCGCACAATATGGAGCCATGCAGGGCATGGTCATTCCTGTGTTATTACTACCTGGGGTTCTAACCAGTTCGCTAGCAGTTTCACTCGTTCCTTCGTTATCCGAAGCAGCAGCTAAGGGGCATATTACAGCCATTCACAAACGTCTACATCAATCGCTTCGGCTCGCTTTGGTTGCAGGAGCCCCATTTGCCGTTATCATGTATGTATTGGCAGAACCTCTGTGTCTGCTACTCTACAATAATGGCGATATTGCGGGCATGCTTAAGCTCATGGCACCTTTTGCTCTTTTTATGTACATTCAGGCCCCGCTTCAGGCAGCACTTCAGGCATTAGACCGTCCTGGAAGTGCCTTATTAAATACCTTTATCGGAGCCGTTATCAAAATTGTACTGATCGTCTGGCTTGCTTCCCAACCTCAGTATGGTATCTATGGAGCTGTCATCGCCATTTGTATTAACAGTGCCATTGTTACTCTCCTTCACGGCTTCAGTGTCAGCAGACTGCTTCGCTTCCGCGTACGTTTGCTCGATTTCTGGAAGACCGGGATAGGCATGATCATCATGGCAGCAGCAGTATTATATACCTACAGACATCTAACGATGTTCAACCAAATGTGGCTACAGTTTATTTTTGCCGCAGGATTGGGAATTATACTGTACCTTTTCCTAATGACCTTGATCAAAATGATTGATTGGGACAACCTTACACGCATTCCAATCCTGAGAAGATGGTTTAAAGCATAAAAAACCTAATCTGAAGATTTTCCATAGGCCGGTGGTGTAATGTACACATCACCTCTATGGTTAACCGAGCATAAAAAAACATCCTTAAAATCTTTGTGTCCCTTCGCTTGAATTTGATTTTTAAGCCAAAAACGGTTCATATCCATCCGTTCCAAATTTCTATCCAGCACTTTGCCATCCATGATTAATGGAATAGGCAGTCCCTCATATCTAAACTTTCCACCGATTTGTGGAGAAGGATGGACTTTATTCACCTGTTGCTCTTTGCTTGTCAAATCTGTTCCGTTTAATTCCTGCTTCATTTTTTCGTGTTCCACTCCATCATTATCATCCTTACCTATAACCGTTAGCTTACCTGTCGTTTCCAAAATAACATATTCAACTTCGTCCAGACTTTCTATATTTTGTTCGCGAAGTTGTAACAGCAAGTCATCTAAGTTATAACGTTGTTTTACCATTTCATCCTTGTTTAATTGTCCATTAGAGTACAATACACTGGGCCTACCATCAAATAGTAAGCGCAGTCGCCGACTTTTCAGACTGAAAAATGAAATACCTATTTGCAAAATTAACAGCACTCCTAAAGGAATCAACCCTTCATAAAGTGGACGTTTTATATCCTCCAGGCTGAATACAGCAATTTCTGCAATCATAATGGATATGACGAGATCGAAAACAGACAATTTGCCGATCTCCCTTTTACCCATCAAGCGCATCACCAGATATACAATAAAATACATGAGCAGCGTCCGAAAAATATGAGCAAAAATATCGTGACTCAATATGTTCGCCTCCTCCCCTGTACTTGCAATAAGACATGAGTCGTTCATTGTACACGTATTCTGACCGTTCCTCACTTGGCTCATACAAAAAACAAAAGGCTAAATTATTGAAATAAAGAGAAAGACTGCTTGCGACTTGGTACTAAGCCGGGAGGCTTGGCCATAGAATGATAATAGTTCAAACCTTGGTACAGGAGGAATTATCAATGGAGCTCATTCGCCGCTGGTGTTCGTTTCGTCTGGCCCATCCCATTTTATCCGGTTTATTTTATGCTTTTGCATGGATGCTGCTTGGCGCATTGATTCTTTCATTACTCTTGTGGCTGACACAGATGCAGGAACAGGACTTATCATTGTATACGTACATCGTCCATGCATTCGCCATGCTATCTGGCGGCTTCGTCGCCGGTAAAAGATCCACAAACAAAGGCTGGTATCAAGGCGGTATTACAGGCATCCTGTATGGACTAATCGTTCTTCTGGTCGGTTTTCTGGCATTGGATGCGGGCATGAACGGCAAGGACCTGTTACACTTAGGTTTCGCGTTTGTCATAGGCGCAGGTGGTGGGATGTTTGGCATTAATCTCAACAAGTAATCAAAATGTTTGTATCCATGTAATAAAACAACACAAAAAAACCGAGCCTCCTCAAAGGCTCGGTTTTTGCATAACGGTCACCAGCATTTTACGATTTGGAAACAACTTCCTCAGATGCCGTATCTTTTGCAATCGCGTTGCTGATTGCACTGCGGTCAAAGGTCAGCTTCGTGACATCATTCACACGCAAAACTACTACATCATCCGTAATCTCCATAATTGTACCGTGAAGACCTCCGATTGTAATTACTTTATCTCCCTTTTTCAAAGCTTGAAGCATCGTTTGACGCTGCTTTTGTTTTTTCTGATTCGGGCGAATCAGCAAGAAATAGAAGATTACAAACATCAGAGCCAGTGGCCAGATCATTTGGAAAAGTCCGCCAGTTCCACCGGGTGCAGTAGCGGCTGTAGCAAAATGAAACATGTTAAATCCCCCTTTCGTATACTCTCCCTAAAACTTAAAAGCCTTTATCATTATCATGAAGACCGTACTGCTCAAAAAATTCATCTCGGAAATCAAGCAGCCTGTCATCCATAATCGCTTGTCTGACATTACGCATCAATTGTATTAAGAAATGCAAGTTATGATACGTTGTCAGTCGGAGCCCGAAGGTTTCATCCGCTTTAATCAAATGTCGCAAGTAAGCACGTGAATAATTGCGACAGGTATAACAATCACAAGCGGGATCGAGCGGGCCAAAATCACTTGCATATTGGGCATTGCGAACGACAAGACGACCTTGGCTGGTCATCGTTGTCCCGTTGCGAGCAATTCGGGTTGGAAGTACACAATCGAACATATCCACACCACGGATAGAGCCTTCAATCAAAGCATCAGGCGAACCCACGCCCATCAAATAACGTGGCTTGTTGGTGGGAAGCAGAGGAACCGTATAATCGAGCACTTCATACATCAAATGTTTCGGTTCACCTACGCTCAGTCCACCAATAGCATACCCCGGGAAATCCATGGAAGTCAAATCCGCAGCGCTTTGCTTGCGCAGATCTTCATGCATGCCTCCCTGAACAATGGCAAACAGACCTTGATCATGAGGACGCGCGTGTGCCTCTAGACAACGCTCAGCCCAACGGCTGGTGCGTTCCAGTGACTTTTTCACATACTCATATTCAGCCGGAAACGGCGGGCATTCATCGAAGGCCATCATAATATCTGAGCCAAGCGAGTTTTGAATTTCCATCGCCACTTCTGGTGAAAGAAACTTCTTATCTCCATTTAAATGAGAGCGGAAATGAACACCCTCCTCTGAAATTTTACGCATTTCACTTAAAGAAAACACCTGGAATCCGCCGCTGTCTGTTAAAATAGGGCGATCCCAATTCATAAACTTGTGCAGTCCACCCGCTTCACGAATAATATCGTGTCCGGGACGAAGAAACAAATGGTACGTGTTACTCAAAATAATTTGAGCATCCATCGCTTTCAGTTCCTCAGGACTCATCGTTTTAACAGTCGCTTGAGTTCCCACCGGCATAAAGGTTGGTGTCTCAATAACTCCGTGAGGTGTGTGTACACGCCCGAGACGAGCTCCCGATTGCTTGCAGGTTTTAATATGTTCGTATCTTATTGCTGGTGCCATATTTTCTCTACCATCCTTAATTAATAAATGAACATTGCGTCCCCGAAGCTGAAGAACCGATATTGTCGGTCAATCGCCTCCTGGTAAGCATGCATAATATTCTCCCTGCCCGCCAGTGCGCTGACCAGCATAACCAAGGTGGATTTAGGCAAATGGAAATTCGTAATCATCGCATCCACCACACGGAATTCGTAGCCTGGATAAATAAAAATCTGTGTCCAGCCACTGCTGGCCTGCAGCACTCCATCTGCGAATGTATTGCCCACCGTCTCTAGCGTTCGACAACTGGTTGTTCCCACTGCCACGATTCTCCCACCGCGGGCCTTGGTTGCATTAAGTACATCTGCCGTTTCCTGTGATAATGAATAATACTCTTCGTGCATGACATGCTCTTCAATCGTATCCACAGACATCGGTCTGAACGTCCCTAAGCCAACATGAAGTGTGATAAAGGCAACGGTAACGCCCTTCTTTTTAATCTGGTCCAGCAATTCTTCTGTAAAATGCAGCCCTGCCGTTGGAGCCGCAGCCGAACCTTCATGTCGAGCATAAACGGTCTGATAACGCTCGCGATCATCCAGTTGTTCCTTGATATACGGCGGAAGCGGCATCTGCCCCAGACGGTCCAAGATCTCCTGAAAAATACCGTCATATGAAAATGAAAGCACCCTTCCGCCCATATCTCCTTCTTCCTCAATTACTGCTTTCAGCTCATCACCGAAAACAATAACAGCACCCTTTTTTAGCTTTTTACCGGGTTTCACCAATGCTTCCCATCGGTCCCCTTGCAGTTGCTTAAGCAACAAAACCTCAGCCTTAGCTCCCGTGTCTTCCTTGATGCCAAACAAGCGTGCAGGAATCACTCTCGTATCGTTTAATACCAGCGTATCCCCTGGTTGGAGATACTGCACAATATCCGAAAACGTATGATGACCCACTTCACCGTTATTTTTGTTTAACGTCAGTAATCTGGAAGCGCTCCGATCAAGCAAAGGTGTCTGTGCAATTAATGTTTCAGGCAGTTCAAAATCGTAGTCGTTTACATTCATATACTGGTCAGTCCTTAACTATATCCACATTTTTGTAATAGTGTTGCAAAATTTTCTTGTAATCATACCCCTGCTCGGCCAAACCGTTGGCACCCCATTGGGATAAGCCCAAACCATGACCATTTCCTTTACCTGTAAAAATAAAGCTTTGTGTTTTGTCAATGACTCGTGCATGACGATCTTCATTCATGACGATCACCCCGTTACCACTTGAAGTACTGCTGCCAGATGCGGACAGGATTTGAGTGCCTTGTGTACCACTTACATGAGAAGTAGCCCCATCAGCGCCTAATACAGTATAACTTCCGGTACTCGCAATATCAAACAGTGTGCTCGGGAGTCCGCCCATTGCTGAGCGAAACATATCCGGATATTTCACTTTCAAAGAGGATCCGTTCGCTTCAACCTCCAACACTCGCCCTGATGGACCACGTTTGGTGACATCGAGGTGATTAATAGAGGAAGGCACTGTGCCCGTTACTTTCCCTTGCAGGGATTTAGCAAGCTGAGCTGACGTAAAGGGCCCCCGCACCCATGCATAGTCTCCGGACTGAGGCACCTTTTCTAATACAATGATCTCTTCGCCCGGCTGCGCCTTGGCTATTGGTGTAACCGTCGATTGAATTTGGGGAATAGGACGCACATTTGTATTTTCCGCAGTGACGGTGATTTTGTCTAACCCCGCTTCTGTGACACCCTCCAGTTCCTTAGCATTATCCTCACGAATATACCCTGTCTTGCCACTGGAGAGAAGTACATGATACCACTCCTGTGCTCCTTTTTGCGCCGAAGTATCTCCCGAGCTGTCTACGCTGGCAAAGGCTTCGCCACCACTGTTCCACACCTCGGAAGCATCTGCTGTCACACCGCCCGCATTAGATGAAAATACAGCTTCGACCACTTTGCCGCCACTTTTAATGACTTCACCAGCTGTTGCATCTACAGCCTCATTGACATTGGCATGTTCCGAGCTCTTACCGTTGTAAGCCTGGCTTAACGTGCCATCTACTACATTGCCGATCTGAAACCGATTGCCTTGGGCAAGCGCGTAGCTACGAGCCGCTACCGCTTGAGCCTTGAGCGCTTCATCTGGCCATGAGGAATAGACCTCTGCTCCTACCACGGAATACAAATACTGCTCCAGAGGAACTTCATTCACAAGCGCCAGCTGGCCTGACGTCATGGCAATCTCCATCTCGCCGCGATATGTACGCTGTGATCTCTCCATCACTTGTATTCCATCATTACCGCCGTTGACAATTACCTTGCTATGATCAGAACCACTTAGCATGTAATGAGACATCACCTGCGAGCCAGTCGTGACTCCTGCTTCCTGTCTTATAATGAGGCCGGTTTGAGTAGCATTAACTTTAGACAGCGTGAGTCTCGGCTGCTTGCTCTCCAGCTCTGTTTTCAAAGCCGACAGCTTGCTGTCATTACTTTCTTCTCCAACCCATACAGCATACTGGCCTCTTGATTGAATTACAGTAAAAGCATCAAAGCCTGCCGCAGCAATTGTCGTTCGAACGAGATTAGCTTCCTGCTCGCTTCCGTAGCTTCCTGTGGACCAATGCTTGTTTCCCTTAACTTCGGCCTGCGCTCCGGTTGCGGAGGAAATCCGCTGTACAGCAGCCTGCGCAGACTGCTCACTAGCATATATTCCCGCGTACACTTGATACACTGAGCTACCATTTTTTGAACCGATAAAAACCGTAGGTTTATCATTAGTCTTTTGCAGGGCTTGGGCCGCTTTTATTGCCGCTGCTTCATTTCCTTCAAGTACCTTCACCCGATAGCTGTCTACACTAAAACGAGCCGTACTGTCTGGTAGTCCCATCCAAGTTTGAAAACTGCCCCCACTGTTCTGTCCAACACTCAGACCTCCTGATGATTTCAAGGTTACAGCGGGGACTGTCGCTTTATATTTGCTACCTAGATCCGCAAAAATCACTACACGAATATCCTCTTGGGCGGCAGCAGCGTGAACGCCCGAAGACCAAGGTATGCACACTGTAGCTAATACCATAATCGCTGCTGCTCGTTTGGCCCGGCCCATCCATGCACCGAAAATACTTTTTCGGTTAAATGCTTCTCCACTCATTTCTGGCTCCCCCAATCTAGCTGTCTAGCACTTATATTGCGTAATTTATCGGGATCTCGACCCTTGTCCATCCCTTTAAATACATCGGCGGAATAAACCAAAATATGAACCCGCTCGAATCTTACTTACACTCTCACTTCCCTCAATCATCCGTCAGCCAATATCGTATTCACCATAATTGCGTGTAATCATGCAATGATTTTTTGAAAAGCATCATGTTTCCTACTCACCGTGGATCCGTTGGCAGTGGGATTCCAAGGTGGCCATATGCCGCCGGAGTCACTGTTCGTCCCCGAGGTGTTCTTTGTAAAAGGCCAATTTGTAACAAATAGGGCTCGTACACATCCTCAATTGTCTGACTCTCCTCACCAATAGTTGCAGCAATGGTGTCCAATCCTACAGGCCCGCCCCGGAATGAATGAATCATGGCCTTAAGCATTTTATGATCAATTTCATCCAGTCCGAGTGGATCTATTTGAAGTCTCTTTAGCGCCTCTGCAGCCAACTCAGAATGAATAATACCGTCTCCGGCAACCTGAGCAAAATCACGCACCCTTTTTAACAGTCGGTTAGCAATACGCGGGGTCCCCCGTGAACGCAATGCGATTTCCTCCGCCGCATCCCCAACAATCTCAATCTCCATAATATCCGCATTCCTGGACACGATGTAAGCCAGCTCGTCTGTCGTATAAAACTCTAATCGACTAATAACACCAAACCGGTCACGCAATGGCGCAGAGAGCAGCCCAGCGCGCGTAGTGGCCCCTATAAGGGTAAAGGGTGGCAAATCCAGACGGACCGAACGTGCACTCGGGCCTTTACCAATCATAATGTCCAGCGCAAAATCCTCCATCGCCGGATACATGACTTCTTCCACCGTACGATGAAGGCGATGAATCTCATCAATGAACAAAACATCACCCTCTTGAAGATTGGTCAGCAATGCTGCCAAATCTCCCGGTCTTTCAATTGCAGGACCTGAAGTCGTACGCAAATTAACCCCCAACTCATTGGCGATAATGTTAGCAAGAGTTGTTTTACCCAACCCAGGCGGTCCGTACAACAGTACATGGTCCAACGCTTCTTTACGCATTTTGGCCGCTTCAATATATACTTTCAGATTTTCCTTAACCTGATTTTGCCCGATATATTCATTTAGATAACGGGGGCGAAGGCTTAGCTCCGCCGTCTGGTCTTCCATCATCAAATTGGCGGAAATAATCCGGTCATCCATGTTCCATCGCTCCTCTTTTCACCAGACATTTGTTAGCGGACATCATCGTCCTATCCGGCAAACAACAGTTGCAAAGCCCGCTTCATCAAAATATCGGCAGATTCATCAGGTTTCGCATCTTTCTTCATTCTGCTCCATACCTTATCCAACTCAGCATCAGTGTAACCGAGCGCCTTGAGCGCCTCACGGGCCTCGCCCCAATATGAACCTTCGCCATCTTCTACGACAGGCTCAGCAAACAATCCGGTTGCCATCCCCAACGAGCCAATACCGTCCAGCTTGTCTTTCAAATCCAGAATCATACGTTGTGCCGTCTTTTTACCGATCCCCGGTAACTTGGTGAGAAATGTGATATTCTCCTGATAAATCGCCGTTACCACATGAGCAGGCGTACCGCCTCCCAAAATACCAAGCGCAACACGCGGTCCAATACCAGATACATCAATCAGTTTACGGAAAAGCTGCTGCTCCTCACGGGTCGCAAAACCGAACAGTAAAATAGCATCTTCCCTTACATGATGGTGAATGTAAATAACCACTGGACCTTCAGTTTTGGCGAACGCGTAAGGATTCGGACAAAATACCCTATACCCTACACCCTGCACATCTAAAACAACATATTCATTTTCCAAATGGGCCACAGAACCACGCAAGAAATCTATCATTTTCGCAATACCTCATTTAATTTTGAATTTAGTCCATAGGAGTGCGCATGACAAATAGCCACCGCCAAAGCATCCGCTACATCGTCCGGTTTGGGCACAACTTGAAGCTTTAGGAACATTCTAACCATTTCTTGTACCTGTTTCTTCTCAGCCTTACCATACCCTACAATAGCCTGCTTTACCTGCATCGGTGTGTATTCACCTATAGGCAAATTACGTTGTTTTGCAGCTAGTACCAGCACCCCACGTGCCTGACTTACAGACATAGCGGTTGTAACGTTGCGATTAAAAAAGAGCTTTTCCAGTGCTACCGCATCAGGCTTATATTTATCTATTAATTGCAACATGCCTTCATACACATGAAGCAGCCTTTCTTCTTCCGGTGTATGAGCCTCAGTCTGGATACAGCCATACTGCACAGGAACCACCTTGCTGCCAATCTTGTCTACAAATCCGAAGCCCACAATGGCAATACCCGGATCAATTCCTAAAAAACGCAAAAAAATCTCTCCCCTATCACTCAAACATGGCGTACCCAACCAAAAGCCAGCGTTATCCTGAATATAATCATGGTCAAATACCATATAAAGCGAACATATGTGTCGTTCTTTTCATTATAACAAAACTTTGTATCTAATAGAGGAAAAAATTTAAACGTGAGTAAAAACATAAAAAGAGACGCTTCAAGCCTCACCACATGGGCAATGCCTAACGTCTCGTAGTTGTAATCAATAGTGCTGCTTTAATACCCTTTGTGTTCGCTCCAGGGCAAAGTCACTAAAAGTGGAGATTACACTGTTATACTCATTTATATCCTGTACACGTATTCCCTGCTGAAGTTGTTTATATACCCCTTCTGGCAAGGCCGTCTCCATGGAACCCACATCCAATTGAAAAAAAGTGCGGATAACTTTTTCCTTTTTAGGTAGCCCTTCATACAATGTAAGCTGCCCGTCAGTGCTCAACCCCATGTATCCATGCTCTTTGCATGACTCTGACAAGTCTTCCACCCTACGCTCCAGCCACACCTCTCCTTTGGTATTAAGTCGTCCCTTCCAATCGGGATGTTGCTTCAGTAAGGTCTCTAGCTGCTGTGAACTTAGCGTTCCCAAGGAAAGTGTTTCCGTACCACACACGTAGGTGGTTAATAGACGGGTCTTCCTGCTTATACCGGAAGCACGAATACTTTGCAATAGTTGCATCTGTGAGGAGTGATCTTCAGTTGGACTCAGATGTGAGGCCTCCTCCGAGCTCTCCTCTGCCATGACGGTAGTAGCGAGTGGCTGTGACAACATAGCCTGCAAATAATTCGAAAACAGAATACCCAACCCTGCCAGCAAACAAGCCGCACCAAAAATGCTACATGCCCACACTGTTCTTCTCCACTGTTTCCAGCGCCGTTTCATCTGTTTTTTCCAACTTAATCGCTTCACAGTAATCCCTTCCGTCCCACTTTTTGTGTTAGTGTGACCTGAGGATTACTGATTTATACAAAAAGATATGAATATAAAAAAAAGCCGCTGCTTCCAGCGACTTTCCTTTTGAATCGGGATGACACGATTTGAACATGCGACCCCCTGGTCCCAAACCAGGTGCTCTACCAAGCTGAGCTACATCCCGAAATACATGCCGGTGAGAGGACTCGAACCTCCACGGTTTCCCTCACGATTTTGAGTCGCGCGCGTCTGCCAATTCCGCCACACCGGCTTATGAAGTTAATGGCGCGCCCTGAGAGATTCGAACTCCCGGCCTTTTGATTCGTAGTCAAACGCTCTATCCAGCTGAGCTAAGGGCGCAAATATGGAGCGGACGACGGGAATCGAACCCGCGACCCTCGCCTTGGCAAGGCGATGCTCTACCGCTGAGCCACGTCCGCAATATCATTATATCCATGACATATAAGTTCATGAATGGTGAGCCATGAAGGACTCGAACCTTCGACACCCTGATTAAAAGTCAGGTGCTCTACCAACTGAGCTAATGGCT
>NZ_JBRECM010000005.1:0-325215 GCF_052906305.1 Paenibacillus sp. SER-28 | reverse complement strand
AACGCAATGTGTATAGATGCCCAGCCCAACAGGAACTGCCCTACCGAACGACGGACCGTAAGGGATACCGGCAGTATACCTCTGACCCAGCTCAGTGCCAGCATTGCCCACTGCTAGACCAGTGTACCCAGTCTCGAAACCACCGCAAAGTGGTGACTCGGCATGTCTGGGAAGACAGCAAAGAGTGGGTACGGAGCAACCGGCTAAGCCCATCCGGGAAACGGCTGTACCGCAAACGAAAAGAGACGATTGAGCGAAGCTTCGCGGATGCCAAAGAGCTCCATGGGTTTCGCTATTGCCGTTTGCGCGGTCTGCCAAACGTCAGGGAACAAGCCCTTATGACGGCAGCCGTGCAGAACATGAAGAAGATGGCGATCCACCTGGATCGCCTGAAGAAACAGGGGTAACCCCCTGTTTCTCCAGAGACCAGAGCCTTATGATGTAAAGAAAAAGAAACCCACGTCTCAAAAGACGGGGTTTCTCGACAATCTGAAGGCTCCTAAGGAGCCTTATTTGAGTTTGATGATCTATACCCTTTTAGCACTGTTATGTAGCCGTAAAGGTGAATTTTATTAACTACATTTGTCATTGCATACTCTTTAATAGTACAAATTAAAAATGGTGTTCATCTATGCAATTTTCACCTAACATACAGTTACAAAGACCTATTCTACATAAACTATGTACTGTGACCAGATATACTGTATCCAATGACTTTATACTTATTTTTCCTCTCGGCTATATCGCTCGCAAAAAGGATGCACTATAATTATACTACTTCTTAATTTGGGAAAAATTAGACTTTAACATAGATAACAAATATGTTGAAAGTGAAATGCTCGATGAGTATCCCTTCTCAGGAAGAAGGGGTCTTGTATTTGGGGACTTCACTGTCGATAAACCAATCTGGCCCGGAGACGTCAATCACTTCTTTGGTTTTATAATTATAGTAGATGGTAATTTTGTTGTCTTCGTGGCCTTTAATGTACCCATATAGATAGAGCCTGGAGTGGACAGCAGGATCATCCACAGCATAATCCTTTAATATGAAATCGGCATTATAGTGTTCTTTAATAAACTCCACACCGATGGGAGTGGCGACGTCTACTAATTCTTGTTTCTCTTTGTCGGACAAGCTGGAACAACCTCCTAAATACATAATAATTAAAATAAGTGCCAGAATCAGTGGGATTTTTCTGTTCAAGTTACAATTCTCCTTTTCTGGTAATCACCTTTTTTCATAACTCTATAATATATTTACACAATAGACAAGGTGGGAATAACTTGACCTACACTAACGATAAAACATACTGGACCATTGCGGATAAAGTTTATGACCGGGAGTTGACTGCTAAAGATTCTAAAAGCAGAATTCTTCCTGAATGGAAGATTGTTGAACCTGAAGGAGCTATGCTGCATGATACGAACGGTTCTGGATTCGATGCGACTGTATTCCTTAACGAGAAGACCAATCAGGTGATCATCGGTTATAGGGGGACAGAACCTCCGAATCGACCCAAGTGGAGCGTGGCGATGGACTGGGGAACGGATTTCAGCGATGTCGTCGGAGGACGCGCGAAAACGTTGGAAGAAGTCCATCAATATTATGAAAATAATAAGGCAGAGGTGGCTAAACTCCCACCACAAGTGCAAAGTGCATTTCTTCAATATGAGGATAAGTACCAGAATAATCAATTTACACAAGCTGAGAATCTATATGATGTTGTAAAAAAAGAGTATCCCTCTGCTGAAATAACGACCACAGGCCATTCTCTGGGAGGAGCGGAGGCAGAATATGTGGCGGTGCGGAACGGACTGTCGTCAGTCGCTTATAATCCACCAAGCATTGTACATCTATTACCGGATGATCTTCAAAAGAAGGTGGAAAATGGCGATTTTCGAAAGACGAATGTCGCTTATGTCAACCCGAAGGATACTATCGGTTCGGGAGCTAATGATGCACAGCCACATGTGGGTACAACCTACTTTATAGACAATGATTATAAGACGGCTAATAAAGCCAAAATCACTATTCCTGTTTCATTACCAGTCGAAAGAGAAAATAAGTGGGCTAACTTTTTTTTGGGACCCAAATGGTCTCCCATTGTGTATGTCCCGATTACGTTGCCTATGATGCAGCAAGATCCGATTACAAAGTTCTATAATTCGGTATTTGGAGAAGCGACGCATAGCATGGATCATTTCACATTTGATGAAAACGGCAATATCAGCAATCCACTGTACACCATGGACGGTCAATTGGTGGAAGGTAACCCACGGGTGCAGGCATACGAGCAGATGCTGGCCGCGCGAGCAGAGCTCAAGGAAGTCATGGGCGATCTGGTTGAACGCTATGGTGGACAAATGGGGGCCTTCGGGCAGTTTGCTGCTAATGCACTGGGAGTGAATATCCTTGGAGTAGGACAACAGAATGGTCGCTCCAATGGCGGTGCATATTTTGTAGGCAACAAAAATGGGGGCACAATTCAATTAACACCTGAGGAGCTAAAGCATGCGGCTAACCAGATGCGTTCCAGCCTGCATGGATTTTCTAGCGATACCCGAGCATCTATCCAGTTATTTCAGGCTCATATCGGGACAAGTGAAAGTCAGTCTTTGACCCCAATTGCGCATAGTGCAACGGCAACACTGGATCGGATCAATCGCTGGTATCAGGGATCGATTACAGAGATAGCAGAGTATATAGATCGCAAGGGCCAGGAATTTACGATGGTGGATCAATAAAAAGAGCAGCCGGAAGAACACAACGGGAGGCAAAAGAGATGAGTAGAATATCTTTGAGCCTGGGGGATCTGCGTAGGGCTGTACAGCAATGCGAGCAGCTAAAGCAAAGACTTCAGCATCAGGAGCAGCAGATGAGAAATATATATGGTCGTCTGCAAGACTGGAGGGGCGAATCGGCTGCTGAATTAACACGTAAAATGGAGACGTTTCTCCAAGGTACAACTGTACGAATACAGGAATTGGACGATCATAAAGAGCAGTTGAAACGTTATATTCGGAAAATGGAAGAAGCTGATCGGCGTGAGGAGAGACGCAAACGGGCTGCACAATGGTGATACAGGCAGACTGCAATAGTTAGGAGAACATCATGAAAGATCAAAATGCATTTGTCATTTTACTTATATTGAATATCGTTTATGGCTTAACGCTATTTGCCTATCCGGCCATGCTGATGGTGGTCGTATTTTCTTTCGATGCACCAACAGCTGGAGATTATCTCATCAGTTATATTTTTGCCTATGTCATAATGAGCTACCCGATAGGAGTATTTATTTCATGGAGCTGTTGGTATTTTTATCATCGTTATGCTTTTAAGAAGGCGTATATCATAGCTAACTTTATGCTGCTGTGGCCAGCTACTCTTGTAGTGTCCTCGTGGATTCAATCGGCTTTTTCTTGAAGGGGTTCCCATCTGGCCAGTCAGCTACATAACATAAAAGAACCGTACAATCGCTAGGGGACTCCCGCGGGGTACGGTTAAATGCGTTTAAATAAAAACTACATATATAGTAGTAGAAAAAAATATTCTCCCAGAGTGGTGACGATAATGATTTTGTAGTCTACTTTAATTTTCCTGCGGGGAATATAGCAGTGTTCGAAAACTTAAGGGTTAGACGAAAAAGTGTAAAAATGTTGAAAAGCTACAAAGTTCGACATATTGTTCGCTTTTTCGCATCATATGTTATTAGATTAGGGATTTTTGTTTGCTATTTATCGCATATTTATGTATAATCTATCGTGTTGAAAGATTGATTGTACGTAATATGCTGATGAGGGTGGGTTCATGACGCTGCTCGACAGTAACGAAAGCAAGAAGCGGATGTGCCAGATTTACAATGAAGTTTCAAAGGAACTGTTCGGCTTCGGGACCACGCTACTGCGGGCCACCGTTGAGAACAACATTGTTACCTTTGTGGCGAAGCACCGGCGTTCTCCACGCTCGGCGGCATTGGAAGTGGAAGCCCCCGGCTTGAAGCTGGAAGTGGATTTCCGAATGTCCATGCTGTACAAGAAGAGACTTCGCGAGAAGCTGATTGAGGATATGGAGCTCGATATAGAAGCTTTACTGCGTGATTATGATTCAGCAACGCAGTGGGCAATTACGAACATCATACTGAAAGAATCCTAATAAAATTGGATATTCGGCTTTTCGCTTCGGATCTATCTGAGGGGAGAACCTGTTATAACGCGCAGCGGGATCAACTTATTCTTTGTTTACGAAGAAAAGTATTCTTGTTTTACAAGAGTACTTTTCTTTTTTGTGTCATAAGGTGTGCATAATAAAAAAATAGGGGGAGTTTCATATGAAAAAATGGTTTAAAGGGTTTATGGCTGTGACCTTGGCATCCGTGGTACTGGCAGGTTGCGGCAGTAATGCTACTGGCGGTCAGGCAGATGGAAAAGATGGTTCAGCTGATGGGAAAAAGAAACTAGTTATTTCCACATGGGGCTTTTCCGAGGACTTTTTTAACAAAGAAGTGTACGAGCCTTTTGAAAAAGAACATAACGTTGATATCGTGGTCGAAATTGGAAATAACGCGGAACGGTTGAACAAAATCAGTCAAGGCAGCACTGATGTCGATCTGATTTATCTGTCTGATTATTATGCCCAACAGGGAATTCAACAAGGGCTATTCGAGAAGTTGGATCGCAGTAAAGTGCCGAATTTGAACCAAATTTATGATATTGCCAAAGCACCGCTGGGTGAGGAATATGGTCCTGCTTATACAGTTGGACGCCTCGGTATTGCCTATAATCCGGAACTGGTGAAAAAAGATGTGACCTCCTGGGCCGACCTGTGGGGCCCTGAGTTCAAAGGAAACGTGACTTTGCCGAATATTACGGCGACTGCCGGACCGATGATGGTAGATGCAGCCTCCAAGGTAGCGGGTAGTAAGGAGTTTAATGAAGACCAAGCCTTCGGAAAACTGAAAGAGCTGAGTCCGAATATCGTTAAGTTTTATAGCAAAACGTCCGAGTTCGTGAACATGTTTAGTCAACAAGAAATTGCGGGCGGTCCGATCATGGAAATGTACTTCAAAGATTTGCAGGCGGCTGTGCCAGGAGCGAAATTTGTAGCTCCTAGTGAAGGTGCTTACGCAGTAATGAACACGATTAATGTAGTGAAAGGCTCCGACCAGAAGGAGCTGGCTGAGGAATTTATCAACTGGCAGCTGAGCAAGGAAGTTCAAGAAAAATCCGCCAAGGCGAAGGTTGATTCTCCGGTGAACACGCAGGTGGTACTGTCCGGTGCGGATACAGAAGGAATTACGTACGGTACAGATGTAGTGAATAAGTTGACCAAGCTGGATATGAAGTTCGTTAACGATCATATCAAGGCATGGACAGATCGCTGGAACCGGGAAGTAGCACAGTAATGAAAAAGGTTATATTAGATGTAGATACGGGCATTGATGATGCGTTGGGTATTTTACTGGCCGCCAAAAGTGGTCAGTTGGATATCCAAGCGATTACTACAGTATGCGGTAATGTCTCACTTAAACAAGCAACATTGAACACATGCAAAATCCTCGACCTTTTGGATAGACCGGATATTCCGGTTTATCGGGGGGCGGAGGCTCCCTTAATACGTAAAGGTCTGCACGAGCACCGTGTCCATGGAGAAGACGGCATTGGAGGTGCATTGAGTGGAGTAGTCCCAGCGATGTCTGCATCCGAAGGTTTTGCGCCGGATATCATCATTGATACCGTGATGGCTCACCGGGGGGAAGTGACGCTCATTTGCACCGGGCCGCTCACCAATTTGGCACTGGCGCTGCTGAAGTGTCCCGAACTGACGGATCACGTCGATGAGGTCATTTTTATGGGCGGTGTTATTCACGGGTGCGGCAATATTACACCTGTAGCGGAGTACAACATGTATGCTGACCCTGAAGCCGCACGGATCGTATTTCATGCAGGATTTGGTCGGTTGATACAGGTGGGACTGGATGTAACACGGAAGGCTCTGCTGACTGCCGATCATATTGCTCGTCTGTCCCATCCTGCAATTCGTAATTATGTAGCTGAAAGTACGGCTGTTTATACCAAGCGTTATGAAGAACGCAACGGGGTAAAAGCGTGTGCGCTTCATGACCCGCTTGCCGTGGGTGTCGCATTGAATTCGAGGTTAGTAGATACCTCGTCGTTGTATGTTGACGTGGAAACCTCCAGTCGTATATGTGACGGACAAACGGTGGGTGATGTGCAGAACCGCCTCAATCATAGCCCTAATATGAATGTGTGCGAACAGGTGGACAGCGAAGCTTTTCTGGAGCTGTTCATCCAGGTGCTGAATAAGGAATAACATTTTGATAACCGCAAGGAGCTACCCATGAAGAAAACATACTTGTATTGGCTGCTGCTGCCAGGTCTGCTCTTTCTGGCGGTGTTCATGGTCATTCCGATTGTGTTGACGATCGGTTCGACCTTCGTACAGAACAGCTCATTCACCCTAGAAGGCTATCTCCATTTCTTCAAGGACCCTTATTTTCTGAAAATATTGCTGACTACGCTGGAAGTCAGTGTCGTAACGACACTCGTGTGCGTATTACTCGGCTTCCCGACGGCTTATTATATTTCGCAAAAGGCCCCGCGTCGTAAAGGTATTTTGCTTGCGCTGGCTATCTTTCCCTTATTGACGAGTCCAGTGGTGCGGTCATTCAGCTGGATGGTCATTCTGGGTCGCAAGGGGCTGTTAAATAACGTGCTCATCGGTTTAGGACTTGTAGATGAACCGCTGAATATTTTGTACACCCCGGCAGCGATGATTATTGGTCTGGTTCATTTGTTTTTACCACTGATGATTATTTCACTGATTGGTGTGCTCGAAAATATCGACGGTGATCTTGTTCATGCTGCTCAGAGCCTCGGGGCTTCCAGATTCAGCGCATTTCGTAAAATCGTATTTCCGCTGTCTGTGCCGGGCCTGATCATTGGAAGCATTCTCGTTTTCGTAGGCAGCCTGACTGCATATACGACACCAGCACTACTTGGAGGAAAACAGCGGGTTATCGCTACATTTTTGTATCAGAACGCGATGACGCTAAACGACTGGTTTTTAGCTTCTGTTATTGCAACAATTATGATTGTTATTACATTTATCGTGGTCGGTCTCTTAAATAAGGCGGCCCATAAACTCAATCCGAAGGGGTAGGTGGATATGCGGGAGAAACATTACGGACTAGGCTTCTTTAGCCTGCTGGTCTTCATCTTTCTGCTCGGTCCGCTGTTGATCATATCGGTCACTTCTTTCGAGCCGGGCACGGTATTAAAATTTCCTCCGCAGGGCTTTTCTTTGCGCTGGTATGAAAATATTTTTGAAGTGGATTTGTTTATGTCCACGTTCAAAACGTCCATTGTCGTCTCTCTGCTAGGCAACATCTTGGCACTGCTGATCGGTATGCCTGCCGCCTATGCACTTAGTCGCTTTTCGTTTCGCGGGAAGGATGCGCTGAATGCTTTGTTCCTTTCCCCGTTGCTTATACCGGGTATCGTTCTTGGTTTTACACTGCTGCGCTATTTGATCATTGTTTACCATTTACCAGTATATGCTGGACTATTGATCGGACATACGGTGATTATGTTGCCGTTCATTATTAGAGTCATTGCATCCAGTTTGTCTAACTTTGATTTTGCGATTGAGGAAGCAGCGCTTAGTTTGGGGGCTGGACGGCTGGAAACCTTTTTCAAGGTGGTTCTGCCCAACATCCGCTCAGGTATTATTGCGGCTATCCTGATTGCCTTTCTGGAATCATTCAACAATGTCGACATCTCCGTCTTCATGACAGGACCGGGCTTCAGCACCCTGCCCATTCAAATGCTGACTTACGTCGAAAATTATTTTGACCCGACGATTGCAGCGATTTCGGTTATGCTGATGATTTTAACCGGTATCCTGATGTTCTTGATTGAACGACTGATGGGATTGTCTTACTTCACTAAAAGGTAATGGAGGCTTCAACCTTATGGCACTGCTTACTCTGGATCGCGTATCGGTCGCTTATGACAACCAACTGATCTTGCAGGATTTCGATTTGCAGCTCGAACGGGGCCAATTGCTCTCGTTGCTGGGACCGAGTGGTTGTGGCAAAACGACCACACTTCGTCTCATTGCAGGATTTCTCGAAGCTAAACAAGGAACATTTTTGTTTGGCGATAAGGATTATACTCGGGTTCCGGTGAATAAACGGAACTTCGGCTTTGTTTTCCAAAGTTATGCACTCTTCCCGCATTTGTCCGTTTTTGATAATGTTGCCTTTGGTCTGCGGTTACGTAAGGTAAAGGAAGATGATGTGAAACGCCGCGTTATGGCCATGCTGGATACGGTTAGCCTGGGGGGATTTGAGAAACGTTTCCCCGGTGAGTTGTCAGGCGGACAGCGTCAACGTGTTGCGATTGCGCGAGCGCTTGTGATTGAACCCGATCTGCTGTTGTTTGATGAACCTCTGAGTAACTTGGATGCTAACCTGCGTGTAAATATGCGTGTGGAAATCCGCCGTATTCAACAGGAACTGGGCATCACTACTGTGTATGTATCGCATGATCAGGAGGAATGTTTTTCGATTTCTGACCAGGTTGCGATTATGAATAAGGGGAACATCGAACAATTAGATGCTCCATCGACCATTTTTAAATATCCGACGACCGAATTTGTCGCCCGTTTTATTGGGTTTAATAATTTTCTGAGTTTTGACGAGCGTACTGAAGAAGGGGATCGTATTCGACTGAATACAGGCGATCTTTCGTTCGGCGTAGCGCGTAATCAGGGTACTGCCCAACCGGGTGCTCGTCAGGGCGCTATTCGCCCGGATGATTTGGTCATTCGAACAGAAGGCAACGAGACAGGGGAAAATGAGCTTCCCGGTATTATTAAAGTAAGTACTTACCTGGGGCGTAGCTATCAGTACGTGGTAGAAACGGCGAAAGGCAACTTTACGGCTAATCAGGAAATGGATACGCCTTACCTGAGTGGTCAACGGGTTACCCTGCATTTTCCGGCAGATAAAATGGTGCTGGTCCAATAATCAGCGGGTTCGATGAAGGAGATACATCATGCGTGCAGACAAAATGATTTTACAAGTTAAGGTGTATAACAGTTACTACAAGACGTTCGAAGAAGGTAATGTAGCTATACTTGGCGGTAAGTTTATGTATATCGGTCAGCGTGGTCTGGAGTCTTTCGAGGTGGCTGAAATTGTCGAAGGGCACGGGAAATATATGATTCCCGGCCTGATCGACATTCATTTGCATATCGAAAGTACCATGGTGACACCGGCAACCTTTTCCTATGGGCTGATTCGCAATGGGGTAACGACGATTGTACCGGAACCGCACGAAATGGCGAATGTTTTCGGATTGGAAGGCATTCAGGAAATGATGGAAGCCAGCAAAGATTGCGTGGCTGATATGTTCTACGGCATTCCAAGCTCTGTCCCGGCAACGCCGCTCGAAACCTCAGGGGGCGAGATTGGTATTCCCGAGATTGATGCGCTACTGCAAACCGGCGAAATGATCTGCCTGGGTGAAATTATGAACTATGTGGATGTCATTCGTGATCCGGAGAGCAAGACGAATCGCATCTTACGCCATGTTCGTGAGCACTACCCGGAGCTGATCATTGAAGGCCATACGCCGCAGCTGCTTGATCTGGATCTGCATCAGTTGATCTATGCGGGAATAGGCTCGGACCATACTCACCAAAGTATTGAAGGTATGAAGGCGCGGATGGCTGCCGGAATGTTTATTGAAATCCAGGAAAAATCCATGACCCCTGAAGTGATGGACTATCTTATTCAGGAAGATGTGGCACAACATTTTTGCTTCGTAACGGATGATGTGATGCCAGACTCTTTCGTAGAGCGAGGGCATCTGAACCATATTGTAAGTAAAGCAATCGGAATGGGCATGAAGCCTGAGGATGCCATTTATGCAGCTACGTTTACTCCTGCTGCACGGATGCGAATGCATGACCGCGGAACAATTGCACCGGGAAAAATAGCTGACTTTGTACTGCTGTCCGATCTTGGTCAATTTGATGTGGAGCAAGTCTATAAGGACGGACTCAAGGTATTCGATAAGTTCGAGGAATACCATCAAGCACCGATAAAAAGCTGCTTCCCCGCCCATTTTTATCAAAGTGTGAAGCTCAATCCGCTCACGGAGCAGGATTTTACGGTAAAGATGGATGTAGCTGATGGCACACATCAATGTCGTATTATGATGGTCAAGGATGGCTCAACTTTTACGAGCGAACGGATTGCACCTGCACATGTGGAGCAGGGTGAACTGGTATGGGAACATGGTGAACATGGACTCATCGCTACGTTTGAACGGTATGGAAAGAATGGCAACCGTGCTTACGGTTTGATCGGGGGAGATACGATTAAACGTGGGGCAGTGGCAACCACCTATTCGCACGATAACCATAACTTGCTGGTCGTAGGGCATAACAAGCAAGATATGATACTGGCTGCGAATACGGTTCTATCCAGCCAAGGTGGCTTTTGCGTAGTTGAAAATGGCAAGGTGCTGTCCCATTTGCCGTTAACCGTAGGCGGGATTTTAACAGAAGGACCGCTGGAAATGGTTGCGGCCCATGTGAAGGAGCTTCGTTCAGCCTTGCTGTCGCTGGGCTACCGCCATTACAATCCAATCATGTCGCTGAGTACGCATTCTTTGCCGGTCAGCCCGGCCTTGAAGATTACCGATCACGGCCTGATTGATGTAAATGCTGGTAAGGTTGTATCCTTAATCGTGGAACCTTCAGAGATGTAAGAATAATAAAAGAGCCGACCCTCATACGGGTCGGCTCTTTTTTGTCGTGGTTAGGTATGAAGTAGGTTATGGATTTTTTCTTCAATATAGAAGCTTTAACAGACAAAATAGAAGCTTTAACAGACAAAATTAACATCTTCTTTACTCCTATTGATGTAACCTATGTATAAAAGATAAATAAGTCTTGGTCTGGATATCCTATTGCCTATAGAGTTGTTTGATTTACAATCAATTCACGTAATCTTCATGATTAAAACCGAATAAAGACTTGAAAAACATCGACATAGTGTTATAATTAAAACAGGATTTAGATTAAGTCTAAATTAATTAGTAAATATTTATTGGATTCACGCATGGGATTTTGAAGAAAATCAGACACTACTGTTAACGAGTATCCAAGCTTTACACCAACTATATTTTGAATGAAAACGAGAGGGGATTTTAACATGAGTACATTAAATCATACGAACGCACCTACACAAGAGGCTATTCAAGAATTGCATAAGGCATTGAATCGTCAGGTAGCTACCTGGTCTGTATTGTATACGAAACTGCATTATTTCCACTGGTATGTGAAAGGACCTAAATTCTTCACACTGCATGCTAAATTTGAAGAGCTTTACAATGAAGCAACAGCTAATCTAGATACGATTGCTGAACGTTTGTTGGCTATTGGTGGCCGTCCGGCTGCGACCTTGAAGGAGCATTTGCAACTTTCAGCTATTCAGGAGTCCGCAGGTGAGCAGACAACTGACGATATGGTGAAGTCCGTTGTTGCTGATTTTAAAACCATCACTGTTGAACTGGCTAATGGGATGGAAGCAGCGGAAGCAGCACAGGATAAAGCGACAGAGGATCTTCTTAACGGCTTGAGAGAAGCAATGGATAAACATATCTGGATGCTGAGTGCGTATTTGGGATAATTAGTTGGTGTATATTTCCATGTATATGGAGATCAGGTGAACAAGATACACATCCCGTTGGTTCCAGTCTGCCACTGGAGTATAATGACGAGAAGGCGTGGAAGACCACGGGCTCTTGAGTCATGGAGCTGCCGGGATGGGGTGTATGTTATGGAAGTAAAACAACAGCTTTTGCATGAAGCGGAGCAGTTTATATATACATGTTATGAGGAGCTGGGCCGAAGCCGCGATGAAGCGGAAGCCCGGCTTCTTAATATTCGTTACGACATAGAGGCTACGGGAACGTATGATCATACTTACGAAGAGCTGGAACACGGAGCGCTCATGGCTTGGCGCAATAGCAATCGTTGCATCGGGCGCTTATTTTGGGACAAGCTTTTAGTCAGGGATGCGCGGGGCGCATCAGATGCGACGGAGGTGGTCAGCGAGCTACTGGAACATATACGCATAGGAACGAATGGCGGAAAAATTAAGCCAACGCTTACTGTATTTCGCGCCTCCAAGCCGGGGCAGCCGAATATTCGCATCTGGAACCATCAACTCATTCGTTACGCTGGATATGAAACCGATCAAGGGATCATCGGGGACCCGATCTCGGTGGATTTTACCAATGCTTGTAAAGACATGGGCTGGCAAGGGGCGATGACTCCTTTTGATATATTGCCACTGGTTGTGGAAGCAGGCGGACGGTCTCCAGAGCTATTTGATATTCCTGAACATTTGGTGATGGAGGTGCCCATTGAGCATCCAGAACTTTCGGGTTTCGCTTCCTTGGGATTACGTTGGTATGCCGTGCCTATGATTGCGGACATGACGCTGGAGATTGGCGGTATCATCTATACAGCGGCTCCCTTTAACGGTTGGTATATGGGAACAGAAATCGGCGCCCGTAATTTTGCGGATACCTTCCGCTATAATAGGTTGCCACAGGTGGCTAAGCTGATGGGACTCGATACGACGAGTGAAACAACGCTTTGGCGTGATCGGGCGCTGGTGGAATTGAATATTGCTGTGCTGCATTCTTTTAAAAAAGCGGGAGTCAGCATTGTCGACCACCATACCGCAGCGGCACAATTTCAGCTGTTTGAGGAACGAGAAGCCAAGGCTGGGCGCGCGCTGACAGGCAATTGGACATGGCTGATCCCCCCGCTATCCCCGGCGACAACGCATATTTTTCATAGCTCCTATGATAATCGGCTTGTGAAGCCAAATTTCGGAGTTCAAGAGAAGCCGTATACGTCGAGACAGGCTACTAGTACAGCAACAGACACAGTGCTTCAGCAGAAGCGCCAAGGCTGCCCTTTTCATTCCGGATAACGATAACGATGGGAATGACCTAATGGCTGGATTAGGACTCCAGCTTATCCCATGCAACGATAAATAGTGTAGCCAGTGGCCCTATTAATAGGGAGAGCAGAAACCAGTTTAGCCCGCTCCGATTTTTGGACTGTGCCAAGCCGGCATTAATCAGGGCAAGCGTTCCCCAACCTATATAATAATCTTCTGACATGGTATTCTCCTTTGTAAAAAGGTATAATATCGTACTGTATATGGTATGAACACATCCATGATTTCATAAGTTTAAAGTAAATATAACTTTATATATCCTGGTTTGAGGAGCGAAGCTAAGTTGGAAAGAAATCAGGCAGAGCGCATTGTCGCTGAGCTGTTGGAACGGGCTGCTATAGGTGTGACAGTCAAGCTGGAGAAACGTTTTCCTGGTGGAAGGCTGATTGGGGGCAAATATGCTATGAATGCTCACGCCATTACCATGTATACGGATGTTATTGAAACACAGTGTGTACAGATGTTCGGCAGCGTTAATCGAGTTGAGGAGTATTTTACGGTTGTGCTTGCACATGAGATCGGGCACGCCGCCGATACGGAATTAGTGGACCTCTCCGATGCGTTGGAGCAAGAGAACGGGATAGGGACCAGGGAACGACTTGCGCTGCAAATTGAAGAAAACGCATGGAATTATGCGCTTAGACTGGTGCCTGAAATAGAAGCAACGTTTATTTCTGCCGTAATAGACGAGTCCTTGCTGGCCTATCGGGTCCCGGTTATAGAGCAGTCCGACATTGCGTAACGATGATGATCCAAGAGCCGTCAGGCTCTTTTTTTGTTGTTAGAACAGACGAGATCGGGTCGGATGATTTAAAGAAGTAGCTTTTTAAGCTGTGACACGCGTCCCTGGGATAGTTCGAGCATTTCGGCTAATTCTTTTTGAGATACATTAGGATGCTCCTGCATGAGCTGTTTTAGTTTATTCAGGAGATCATTCTGATTTCTGTAACTCCTTCTTTTCTTGGGCTGGACAGGACGGGATTCATTCAAATGACTGGAAGGATTATCGCTCTTCAGATTTTCAATACAACTTTTACATATCAGATGATCCCTAAAATAGCTCAAATGATCTACGGCACCACAAAAATAGCAAGAAACCCCCGTATACTTGCGAATCATCAGTCCCTCTGGGGTAATAAAAAAATCGAGGGCATCTCCAATATTAATATTCATAGAATTGCGCAGCTCCTTGGGCAGCACAATGCGGCCCAAATGGTCTAATGGCCGTGTCATTCCTGTGTTCTTCATCATTTTTCCCCTTTCCTGAAATGCGCTTATAGTTGTAGGAATTGTATGTATATATGCTGGAAGTACAAAGCGCTTATATTACAGTTTGTTTTGGTATAGCTATGCTGAAAAAAAAGCTCCGGCATGACGAACAATTACGTCTGCCGGAGCATTGTACAGCCAATGAATCTAAGATGTCATGTCGAATTACTGTGGGTTGGTTGTCCAAATACCGGCTACTTTTAATTGAACCCGTGGAGGCAGTTTCAATGCGGCTAATGTCAGATCGGCCAAATCCTGCGGTTGAAGCATGCGATCCTCATCACCAATAGACAATCCTGCGTTTGCCGCCAGTTCTGTATTGACAGTACTTGGAGTCAGCGCGGTGACGCGAATATTGGATTTGCGAACTTCCTGCATCAGTGCTTCCGTGAAGCCCATCAAAGCAAATTTGGATGCGCAATATGCCGAGCCTGTTGCAAAGCCTCGTTCTCCTGCCGTCGAGGAGATATTAATAATGTTTCCGCTCTTTTGTGCCAGCATGCTTGGAAGAGCAGCATGTGTAACATAATAGGTTCCCATCAGGTTTACGCGAATAATACGTTCCCACTCTTCGGGGTCCATATCTGCGACTGTGCCAAAGGTAGCAATGCCTGCATTGTTGATCAAAATATCGACAGCGCCCAATTCGTGTTCCAGTGAAGCTACAGCGGCAGCGGCCTGTGCGCGATCCGATATATCTGCAACAGCACTCACCACTTTCACGCCGTATGTACTCCCCAGCGAATCCTGCAGCTTTTGCAGGTCAGTCAATGTTCGTGAGATTAATCCCAGGTTAACGCCTTCCTTGGCTAAAGTTTCGGCAATTGCTTTACCGATTCCTTTGCTGGCTCCTGTAATAATGGCTGTTTTATTCTTAAGTTCCATCCAGTCTCCTCCTTTTCACTCCATAACGTGGTTGTGCATGTGAGCACATGGTTACATTATACAAGGTTAAACTCATTGAACCAAACTTCGCCTCTGATGAGGTATTCATCTAGAGGTCTCCTATTTGGAAATATTAATATCCCCTGAGGTGGTTTCTACCTTTATCACGTTCACACTACCGGGAACAGATTCGGGAGTATCTATACTCCCAGAGTCAGAGTGGACATTATAAACACCTTTAAAATCGGGAGCTTGTTTAATCTTCACGTCACCAGAATCAGCATTCACTTCCAAGTTGGCTACGGCACGTTGCGTAATATTTGTCTCCCCTGAGGTTAGGGAAATAAGGCCATTACCGCTATAATCGCGGATGGTAACATCGCCTGAAGTAAGCTTCAACTCCATATCTGCTGCAAGCTGACTGGCTGTAAAATTGCCGGATGTTAAATTTGCGATCAGGTGGGTACTTTGGAGGTTTGTAATCTCGGCAGTGCCTGAAGTAGCGGTGATGGAAGTATTCTGCACGGAGGCATCTTGAAGTTTTACATTCCCTGAATGTGCATCTACCTGTAGGTCAGTTAGTGTTTCGCCGGAGGGCATCTCTACGGTAATCGTTTGATCCAAATCAGGGGTGATCGAAAGAAATGACAAGGAAGCGGCCGGCTCCGATTGAATCGTAAGCTTACCGTTCTCAATTCGGGCATTATGAATTTGGTCGGCTACCTTTGTCTGAACTTCTCCACTAATGCGTATCGCACCTTGGTCGCCAGAGCCGGGAGTAAACAAAATAGAGACATCATCAGAACTGTCCACTTTCAGCTTCTGTAGCTGACCACGTGTGAACGTCCATTTTTTGTTAATCGCAGTTGTTTCCTTCATGACTTGTTGACTCCATGGGGCACCGTAAGCCACCATTCCGGCTACACCGATCACAATGCACAGACCTGCTGCAATAAACCACTTTTTATTCATGTTGTTAGTAAGCTCCCCTCAGGGTAGTCTGATTCCATTTCCAGTATCGTACTGTGCCTTTGACCATAAGGAGTAAGAGATAACGTACTCCAGGCAGCAGCAATAGACCTATACCCGTCAACGTGATAGAGAAAAAGAATTTGGCCGGGTAAAAGGTGCTGTTCAGCGCATAATCAGTAACGGCGAGAAGGGGGGCTGCAATGAAGCTGACCGCTACCACGGTCAATGAAACCCATACTACCCATAGGGTAGCCATAATCGGGATGGAGATCAGCAAGTTGAGAAACAGCAGTCCTAAGAAAGTAAAAAGATTGCGTGCGAAGCTTCCCTGGCGAAGCGGAGGAGAAGCGTTCCAGGCTGCATTAGGATCATCCAACGCTTCTCGGGCAATATCCTCTGGGTTACCCAGCTCATTGGCAATCTCACTTTCGCTTTTTCCATTGACCAACCCGTAGTCAAAATGCTGGCTCAAATCACTAAGCAGCTCATTGCGTACCTCTGCAGGGAGAGGAGAAAGACGCTGCTCCACCTCTGTAAGAAACTGTTTTCTATTCATCGGAATTTCCTTCCTCCAGTAGGCTTGCGACATGATGGACAAAATCATTCCATTCCCGCGTAAGTATTTTTGTATAATGGCTTCCAGTATCAGTCAGCCGATAATATTTGCGGGGAGGTCCCTCGGTCGATTCCTGTAAATACGTTGTGCAGTATCCTTCTGATACCAGACGGCGAAGTAGGGGATATAGGGCTCCCTCAGCTACTTCAATATGACGGGAGACGGCTTGAGCCAACTCGTAGCCATAACGGTCTCTGCGTCCAATTAGAACTAGAACGCACAGTTCCAGTACCCCTTTTTTGAATTGGATGTTCACATTCACGAGCGGTGCTCCCTTCCTGGATGTTAACAATGATTCATAGGTGTCGTTCGGAATAAGGGGAAGAAACGTGTGTTTGTGCATAATTTGTCACGGGTACTAATTATAGAACAGTAGTCAGGTATAATTTAACATCATGTACTGATTAATGCAAGGTACTAAATTTTTAATAATAAAATATTTGTGCCGAAATGGGCAGATTTTCTTTCTTGAAGGCTTTATCGAATAGCGAATGTTGTAGAAAAAAGTAGTTTTATTTGGAAATTTCTCGAAATTTGGCTGGAAGCTCATATAGGATGCCGCTTTAATTTCATTCATTAAAATGATAGATTGTAAAGTATTCAATAGGGTTAAAGATTACTTTTTATGAAGAGGTGGTAAAGGGTGGATTGGAAACACTGGTATATGGAACTGGAACAGGATGATGAGTCTTGGGATGTATCTGAGGAGATTGTTCTGCGTGGTGTAGTACATGTTAATTTTTGCGGGCAGCCCTCGGAAGTAGAAGTCGAATTTATCGTGGGAGCCGACTCCGAAGAACAGGCACAGACTATAGAAGAACCTACACAGTTGCAAAAAAAGACATGGGAGCAGTATATGGAATATTCGTCAACTATTCATCCTCAAGTGTTGGAGTCCATACACCATCATTATGCTGGCATAGTGGAAAAGTACCGGAATGCTTACAGTACATGGGGAGAGGACCCAGATGAATATGCGCCTTATGTGGAGCGGCCGGAACAATTGTTGGATCGAATACAGCTTATGTCTATACTGATTTCCGACTCATCGGCAAAGGACGAACTGTATTTGAATTTTAGTTGCTCCTGGGATCGAGAACATGGCTTAGGCGTACATATGAAGCAGATGAAAATGGAGCATATTCAAGGTGTATACACATTATATGATCTAGAATAAATCCCCCTTCCTGGCTTTTAGCAAAAAGGTCGGAAAGGGGAATAGGATAAGGCGAAAATGATGGCGCGATTGGATACGATAAAAAAATTAGTTGGATACAGCCAATGCAGCCCGGGCTGCTTGAGCTGCTTGTACCATTTGCCGCAAGGCGGCGACAGCTTCCTCTTTGGTGCGGGTTTTCAGACCACAATCCGGATTAACCCAGAACAAATCTGATGGCAGTACGCGCAGGGCACGCTGGATCATGCTTAGCATTTCAGATACATCGGGGATGCGCGGGCTGTGGATATCGTACACGCCCAGACCGATGCCTTTGTCGTATACCTGATCTTCAAAGCTGACAATCAGTTCTCCGTGGCTTCGCGAGGTTTCAATAGATATAACGTCGGCATCCATATCGGAGATGGACTGAATCATATGCTGAAATTCGGAATAGCACATATGCGTATGGATTTGGGTCGCTGGCTCAACGGTGGCCGTGGTCACAAGGAAGGCTTGAACCGCCCAATCCAGATAGGCTTGCTGCTGTTCTTTTTTCAGCGGAAGCCCTTCACGAATTGCAGGCTCATCGACCTGAATCATGCCGATGCCCGCTTGTTCCAGTGCCTCTACCTCTGCCCGTAATGCCAGAGCCAACTGTAAAGCAACTTGACTACGTGGAATGTCATTACGTTCGAAAGACCAGTTCAAAATGGTCACAGGACCCGTAAGCATTCCCTTAACAGGCTTGGAGGTTAACGATTGGGCGAATGCCGTTTCTTCCACGGTCATGGGCTGATCGAAGGAAACGTCTCCGTATATAATCGGCGGTTTGACACAACGGGAGCCGTAGGACTGCACCCATCCGTTTTGCGTAAAAGCAAAGCCGTTCAGCTTTTCGCCAAAAAATTCAACCATGTCGGTCCGCTCAAATTCCCCATGTACAAGCACATCAATGCCAATGTCCTCTTGGATATCAATCCATTCCTTAATTTGCTGTTGGATGAACGTTCGATATTGCTCGGCAGACCATTCTCCTTTGCGATAGTGCAGGCGGGCCTTGCGGATCTCGGCGGTTTGCGGGAAGCTACCAATGGTCGTCGTAGGCAGTGGAGGCAACTTCAGCTTATTTTGCTGAATCTCACGACGCTCGGCGAAAGGAACGCTGCGTGACAGAGGCTCTTTGGCCAACAGGTCGGCCAGATCGGCAGCTGTCTGTACGCGTGCCGCTGAACTGTTGAAACGGGCTACCGCATCTGTACTTTGTCCAAGCTTGGTGAGTGCGGATGGATCGTGTTTGCCAAGTGCAGCCGTCAGGATGGCGATTTCCTCTAGCTTTTCATCAGCAAAGGCCAGCGCTTGCACCAGCTCCTTGTCCAGCTTGTGCTCTGCCTCCAGGCTGACTGGCACATGCAGCAGACTGCATGATGGCTGTACGATAAGCTGCTCGGCAGTGGTCTGTTCTGCTAACTGACCCAGCAGAGCAGCTACAGCGTTCAGGTCGCTGCGCCATATATTGCGTCCGTCAATGACACCAGCGCCCAGCGTTTTTCCTTTAGGGAAGCCATGCTGCAATATATGCTGAAGATTTTCGCCATCATCATACACAAAATCAAGACCCAGCCCCTGTACCGGAAGTGCGGACAGACGCTCATAATGATCTAGGCTGCCAAAGTAGGTTTGCAGCATTATATTTAAGGAGGGCGCAGCTTGGGTCAAAGCTTCATAGACTTCTTGAATAATGTCCAGATCCCCTACTGGGAATGAGGTGGTCAGGACAGGTTCATCGATTTGGATCCACTGAACACCTTCTGCTGCTAGTTCAGACAGGACACGGGTGTATAAAGGCAGGAAGGTTCTTATAATAGAGGCAAGCTCCTTACGATCATAGCCTTTGGAAAGGGTAACGAATGAATAGGGGCCGATGAGGACCGGTTTACCCTCAATGCCTAGTTCCTGTTTTGCTTCACGATAAGCCTGTAAAGGTTTATTTTCAGTGAACACCGGAACTGCGTTCGCCAATTCAGGAACGATGTAGTGATAATTGGTATTCATCCATTTGGTCATTTCACTGGCGGTTGCTCCCTTCTGTCCACGAGCGATCCCGAAGTACACGGACAGAGGAATCGGACCTGCGGGACGAAAGTTGAACCGTTCAGGTACTAGACCGAACATCACAGATGTATCCAGCATGTGATCGTAATAGGAGAAGTCTCCGACAGGAATGCGATCAATCCCCTTGTCACGCTGCTTGCTCAGATGCTCCAACCGTAATTTTTTCATCTCCGTCTGCAGTTCGCTTTCGTTAATGCTGCCGTTCCAGAAGCGTTCCAGTGCTTTCTTCCATTCCCGATTTTCGCCGATACGCGGATATCCCAGATTACTGCTAATTAAGCCGGACAATTCAGGCCATTCAATAATGGACATGTACTTTTCCTCCTAGTGGGTAGCTGTTTTATTTTTACGTACCAAAAAAGGCATTCTTCCCCCCAAGGTTAAAAATAAGTAGGGGAAAGAATGCCTCCGTGATTAAAAAATCAAAAATACGGCGACTGCTCTTAACACCTCCCTATCTTCCGTAGGTACTTGCGATGTTGTTAAAATAGGCAGGTCTCCTGACTTACGGATCATGACGCTCAGCATTCCTTCCCGGTCTGTGGACCAGTGGATATATGAACAGCTGAAAGTTCCCCGTTTACAGTGGCGGGACCGTGCCGGATTTGCACCGGCTTCCCTTTTAAGCCTGATCTGAATAGAACAGACACCTATCTCCAAGCTATGCGGTTAAGGTATGACGAATAATTATGCACTCGTATACTTGTTCACCATCATAAGTGAAACTTACAGGATGCGCAATAGAAACTCCAATGGAATCTGTTAGCCATATGAAAAAAAGACAAGCCTTACCCATGATGGGGGCTTGTCTTAGATTAGATATAGCATCTTGCTTGCTGGGTAAGCATCGCCTTATGTCAATGAAACGGTATAACCTGCCTGAATACTGGCTTTCACATCTACCAGACGCTGGTTGCGACTGCCCCGGAAGGGAAGGGTCAGGTCCTTTTGCTGTTCTACAAAACGACCGTCCACAATCACATCGCACAAAAGCGCCAGTTCCTGTCGCTCCTGATCTGTGAGTAGATCTTCATAGACAAAGCCAGTGTAAGCCCACACGGTTCGGTCGGGACAGGCTTCGCGGAAGTCACGCACAAATTGCGAGCATTCTGCTGCTGAGAAAAACGGGTCTCCCCCGCAGAGAGTCAGTCCATCCAACAACGGATTTTCCATGATGTCACGAATGACCTCCTGTTGTCGTTGGGGGGTGAATGGCTCGCCTGCACGGAAGCTCCATGACTCTGGATTAAAGCATCCAGGACAGGCATGACGGCAACCGCTAATGAACACAACGGTGCGCAGGCCGTATCCTTCGTTCAGAGATTCCGGAATGTAGCCACACAAATTCACTTATGTTTCACCCGGTCTCGAACTTCTGCCTGTTTTGCGGCATTAAAGCGAACGGTATAATCTCCTGTCAGATATCCGGTTACCCGACGTAAGCGCTGAAAGTGTGTGTGCTCCTCATCTGTGCCACATTGGGGGCAGCTTGTCCCGATAATCCCTTCATAACCACATTCCGTACAACGATCCACCGGATGGTTGATGGAGAAATAGCCGATGTTCTGATGCAGCGCGTACTGAACAATTTTAAGAAACGCATCCGGGTTATTCCGCGCATTACCGTCCAGCTCAATGTATGAAATCGCACCAGCGTTGCATAGGTTATGGAACGGAGCTTCCAAGCTGATTTTACGAGCAGCCGGGAGCGTGTAATACACGGGAATATGAAAAGAATTCGTGTAATATTCTCGATCATTTACCTCAGGAATAATCCCGAAATCACGTTGATCCAGCAATGTGAACTTGCCCGACAGACCTTCGGCAGGCGTAGCGAACAATGTTATATTTAAATTGTGATATTCACTCATTCGATCGCAATACACGCGCATGGAAGTGATGATTCGCTGTGCCTCGCGGTATACAAAATCATCCTCCCCGTGGTGTTTCCCGTATAGTGCCTTCATGCACTCAGCCAGCCCGATGAACCCAATCGAAAGCGTACCGTGTTTTAGTACGCCTCCCACCTTATCATCTGGTGCCAGTTGTTCTCCACCTTCCCATACCCCTTCGCGCATCATAAAGTCCGAGGCTTTGGCCGGTTGGCTGGTCTGGATTTGATAGCGATGAATTAGGCCATCTACCGCAATGCGCATAACTTCTTCTAGTCTCGCATCAAAGCGATCACGGTCAGGTGTCAGGCGTTTGCCTGTGCAAATACCATATTCAATGCCAAGCCGCACCAGATTAATGGTATTGAAGGAGAGATTCCCCTTGCCACTTTGCCGGTTTCTACCGAAACGGTCAGAAATGGTGCGGGTACGGCAACCCATTGTCGCTATAATGGTATCTGGATCATCAGCACGGTAAAAAGGCAGGTTGAAGGTGGCATCCACATTCACAAAATTGGGATACATCCGTCTGCTAGAGCATTCTACCGCCCGTAAGAACAAATCATAATTGATGTCGCCTTCTGCCTGGTTGATTCCCTCTTTACATTGGAAAATATGTTGTGGAAAAATAGGAGTTTCCCCGCTGCCCAAGCCGCGAATAGTGGCCTCCAGCAGCGATTGAGTAACAAGCCGTCCCTCAGCAGACGTGCACATTCCGTAATTCAGTGAAGTGAATGGAATCTGTCCCCCCGCCCGACTGCTCATGGTGTTCAGGTTATGAATGAGCGATTCAGCAGCCTGCCGGGTTTCCGTCTCCGTTTCTTCGCGTGCGAATGCGTAGGAACGAGGGCAGACTTCTTGCAAATGGGGATTGGCCATATGTAGTTCGTCGTCAGACAGACTGGATTCTATCTCTTCCTCGAACAACCGGAGTCCCTTGCGCAGATGCTTGCGGAAGGACCGGGCAACGTATGGGGCAAGGTCCCAATCGATTTTATTGGCAGAGACACCTCCGAATTGGCTGTTTTGCTGAGACTGGAATATGATGGCGACTAGTGCCATAGCAGACATAATCGTTTGCGGTGTGCGCACAGAGCCGTTGCCTGTATTGAAGCCGTCTCGCAGTAAACGACCAAAAGGAATAAAGATACAATTTGTAGTTCCGAGTGCATATTGGTCCAAATCGTGAACATATACATACCCGTGGTCAATCGCGTTCGTCAGCTCAGGCGGAAGTACCCGCAGGCGCGCATACCATTTGGCATACTCGGACCCAAGCTTGCTCATTTTGCCGCTGAACGATTCTCCATTCAAATTTGCATTCTCCCGTAGCATGTCCAGATCTTGTGCCCCAATGACCCGCTCGCCGATGTCGTATAATTGATGTTCCTCCAGCACCTTCATCATAAAACCCTCCATATAGTAAAATATATATATTTTTCACAAAAACAACATATTGATGATATCTTGTGTTAACGAATTGTTTCGATCTATATATTGTATATACGTATACATTGAGAGTATGTGACTATTGTCACATTGGTAGAAGCGGGCAGCATAAAAAAGCCAGATATAGAGTAAGGGACACATCCACGGATATGCACCTTACTCTATATCTGGCCATCGTAGTTGCGATGAAAATGATAGGCTTGCGAGTACATAGTATATGATCTTGGGATATTGTTTTGAGAAGGTTTAGAGTAGCTTTTTCAACTGGGACACCCGGCCTTGGGAAATATCTAGCATTTCGGCATATACTTTTTGTGGCAGGTTCGGGTGTTCCTGAATCAGCTTGCGTAGCTTTTTTACCATTTCACCTTGCTGCACTCTAGATTGCTTGGGTTGCCAGGTTGTGTTGGTTCGGGTCGGCTTAGAATCTTCTTGAGCCTGGATAGCATCGGTGCTTGTGGCATGCACGTTTTCATCGGTCTTTAATACCTGGATGCACTCTGCGCAAATAAAGCTGTCGCGAAAATAAGTTAAATGATCCACCGCGCCGCAAAATTTGCAGGAGACACCGGTGTATTTTCTTAGTACAAACCCTTCTTCATCTACGAAAAATTCAAGTGAATCACCGATATTGATATCCATTGTGGTCCGCATTTCCTTAGGGAGTACAATCCGCCCCAATTGATCCAGAGGCCTTGTCATTCCGGTATTTTTCATTAGCGCTTCCTCCTTCCATGATATATCCTGATTATACCAAAAAATATTATTTTTAGCTTTGTATATTGAAGGTAAAATACAACTTTTTTTGTCTTTATGCTGCGGTCTTTCTTTCAACCAGTATAGGATGTTTTCGGTATTGTTGCCGGGGTATCCCTTTTTAGCTATGATATATTAAAACGCTTTCAGAAATGAACTTTTTATCATCTTAATTAAGCTAAGGAGATGACGGATATGAGTCATGAAACAACGGGTATCGAATATTTATTTCAAGATCCGAAGATTCATCTGAATGAGCGTGTACGGGATCTTGTGTCGCGACTAACCTTGGAGGAAAAGGTTGAATCCATGTTGCAATACCAGCCGTCCATTGACCGATTGGGAGTCGCAGCTTATAAGCACGGTACGGAAGCGGCACACGGGATAGCGTGGTTGGGTGAGGCGACTTCATTTCCTCAGCCTGTAGGATTGGCATGTACTTGGGATACGGAATTAATGCGCCTCATCGGCTCTGTTATCGCCGATGAGGCGCGTGTGTACTATCGGCGTGATCCCAAATTAAACGGTCTGACCCTGTGGGCACCTACAGTGGATATGGAGCGTGACCCGAGGTGGGGACGCAATGAGGAAGCTTACGGCGAAGATCCATATTTGACGGGAGAGCTGTCAAAGGAGTTAGTCAAGGGGATACAGGGGGATCATCCGGTATATTTGAAAGCGGTCGCCACTTTAAAACATTTTCTGGGTAACAATAATGAAGTGGATCGGGGAAGTGGCTCCTCCAGTATAGATCCACGAAACCTGCGAGAATATTACCTAAGAGCCTTTGAGAAGCCTTTTACGGAAGGCGGCGCCCAGTCGATGATGACTTCTTACAACCTGATTAATGGAACGCCTGCTACGGTATATTATGGGGTTAACGATATTGTCAGGGACGAATGGGGGATGGACGGTTTTGTCGTAAGTGATGCGGGTGATGTCATGGGGATTGTCAACGATCATCAGTATTACGATTCACACACGCCAGGTGTGGCCGAATCTATTCGGGCGGGAATTGACAGCATTACAGATGATGCAGAGCTCTCCAAACAGGCGATTCGTGAAGCCTTGGCGCAAGGAACGCTACAAGAAGAAGACTTGGATCGGGCATTGTTCCATACGTTCCGTGTCCGTTTTCGTTTGGGGGAATTTGATCCGGCGGCAGACAATCCTTATGCCTTAATCGGAGAGGAAGCTCTCCTGACAGAGCAAGCCCGTGAATTGTCGTTGCGTGCGGCGAGGGAGCAGATCGTATTGCTTAAAAATGAGCATGAACTCTTGCCTTTGAACCCTGCCCGGTGCGGCAAAGTAGCGGTCATTGGTACGCATGGCAATGAGGTGTACCGCGACTGGTATTCCGGTACGCTGCCCTACCGGGTTACACCGCTGGAGGCGATTCGTGCCAAACTGGAAGGTGAGGACGCAAAGGAACGCGTCGTGTACCGTGATGCCAAGAATCGCGTGACCTTGACGGCGGCGAATGACGGAGCGAAGCTCACAGTCGATTCTTCTGGTGAGATGCGCCTGTCCCAGGATGGAAAGCCCACGATATTGACCATGACGGATTGGGGCTATGGCAGTGTGACGTTACATGATGAGCATCTAGGTACTTACGTGACGAGTGATGAGGAGACGCTCCGTGTGACAGCTGATGAAGCGTATGGCTGGTATGTCAAAGAGGTCTTTGGGCTGACTCCTGTTGAACAAGGAGAGCATCTGTGGACAACATGGAATGGCAATTCAGTGATTGCCGGAATGGAGGGCTCATTAAAAGTAGTGGAGGCTGAAAAATCTGTACTTCACGCTGTAGAGAGTAACGCCTCGACAGCCTCGACAGTTTCAGGACAGAGCCATACAACATTCCAGGTAGAGACGGTGTCAGATGGTTTAGCGGAAGCGATAGCCGCTGCGCAAGCGGCAGATACAGCAATTGTATTTGTTGGAAATCACCCGCTCATCAATGGAAAGGAAGAGAATGACCGTCCAGGCTTGGAACTGGCAGCTTCCCAGCAACGGCTTATCGAGGAAGTGTATCGCGTCAATCCGAATACGATTGTGGTTCTGACGGGCAGCTATCCATTTGCCATCCCTTGGGTTCAGGAGCATATTCCAGCGATCGTATACACGTCTCATGCGGGACAAGAGCATGGTACAGCAATAGCGGATGTGTTATTTGGAGACTACGCGCCAGCGGGGCGTTTGAACATGACTTGGGTTCAGAGCGAGGATCAATTGGGCGACATTAAAGATTACGATATTATTCGCGGCGGTCGTACCTATCAATATTTTGAAGGTGAACCTTTATATCCGTTTGGCCATGGATTGACGTATTCGCCTTTTGAATATAATGACCTGCGTACGGATGCCCCAAAGGATAGCGTAAAGTCTATTGCTGCACTGAATGCCATGGATACGCTCCAGGTGTGGGTAGAGGTGACGAATCGGGGCGTGGCTGCTGGTGAAGAGGTTGTACAACTCTATGTACGTCCCGGTGCCTCACGAGTAAAGCGACCACTGAAGACATTGTGCGGTTTTCAACGTATTCGCCTAGACGCAGGTGAGACGCGAACGGTTTCCTTTACGATTCGGATGAAGGATTGGGCGATTTGGGATGTTACACGGGATTGCTATTGCGTTGAATCGGGTGTATATACACTGCTGGCAGGCGCTTCCTCAGCAGATATCCGGTTGGAGCACCCTGTGTACGTTCGTGGCGAAGTTATTCCACCACGCCAAGCCGGACGAAGTATCCGCGCTGAAAACTTTGATGATTGCTCCGACATCGTACTGGATGAAAGCAAGGAGCAAAGGGAGGCTTGTGTACGTCCGCGCACACCTCAACGTTCCGGTTGGATTGCCTTTCATGGCGTAGACATGGATACGGTGAGTGTGGTCGAGCTTCAGTGCCGCGTGTCAGGCAACAGTAGCGATGCCACAATTGAGCTGCGTTTGGACGCGCCGGACAGCGAAGCTGTGGCACGTGTGAATGTGGGCAATACAGGAGGGGCGCAAGCATGGGCTACGCTCGCGGAAGCGGTACATTCAGTCTCTGGCACACGTGATGTATACCTGTTGTTGAGCGGGGAAGTGCGGCTAGCTCATTTTACTTTGGGCGCTAATGCTACAGAGGATTCCGGCTTTCAGGCTTGAACTTACTTCTGACATCACGTACAATGCATTCAACGAAGTTTCTACAGCTTAGGGGTGTCATCTCATTTGAATAGTGAAAAACGACTACGCACCGCAACGCCCAAATGGCTTGGGGTGGCGGTAAAGGCGCTTGTCTATTTGGAAAAGTACGGAGAACTCTGTGCCAGCGGTTCTATTGCCCGTTCCATTGACTGTGAAGTCACTTTGGTGCGCAGGGTGCTGACACGACTTGTACAGGCAGATTTGATTGCAGCACGCGAAGGTCGTGAGGGAGGCTATGTGCTTACCCGTTCGGCCGACCATATTACACTTGCCGATATATACCACGCCATTGAAATATGTGATCCAATTTTCCCGGGTATGATGCATGAACCGGAAACCAATCCTTTTTGTGAGGAGTTGGCGATAGCCGTATCCGAAATTTTAGCCGAGAGCGAACGACGTATGCTAGAAGTATGGGGGTCCCATACGCTGGCTTCGCTTGCCAATCGTACATCACTCGTGGTGGGGAAATGCAATCATAATGAAGATTCAAAATGATAATAGCCGATACGACTCTCAAGAGAGGGTTGTATCGGCTATTTCTATGAAATGGTCATGCCTCAAATTATATTTCATATGAGCAAACCCGGTTACGTCCTGCATTTTTAGCTTCGTATAGTGCTTTATCTGCCTGCTCCAGCAGGGCTGCCCCGGACATATCTTCCCCGGTACCAGGAAAGGTCGTCACGCCGATGGACACCGTGATTTTAAGAACAAGATCGTCCGCTAAAATAAACTCGTGCTGATTTACTCCACTTAGAATCTGATTAGCTATGCGCAGCGCTTGTCGAAAAGCACAATTCGGCAAAAGCACAGTGAATTCTTCCCCCCCGCTGCGGGTGACTACATCATTAGGACGACATTTTTCCATTAAAATCTGCCCAAGCTGGCGCAGCACTGCATCTCCTGCCGCATGTCCGTAGGTATCGTTGACTTCCTTGAAGTGATCAATATCCAACACCAGTACAGATAAGTGCTCATGACGTTGGCGAGCTTGAGGGAGCTTCTCTTCCAATGAAAACTCAAGCTGTCTTCTGTTGCTTAAATTAGTGAGATGGTCTGTGTAGGAGGTATGCTCCAGTCGAAGTAACAGCTCATTGGATGTGTTGATAGATTCAGCAATGAGGTACAGAAGACATCCGCCGACCATGGAAATGAAGAATTGGAGCGGATACACGTGCAGAACATCATCAAGATCTTTTAAATTAACCATCAGGGAACAAAATATAAAGCCCAAAGCAAAAATGTTCATCATAATCAGCTTGGGCAAACGTGACCACGACAAATGTGACAGTATAGCGCACCCCAGACCGGCAAACAGCATAAAAATAGCGCCTACGATGGCTTGAGTGTTAATACCAAACAGTAATAATCTACCTACACATATAAACAGGGTAGCCATGAGTGCTGCTGGGGCGCCGATATACGTTGCGGTAGCTACGATGGCCAAATGACGAAGATCGGCAATCGTATTAAATCCTACTGGAATTGAATAGTACATCATAACTATGCCGTAGCACCCAAAAAGGGCGCCTCCAATCCAATGTACCTTACGCTTCAAGGTGTGCAGTCGGATTTTATATCTTTGTGATATAAGGCCTGTTATGTACAAAAAGGTGACAAGGATACAGGTATTTACAAAAAACGTACTAAACAAGATGCTAACCCTCCCGAGAGGCATATTCCTTCATTTTATCAAAAAAACTGACATTAAGCTTGCAAATGAAGAATTTATTGAAATTTATTACGCGGGTGCGCTTATAACGTTTCGTTCACATGTTTGGTGCATAACTGGGAATAGATTGAGCATACTCCAAAGATACAAGAATAAGGAAAAATGGGCGGTAGCTATTGCTGCCTTACTGGAGATGAGGTTTGCTCATGATTCGCTATCCCTATCGCAAACATAATAAAAAGTCGGGTGCGGACAAGAATAAAGGAAATTCTTCACGTTCTTTAAAGATCGAGGCTCATTTGGATACCAACTTGCAGCAAATTAAGGAATCGACGTCAAACAGCCCAGACTTCTTGATTCGCCGTTTTAATGTCGGACTAAAGGCGGATGTTCCTGCCGCCATTGTATTTCTAGATAGTATGGTCAAGACGGATACGGTGAATGAGCTCGTCATGAAATCATTGCTTAGCCGCCCATCTGCCGAGGTGGCTGCTGAGGTAGAAAGTGCAGAAGAGCTTTACAATCGGATACAGGCTCATGCGCTGGAACTGGGTGAAGTGAAGGATTGCGATGATTGGAATTCCATGATGGAACAACTCTTGATGGGAGATACGATCATTCTGCTGGAAGGCTGTAAAAAAACCATCGCATGCGGCACACGCGGAGGAGAGACGCGGGGGGTTAACGAGCCCTCCACACAGTCTGTCGTCCAGGGGCCGAAGGATGGATTTGTGGAATCCCTGTTCACGAACGTCTCTCTTGTACGTCGGCGGATTAAAAGCTCCGATCTTACGATGGAGATGTTCAAAGTGGGAAGTACGTCCCTCACGAATGTGGCCATACTGTATATGAAAAATATTGCAGATTCAAGTGTCGTAGATGAAGTTCGCAAACGAGTAAAAGCCATCAATATTGACGCCATATTTGAATCCGGCATGGTAGAAGAGATGATACAGGACCAAAATCTCACACCATTTCCAACGATCTATAACTCGGAAAGACCGGATACGATTAGCAGCAACATTATGGAGGGTCGGGTGGCACTCATTGTGGATGGAAATCCATTTGTACTGGTGATGCCTACTGTATTTGCTCAATTTTTTCAAAGTTCTTCCGATTATTCGGAACGTTATGACATGGCAACTGTCATCCGAGTCATACGTTATATCAGCTTTATTATTCTGATTTTGGGGCCTTCTCTCTACATCGCCTTAACCACTTATCATTATGAAATGATACCAACCCCACTGCTGATCAGCATACTAGCGCAGCGGGAATCCGTTCCTTTTCCGGCATTTCTGGAGGCGTTTATTCTGGAAATCACCTTTGAAATCTTGCGAGAAGCAGGTATTCGAATGCCCCGTGTGGGCGGACAAACGGTATCCGTTATCGGTGCGCTTGTATTGGGACAAGCGGCTGTGGAGGCTGGAATTGTCACCCCGCTGCTCACGATTGTAGTAGCGCTAACGGGGATTGCCAGCTACGCGATTCCGGCATATAACATGGCGGTAGCCGGGAGACTGTTCCGGTTTGTTTTTATGGTGCTGGCTGCATTTATGGGGCTGTATGGCATTACATTGGGGCTCATTGCGCTGATCGCCCATATGAACAGCCTTCGCTCTTTTGGGGTACCCTACATGGCCCCTTTCAGTCCTTTTGTGCTGGAGAGTCAAAAGGATGCGGTATTGCGAATGCCATTTTGGATGATGCGGAAACGTCCTAAAAGTATTACATCAACGAATCAGACACGAATGAAGGATGGAAGCGGGATTTCCCCTTCCGATAAAACTTCACCAATGCGGGAGGGGGGCGCTCAGGGTGCATCTGGAGAAGGGGAGTAAACGAAGCACAGTAACCTTTAAATGGAGAATATGGATGCTGAGTTTGGTGGGGCTACTAGTCATGCCGCTTCTCTCTGGCTGCTGGGATTCAGTGGAGTTGAACCAGCGGGCAGTAGTCGCGGCTATAGGCATTGATGCGGATGGGGAATCGGATTATGTGGTTTCCCTACAGATTATCGTAGCGGATGAAATTGCCGGGGCTAAGGCCCGAGGAAATACCCCAGTCGTGCTGTTTCAGCAAAAGGGAAGCAACCTTTTTCAAGTGATTCGCAAAGCTTCACAGAAGATTCCGCGGGTAGTTTCTCTGGCCCATGCGAGGATTGTCGTTTTTGGAGAAAAGCTGGCTCGACGTGGTATCGGGGATACGTTGGATTATTTGGAAAGGGCCGCGGAGCCCCGACTAACGATGAAAATGCTGGTAGCACGCGGTGAAACGGCCAAGAACGTACTGGCATCCATGACTGCAATCGGTCGTATTCCTGCTAATGATATCTCGGGTAAGCTGGAAGCGTCCCAGCGTATGTACGCCGGGGATTACGCAGTGAGTCTAGACGATGTTATCCGGAGTATGTCCAATAAAGGTAGTGGCCCTGTCCTTACTGGTGTAGAAGTAGAAGGTAATTTGGAGCAGGCTCCCCTTAAGGCTAACGTGGATACTATTTTGCCCGAAGCGGTTGTTCGCATTAACGGTATGGGTGTGTTCCGTAAGGATCGTCTCGTCCATTGGCTGGACGATAACCGAGCTATTGGATTATCTATAGTAAACAATAAAGTGAAAAGTGCTGAAACCGCGTTGAGCTGCGGCAAAAAAGGTGAAACCATTGGAATCGAAACCTTGTATTCTAAAACACATGTACACAGTCTGATCGAGCAAGGGAAGCCGGTATTTGTTATTAATTTGGAGCAGACCGGGACGATTCAGGAAGCCGAGTGCTCGATTGACTTAAAAAGTCCAGAGGTTATGTATAGCTTGCAGAAACAGTGGGGAGAAGAAACAAAAAAAGTGATTACTTCAACGGTTAAGGAGGTTCAGCGTAGCCGTAGTGATGTACTCGGCCTAGGCCATGCACTGGAGAAAAGCCATCCTGAACAGTGGAAAAAACTCTCACCTGAATGGAGCCGCTATTTTGCAGAAAGCACCGTTCGTGTTCAGGTGACTTCGGTACTGAAGCATACACAGTCACGGACTAGCCCTTATTCAAAGGGAGAGTCCAATTAGTGAAATCGGGAAAGGAGGGAAGGCATTGAAAAAGATACAAATCGACGCAAAAGAGATGATTTCCCTGATGATGCTGTTTGAGTTGGGGACGTCCATGATGTCTATTCCCGGAAGAGATGCGGGCAAGGATGCGTGGATTGCTATTCTTATCGCCGCAGGTTTGGGAGCCCTACTTTTTCTATGCTACGGCAGCCTTCACCGCCACTTTCCCGACCTACTCATGACACAGTACTGCAAGGTGCTCCTGGGCAAAACTGCTGGGAGCGTGCTTGCCTTTTTATATATTGTGTTTTTTCTTTACGGTGGAGCACGCGATCTTCGAGATACTGGAATACTGATTGCCGACCGGACATTACAGCATACGCCGTTAACTATCGTCTGTGTCCTGATGATTGGTCTTGTTATGTATGTGATGCATTTGGGAATTGAGGTCGCAGGCCGCACGGGACTTATGCTGTTATTTTTGCTGCTGCTGCTGGGCTTCGCTACGAATATCATGATTTTATTGTCAGGCATTGTTCATATGAGCAATATATTGCCTATTGCTCAGCATGGCTGGCAGCCGGTATGGGAGGTTGTCTATTCACAAGCCTTGATGTTGCCATACGGTGAGATGGTCACGTTTGCGATGATCCTTCCCACATTAAAGAAAGGCTACCGTGCCAACGGGGTTGGGGTCACCGCTGTATTGTTGGGAGGCGCAATCCTGTCTTTTGTTACACTGTCAAATGTGGTTGTGCTTGGGGAGGACGTATTCAAACGGGCCACTTACCCGCTGCTTTCTATGATCAGCAAGGTGGAAATATCAGATTTCGTCGATAGAGTGGATGTAATTGGGGTCATGACTGTCATTATTTTTGATTTTTTCAAAATTTTTATTTTCTATTATGCGGCGGTTAAGGCTGCTGAAGATGTATTACGTGTTTCATACCATAAACTGATTCTGCCGTTTGGGCTTATCATGCTTGTTTCTTGCGTGTTGATGGCTCAGGGCTATCAAGAACATCTTACAACAGGCAAGTTTGTACTGAAATGGGTGTTTCCGATATTTGCTGTGTTCTTTCCTTTCTTGTTGCTTATGGTGTCATGGCTGAAAAAGTTTCGCAACAAAAAAAGAAAGGAGTATGCCTCGTGAGTCATCGTCTTGAAAACAAAACATACATCAGCACGGGGCAATTGCTCATTCTTATGTTTCATTTTCTTACAGGCAACGCAATTACCATTAATATGGATAGTTATATGCAGCGGGACACCTGGATTATCCAACTCGTTGCTATGATTCTGGGTATGGTATTGTTCCGAATGTACTGCTACACAGCTGAAACGTTCCCTGGTAAGCCTCTCACAACCTATGCTAGCGAATTGGTCGGTCATGCATGTGGAACAGTCATGGGAGTATTATATATTTTGTTTTTTTTATTTCTAACAGGCGGGAATTTGCGCGATGAGACAGAGCTAATTCGTATTTCCGTACTGGAGCAAACGCCCAACCTCGTCGTTGCCTTCCTTATGGTTTTGTGCGTAATGTATGTCCTTTGGTTAGGATTTGAAGTATTAGCTCGAACAGGACAAATCATGCTTATTGCAGTGGTGACCGTCATTTTTGTGGGAAATGTACTGTTGATTTTATCGGACAGCATTCATTTGCATGAGCTGACGCCGGTGATGGAGCATGGTTTTAAATCTGTGCTTCATTCAGCCATTCGGGAACATTTGGCATTTCCATACGCAGAAATGATTTGTTTTATGATGTTCGTGCCCCATTTGGAAAAAACGTCGCAGATGGCCAGAACAGGCTATGCGGGCATTATCGTAGGTGGTTTCGTTTTAGCTGAAGCCGCAATACTAAATGTGGCTGTTATGGGCACTGACATTGCACAGCGCTCCATCTTTCCTTTACTCAGCACATTTGGGAATGTACAATTTTCAGAATATTTACAGCGTCTGGATGTGATTGTTCTGATGACGATGATTGTGGGCGATTTTTTTAAAATTGCCCTGTTCTTCTATGCTGCGGTGCTCGGGATCTCCGATATTTTTAACCTCCCCTACCGGAAAACACTACTTTTTGTCGGGATCATTGTCTTACTGTGGTCACAGGTACAAACACCCAGCATGATTGAGCACCTTTCTCTTGGACGATTATCGTTTATTTATATTCATCCGTTATTTGTTTACATCTTTCCCTTGCTGCTCTTTTTGGCCGCTCTTTTGCATCGAAGCAGAGTTAGAACCCGAGGAAGAAGCGGAAACTTTCAGAAAACGGGACCATCGTGAAAAGAGGAAGTGAAATCCGTATTTAATTTGTTTTTTTGCCACGGTCACAAAGAATACGAGCAGCATTCCTGCCAAGACGATATATTCGGATGGACGCATAGTGCTAAAAGCCAATGCCATCGGCTCCCACGGGGTATGAGTACTGAATAGCCAGTTCACTAGCAGATTGGTGCCAAGCATAAGCATCATGAAGAGTGTGAATATCCACAGTATTTTCATAAAATATTCCTCCGATGTGTATGAGCTGAGATGTACCATGTATACATTGTGTTGCAAAGCCGTTCAATTTATCCGATCCCATTGACTTGAAATAAATTAAGATTTATACTTATTCTAAATTGATCTTTATTATGATTGTAAGTTTGTAATTAATATAATCTGCGTTGGTTAAGGGAGATGCGGCATGAGAACTTTAAATTTAACTTCGCAGCGCCAAGCGGTATATGATGTGGTTCGTGAAGCCCACGATCATCCTACTGCGGCCGATGTTATGAATCGGTTGATGGAGCGCGGATATAATCTGGCCTATGGAACGGTATATAATTCACTGCGTTATTTGACGGATAAGGAATTAATCCGTGAATTGAAGCTGGGGGAAGCTGCTAGTCGTTATGACGGACGGATGGACGATCATCAGCATATTATTTGTCAGGTATGCGGCCGGGTAGATGAAGTGATGAGTGAAGTCCCACATGATTGGATTGACACGGTTGCGCATGAAACGGGGTATACTATTGCCCATGCCCATGTCGTATTCGGAGGAGTGTGTAAGGAATGTCAAAGCAAGCGAATCAGATAACGAATCGTTTCAAAGTGGCTGACATGCCTAGAAGGGTGAAGGGGAGTTGGACATCGATGTTAGCAGCTCCCTCTACACCTACGGTGCAGACCGTTCCCTCCAATGAGCCTTTGTATTGTCCGACCACACGTCGTATCATTCTAATCAGTTCGGTACCGGGTGTAGTTCACGGGTTGGTGAGTACGTTGTCAGATGCGTGTTTTGATGTGATGGTTTTTCATCGCTGGGAGCCTGAAGTGCAGCGTCATCTGGGAAGCGATCTGTTGATTTACGATTTGACCGCCACCGAACCACAGAGTGAATTACTGGATATCCGCAATCGTCTGGAGGTAGAACACATGAAAGACACACCGGTTATGTACGTGGTTCAGGATCGGGTGTCTGTACATGCGAATGAGCTGCTTCCTTCAGAAGAGGTGCTGGTGTGGCCGCTGGCTTCCAATCATATGGTGCATGACATTGAACGGATGATTGTACGCCATCCTGCCGTTTCCCGTCAGGCGACGCAAGCCAGCCGTCGTACGGTGTTCAAGGACATCTGGATTGACCGAGATAAAATGCTGGTATATAAAGAAGAGAGTCAACTGAATCTGACTAAAACAGAATACGATTTGCTGCTGAAGCTGATTGATGCTCAAGGCAAAGTGATCTCTCGCGAGCAAATGATGCACGATATCTGGGAGACGGATTTTGTAGGCGGCAGTAACGTTGTAGATGTGCATGTCAAAAGTTTGCGTAAGAAGCTAGATGATCGACCTGCGGAACCTGAATATATTGCAACCGTAAGAGGTGTAGGATACAGATTGGCAGATTGACCTGAAAGTTATGAATACCGATGAATTTCCGCCGGATGGAGACATTCGGCGGTTTGTATATGATTCCATGAAGAAACTGACATTAGGTGTGACGGTTGACTTTAGCCGGATATATACACTACAATCGGTAGTGTGAGGTGCTTCTTATGAAACGACTGAATTTTAAAGCTGGCGAAACCGGGCTTAACCGATTTTTCGGGCCTCTGGAAGCCAAGATTATGGATATTTTATGGTCCACTTCGGATCGGAGTATCAAAGAAGTGCAGACCGCGTTGGAGGGGGATCGGGACTTTAACTTCAATACGGTAATGACCGTGATGAACCGTTTAGTGGACAAGGGAATACTAAGTAAGAGTATACGTGGGAGAACGTCTTTATATCGTCCAGTTTTAAGTAGGGAAGAGTTCATGGATGAGCAATCCAAGGGACTGAGTCACGAATTGGTGGATGAATTTGGTCCGCTTGCTGTCAATCATATGATTGATGCTCTGGAGGTGGCCGATCCGAAGTTGATCGAACGTCTGGAACAAAAAATTAAACAATGGAAAAAGGATATGTAGCGATGTGGAAAACACGTTCTAAATTACTGTTTACAGCAGGCGCCTTGATTTCGGGTTTCGCCCTTATACAGATGGGTATGTACGCCGGGCAGCATGTTTTCGGCTGGAAATTGAATTATAACGTGTTTCAAATTTGCAGAAGTTTGTTGCAGCACTACGGAATTGGCTACATGGTGGATGCGCTCAGCGGGCTGGTTTTCGTTACCTTTGCTATCGCTGGAGGAGAAGCAGTCAGACAGTGTATGGCTACCAGGGCAGCTTTTCGCAGACTGCACCGAATGCGTGACCTCTCTCTGACCGAAGCACTGGGTGAGCGATATCGTGAACTCGGGACCGATCGGATATGGGTCATTGATTATGCCAAGCCAGCCGCCTTTACCATGGGATTATGGAAGCCACGCATTGTATTGTCCTCTGCACTATTGTCCGTACTGGACAAGCACGAGGAAGAGGCTGTCATATACCACGAAGCCTATCATATGAAACATTATGATCCGTTGAAGACCTGGTTGCTGCAAGTGTGTGCTAAACAGCTGTTTTACTTGCCAGTGCTGCGTCACATTACCAATCATTATAAGACGGCCCGTGAAATTTTGGCTGATAACGAAGCGATTCATCGAGCCGGTTCACCCGTTGGGATTGGGAGCGCATTGCTCAAGCTTTTGAGTATGACGCCTGCCAATACTCGCCTGGTAAACTCCGCCGCTTGTTCCTCGTTTGCAGAAACGTCCATTAATTATCGTATCTCACGTATTTTAGACCCTCAGCAAGAACCTGTCATTCAAATGCCTTGGCGTTCGATTATGTTTTCCAGCTATGTGCTAGTGATGCTGACACTTATGTTCGCACTGGCGCTAATCTAGTTGGACAAGATGTTTCTTACGGGTGGCGCTTTTCGCGCTCCCGATTCTCAATGTGCAATACACTACAGTATGTAGTTTGTTGCAGGATTTTTATACAATTTAAAAGGAGATGAGCAAATGAATCAAACGCTTATGAATATTGGATTATTGTTGGTACGAATCTTTACAGGGGTTATTTTTATCGTTCACGGTGCACAAAAGTTTCAGGGATTAGACGGAACCTCCGGCTTCTTCCAAAGTATCGGACTCCCTGGTTGGATGGCCCCTGTGGTCGCTACGGTTGAGCTGGTTGGAGGAATTGCACTGGTTCTGGGTATCGGAACACGACTGGCTGGAGCGGCATTGACCATTGTTATGATTGGTGTATTGCTAACCGCTAAAAAAGGACAGCCTTTTGGCTCGATTGAATTTGATCTGCTGATTCTGTTCACCAGCCTTCAGCAAGCGCTTGTCGGTGGACGTTTTCTGGCAGTGGATCAGTTGTTTGGCCGCAAAAAGACTGAAAACAGTAACGTACAGGTCTAAATGTTCATATAACCGCGTCCTTAGTCTTATAGGGCGCGGTTTTTGTTTTTCTCCTTTGTGAAATTTTATTGTAAATCATTTGCTACTTTCAACCGATATAACTAACACGGAATGTAATTCAAATATATTGTTTTATGAGCAAAGGGGAAAAAACATGGGAACAACGCGAAAGAGAAAAACGATATGGACACTCAGGAACAAGCTAAGTTTAGGCTTTTTACTTGTTTTGCTGATTCCGAGCTTAAGTATTTCCACTGCGACCTATAAATCATCATATAATGCTATGGAGAAACAGCTCCACGGCAGTGCGAATCAGGGGGTAGCGACAGCTAACTCCATTATTGAGTACGCAATCGCCAGTAAAATTAAAGATGCGAGTTATTTGGCGGAGCGTCTGGACGGTTCGATGATAGATGGTCGAAACAGCCCTTTGATTCAGCCCAAGCTGATCCAATACAAGGGTTTGCACGAAGATGCAACGGATATTTTTGTTGGTACACCGGAGGGGCTGATGATCCGGGGGGTGCCCAAGGAGGATGAAGGGACATTTGACCCTCGCACACGTCCATGGTACATCGAAGCGATGAAGCAGCCCGGTAAGGTTGCAATTACGCCTGTGATCATCAATTCATCGGGTATTCCTGTTGTCGTAGTATCTCAGACGCTTTCCGACAAGTCCGGGGTTATCGGGATTTCTCTAAATCTGGAGAGTGTACGTAAACTGGCCTCTATCAAAGTGGGCCAGGAGGGGTATATCATCATTTTGGATCATACGAAGAAATTCGTAGTCCATCCTACGGCTAAAGCGGGCTCATCTCCTCAGGAGAATTCGCTTGATAGGTTGTATACTGCGCCGAGCGGGAACTTCAACTATATGCATGAAGGTCGCGAGAAATATTTGACCTATGTAACGAATACGGATACCGGCTGGAAAATTGCAGGTACCTTCTATCAATCCGAGATTAGCGATGCCACCGCTGCCATGCGTTATGTAACCATTTTCGTGCTGGCTGCCTCACTGGTGATTGCGCTTATCGCGATTTTCCTGATTACCCGTTCTGTTTTGGTACCGATTCGTAAGCTGCAAAAATCAGCAGAACGAATCAGTGAAGGAGATTTGACGGGCGATTTGGAAACTGGAAAAACGGATGAGGTGGGCGAATTGTCTGCTCACTTTCAAACCATGGTGGATAGTTTGCGCACGATGATTCGAAGCGTACACGAAACGACAGATCGGGTGAGTTCTTCAGCGGAGGAGCTGGCTGCGGGTGCAGATCAGACAACCCAAGCGATTGAGCATGTCACCATTGCTATCCAGGAAGTAGCTGTGGGCAGCGAACGTCAGGTGGAGAGCGTCAAGCACGGCTCCGTAAATATGGAGGAGCTTGCTCAGCAAGCAGCGAACGTATCCGAGCGTATGGTGGGCGTATCTGAACATGTGAAGATGAACGCCGAGTCGGCTCAGGAGGGCAGCAAGGCTGCTACGCAGGCTGTCCAGAAGATGCATGACATCGATGAGACCGTTAACGATCTCGGACAGGCCATGGACTCTCTCAATGAGCGCTCCGGTGAAATCGTGAATATTATCAGCGTTATATCCGGTATTGCCAAACAGACGAATCTTTTAGCTCTGAATGCGTCCATTGAGGCCGCACGTGCTGGGGATCATGGTAAGGGATTTGCCGTGGTCGCTACGGAGGTACGTAAGCTAGCTGAGGAATCAGCGAAATCGGCTACTTTGATCTCGGAGCGCATTGAAGCGATGCAGGTGGATATGAATCATGCTCTGGGCGCTATGCATCAAGCGCGGACACGGGTGACGGAAGGCATTGATTCGGTAACCACGTCTGAGCAATCCTTTGCGGAGATCAGCCAGGCCGTGGAACGAGCTATGGTACATATCAATGACATTACCGGAGTGACTCAGGAAATGGCACGGGGGACTGTAGGCGTCGTAGATATTATGAGCGATATTGCCCACATTTCGGACGAGGCAGCGAGCAACACCGAGTCGATCTCAGCAGCGGCTGAGCAACAGCTTGCTTCTATTGAGGAAATTGCTTCATCTACAGCGGACCTGAGCCAAATGGCAGAGGAATTGCGTGAACTGGTTGGACGTTTTCAGGTTGAAGGAAAATCCTAAAATGATAAAAAGCGCCCGGATACAGGAGATTGTACTCTGTATCCAGGCGCTTTTTAATGTTTTTAGCATAATTTCTGGTTTGCAGGGTTAGAAGTTAACGTTGGAAGGACTTGCGGCGATCCAGACGGAAACGGACATCCCGTGAGCTGTCGGAAGGACGCAGCGAACTTCTCTGAAACATATTGTTCAGAATCAGTGCGAAAATGACTAGCACTGTCCCATATAGTTCAAAACGGCTAATGACATAACCTTGGAAGTACATGAGTACCAGCGTGGTAATCGGTACAAAGTTAATAAATAGAATTCCGTTCAGTGGAGACAGCTTTCGGATTCCGGCATTCCAGCTAAGCAGGGCAGCTAGCCCTGGAAGCAGGATCATAAAGCTCATTTCGTATTTAACTGACCACACAGCCTGCCAGTCCGGCACCACAATCCAGTTGAAAGCAGAGGCAAATGTGACGACTACGAAGGAGACGAGAGTTCCAAGCAGGCAGGTTAGGGTTGAATACCGAAGAGTAGACCATCCTGCAAAGTGGCTGCCTCCCATGGAATATACGACCCATCCGACGACGCCTACGAAAATAAGCAACAGCGGCAGTAAATGTTGTCCGGCAAGTGTGAAAAAGGTCCATTTTCCGTTCGTGATCACAAGTAAAGCCCCAGCCAGCGCAATCACCATGCTGATTAGTGTATATTTCGGAGGCATTTTACGGGTCATGACCCACACCATCGCAATGGAAATCATCGGCATTAGCACTTCCATTATAGAAGCTACCAGAGTACCTGCTGCCCCCATCGCGTGCTGTCCCTGGAAAACGGCCATATTATAAATGGTGAATCCCATGGTCCCAAAGAATAACAACGTCTTGCCCTTGCCCTCAAAGCGAAATGCCGTCCGTCCCTCTTTGAGCCACAATAGCACGACTAAAATGAGTGTAACCGATAAATAGCGCAAAAATGAAAAGTACAGTGGATTGATATGTTGTAATGCAATGTGCGAAACCGGAAACATCGCCCCCCAGGACATACTGGCGATTAGGCATAATAAAGATCCGGTCATGATTTGTCTGTTCATGGTGTACAAAAGCTCCTCCTTGCCGGTCTCAGCGGACATATCTTATGGACACATCATAAAGGATAGGAAGCTGTTGGTAAAATGATTGAAAATAAACATTATGATCATTTAAAATGATAATAAGTGACAAGGCGCGTCAATTTTGATGGCCCCTTGTCCTTCACAATAAGGGGGAGCAGTAGTGGATCTGAACGATTTAAACATTTTCCAGACGGTGGCTGCGCATGGCAGTGTCAGCAAGGCTGCAGCCGAGCTTAGCTATGTCCAGTCCAATGTAACGGCCAGAATCAAGCTGCTCGAAAAGGAACTGCAAACGCCTTTATTTAATAGACATAAGCGGGGAATGATCCTCAATGCAGAGGGCAAGCGTCTGCTGCAATATACGAAAAGCATTTTATCGCAATTTGAGGAAATGAAACATGCGTTTCAGAATACCTCTACACCTTCGGGGGTACTGGAGATTGGCATTGTGGAGACTGTCATTGCCCTCCCAGCCATTTTACATGCTTACTATAGCAAGTACCCGGATGTCGAGTTGTCCCTCAAGGCTGGGGTTACAGAGTCTCTGGTGCAGGAGGTTGCAGAGATGCGGCTGGATGGAGCTTTTGTGACCGGGCCGGTCAAGCATCCGCTGATTGAACAGTTTGATGTGTTTCAGGAAAAACTGGTCCTCGTATCCCAAGGAGATGACTTTTCTGTCGAGGATCTTACAACCCGTCCACTCCTGCTGTATAAAAAAGGTTGCGGCTACCGGGGACGGCTGGAAACTTGGCTCAAGATGGAGGGGATTATTCCCAAGCAGATTATGGAGTTTGGGACATTTGAGACGATTATCGGCAGTGTGGCGGCTGGTATTGGAATGACTGTTTTTCCCGAATCGTCGATCAGCGGGCTGGTGGCTCAAGGCCTTGTATGCGGTCATGCGATGCCTGAGCCGTACAATGAAGTAACAACGGTGTTTATCCGGCGTAAGGAAGCCTTTGTTACCAGTACTTTGCAGTCTTTTATAGATGAGATTATCACTCAGACAGAGGCGTAGCTTTATCGCTTGGGCTCGGTTACAATGAGAGGGATTTGATCTCATTTTCTTCCTGAAGGAGGGCTATTATGTTTACAATATATCCGGCGGCTTCCCGATTCAGCTTCGATAAGGGCTGGTTGCGGGGAAGTCACAGCTTTTCATTCGCGGAGTATCAGGATGAGAACAATACAGCGTTTGGTCCTATGCGTGTCTGTAATGACGATGTCATCGCACCGGGACGGGGATTTGGGGCGCATCCGCACAGTGATATGGAGATTGTTTCGATTGTGCTGTATGGGGAACTGCGTCATGAAGACAACCGTGGACATGTAGCGGTAACCCGTTTTGGAGGCATTCAGCGAATGTCAGCGGGCCACGGCATCATTCATACGGAGCACAACGCTTCACAAACGGAGGATGTCAGTCTGCTGCAATTGTGGTTTAGCCCGCATACGAGAGGACTGAAACCGTCATATGAGGCTACAGCATTCAATCCTGAGCGTCTTCACGGTCAGCTTCTGCCTGTCGTTGCCGGAAAGCGCGTACCAGGCACAGAGGGTGAAATAGCTGCAATCAACCAGGATTTAACGATTTATTTAAGCAAGCTTCAGCCTGGAGAACAAGTAGAATTCACACAGGCCGAGGGTCGGCGCGTGTTCCTGTTCATCATCGAAGGCTCGCTGCGTGTGAACGGTGAACATATTCTGCAAGGACGCGATTCCGCTCGTATTGAGCAGGAGCCGAAGCTCTCACTGAAAGCAGAAGATTCTGTTTTTTATATGTTGATTGATTTGCCCTAAAAGGAGGTGCGCACAATGGCGCAGCAGGAAACATGGCTGATCAAGCATGCCGTCACGGGACGTAGCTTTGCTGACAGCCGCAAGCAGAGTTTCGATTGTCATTTTGAATCGGTGGACGGTGTGTTTCGCTTTACGCTTCAAGAGTTGCCGCGTGAGATGGCGGAGGCGATTGTGCGTTATAGCGGGGAGTTGAACGTATTTCGTTTTGTAACCCCGGTAGATGATGGCCCCCTGGTGAAGCATTGGTATTACGTCACCCCGGAAAGTGTGGAATATCATGATCAGACAGATAAGCTTACGTTCGAAGCTAGTTCTGAGATTGAATACCATCCCGAGGAGTATTGGGGCGATTAATCATTCCTTTATCATAAATTTTCAGATATATGATGGATTTTCGAAGGCTCTGCATCATTGCAGGGTCTTTTTGTTATCCGTTCAATATGTTGAGTTCATTGGATACATAATCCTTTGCAGGCTGGTACATCCTATATGTCATATTATCTGTTCGGCTCATTCGTAAAGGGGGAATAACGATGAAGAAAGGGCGCTTTCCCAAGTTGCCGAAGCCACCGTGGAGCCGGAGAGCGATTCCAGCCGCAGACCGCAAGACACGAAATTCCAATGTGCCTAAAGGACTGCCTGAGTCTTCGTGGCTGGAACAGCCGCTACGTAGCAGTGTGGAAGACAATTTGATTGCTTTGCGTGATATTTTTAAGGATTGCTCTGATATCGTCTATCGAGAGCTCATGATTTCCCCTGAACGCAAAGGGTTGTTGGCTTATTTTGAAGGTACGGTAAAATCGGAGGATTTGCAGGATCATATCCTGCGGCCTGTCATTCTGGGCATGATGCTCAAGGACCCTGAAGTGAACGGCAAATTGGAGCCGCTGGATGAAACTCGTATCTCCATGTCCCAGACCAAAACGATGGACGAATGGAAGATGGTATCGGCAGCGATACTGGACGGCAATGCCGCCTTGTTCGTAGATGGCACGCCTCGTGCGTATATTTTTAGCGCCAAGGGCGGTGTCCGTCGTGGCGTAGAGGAACCACAGACAGAAGCGGTTATTCGCGGACCGCGTGAGGGCTTCACTGAGACTCTTCGCGTTAATACAGCACTGTTACGCTTCAAGCTGAAGACCTCCAAGCTCAAGATGTACAGCATGACCATCGGAACAGAAACTCAAACGAGCGTCGTCCTTACTTATATTGAAGGGATCATAGATTCGAAGCTGGTGGAGGATGTAAAAAAACGGCTCAGCGATATTAAAATTGATGGTGTTCTGGAGACGGGGTATATTGAGGAACTGATTGAGGATCATCCGTTTTCACCGTTTCCGCAAATGGAATACACTGAACGTCCGGATACCGTCACTGCGCAGTTACTGGAAGGACGTTTTGCCATTTTTGTGGACGGAACGCCTTTTGCCCTGATTGGGCCAGTCACGATGTGGCAGATGATGCAAGCGAGCGAGGATTATTACGAGCGCTTTTTCATCAGTAATATGGTGCGCTGGATTCGTTTTCTTTTTCTCATAATGGCTCTCTTTCTGCCTGCATTATATGTAGCGGTGACGACCTTTCATCATGATATGCTGCCGACGACGCTCATCCTGAGTATTGCGGCGGCTCGCGAATCCATCCCTTTTCCAGCACTGGTGGAAGCATTGATGATGGAGATTTCCTTTGAGGCATTACGGGAAGCAGGGATTCGTCTCCCCAAAACGGTCGGTCAGGCCGTCAGTATTCTTGGTGCGCTCGTCATTGGGCAGGCCGCAGTACAAGCAGGAATCGTATCGGCGCCCATAGTCATTGTTGTGTCGCTCACAGGTATTGCGTCGTTTACCATACCGCGTTTTAACTTTGCCATCACGGTTCGTCTGTTGCGATTTCCCATCATGCTGATGGCAGGTTTATTCGGATTGTTTGGGATCATTATTGCGACAACGCTGATTGCTACGCATCTAACCAAGCTAACCTCGTTTGGTGTCCCTTATATGAGTGGATATAGCCCGTACAACCATATGGATCAAAAGGATATCGTCGTCCGCGCGCCTTGGTGGAAAATGACCAAACGTCCTTCCTGGATTGGTAAAGACAACAACAAACGAGCGAAGGAAAAGATGAATGGAACGCCTAAAAGCGAGGAGGGATGGTGATGACGCCCAAATCGAATACACAACAAATACGTAAAGTCGCTGTGCTCTGTTGTCTGCTGCTATGCTCTGTTCTCTTGGGAGGATGCTGGGATCGCCGTGAAGTGAATGATGTGGCTTTCGTGATGGGTACCGGGCTGGACAAGGAAGGCGATCAATACCGGGTAACGATGCAAATTGCTCTACCCGGACAACTCGGATCTTCGGGCAGTACAGGAGGAGGGGGAGGTACCAGTGGTACGAAATCCTACTATCTGGAGTCCAAAATAGGCCCAAGCTTTCGAGGAGCAAGTACCGAGGAACAGCGCGGAGTTTCGCGAACACTCAATTACTCCCATCGGCGGGTGCTGCTGTTCGGCGAGGCGCTGGCACGAGAAGGGATTAGCAAAATGATGGATGTACTGGCACGTGTTCCGCAGAACCGTCTGTCGTCCCTGGTTGTTATTACGAAGGGTTCAACGATGGAATTGCTTCAGGCAGATGCTCCGATAGAGCAATATCCAGCAGAAATGGTGCGTGAGCTCAATATTTCCTATATGAAAAAACCTCGTTCCGTTAAGCTGTTGATGAATTCCGTCCTGCTGGAAGGCGTTGACCCGGTGGTACCAGTAATGTCTCTGGTGAAGAATGGGCCCCCTAACCTTAAAGACAAGAAAACGAATATTCAGGTCGATGGACTGGCTGTGTTTCGCAAAGACAGGTTAACAGGAATTATTGATAACCACCTCAGTCGGTTTCTGCTTTTGGGTATGGAGCAAGCCAAGGAGACAGAAATATTTATTCCCCCTCCCAAAGGTAGAGGTTACATATCTGTACACCTCATCGAAAATAAAGTCCAAATTAAGCCCCATATTCAAGGGGATGAGATTCGAATGACCATTCAACTGAACTGCAATGGGAATGTGAAGGAAAATGAGACGAGCTTCGATATTTCCAACGAGGAAAATTTGAAGTGGCTGGAGCAGCAGACAGCTGAGGAGATCAAGAGGGAGCTGGGAGCGGCTGTTCAGGTGATTCAGCAAAAGTATCATTCAGACGTACTTGGTTTGGGCCGAGCTATTATTACAAGTCACCCGGATGAATGGAAACGGATCAAACCCCAATGGGAACAACTGTATCCCAAGGTGAAGGTCACCATAAATCCGGTCGTGCATATCGAGAATATCGGTGCGGTCACCAAACCATTCGGGGTCAAAAAGGAGCAAATCCAATGAATAAAGTATTTCTGTTACCTTTGGTGCTGGTTATGCTCTTCATGTATCTGATGGACCGTAAAAATATTCACAATGCACCAGCCATCAATCGCTGGGTCTCCCGCGTAATGTATGTTATTAGCATTGGTATCTGGATTTACGGAACATCAACGAAGAGCACCGTTTATGTGGCTACATGGCTAACCCACTTTATTGCCATGTGGCTCCCCCCTACGTTGTAAATCGTGTAATGGATGCCTGCGGGCAAAAGGAGGATGTACCTGCATGAAACAGTTCACAACCAGACAAATTGCGCTGCTTGGTGTATTGATGGAGGTCGGTATTACCCTTATACATGCTCCGACGCAGGCAGCGGATCACGCGAATCAGCATGCTTACTGGACCTGTATAATTGCGGCTATCGTGCTATGCTTGCCGATCTGGGCGATGTTGAAACTCAAACGCCGGTTTCCTGAGCAGGATCTGATGCAGGCGATGGTGAGCTCTCACCCTGTGCTGGGCCGTGTGCTGCTTGCAATCTACCTTATTTTATTCCTGATCATCTTTGCACGGGATTTGAGGATTATTACGGATCTGGTGGAGGTGGTGCTTTTGCCGCAGACTCCGATTGTGGTCACTTCTCTTATTGTGCTGTTGACTCTAGTATTTATGGCTAAAGGCGGAATAAGCACCATCGTGAATATGACCGAGAATTTTATACCACTGTTGATTGTGACGCTGTTGACCATGCCGCTTTTTTTTGGGCGTAATATGGATTTTTCGATGCTGAGACCCTACTTACATCCAGAAGTAGAGGGAGTAATCAAGGGGAGTTGGCGCATGCTGGGTTATATGGCCGATATTATGATAGTCCCCTTTGTGATTTCTGGGAAGAGCTATAATGGGCGTAGTGCGTGGTTTGGGCATTTGCTCGGAACCGCTTTTCTGACCATGCTGGTGCTGCTGTCCGAGTTGGTTATTGGTGTTCCTATCTTGTCACGGCTATTTTATCCATCGTATGAACTGGTGCGTCAATTGCAGCTAACGGACTTTCTGGATCGGTTCGATTTGTTCGTGGCAGTACTGACCGTACCGACCTTTCTTACGAAGATTGGGGTTGATCTGTACGTTACCAGTTTGGCGGTAAAGCGGATGTTTGCCCAAGCCTGGGGGAGCCTGATGGTTTGGCCCGTAGGTTTGTTAGGCTATGTCTGTTCGTTTATGCTGTTCTCCAACATTGTGCAAATTTATGAGTTCAGCCGGGAGTGGACCGCGGTGATGATCATTTTTTTTGTTATCATGCCTTTGTTGCTATGGATGTTGCTCCGACCCAAACCTAAAGGGAATGGCGGAGATGATAGGGCATCTAACGGAGAGCGGGATAGCAGTAGTCAGAAAGAAAGCCAGCATGAAGGCAGACCAGAACACGGTCACTTATAAGATTACTGTATTCATCGGAAAAGTAATTCTTATTTGTCTTTTACCCCTCTGATTGTATACTTGGTAGAAAGAAATACGACTTCTACAAGGGAGGCAACAGAATGGCACAACGCATGGCAGGTAAGAGAGTCGCTCTTGCGGGTCCCCGTAAAGCAGAAGAAATGGCGCTGCTAGTTGTGAAGATGGGGGGTGAGCCAGTACAGCGCCCGGCCCAAGGTACCGTTTTTCTGGATGATATCGAGCTGCGCAACGCTGTTGTATCGTGGGTGAAGCACCCTCCGGACTGGTACATCTTCACGACAGGTATGGGGCTGGATGCCCTGTTCGATATGGCAGAGGATATGGGCGTGGCTGAGCAGATTATGGAGCTGCTACAATCTTCCAACATTGCAGCGCGGGGCTACAAGACGGTCAATGGACTCAAAAAGCGTGGCTTTACGCCAGCAGTACGAGACGAGGACGGAAGTTTGATCGGATTGACAGGAGCTTTCGCCCCATACGATCTGAAGGGGAAAGAAGTATTGTTGCAACTGCATGGCGATCCAGCCCCACGGTTGGTAAAGTGGCTGGACGAGCAGGGGGCAGTGACCCGCCAGGTACTTCCTTATAAGCATATTCCACCTGAGGAAGCAAAATTGCAGGCGTTACTGGAGGATGTTATCCATCGTAATGTTGATGCTGTTACGTTCACGAGTGGTCCGCAAATTCGATTTTTAGCCCAATATGCGAGAGAGCAAAATCGAATCGAGGATTTACTGGAAGCTTTCCGTGAGGATGTGATTGCTGTATCAGTAGGGAAGGTGACTGCACAGTCCATTGTGGAAGAAGGGATTGATCGAGTCGTGTTTCCAACCGAAGAGCGCATGGGCGCGATGATGGTGGAGCTGGGCAAATATTTTGAGCATAACGATTCGGTGCATGGCTGTGGTCTGAAGATCGTGAATGGTCATTGAAATGAGATGAAAATGAGATAGAAATGAGATAGAAATTATAAATATAGTATGCTAAAAATGAACTTATATTTTTGGATAAAGCGTAAAATAAAGATAAGGGCCTGCGAGGTCTTTATCTTTTTTTATTGGACATGCATCGACAAAGATTTTTGTTATAGCGAAAATATTTAGCTAATATAATGAATAAGTTTCGATGCATGATACTTGAGCATTTTGCATAAATCCCAAGAGCGTTTTCAAATAAGCAATATATAGATCGAAACGCTTTAGTTCGTCTATATATTGTACTTATGAGCGTTGGGAATCGAATTATGCTAAATGCTGACTTAGGACAGGAGCTGAGACGTTAATGAATTCTATTTGTGTATTTGCCGGGTCCAGACCTGGACATTCATCGGTATATGTTGAAGCGGCAGGCAAGCTGGGAGAAGCCATGGCTCGCCATCATATCCGTCTGATCTACGGTGGCTCCAGTAGGGGGCTGATGGGAAAAGTGGCGGATGGCATGCTGGCGGGTAACGGTCAGGTCACTGGCATTATGCCCACCCTGTTATTTGATGCAGAGATCATTCATCGGGGAGTTACCGAATTTATTGAGGTAGCAAGCATGCATGAGCGTAAAGCGGCAATGAGCGAGATGGCCGATGCGTTTATTGCCCTTCCAGGTGGCTTGGGAACCTTTGAGGAGCTATTCGAGGTATTGTGCTGGGCGCAAATCGGCATTCATCGCAAGCCGATTGGGCTGCTGAATGTGAATGGATATTTTGAGCCGTTAGTAGAAATGGTGCGTCATAGCGTGCAAGAAGGGTTTACCGGGGCTGAGCATCCAGCGTTATTAAGTATCTCTGCGGACCCGGACGAATTGCTACATATGTTAAAAAATAAAGCAGAGAACTTGAAATAAAGCGTTTTTCGTGCTTGCACAACTGATTGAGGCAAGGTTATGATAAGACCCATAATCAAATAGCGGACAGACAAGGTGCCTTTGCGGTTGAGCAAAGGGTAACAGGGAATCGGGTGCAAATCCCGAGCGGTCCCGCCACTGTAAGGAAGAGGATTTTTTTAACTGGTCACTCGTGAAAAACGGGGAAGACGAAAGAATCTGTTGATGCCAAGCCAGGAGACCTACCTTGATCTGTATGCACCGTTAACCTTCGCGGAGAGGATGGGTGTACGAAATCAGGAAATCAGGCACACGTTGCTTTTTCCATGTTGGTTAGAGGTTTGCGTGGATATGAACGTGCAGCAGCGTTTGAAGCGTAAACAGACAGGTGGAAAACAACGGCAGGCTGGAGGAAGACAAATAGTGTCTTCTTACGCTGTTTTTTCGTCTGATGAGAGATACGTACATAGAAACCCCATCCGGGCAGGATGGGGTTTTTTGAGTTACAGGATGTGCATAAATCATTGAAATAGATAGGATAGCTACCCTGAAAAGGATGAATAGGAGGAGCACGATGAGCCCATTAGGAAAATTGCTGGTGATTGGATTTGGACCAGGAGATATGGAACATATCACAAAACGGGCGCTGGATGCGCTGGCCGAAAGTGAGGTCATTATCGGCTACAATACCTACGTTGATTTGATCCGTCCGTTGTTGAACGGACAGGAGATTGTACGCACAGGGATGACAGAGGAAGTGAGCCGTGCGCAGGAGGCGGTTCGCCAAGCAGAGATGGGCAAGAAGGTAGCTGTCATTTCCAGTGGAGATGCAGGAGTCTATGGTATGGCAGGGCTGGTGTACGAAGTGCTGATGCAAAAAGGCTGGCGACGCGAGGACGGGGTTGAGGTAGAAGTCGTACCGGGGATCTCGGCTATTCAGTCCTGTGCTTCACTGTTGGGGGCGCCAGTTATGCATGATGCTTGCACGATCAGTCTGAGTGATCATCTGACCCCATGGGAAACGATTGTGAAGCGTGTAGAAGCAGCGGCTTCGGCCGATTTTGTGATTGCATTATACAACCCGCGCAGTGGTCGGCGTACACGCCAGATTGTGGAGACGCAGTCCATTTTGCTGCGTTACCGCGATCCGCAAACTCCAGTTGGGTTGGTGAAAAGTGCTTATCGTGAACGTCAGCAAGTTATTGTAACGACGCTGGAAGATATGCTGAATCATGACATCGGGATGCTGACGACTGTAATCATCGGCAATTCCTCGACAACGGTGTATGACGGCTTGATCGTGACTCCGCGCGGATATCAGCGCAAATACACGCTGGATGCGACCGAGCAAGCGCTCAAGCCGCATCAGCGTCTCCGCACGGAAGCGGAGCCGTGGTCGCTGGGCGCACAAGAGGCTGCACCGCAGGCAGGCGCAGCCCCGACTACGCCCGCTGGACCCTCCGCGAGCGGCGCTGCGGTTGCGACGCAGGCACGCCCGCAAGCGATGGCTGCCGTGCAGGCAACGACCGCTGTGCAAACCGGCGCAGCAACCCCGGCATCGCTGGCGGCAGAGGCACTAAGCCGCCTCGCTGTTGGCGGCAAGCTGCCTGGCGCAGCCAACGCTCGCTGGAGCGGGCAAGCGCCTACCGCCGAGAGCACCGCCGGAACGGCAGCGGTGGCCGGAGCGGGGGCCCCGGCCGGGATGGCGACAGGCGGCTTTGGCAAGCCTGCGCTATTTGAGGTGGGCGTTTCCCCGGGGGTGGGAAACAAGAAGTTCACCGCTCGCCAGATGGCGCTGCTCGCCGAGGTAGCGGGTGATGATGGCGAACTGGAATACACGCCAGATCATCAGATTGTGCTGCGCGTGCCGTGTGCAGACCCCGAGGAACTGGTTGGACGGCTGCGGGATGAACGATTCATTGTCATGCCGATTGGCGATGTGTTTAAGGTAAAGGCGTGCGACTTCTGCAATATGGAGAAGGATGACGCTGTGCCTGTGGCTGAGCATCTACAGGTTGTACTTGGCGGATTACAGGCACCCAAGGAAACGAGCATTGCTTTGAACGGATGCGGTATGGCCTGCTATGGAGCGGTGCTGGAGGATATCGGCATCGTCTATCGCAAGGGAGGATACGACCTCTTCCTTGGTGGCAAAAAATTCGGTCGCAATGCTCATGCCGCTCAGCCCGTAGCGGAAGGGATTCCGGGTGATCAAATTACTGACATTGTGGAGAACGTCATCGCTGAATATAAGGAAAAAGGGCATCCGAATGAGCGTTTTCATAAATTTTTTAAACGTGTAGGTGTCGTTGCGGGTTTCCGGCATGAAGATGCACCAGCAACGGTAGAAGTGAATGCGGTTTGTGGTGATTAATGGACTGAAGGCCTGATGAACTGGATACAAGCATATATATAAAATAGGGCGTCATGCAGGCTATCCCTATTAAAGAGGAGGAAAAAACAGCAGTGGATGCAATATTGTTAGTTGGACATGGAAGTCGGGACCCGGAGGGGAACCAGGAACTGCTGGAATTTGCACAGGCAGTGGCAGACCGGGTACCGGATATGTGCGTGGAAACCTGTTTCTTGGAGTTGGCACGTCCCAGCATTGCTGATGGGATGCAAACATGTGTGGAGAAAGGTGCGACGCGTGTCGTTCTCATTCCGATTATCTTGTTCGCAGCGGTACATGCCAAAATTGATATTCCGATGGCTATTGATCGGGCAAAAGCAAAATATCCGCAGGTGGAATTTGTATATGGACGCCCGATTGGCGTTCACGAGAAAATCGTCAGCATTCTGCAAAGCCGCTTGAAAGAGGCCCGTCCGGTTGCAGTTCCAGCGGGAATGAATAGCGCTGTAGAGGCATTTGCCGAGGTATCCGACGAAGAAACGGCGGTACTTGTGTTAGGACGCGGAAGTAGCGATCCAGATGCGAACAGTGACTTTTTCAAAATCACCCGTATGCTGTGGGAGCAGCTTTCTTATACGTGGGTAGAGAGCAGCTTTATCGGTGTGACGCAGCCTTCTTTTCCCGATGGATTGGAGCGTTGTGTACGACTGGGGGCCAAAAAGATTATCGTGCTTCCCTATTTTCTGTTCACGGGTGTGCTGATTAAGCGCATCGGAGAAATGACCCAGGAATTTGCCGAGGCTCACCCTACATTACAAGTGGAAATGGGAGGATATTTTGGTTTCCATCCTCAACTGATTGAACTGGTGCTAGAGCGAGCTAAGGAAGGCTTGTTCGGCAAGGTTACGGCCAATTGTGATAACTGCCAGTTCCGTCTGGAGGCGCAGGAGCACCACCATCATCACCACGACCATGACCACCATCACGATCATGAGCATCATCACCATCATCATGCACATGAGCACGATCATCATGATCACCATACACACAGCCACGATCACACTCATGAGCATGACCATGCTCACCATCACGAGCATTCACATACGCCATCTGTAGTGAATGGAAGCGGGCAGGTGAAGGGCTCATGATATTCATGCTATGTGGAACGAGCGATGCTCGGGAATTGGCGCTGCAAATCCGTGACAATGGCTTCAACGTATTGACCTCGGTCGTAACCGAAAGCGCGGCAGCCAGCTTGTCCGAAGCAGGGCTGGACGTACGTACAGGGCGAATGACAGCCGATGAAATGACTGCAATGATTCGGGAGCAGGGAATACAGGCGGTTGTTGATGCCAGTCATCCTTTTGCAGAAGAAGCACATGCGAATGCAATGACAGCCGCTCGCGAGTCCGGAGTTCCTTATATTCGCTACGAGCGGGCGGGACTGATGTATGACAATCATCCATTGCTCCACATCGTGTCTTCCTATGAAGAGGCCGCATTAGAAGCGAAGCAACTCAAAGGCTCTGTCATGCTTACGACAGGTAGTAAGACGCTCGGCACGTTCACCAAGCATTTACTCGGAGACCCGGAGATTCGTCTGGTTGCACGCATGCTGCCGCGCCTAGACAATATGGAGAAATGCGGCGAACTGGGCATGGAGCAAAAGAATATTATTGCCATGCAGGGACCCTTTTCCCGCGAGATGAACGAAGCATTGTACAAGCACTATGGCACGACCGTGATGGTCACCAAGGAAAGCGGACACACGGGAGCAGTGGATGAAAAGGTTCAATCTGCATTGGAGCTGGGGATTCACGTACTTTTGATTTCCAGGCCGGAAGTGGAATTTGGCACAGTATTTGATCATTTCGACGGAGTCATTAACGCACTGCGCACAGCAAAAGAGAAAACTTCAATTTGAGTTGAGTCTTGCCCTTGCGAGTCCAGTTAATCAGGAACGACTTCTGGCATGTATTTAAAATATAGTCATCTTAAAACAGGTGTTTTTTAGAGGTATCTATGATTTTGTAGCAATGAATTGTCATTTTCCTAAACTATTTTCTAATTTTCCATAAGGGAGTGGTCGATACGATGGATTTTAAAACAGAATTCAAACCGCTAACGGTGCAGCCGCAGGAAATTGAGGGCAAAAGCTTCGAGATGATCACAGAAGAATTGGGAGAGCATCCTTTTACAGCAGAGCAATATCCCGTTGTACAGCGTGTCATTCATGCATCTGCTGATTTTGAGCTGGGCCGCAGCATGGTGTTTCATCCAAAGGCGATTGAAGCCGGGATTGCAGCTATTCGTGCAGGACAGCAGGTAGTGGCGGATGTGCAGATGATTCAAGCGGGGCTGAGCAAGGATCGTATCCGTCAATTTGGCGGGGATGTGCATGTGTACATATCTGACCCTGATGTCATGGAAGAAGCGAAAAGACTGAATACGACACGCGCCATTATTTCCATGCGCAAAGCGATCCAAGCGGGCGAAGGTGGCATTTATGCCATTGGTAATGCGCCGACAGCGTTGCTGGAGTTGATCCGTCTGGTAAAAGAAGGAGCGGCTAGACCCGGACTGGTGATTGGCATGCCCGTCGGTTTCGTATCGGCAGCAGAATCCAAGGACGAGCTGCGCAAGCTGGATATTCCGTTCATTACGAATATTGGACGCAAGGGCGGCAGTACAATTGTCGTAGCAGCATTGAATGCGATCTCCTTAATGGCTGTCCGCTAGATGCGGTTGTCCGTTTGCTGTATCATGAAATGAATTAGAACATGATCAGCAGAAGAGGTTAAGGAGGAATTGGCATGGAAAAGGAAGCGGCGTCCGCCAACAGGCCCAAACGGATGAAAAGCGGTGAAGCTCCCGCGCCGGACAAGCCAATGCGGTCAGGCTTTACGACTGGAGCTTGTGCGGCTGCAGTGGCCAAAGGAGCGGTACAACTGCTCATCACGGGCATTCCACCGAAGGAAGCAGTGATATCGCTGCCCGCGGGCTTCGATCATGCGTTTGAGCTGATCGAGCCTGTGTTGGACGCGGACGAAGCTTCCTGCACGACGATCAAGGACGGTGGCGATGACCCAGATGCCACGCATCAGGCGAAAATTATCGCCTCTGTTAGCTGGCACGAGGAGCCGGGTATTGAGCTGGACGGCGGCGTCGGAGTAGGGCGGGTAACGAAACCCGGTCTGCCTGTGCCTGTCGGGGAAGCAGCGATCAATCCAGTGCCGCGCCGGATGATTACGGAGGCTGTGACAGGCGTGCTTGAAGAGCACGGATCGGCCAAAGGTGTCCGTGTTGTCATCAGTGTGCCAGATGGTGAAGAAATTGCCAAGAAAACGCTGAACGGACGGCTTGGCATTCTTGGCGGTATTTCCATACTAGGTACACGCGGTGTGGTCGTTCCGTTTTCCACGTCAGCTTATAAAGCCAGCGTCGTGCAGGCCATATCGGTTGCACAAGCGATGAACTGCCAAGAAATAGTCCTGACCACAGGCGGCAGCAGTGAAAAATATGCCATGCAAATGTACGATCAGCTGACGGAAGAGGCCTTTATTCAGATGGGGGATTTTGTCGGCTTTGCCATTAAGCATGGGAAACGGCTGGGAATGAAAAAGATTATTCTCGTCGGTATGCCTGGCAAGCTGTCAAAGGTAGCTCAAGGTGTCATGATGGTACACTCCAAGAGCGCTCCGGTGGATTTTGGCTTTTTGGCTGAGGTCGCGCGTGAAGCGGGGGTGGACGAGTCGCTTGCAGCGGCAGTGGCAGAGGCCAATACAGCTACGCAGGTGGCGGATATGATGACCGAAGCGAATGCGCTTAGCTTTTTTGAAAAGCTGTGTACCTATGGATGTCAGCATTGTCTGGACCATGCAGGTGGTGGAATTGTCGTGGAAATGGTACTGGTAACGATGAAAGGGAACGTGCTAGGGAGGGCGAGAGTCGGTGAGTAGAGTGATTCGTGTCATTGGTATCGGTGAAAATGGAGCGGCAGGTCTGTCGCAGGAGACGCTGGAGCACATTGAGCGTGCCGACCTGCTGGTTGGTGGAGAACGCCAGCTAGCCTTTTTCAAGGCATTCGCAGGGGAAAAACGAACATTAAAGAGCGGCTTATCTGCCGTGGTAGAAGAATTGGGACGGTTGCGCAAGCACAAGGATATTGTCGTGCTTGCGTCAGGCGATCCGCTTTTTTTTGGAATTGCAGGTTATTTGTCCGCCAAGCTGGGGGCTGAACATTTGGATATTTTGCCGCATATCAGCTCGGTTCAGCTGGCGTTTGCGCGTCTCGGTGAAAGCTGGCAGGATGCGGTGCTGGAAAGCGTACACGGCCGTCCGATGACCGGATTGGCGCAGCGGATTGACGGACAGAACAAGGTCGCACTGTTGACGGACGACCGGAATCATCCCGCCGCAGTCGCTGCCTATCTGCTGCACTATGGCATGACGGAATATGATGCCTTTGTCGGCGAGCATGTGGGCGGACCGGATGAGGCGTATCAGCATTATACGTTGGATGAGATGGCGCAGAGAACGTTCCAACCACTGAATGTGGTTATTTTGCGCCGCCGTAAGGGAGAAGACGTGCCTGCAATTCGTCGGGGATTTGGCTTCGAGGATGCGGAATTTCACCAGCGTAAGCCGGAAAAAGGACTGATCACGAAGCGTGAAGTACGCGTATTCAGCTTGTCCGAGCTGCGTCTGACCGAGCGAAGCATCGTATGGGACATCGGTGCAGGTTCCGGCTCTGTAGCGGTGGAATGTGCGCGGCTGGCCAAGTATGGGCAAGTATTTGCCATTGAGAAGAACGAAGGCGATTTGGCTAATGTGGAAGCGAACAAAATCAAATTCCGCACCGATTTCCCGGTTATTCATGCCAAAGCGCCTGCCGGACTGGAAGATCTGCCAGACCCGGATGCGGTGTTTATCGGTGGGAGCGGGGGAGAATTGGCCGAACTGATTCGTCTGTGTGCTTCCCGTCTGCGGAAGGATGGACGAATTGTAGTGAATGCTGCAACGATTGAGACGCTGCATGATGGGATGAAGGCGATGCAAGCAGCAGGTCTCGATACTTCGGTGACGTTATTGCAAACAGCGCGCAGCAAGCCGATTTTGAATATGACTCGTTTTGACGGACTCAATCCGATATATGTTATTACAGGACAGCCGTCGGTGGACGTGGCTGACGAAGTAGCAGGGGAGTAAGCTGGTAATTCAAGAGGGGGAGAGAGACAGCATGAATACGGCAGCAACAGGAACACTTTACGGCGTAGGCGTGGGGCCGGGTGATCCCGAGCTGATTACGGTCAAGGCGTATCGCATGATTCAGGAATGTGCAGTTGTGGCTTATCCGAAGAAACGCCGGGGAGGTAAGTCGTATGCTCACGAAATCGTGGAGTTGTACGTCAACCCGGAGGAAAAGGAGATGCTGGGACTCATTTTTCCAATGACCAAGGACCCGGTTGTACTGGAGCGTGAGTGGAACAAAACGGTGGTTGCTTGCTGGGAGGCACTGAGCCAAGGCAAGGATGTAGCCTTTGTTACAGAGGGAGACCCTAATTTGTACAGTACCTTTATTCATTTGGCACGGCTCATGAAGGATCTCCATCCTGAAGTGCCGATTGTATCTATTCCGGGCATTTCGTCTGTGTTGGGAGCGGCGGCAGCGCTGGAATTGCCTTTGGCAGACGGAGATCAGCAGGTCGGTATTATTCCGGCTACGGATGATCGGGAAGCGATGAAGCGGGCGATTGAGAATCACGATACGGTCGTGTTTATCAAGGTTGCCAAGGTGCTGGATTTGATTTTGGATGTGCTGGATGAACTCCATCTTGGGGACCGTGCATCAGTCATTACCAAGGTCACTTCCCCTTATGAAATGGTATGGCGCGACGCACGTGAGCTGCGCGGACAGGAGCTTGAATATTTGAGTTTAATGGTGGTGAGCAAATGACGTTGGAGCCCAAAGTGTATATCGTAGGAGCAGGTCCCGGCGACCCAGAGCTGATTACGGTCAAAGGCTCTCGGATTCTACGCACGGCCGATGTGGTATTGTACACGGATTCGCTCGTGAACGACGAGCTGATTGCCACGGCCAAGCCAGAGGCGCAGGTACTGCAAAGCTCAGGCATGGATCTGGAGCGGCAGGTTGAGATTATGAGCGAGGCTGTGCAGGCTGGACGCAGTGTAGCTCGCGTACATACAGGTGATCCGGCAGTGTACGGAGCCATTTTGGAGCAAATGGTGTTGCTGAAGCAGCGCGGAGTAACATACGAAATCGTACCAGGCGTCAGCTCGGTCTTTGCTTCTGCGGCCGTGCTGGGTGCAGAGCTAACTGTGCCTGACCTGACGCAGACGGTCATTCTGACGCGTGCCGAAGGCCGTACACCTGTACCGGATCGGGAAAAGCTGCGTGACTTGGCATCCCATCACTGTACAGTGGCACTGTTCCTCAGCGCAACGTTGGCAAAGAAAGTGGTCGTTGAGTTTTTGGCAGCAGGCTGGAGTGAGGACACGCCTGTAGCGGTTGTGCAGCGCGCGACCTGGCCGGATCAAAAGATCGTACGCACGACGCTTGCTCAATTACCCGCCGATTTGCGTGCAGCAGGCATAACGATGCATGCCATGATTTTGGCAGGCTGGGCGCTCGACCCGGAGCTGGTGGACAAGGACGCGCATCGTTCCAAGCTGTACGACAAGTCATTCACCCATGGCTACCGGAAGGGAGTGAAGCCCGGTGAGTAATCCATTTGCCGCTGTGGCAATCACGAAGCATGGAGTGGAAATGGTGCGCAATTTGGGAGCCAGCTTTCCGGGCACGGATGTGTATTACATGTCCAAATTTGAGCGTGGCGACGAGCAGGAGCGTGGCATTCAATTGTTCGAAGGCTCGGTCAAGCTGATTTTGCCGGATTTATTTAAACAATATAACGGTATTATTTTATTTATATCTCTCGGTGCAGTGGTTCGTATGATTGCACCAATTTTGGTGGATAAAAAGGTAGACCCAGCGGTAGTTGTCATTGATGATCGTGGCGAGCATGTCATTAGCGTATTGTCTGGCCATTTGGGTGGCGCCAATGAATTGACCCGCCATGTAGCGGCTTTGCTGGGCGCACGTGCTGTAATCACGACTGCATCGGACGTGCAGGGCACGATCCCGGTGGACATGTTTGGTCGGGAATTGGGTTGGGTGGTCGATAGCTTCGACAAGGCCACTCCTGTGAGCGCTGCTGTTGTGAACGAGGAGCCTGTTGCGCTCATACAAGAGACAGGCGAACGGAACTGGTGGCGTTATGACAAGCCTGTACCTGGACATATCAAGGTATATGCTTCGACGGCGGAAGCATTGCAAGAACCGTTTAACGCCGCATTGGTCGTGAGTGACCGTTTATTGGAGCTGGAGGAAGAGGAGCAGCTTCTTTCTAATGGCGTGCTGTACCGTCCGAAAAGCTTGGTGCTCGGCATCGGCTGCAACCGTGGGACTGCATTGGAGGAGCTGGAGGCGGGTGTGCTGGACACCTTGCAAGAGCTGCGTTTGTCCGTGAAAAGCGTACGGAATATTGCCACCATTGATCTGAAAAGGGACGAAGAGGGCTTACTTGCCCTTTGCGCCAAATACGGTTGGGAACTGGTGACGTATACTCCGTCAGAGCTGAATACGGTGCAGCTTCCTAATCCATCGGAAACCGTCTTCAAATACACTGGTGCATATGGGGTCAGTGAACCTTCAGCCTTGTTGTCTTCTGGTGCAGACCATTGGCTGCTGGAGAAGAAAAAAAGCGGCAATATGACGCTGTCTGTAGCGCGGGTTTCCTATGACTGACATCATGAAGCAGGCTGTACAGTCTGATCCGTCTGCCGCTACGCGCAGAAGCCGTATTGTTGTTGCCGGAACAGGCAGCGGCGCAGGCAAAACGACGGTTACCCTCGGGCTGATGAAGGCGTTCGCCGATAGCGGCCTGCGAGTGCAGGGTTTTAAATGCGGGCCGGATTATATCGATCCGACCTATCATACTGCCGCGACTGGGACTTCTTCCCGTAATCTGGATTCATGGATGACCTCACCGGATACGGTGCGTGAAACCTTTATCCGTGCTTCCGAAGGCGCGGATATTTCCGTGATTGAAGGCGTCATGGGGCTGTATGACGGCAAGGACCCGCTCAGCAACACCGGCTCGACTGCTGAGATCGCCATGCTGACGGACAGCCCTGTATTGCTGGTGGTCGACGTGCGCAGTATGGCACGAAGCACCGCCGCTATTGTGCTCGGCTTTCAGCGCTTGGAGCCCAAGCTGCGCATTGTGGGCGTAATGGTGAATCGCTGCGGTAGCCAAGGGCACTATGGCATCGTCAAAAAGGCGATTGAGCAGGAGTGCGGCATCCCTGTGCTCGGCTGGTTAAAGCGTGATGACGGGCTGGATATTCCTGAGCGTCATCTGGGTTTAGTACCCGCTGTGGAACGCGGCGAGCTGGAGCCGCTTTTCCAACGGGCGGCAGAGCTGATCCGCGCGGGTACGGATCTGGATGCACTGCGGGCATTGGCGGATTCGGCTCCGCCGTTGTCTCTGCCGGCACAACCGTTGTTTCCCCCGGATTGGCTTCCATCAGCAGGGCATGAAGCTGATACCGGGGAACGTCCCGTCATCGCCGTCGCCAGAGATGCGGCGTTCAATTTTTACTACCCGGAAAATATGGATTTACTACGTCAGGCGGGAGCAGAGATTATCTATTTCAGTCCGCTGGCGGGAGAACGCGTACCTGAGCAGGCAAGCGGCCTATACCTGGGCGGCGGTTTCCCCGAAGAGTTTGCCGCAGATATCGCTGCAAATACGGGCTTTTTGGAAGATATCCGCAACGCGGTAAGCTGGGATATGCCAGTATTCGCCGAATGCGGCGGTTATATGGTACTGGCACGGACACTTACGGATCGTATGGGGAATGCCTATCACATGGCCGGGGTTATTCCGTCGGACGTCCGCATGCAGGAGAAACGGGCTGCACTGGGATACCGGGAAGCAACCGCTTTGCAGGATTGCTTGCTGCTGGAGGCTGGAGAGACCATTCGGGGACATGAATTTCATTATTCTGTCATGCACTATGATGAATCATCCGCCCCCTACTCCTACGCCTATCAAACCAAGGGGATGCGTGGTCTCCAGAGCGAGGGTTATGCGAAAGGGAACCTTTTGGCAGCCTACACGCATGTCCATCTTGCATCTCTTCCCAAGGCGGCAGCACGCTGGGTGGAACAATGCCGGGTTTACGGTCAATAGTTTTGCAAACGAGTGCACCACTTCATATAAGCGAAAAAAAGCCGAGTCCCTAAAGGGTCCGGCTTTTCTAAATTCAATAGATTTAAACCTTACATAGTATGGAAGCGTATACATTACTTTTTTGGTGACTCGCTTACATGAGCTTTTTCAGCTGGGAAATCCTTCCCTGACTCACGCCAAGCATGGAGGCGAGTTGTTTTTGTGAAGATGCTGGATGTTCTTCCATAAGCTCTCTCATTTTTTCCAAAATAACGTCTGTGCGCTGATAAATTTTTTTCATATGCATATTTTGCTTAAGTGGAGGTGAATGGGTTTCAGTCGCTGTGACCGGAATTAAATCTTCCGTTTTCATCGAGGCTGCACATTCATCGCAGATAAACTGATCTTTAAAGTAGGTGTTGGTATCAACCGCACCGCAGAATATACAGTTGGTTGATTTGTACTTACGGAGCATGAGTGTCTGGTCTTCAATAAAAAACTCTAATGGATCGCCGATGTCAATCTCCATCGTCATGCGCAACTCTTTAGGAAGCACAATTCGCCCCAAGCTGTCCAAGGGCCGGGTCATTCCAGTCCTTTTCATTCATGCAACCTCCCCGGTTTTTTAAGATTTATAGAATGTATAAGGTTTGAGGCAATTCTTATCAATTCTATAACCGCAAGCATAAATTCTTACAAAAAGCGGCCCTTCATTGTTAATCAAGCATGGACGCACTTTTTTTCTTACGAGTATACCATAAACAGGCCGAATCGCCATCGTTCAGATTTATAAAGTTTGAATAAGTTTTAATAAGTTTATTGCGAGCGAACATATATGCTATAATCGTCTGCTAAAGGATTTAATAGGCCGTCTGTAGAATTATTTATATATGCCGTAGCTCGGACAATGATGGCGGTGTTATGGGAAATGGATAAGGGCCAAACGGAATTTTCTGAGCGTTTTGACCCCACAAACAAGAATAAATGACACGGGCCCCGCCTTTAAAGTCCTTATATACAAGTCAGGCAAGGAGGATTTATCATGGAAAAAAGAAAAGCATTGTTGTTAGGAGATTATTCTTATCCGGAGTTTCACCCGCTGCAAGGGGTGGACGAAGAGATTAGCCATATTTTACAGGATTGGATGACCGTACAGTGCAGTGAGAATCGTAAAATGCTGCTCAAGGAAAATCTAACCTCATTTGATCTATGTATCTCGTACTGCGATAGCCGCAAGGAGGTTCTGTCACCTCAACAAACAGCAGGATTGCTGTCTTATGTTAGTGGCGGGGGTGGATTGCTTGTGCTGCATAACGGAATCACATTGCAAGGACGGTATGAAATTGCACAGTTAATGGGGGCACGTTTCTTGCGACACCCGGCTGCAGGTCCACTTTCCTTCAAAGTAACGGAGCCGGATCATCCGATTATGGAAGGAATCGAGCCGTTCGAGATGCAAGAGGAGCCGTATCGTTTTGATTTTGATCCATTCACTGAAAAAACACTACTGATGGAATATGAACACGAAGGCCAGTGGTGGCCGGCGGCATGGTCACTGTCCTATGGCTTGGGTCGGGTCGTCTATTTGATGCCTGGACATAATCAGCCAAGCTTCCAGCACGAGGGATACCGCAAGCTGCTGCTTCAGGCTGCCAAGTGGGCTGGACGCTTTCCGGGTTAAACATAGATCATTCCATTCATTGAGGAAGGGGAGCTGCGAACTTTATGCGGCTCCCCTTTTCAGGTTATACTATAGGTAATCACAGGTAGGGGAGGATATATTATGAGCGATTTGTTCAAAAAAGCCATCTCATTGGGATGGGGCCTCACCGTTGTCAGCAAAGAAAAGGTGGAGAAAGCCGTCGAGGATCTTGTAAACCGGGGAGAACTTGCGCCCTCGGAATCCAAAGCACTGGTCGATCGTCTGATCGAACGAGGGGCAGAGGAACAGGGACAATTCAAAACAGTGATCCGCGAACAGGTTAGCCGCATTTTGCAGGAGCTGGAAGTCCCTACCGAAAACGATGTTACAAGTTTGGAGCAGCGTGTGGCATTGTTGGAAAAACAGGTAGCGGAGCTGGAAAAAGAAAAGGCGGCGCTTACGGGTTCGAGCGACGCTGAAGAAGCGAACCGGCTGGATTAAAATGGCGGTTCGTATGAAGCACGCCGGTCGTTACCGGGAAATTGCCATGGCGCTGGCGCGTCATGGCTTTGGCTATATGGTGGAAGAAATGGGACTGTTCCAGCTGCTGTCATTGCCTCGCAAGTGGCTGACGAGAGAAACTCCCGAGTCCAAAACGCTAGGTGAACGGATTCGACTTGTGCTGGAGGATCTGGGGCCTGCATTCATCAAGCTTGGACAGTTGGCAAGCACACGTGCTGACCTGCTGCCGGAGCCTATTATCCGTGAGCTGGTTAAGCTTCAGGATCAGGTACCACCGTTTTCATCTGAAACGGCGCGTGGCATTCTGGAGCAAGAGCTGGACACGTCATTAGAGGACATACTGGTTCGTTTTGACGATGTTCCGCTGGCCGCTGCTTCGATCGGGCAAGTGCATCTGGGCAAGCTGCACAGCGGCGAAATGGTCGCCATTAAAATCCAGCGTCCTGGCGTTAATCGCATTATTCGGCGAGATTTGGACATTTTGCGGGAACTGACCGCTATGGCAGCCAAGCGCTGGGAGTGGGTAGGGCGATATCAGCTTCGCCAGATGGTGGAGGAGCTGGGGAGATCGCTCATTCAGGAGCTGGATTACAACCATGAAGCCCGTAATACAGAGAAGATTGCGCTCCAATTTGAGCAGGACCCACATATCTATATTCCGAAAATATACTGGGATCATACCTCTTCCCGTATACTGACTATGGAGTTTCTAGACGGAACTCACTTGGGTAGTCGTGAAGAGCTATTACGCCGTGGATATAACTTGAAAGAACTGGCGCAGCGGCTGGTGAACAGCATGCTGCATCAAATTTTTATAGAGGGATTTTTTCATGCCGATCCCCATCCGGGGAATTTACTTGTTTTGAAAAATGGCAGTCTCGCTTATTTGGACTTTGGCATGACGGGAAGGTTGAGCGAAGAGATGAAGAATCATCTCGCTTCCCTCATTATTGCCCTGATGCGCAAAAATACCGATGCCATGGTTCGGTCTATCGAACGTTTGGGTCTGGTCGAACCGGACACCGACCTGAATGCGCTGCGTGCTGATCTGGACAAGATACGCGAAGATTACTCAGACGTTCCTTTCTCACAGATTAGTATTGGTGATGCTTTGAACGACCTATTTGGCGCAGCGCAGCGCCATCGGATTGGTTTGCCGTCGGACGTCCTGTTGCTAGGCAAGGCGTTGCTGACACTGGAGGGGGTCGTGGAGCACCTGGACCCCGATCTCAGTATTATCGCTTTGGCTGAGCCCTTTGGTAACAAGCTGTTGAAGGAACGCTTCAGCGGTCGTCGTATCCGAGGCAAGCTGCTGGGTGGTGCGACTGAGCTGGTGGAGACGCTGATGGAACTACCAGGACATGCGAGGCATTTGGCCTCGATTATCAGCAAGGGCAAGCTTAAGCTGGAGGTTACTGTGCCGGAGCTGGAAATGCTTCTGCGCAGGCTGGATCAGATCAGCAACCGTCTGTCATTCAGTATCGTGCTGTTAGCGTTCAGCATTATTATGGTCGGACTTATTATCGGTTCATCGCTGAATCATCAGGTGACCATGCTGTGGAATGTACCTGCCATTGAAATCGGCTTTGTTGTCGCTCTCTTAATGGTTGCCTTTTTACTATATTCCATTTTTAAATCGGGAAGATTCTAGATACTGACCAGAAAGGAAAACTTATGGATACACATAAGATGAATAATCTCCAAATTGCAGATGTGCCATGGCACCGCCTGACTACTCCTTATGGCAGGGGCACGGAGTTGCCACAATTGATATCCAACGGGGAGTACGCAGCAATTGCTGATCTGATAGAGCATCAAGGCACACTGTGGCAGGTTACGCCATGGGTGTTACTTTTCTTATTGCGTATTATGCATATGAGAAATTCGGATGATATCACGCGGAGTGAGTTGGAACTGTACCATGCGGTTGTTGGAACATTGGACATGGAAAACGCACAAGAGGATTCACAGAAGTCTGTAGAATCCCTAACCATGCTGCTGGACGAAAAATATCTATGGCCGGCAGACAGCGATCCAGAAGAAGATGAACTGGAGTGGGAAGAGGAAGAAGCACGCGGTTATGATCCGGTAGCTTTTTGGAGTTATTATGACTATAGTTATCGATTATTGAAGCAAGCACTGCCTGACTTTGAAGGCTTACTCCAGCAGCATGCGGACTCTGAGATTACTGAATCCCTATCGGAGCTTGTACAGAAATTGCGAAAATTTTAAACATAAGAAAACGAATCAAATGAGCTATGACAGGAAACTAATCTTTTGCTAAGGAGTGATTTTAGTGGCAAAAAAATTAACTGATCTACATCGAATACGTCTCTTAAATCTCCTTCGTGATATTGGGTTTGAACCATCAAAAGTTACTATAGAAAATAAACAGGGGGAAACTGAGGTTATTGATTTAGAGTCCCCGTTACCGAAAGGGTTGCAAGCTGTTTTAAATTCCCGAGGCAGCCTAAGTAAGGAGCAATTACTTGAGATCGAAGAGAGTGTTAAACAATCCAGAGAGGATTGGGATTAGATGGGGTATTTATTTGATACGAATGCAGCTATTGCCCTTCATAGACTTGACTCATCTTTGGATAGAGTAATACGACAAGCTGAGAAAGACAAAGAGAATATTTTCTTTTCTGTTATAACTCAGTCCGAGTTTATAGCCGGGTTGCCCACTGATACTGACTTAGATTCAATACCTTTTCTTGGCGGGGAATTTATCGCAGTTAATTCAGACATCGCAATTAAAGCGGGGCGTATCAGAAGAGAACAAAAAGATAAGTTTGCAAGAAAGCTCAAGACTCCAGATGCATTGATTCTTGCGACAGCTATTATAAACCAATTGGTACTGGTTACGGCGGATCAAGATCTACAGTTCGCTGAGTATGAAGTTAAGGTGATAAACTTTAGCAGGTTAGAATCTTAGAAATTGCAAAAATTTTAATTATAAGAAAACGAAATAAGATGAAGATAATGATCGATATTTCAAGGAAATAGATGATTTCTTTCTGTAAACAGCCTTTTAACTCATTCGTCTCTGCGAATCCCTTACGTTATAATGATGGACTGAATGTAACGGACCGGGTTCGTTTGAGAGAGACGAGCTGAATGATAGGAGAGCCTTGGCGATTGGCCGCTGGACGGAGACCCGAAACACACGGGTTACGAGTCAACACGCTACTCTCTGTAAATATAGGAGGCTGGAACGAGACAGTATGAATCTTAGACAACAATGGTTCGGTAATATCCGGGCCGATATACTTGCGGGCATGACCGTGGCGCTAGCACTAATTCCCGAGGCGATTGCCTTCTCGATCATTGCGGGGGTCAATCCCATGGTCGGGCTGTATGCCTCCATCTCGATGGCAATTGTCATCTCTTTTGCAGGTGGACGTCCGGCGATGATCTCGGCAGCTACTGGAGCGGTAGCGGTACTGGTCGTTGGCCTGGTGAAGGATCATGGCGTGGAATATCTGTTTGCAGCTACCATTTTGGCAGGAATCATTCAAGTGCTGCTGGGTGTTTTGAAAATAGGTCGCTTTATCAGCTTTATTTCGCAGCCGGTCATGACCGGATTTGTGAATGCGCTGGCGATCCTCGTCTTTATGGCGCAACTCACCCACTTTCATGGAGCTAATTGGATCATGTACGCGATGGTAGCGGGGACGCTGCTCATTGTGTATATTTTACCGAGATTTGTGAAGAGCATTCCTGCTCCATTGACGGCAATCATCATCATGACGATCATTACGTATGTATTTGGATTGAATGTGAAAACGGTAGGAGATATCGGTACGCTAACCAGCTCGCTGCCTTCATTCCATTTGCCGCAAATTGAGTGGTCGTGGCATACTTTGCGGATTTTGTTGCCGTATTCCTTTACGATGGCACTGGTTGGACTGCTGGAATCGCTGCTGACAGCCAGTATTTTGGATGAAATGACCGAAACGAAAAGCAATAAAAACCGGGAAGCCCGCGGGCAAGGGATTGCCAACTTTGTAAATGGCTTTTTTGGTGGTATGGGTGGTTGTGCCATGATCGGACAATCCGTCATTAATGTCAGCTCAGGTGGAAGAGGGCGTTTGTCCACTTTTACGGCTGGGGTATTCTTGGCCTTTCTGCTGCTCGTGCTTGGCGGGATTGTAAAGGAAGTGCCAATGGGCGCATTGGTAGGAGTCATGTTCATGGTGTGTATCGGAACCGTAGACTGGAAATCGCTCCGAAACATTGCTAAGGTACCCAAGGCGGACACGTTTATTATGGTGGTCACGGTGATCATTGTGGTGGCCACGCATGATTTGTCCAAGGGCGTGATCGTAGGCGTACTGCTGAGTGCTCTGCATTTTGGCTGGAAAATGGCTAAAATTCGCATCAGCGCAACGGAGAACAACGACGAAAAGGTGTACCATGTCAGGGGTCCGATGTTTTTTGCTTCAACGACTCATTTTGTCGATCATTTCGAACCTTCGGATGATCCAGAACGTGTCGTGGTGGACTTCAGTCATTCTCATATTTGGGATCACTCCGCAGTTACTGCCATCGGCAAGGTGTTGCAAAAGTATACGAAATCCGGCAAATCCATCACCCTGCGGGGATTAAATGAGGAGAGCCGTTTAATTGTAGAGAAGCTCGGCGGCCCTCTTGTTACCGAGCCGCTCGTATGATGAATCGTATAGCATAAATCAAAGCTTGAAATGAAATTTATTCATTTCAAGCTTTTTTTATTTATTTCTGAAATAAAACAACACTTTTCTTCCTGAATCATAGATAAATATGACAAATTTTCATCAAAGTATTGACGTAATAATTGGGCAGGAATACAATCATTGTTATTAAGCAGAGCAAGTACATAGGAATAATTGAAAATCGAAAGGTATACACATATGAACTTAGACTGGGAGTTTATTGTAGAGAGCTTGCCGTTATATGGAGAAGCTATGTGGTTGACGTTGAAGATCGCCTTTTTTGCTATTCTATTTTCATTAGTCGTCGGTTTGCTGTGCAGCACAGTACTGTATTACAAGGTAAGGGGAATTAGCGGCATCGTTGTTGCCTATATTGAGCTTTCCCGAAATACGCCGCTGCTTGTACAGTTATATTTTCTGTATTACGGGTTTACGAAAATAGGTCTGCATATGAGCGAAATGACGTGTGCCATTGTGGGCATGACCTTTTTGGGCGGGGGTTATATGGCTGAGGCGTTCCGTGGGGGAATGGAAGCAGTGAGCAAAACCCAGACGGAATCCGGGCTGAGTCTCGGGCTGTCCAAGATACAACTGGCGAGATATGTTATTTTGCCACAGGCTTTTGCCATCAGTGTTCCGTCTCTGGGAGCGAATGCGATTTTTTTGCTCAAGGAGACTTCCATTGTTGGCGCTATTGCTTTATTAGATCTGATGAATGTGGCAAAAGACCTGATTGGCATGTACTACAAAACGACAGAATCGCTAATTCTGCTGGTATTGGCATATCTCGTTCTGCTTTTACCTTTGTCGATACTGCTGACGTGGGTGGAAAGGAAGGTGCGATATGCTGAATTCGGGGATTAATGTGCTCTTTGAAGGTTCCAATTTCGAGCGTCTATTAGGGGGATTGCTCGTTACGCTGGAGATTGCGTTACTTTCCATTATTATCGGTACTCTACTAGGCATTTTGATGGGGTTGCTGCGCACCTTAAAATCAAGACCGATTCGGTTTGTGCTGAAATTATATTTGGAGACATTCCGCATTATTCCAATTCTGGTATGGTTGTATGTCGTATATTTTGGATTTACTCCTTTGTTGAATGTGAATATCAGCGGGGAATTGACAGCAATTATCGTATTCAGCCTGTGGGGAGCGGCCGAGATTGGTGACATCGTTCGTGGTGCATTGGAATCACTGCCCAAGCATCAGGTGGAATCCGGGCAGGCATTGGGATTGACATATGGACAGTTATACCGCTATGTGCTCATTCCCCAGGCGGTGCGCCGAATGCTTCCCGGTTCTATTAATCTGGCGACACGGATGATCAAGACCACTTCATTAGTGGTGCTGATCGGTGTAGTGGAAGTGGTCAAGGTCGGGCAGCAGATTATTGAGCTTGGTGTAATCAAGGCGCCCACGGCATCCTTCTGGGTGTACGGCTTTATTTTCATATTGTATTTTCTCGTATGCTATCCGTTATCCAGACTTTCCAAAAGATTTGAACGCAGATGGCAAAATTAGCAGGATGGGGTGGATGTCATGGGAGAGGCTGTGGAGGTTTTACTCGAAATTCGAGGGCTGCACAAAAGCTTCGAAGACCGAAAAGTACTGCAACAGATTAATCTGGACGTAACGAAAGGGGAAGTCGTGGTCGTTCTCGGTCCTTCGGGATGTGGAAAAAGCACGCTCCTCCGATGTCTCAATGGTCTGGAGCCGGTCCAGAGTGGAGCTATCCGTTATAGAGGGCAGGACCTGACGGATAAGAAAGTGAACTGGCGTGAGGTGCGGCAGCATATCGGAATGGTGTTCCAGAACTACGAGCTGTTTCCGCATATGACGGTCTTAGAAAATATATTACTCGGCCCGCTTAAAGTTCAGCGGAGAAACAAGCAAGAGGCACTTGAGCAAGCGGAGCAGCTATTGGAGCGAGTGGGTCTGCTGGATCGCAAAGATGCGTATCCGAGACAATTATCAGGTGGGCAAAAGCAACGGATTGCAATTGTGCGAGCCCTGTGTATGAACCCAGAAATTATGCTCTTTGATGAAGTCACCGCATCCTTGGACCCGGAAATGGTCAGAGAGGTACTGGATGTCATGCGAGAGCTGGCACAGCAGGGCATGACCATGATTATCGTGACGCATGAAATGGGATTTGCCAAGTCGGTAGGAGATCGTATCGTTTTTATGGATCAAGGACAGATATGCGAAATGACTACGCCACAGCAATTTTTTACCCAACCGGAAACAGAGCGTGCTCAGCACTTTCTGGATATATTTCAGTACGAAACGATATAAACAGGGGGATGAATACAGATGAGAAAAGGAATGAAGTTCACGACGTTATTACTGGCTTTGAGCTTGCTGATTGTTGGTTTGGCGGGATGTGCAGGAGGCGGAAATACCAACGGTAGTTCAGGCCCGGCTAAATTTGCTTCGATTGAGGACATTAAAAAGAATGGCAAGATTCGTATAGGTGTATTTGCAGATAAGCCGCCTTTTGGCTACGTGGATTCGGAAGGGAAGAATCAAGGCTTTGACGTCTATATTGCGAAGCGGTTTGCCAAAGATCTCTTGGGTGACGAGTCCAAGGTGGAATTTGTTCTGGTGGATGCTGCCAGCCGGGTCGCCTATTTGGAATCCAACAAGGTAGATATCATCATGGCTAACTTTACGGTGACGGATGAGCGTAAGGAAAAAGTCGATTTTGCCAACCCGTATATGAAATTATCCTTTGGCATTGTGTCGCCTGATAGCGCTCCAATCACCACGATTGACCAATTGAAGAATTCGGATCAGAAGCTGATTGTCGCAAAGGGAACAACGGCTGAAACCTATTTCACGAAAAATTACCCTGATATCAAGCTGCTTAAATTCGATCAATATACAGAAATCTTCTCAGCCCTCAAAGACAAACGCGGGGCTGCCATTGCCAACGATAATACAGAGCTGATCGCCTGGGCAAAGGCCAACCCTGGCTTTACCGTAACCATCCCAGCCTTTGGTGGTCAAGATACGATTGCACCCGCAGTAGCAAAGGGAAATAAGGAGCTATTAGACTGGATCAACAATGAGCTGGCTACATTAGGCAAGGAAAACTTTGTGCATCAAGCCTACAAGGACACATTGACCTCTGTTTACGGAGAAGGCTTTACAGATCAACTGGTCGTAGAGGGCGGCAAAGTGGATTAATCTGGGGTGAGTAAAGAGTGTTTGACACGTTTATATGATCATTTTGGAATGTAATTAAGTTCTGAGTGCTGTAAATCTATATATTTGCATAATGGATTCCTTTAAAGCAAAAAGACCCGAATTTCTAAAAAAATGGGTCTTTTTGCTTTGTATAGGATTATTGAAAATAACGCCACACTCTAGGCAGAATTAATATTCATGGACCTCATCTTCAGGTATGTACTCGAGAACATCGTGCAGGGTTAACGGGCGACCAGAAAGGCGAATTAACGTTTCCATCACTGTATTAAACGTTTTAAACTCGATCCGCTTGGATGTATTGTTACACATTTCGTAGATAGTATTGGGTCTGATTTTAGCCTCACGAGCGAGGGCATTTTTAGTAATCCCGATTTCTCGAAGCAATTCTTCAAGTTTGAAAGCAATTCCCTGTGCGTTTGACATTTTCATGTTGAACAGAACCCCCATGTTCTAACGAATTACAAAAATAATTGAGGTCATGCCTTGGTAGTCTCAATGTCCCTCAATTCCATCTTCGGGAATGTACTCTACAATATCAGCAAGAGTAATAGTCCTTGTAAATCTACGCTGGCGGGCGAATCTATTCAAAGCATCAAGGATATGGACAAGTGTTTCTAATTCAAGTCTTTTGGTTTTGCCATTTACCATATCTATTACAGTTGCCGGACGTATTTTTGCTTCTACGGCCAGTTTATTTCGGGAAATATCAAGTTCTTCTAAAATATCGCCAAGTTTAAAATGATATCTATTTTGAATCTCCATAATTTAGATTCTCCTTTTGTTTCATAGTACAAGAAAATCATAAAATCTATTGAAGTTTTACTATAGAAGTAATAAAATAGAACTACAGGAGTAAAACTTGTGGTTTGAATTCCGCTTTTTCGAGTGAATAGTTGTTAGTTTTCTTGCTTTGAATAATTAAAATCATAAGAGGGAGCTAAATCTAAATGAACAAAGGCAATTTTGAAAAAGTAAGTGTCATTCTTGGTCCCTGTGATCTTCCGCATATGTATGAGCTTTTTGAAGGCTATCTGATCAAGGACCGTTACGTCATGATGATCGACAATAGCGTGCTTACTCTTCGACATGTAAAAAAGGAAAGGCATTATTCGCATCTATATGTTGATGGTGACACGGGAGGAATCACTCTTGCAAGACATGTACAACGTGAAGACATAGATGTGATTACTGAGTTGGTCGAACGATTGCGCAACATGGATGCATTAAGTTTTCTTACAGATGAACTGTTATGGAACACATGTCGGGAAGATATAGACTTTGACTTAGTTCGGAACAAAGGACTATGAAAAATGGCGAACGTAAATTCTGATTCGAATTTTTGTTCTCGTTTTACTTATATAATGTAACACAGAAGCCTAAAAGGGTGAAATGGACACTGCCGTAATAAAGATACATACTTCCCCCAAAGCTCTTGCATGCTAGTAGATTTCATTATATAATCTTAAATGATAATGAGAATCATAATCATTAATAACAGTCTTTAGGTGCATGCTCCCAATATGAGCCTAAGTGAATAGGATGGTGATGTACACATGGCTAAAGCAGATGTGGCAACTGCCAGAAGACAGCTTCGGAGTCCGAACAAGGTAACTCGCAGACGAGCTTTGAGAACGATCAAAGCTGCGAAACGCGCGAAGTAGCAGGTTCCAAGTTAACTGCAAATGGCAATACCAGTGTCAAATTTTTCAGTCTCCTCGTTTTGATATTGCACCTGCCTTCCTGATCGTGGTACACAGGAAAGTAGGTGTCTTTTTTTGAATAATAAAAAAGCGCCAGGCGGGTATCGAACCGTTCTGGCGCATTATTTGGAGATATAAAAAAACCAAACTCAAAATGAACATAAAAACGGAGTAGACGGAATAGTGCTGTACAAGCGAAGCGATCGCTTTAAAAGCTTTCCGTAGGAAAGCGCGCTTCGGAAGCATCACCTCCCCGGATTACTACTCTATAAAAGGCTTTGTTCAAGAAATCCGGGGGCGGTGGCGATGGGAAGCACTATCCGACTGCGTAGTGGCACAATATGAAACTTTTAAGTTCGGTTTTAATACAAAAACTACACTTATTTCTTTTGTGCAAACAGCCATTCAATCATATCCTGATTTTGCAGAGCCGGAACCCAGGAGAAGTGTCCCGTAGGTTTGATAATCCCTGCTTCGTATTCAGTGAAGTGAATGAGGTTTCCGTTTTGTGCTTTAATGGCAGCGACCATTTCTTGCGAGTTTTTAGGACTTACTGTGGTATCGTCTGCAGCATGGAAGGCCCAAATAGGAACGTTTTTCAATGCCTCGACGTGTGTAGGTTCAACAGGCGCATACATGTTAACGGCTTTTTCATAGTTGGTCAAACCGGCAATCGGCACACCTGCGGCGAACAAGTCCAGATTTTTTTCCAACAATCTCCACGTTCCCATGGCTCCTTGAGAAATACCAACAATATAGATTCGGTTGGTATCGATCGGGTATTTTAACGCCGTATCACGTACCAAATCGGCTACAGCGCTGTTGCGTGGCTCATCCGCCCAAATGAATTTATGCTCCAGGTCAATCGGGCTTTGTGGAGCGATTACGAAGGATGGGTGTTTGGCTTGCTGCTCAGGAGAAGCCCAAGTGACAGCACCAGCATTCGCTAACAGGTTGACTCCGTTTCCATCACCGCGTTCGCCGTTTCCGTGCAGGAATACAACCAACGGGTAGGTTTTGTCAGGCTCTACCTTAGGCTCAAACGTAAAGTAGTTCAGCTTGAAGCCTTCTTTATTTTCAAAGGTGTTTTTTTGGAAATCGTCCACGATTGGTGTAATTTTATCCGTTGCTTTTACAGTCTGTGTAGAGGCTGGGATGACTGTTTTCTTTGAAGTTGCAATATCTTTCTTTTGACTAATCGTATAATTCAGCGTGTTGATGCGGTTAACTGCGCTTGTTGCATCGTAAGTAAGGGTACTTGCATTTTTATCTTGTGTATCCAGCTCAATCACGACATATTTACCATAAGTACTGCGGTTGGTGATGGCTCCAGTATCATTGGTATATACACCGGTTACGGTTCTGTCTGTATATACATCATTGAGTACAGATTGAACCTGAAAGCTGGACGTGGATAAGGATGCCCCGTCAATATTGGTGCTGTATTTCAGTACGACAGCAGAAACGACTTCACCCAAAGGCTGTACCTGAGTAAGCAGGGTAGCCTGTGGCGCTGGGACATCGGCTGCTGCGGCAGAGCTGGAGGATGGGAAAAAGATCGTAAGCAGGAACACGAAAGATAATAAAACAAGGGCAAAACGTCTTCTTTGCATGAGATTAATCTCCTTTGGTGTCATTTTTTAAAGCGCTTACTACATGTTCGGGATGGTTGACTGTATGCTGTGGAATTCATACAAATCAAAAAAAGGCAAACTCCGGGTACACGTGTGCACTCGGGTTTTGCCTTTTCAGTAACAATCCCACTTGAAGGATAGCACCTTCATTGGAATCTGACAAGTGAAAGCGCTACATTTTTGGGTGTTTTTTATAAAAAAGTTTTACTTTCGTTATGGATGATTCTACAAAAATCCTTAAAGCCGCTTGCAATTAGAAGTAGATAGATCGAACTCATGGTATTCATCTATAGCGGGCAACCAAGATACCGGGCTTTTCAACGGTAATATTGTGGTATATAATCTCCTTAACTTAACAGTGTTAACTTATATAACGATGTTAACAAAGGGGGATGAAATCATGAACCAATACGACGTTATTGTCATCGGTGCAGGACTGGGTGGCTTGTCCTGTGCAGCAAGACTTTCCGCGCTCGGTTACCGAACAGCTGTTTTTGAAAGCCATACTTTAGCTGGCGGTTTCGCAACTGAATTTACAAGAAAGGGATATACCTTTGATGTCTCCTTGCACGGTGTCGGCGGACTCGAGGAGGGCAGCTTCGGTCGGCTGTTAAAGGACTGCAATGCGGACCAGCGAATTGTTCCTCTCCGCAAAAAGCACCCTTACTCCATTCGTTGGGAAGGGCAGACCATTGATATTCCGTCCGATGTTCAGGAGTATGTGCAGCTCCTCAAAAACATGTTTCCTGCTGAGGTGAAAGCCATTGATAGTCTATTCGCGGGCATTCGTCGTTTTGAAACAGGCTTCTCTGCTTTTTCTTCCCTCACTTCCTGGCGCAAGGCGGCTGGCCTGCTCAAAGCAGGAACCTTCTTCCGTTGGACGCAAATGACGACCTGGGAAGCTATAAGACAATTCGGGTTGTCTGACCGATTCACGGAATTTTTCACTGCGCTGTGGGCCTATTATGGATTGCCTCCAAAGCGGCTTGCGGCCTTGTATTTTTTTATTCCCTGGATCGGCTATCATTTGGAGGGGACATATTACATTGAGGGAGGCGCACAGGCTTTATCCAATGCACTGGTGGACGCTATTAAGTCAGCGGGAGGAGAAGTTCATCTGCGCAGTCAGGTATCTGAGATTATGCTCGAACGCGGTAAAGCAGCTGGTGTTCGTCTGAAAAAAGGCGATGCATATAAAGCTAACTGGATTGTGTCTGGTATCAGTCCCCATCATACGTATGGCCGCCTACTGGAAAACCATGATGCTGCCCGTCGTGAGCTGGAAGCTGTCAGCAGTCTGGAGACCGGCACGTCTCTCACCCAGCTATATCTGGGATTATCATGTGAGCCTCATGAGCTTGGCATCACCGAAGAAGACCTAATCCTGTGCAATGAGCCGGATTCGGAAACAGATTATGAAGCTATGATGAGCGGCCAGTATACCAAAGGCAACTGGATGCTCACGAATTATAACGCCATGGACCCTAAGCTCAATGAACCGGGAAAGGGTGTCATTGCAATTACATTTTTGGACAGATTGGAGAACTGGCCTGCCGCACGTCCCGAATATAAAGCCAAAAAGGAAGCCGTGACACAGCAGATATTGGGATGCCTAGAACAGCTGTATCCGGGTTTTGGCAGCAAGGTAGTGGTGGCCGAATTGGGCACACCACGCACAATGCAACGTTATACTGCTAATCCCGACGGGGCCGTTTATGGCTACGCACAAACGGTTCGGCAGTCCGGTATAAAAAGACTGAAGCACAAATCAGCTGTGAATCGTCTGTCATTGGTAGGGGCCTGGACACAGCCTGGGGGCGGGTTTCAAGGGGCTATGAACTCGGGTATAATGGAAGCTGATCGTATCGCCGCCAAATTGGGGTAGGCAGAAAGGGCAAGTACATCTACTCATGAAACATATCAAACGCCGAGAACGTGAAAGCAGTGAGATCCGCCGGAAAATCATTGAGGCCGCCCGGTCGCTGTTCCTGAATCAAGGGTATGCCGAAGTCTCTATGCGCAAAATTGCGGATCAGATCGAATATTCACCAACCACTATTTATCATTATTTTGCCAATAAGGAAGCCGTGGTCTGTGAACTGCTGGTAGAAGGAAATACCTTGTTCCTGCAGGCTCTTCAGCAGCGTGTAGATGAAGCACAGGCAGCGGGATTAAATGCGCTAGACACACTGAAAACGGTATCTGATGCGTATGTTCGTTTTGGAACGGCTAACCCGGAATATTACAACATCCTGTTTATCAGCAACCTGGAATCTGTAAGCTTGGTCAGCCTTATAGACAGTGGGCGTTTTAAAGGCTTTGAGCTGCTTGAAGCTGGGCTCAAAGCCGCTATGGAGGAAGGCTGCATCATTCAAGGAGATGAGCGCCTGATCGCCAGATCCGTATGGAGCATGCTGCACGGATTGACTTCTTTGCTCCTGAATTTTGAACTTCCTATGGCAAAATCCAATGATGAATTGATCGCATTCACTATAGATACTTTCCTCAGAGGGTTAAGCCGCTGACGCAGCGGCTAACTTTCTTTACCTCGCATCACTGTACATGCAAATCCGCGTCTGAAAGCTGCTTAAGCACGGCTTCAATGCGACGTTTATCTTTTTTGAGCATAACGAGCTGCAAAGAAGCAAGAAGCAGACCTGAGATATTGGCCCAAGCGTCTGCTTCCAGAGCGGGAAAAGATCCCGATGAATCATGATATCCAGCGCCTCCGTTGCAATTTTCTGATGAAGCTCGCTATCGGATAGCCATTCAATCAACTGCTCAGCTGTAGGACGGGAGTGAGCGAAAAGTATTGCCCAGCCATCCACCGGATGATTGACTTTATCCCGCATCCAGTTAATGATCTGTGGTGAACGAAAATGCTGTAGCTGCCCATTAGCGGTGTATCCTTCTAATTTGTCTTCTGCGGCCGAATCCTGTAGCAGGTGATTGCAAACACATACCAAGCCTTCCTGCTCGGGTAGGCAACGGGCGCTCAGATAGGCACGTGTGGACGCAAATGCACCCTTAGCATGTAGGGTATTGTTTTGAGCTAAAGATGTCCATGCTTGCGCGGTTTCTGGTTCCCACAAGGAGCGGACCCAATCAGCAGCCCCCATCCCCGCGGTCTCCCCTATTAAAACGGCCCAAGTAGAGAATGGAACCTGGCTATGCTGAATGTTCTGCCAGTGCTGCTCCCAAGCAAGAAAAATATCCTTTGGATCATAGGCTTGAAAAGCCTGCAACACAGCAGGATGATCTACGCCATGCATGGTGGTGTAATGGATCAGCGTCTCCAACGACTGCGCATCCTCCAGTTTCATCGTGCAAAACATGTTCAACCAGCGTAGCCAGAGTTGCAGTGGTGGGCTGTTTAGCTGAATGCCATGCTCATCGGCCACTTTAAACCAATCCCATAGCCATAGCCCATGCAAGGTGAGCATGGTGTCTATATAGGCAGGTAGATTTTTCGCAAGCAGCGTGAACTGGTCCAACTCGTGATAATAGCAGAACACCGCTGGCTCTGTAGTGGATGTCGCCATATCAAGCAGTATCGGATCACCCGCACCATTATAATTAAGGATCAGATATCGTTGCTCGTCCGCTACCGAGTCGGTATCTTCCCCATAGGATGTAAAATAGCCAATATACTCATGATTCCAGCCAAACTCTCCTGTGATATCGTCTAGGATACTCTGCTCTTGTTCAAGATCATTGCTGTTTTTATATGAACACTCCGGTCCATCAGCTACAATACAGTGTGGGGGGAGGCACCATAGTAAATTTAAGCTGCCACACCGCTGTATTAATTCAGACAGGGAGGCAGGCAAAGGCATCCGTAGCCGTTCCTCCAGCTCAGTTAGTTCACCTGTAGAAATCCCCTCCGTCCATTGGTATACCACATCAGGCATCCCACTTTGTCTCAGACGATCAACGACTTGTTCCAGTTTTTCTAAGGTTTGTGCAAAATGTACTGTCATTCGTATTCGTCCTCCTCTTACTCTACAACCCGATAATGCTCTTTTTGCAAGAATGCTAGAATTTCATCACGAAGTGCTATCGCTTTCGGTTCATAAATGATCGCCACTTCGCGTCCATATGCATAGTTAAAACGCACGTATCCGCCTAGAGTCTGAAGAAAAGCCATGCAGATATGCTCATTTTCAATCCATAGGTTTGAGGAAAAATGCTGTTTAAACCGCTGAGCCAATGCTTGTATGGATGCCGGAGCGAAATCCAGGGCTTGCTCGTTCGGATGGGCTGGATTGTAGGCCTCGGTCGTATCCGGGGGATTAAACAGTAGGAATGTTGAGGCTTTGTCTGGGCTGACAGGTTCGAAATAACGGGGAAATGGTTCCATCATTCCGAATTCATCCCGTAAAATATGTTCCAGTGTTTCTGTGAATGGGACTTGAACATCTAAAGTCTTCGTAGTAATGATCTCCGAGTGTCGTGGCAGCCACCGTCGTATGTTGTGTGGAAACCCAATACATGTAGGATACACCTGCTTTCCGGCACTCTATCTATAGGGATAGAGATCAAAAGTAAATGAGAGATATGCTATAATTAGGAAATAAAGTAGTTATAGATTAGTCTATCTTAATTCCATAGGAACTACAATTTGTGAGGGGACGAAGGAGGAACACATCTTATGACAACATCAGGGGTACAAGCCTACATAGATCCAATTTTTGAGGCGATTGATGAGGCGTACGCTTCTGAGCAAAAGCGCATCGCCGAATTCCAAATCAAAAGTGTCCTTCACGAAGGGATTCATGAATACTTAAAAGTTACCTGTAAGAAGGATGGGCTGTGGGTGGATACCTACGAACCGTTTGATTGGGATCATCGTAGACCGGACATGGAGATTTCTGGTTTTACGGAGGGGGTAACACTGCAGCAGGTTCAGGACGAATGGATGCCTGTGTTTAGGGAACGGATAGAGGCGCTATTTAATTCGGAAGAATTCAGTTCCATGTTCTTTCGTTATCGGCTGGATTTTCATCTGGAAGTGGTCTTGGAGAATAAGGCCAATCATTTTACATTCTCACTCCTAAATGAAGATAAACGGCAGCAACTGTTAGCCACTATCCAGCAGTTTGTGGAGCAGAAGCTCAACCCCTCCAGTAAAGCTATCCCGAAGGAAGAGGACGATTTCTTCTTAGTGAGACACTTGCTTGATCCTCATTTGTACGCTATAGATGCCCAGCGGGTGGATGAGTTGCTCCATATAATGGATGCCAAAGTGAAGGTCAGCCGCAAGCGTGAGGAAGCATGGAGGTATCAGCTCAACAGTGGCTTAAAGCATTGGGCTGAAGATGAATTTTTGCTGAAGTATGCGGATCGGGAAAAAAGCTATGGGCTGGATTATAAAGTGAAGCCCGATATTCTCCCTTCGAAAATTCCCACGCCAGCCATGGAGATGTTCCTGCTTACCGCGATGCGGGTGGGTTCGACCGATGCCGATGCACGGCAGAAATATTTGGAGATTGCTGCACAGCTAGGCTCGGAGCAGGCTTCCGTGTGGCTTGAGAGCGGATCAGGAAGCATCCCAACGCTACATACAAGCGAGCGAGTCATCTGCCAAGCCAATGATATTTTGCAAACGCTGGAGGTTCAGATTCGTTCAGAGGAAGAAGAAAGCTATAGAGAAGCACTTGTATATTTATGCGATATTTTAAAGAAGGGCTTTACCAAGGAATATCGGATGAAGTTCAAAAGCAAGGTGAAAAACTACCTGCCTGTACCCAAGTTGGCTAAATCTACGGTACATCGTTTCTTCGCCAATGCACTTGAGTATCCGTCGCTGCATCCGTTGCTGGCTGAATATGCCGAAACCGTGATGGAAGAATTCAAATGGTATAACGATGTAGAGCCCGGTGAAAAGTCGGCGATGCCGGGAACCTATGCGGTAATGGGATTAGGACTGAAAGGAACGAACTATTTCCCATTAGTGAATCGTTATATGAAGCTGGTGGACAGTGAACATCAGTCCGTACAGAACGGTTACGCGGCTGCTTTTGCCGAAGCGCATGGGCTAACACCTGACACGATCCCCGTTTGGACGAGGATTCTACTGGCAAGCAACGAGTCTGCCAAACCACTGAAGTCATCCGGAATCGAAACTGTAGAGCAGGCACAGGTACTGGTGGAGGAGCTTGAGAAGCTGGAGGACTATGAACAAGAGGTGCTTGTTTATCGTATATGGGGTGGCGCGAAGAAACTAAAAAACAGCCTGAAGCAGGCTGTCCCTGAGGTGAAAGAGTTGCTGGAGACGCTTATTCCATAAAAGCATCATATTCATGATAATATCGCAGTCCCTGCGCAATGCGTTCAATATCCGGCTCGCTTCCGCTGTGGCGTAACACTTCAATGACATCCTGTACAGTCGCCACCTCCAGCCAAGATTGCACGTGATGGTCTGGCAGAGATGCAGGGATACTTTCATCACGATGATTGGTGACGGTGAGACCGGCATCCTCCAGCTCCCACAATTCTTCCTCGGGAATGATGTAGTAGGTAGAATTGAGCGGATTACTTTGGACATGTTTCAGATTGGCAAATACCCATTCATTGATTTCTGTTTGGTCAACGGCATGAACTAGTGCTTCAAGGCTGTCAAAAGTTAGTATGCTCATGTATGGAGGCTCCTCTCTTAGCTGCTGGCTTATGCTGTAGCTTTTGTAATATCTTTAAGATGGCCTGGCGATTCTTCGCATCCTTAATGTACTTGGGAATGGAATGGGAAGCCGTACGCATCATACCGGATGTAGGCTTTTCCCGCAACTCGGCAGAGATATAGGAGAGCAGGTAATTCAGGTGTATCCGGTTAAGAGCCCAGACAGGTTTACCCCGATAGTAATCAAGGAAGTACAGCTGGAGCTGGAAAATAGGGTCTTTTCCGTTTTGGATCACGTCCGTATGCCATTCGCGTGATTGAACACGATGCACCGGAACCTGATTGCGTGTCTCACAGTGCGGACAGTTTATATTCGTATTTTTATGGAGTTTCGTTCGGTCATCATGGATTTCGATATTAAAATACCGTTCGCAATGGTTGCATACGCCGCGTGCATAGAATGTATAAGATTCTGGCTGCTGATACGTGTAGTAACAATGAGAGCATCGAACAACGTAATAACATTCTTTTTTGGATCTGGAAATAAAAGCTTGGCCCTGACAACGGGGACAGTGAACAGCTACTTGTTCTCCTCTCCGGATCACGGCGGCAAAGTCATATTTATATCCATGTTCATCTTTGAAGCGCTTTTGCTCCATATTCGTTCCTCCTTTTCGGAAAGAGCGTAAAAACGTACATTTTATGATTCATATGTTATAATATTCCTCAACAACAGAATGGCTTAGATGGGCGGTCGGCTAGTCTCCTGTAAAGGAGGTGACGGTCCTGATTCTTTCCTTCCATAAAAAGAAATAGACCGCCCTCGACAAAGGCAAGCGGTCTATTTCAATGATCATCCTTTGACACGGCTACCGCCCTTAAAAGCGGCTGTTGCCAAAGAGTGAGGATGTTGGCGCATCTTCACTCTTTTTTTAGAATATACATCTTATTCCCATTTTAACACTTGAAAATGGCCTTTTCAATGCACCGAAGGGTGAAAAGGTGAATAGGACGTGCAAAAGGAGAGGGCGAACATGAGCATTTTTACAGGGCTGCAACGTCCGCAGTTTCAGGCTTATTATGATGAGGCTTTTCTAATAGAACATCGTTTTGAAAATGGTATGGGTTTTCCGCCTTCTTATATAGATTATGTCAAAACTCTTGGTTACGGGCGACTATGCGGCTTATGGAACATTCATATTCCTCTTGGCGATCACCCGGATTCATGGCTTCATCGTTATCATGACTGGCGGGCCTGGTTTGATGATTTACTCGAATCGGAAGAGGTTTTACAAGAAGCGGCGCTGGAGCCAGATGGCTTTCCAGAACTTTTGGAGCATGCGGTTCCCTTCGCTTCCAGTGAAGGGAATGACCTGCTGATTTGGGATATTCAATCGCCTGATGAACGGGGAGAATTCCCAATCTATGCTTTGAATCTACGCACATGGGGCAATTTTCGGTATGCAGCCTCGGATTTGTATAGCCTCGTCGAAGCGTTGGTGGATGAAGAGCGCGTAAAGTCGGTATTGGGCACAGATCGTACACCATTCCCTTATACATTCGAGCCTTTTTAACAACGCTTTTTTGAATCTACCATACAGTGCGCAGATCACCTGACATACCGCAAATCGGCCGTCATGCGTGGGAATAACAAAAATATCGCCTTCCCGATGTTTGATTCTTTTGAACACCATCGTCAGGCCAGCTCTTCCTGAATGATCTCTGTTTTTAGACCTTTAGCGCTGGTAATCGTAATGCTGATCGCATCATAGCCGTTCCGCTTCACATCTTCAAAATCGCATCGTTCGCCGTTGATCAGCTCTAACTGTCCATTCTCATCCACATCGTCTGCAAACTCGTCATCCCAATCCACATTATAAAAAGCGGTCAAGCTTACCTCGAAAGTATCTTCACCATCTTCGTCCAGATAGGGCAGCAGGGGAGTGCGATTGTTCTGCTGTTCCTTGGTATACACTTCGCATAGCAGAGCATCGTAACCATGGCGGGTTCCGCCAAAAATCACGATCTGTTCACCTGTGACTGCATCTTCTGCAATAATGAGCTGGGGTGCAAATTCAGTTACAGCGATTAGCTCGTCCATAAGCTCTCCATAATAAAAAATGTGGAATTTCGTATGTCCGGCCTGTGAACAGAGCTTACCTGTCCACTCCTGCTCGACCCATGCCTCCGGGTTTTCGGGTACAACCCAACCTTCCAAATAAGCCGGTCCACATTTAGGATTATGTATTTCTGTCATCAGTAGGCCTCCCTCTCTGCTCGTTGAGTCGTTCAATTACCTGGTTAAAAAACGTTGTAAAGTCTGTTGCCACCAGATACAAATGTCCACATTGGTCCTGCTCTGCAATATCATAGTTCAGTTTGTCATCATAAGCATGAAGATGTGTGCGGTCCCAGTAGTACACATACGGGGTGTATTCATTACATATCAGAACGTAAAAATTGTCGCCCGCATCTGCACCAATCAACAAAGCGTTCTCGACATGATTGATTTCATCCAGAAATTCATTATTAATCGCTAGCGGTGCATCATTTGTGAGATCATGTCATAGATAAGGTGACGATTTTGTTGTTCTCATCCACATCTACCTTCACATTCACTCCCAGCTTATCCTTAAACAGCTTGCTGATATTGATATAGTCATCCTTTACCGCACGGCTTGATCTACCGGTTGTGCGAGTCATTCCAGCGGTGATGATGGAACGGACGTATGTTTCATCGAGCTTGGCTTCGGGATTATAGGTATAAATGATCTGTTCCTGCTGATTGTAATAATGGGTTAATTCCGTGTAGTCGTTAGCATTCTCATACTGCTTTTCCTCACGCACATACTCAGGATGGTCCATGGTGTAGTGGACTCCCCCGTCGAGGAAAGGATTTTCCTTGGAGGGTCGGAGTTCATATTGTCCGTAGGCTAGTTGAAACAGATACTCTATGCCTGAGCCCTCCGCCTGATAGTAAAGCTGACGATTGTCCCCTTTTTTATCTATAGCAGTATAGCTGCTGATTAAAGGCCAGGCATCATACTTTTTTTCCTTTATCTCAATGGCAAGCTTGTAATGTACAAGCACCTTTTCATTTTGAAATAATCCAAAGCTGCTCATAATGAAATAGGCAGGCACACATATAATTCCGATAATCAATATGAATATAAATATTCTTACACGCATAAGTAGAGTGATTCTCCTTTGGATGTCGATGATGTGGACAGCTCCCGTTCTACGGATGGTTTCTCCAACTCATCTGCCAGAACTTCAATGATGGTCATCAGCTCATGGAAATTATCCTCAATCAGTTCTCCCTGGAAGGGGCGGAGCATCCCTAGAAATCCGTTTTGCATTTTGGGATGATCCAGATCATCCTGAATAAAAGAATGACAACGTAACAGCTCGCGAGCCTCCTGTTTATTCATTCAGTTCCTTAATCTCTGCGCGGATACCTCTGCACAGAAAGCTACCTGACAGTCCCGACAAGGCATCGATATCAACGACCATGTCTGCTTCTTCATAGCGGAAATCAAGCTGCAAGATGATGTTTTCTGTTTCTACAGGAGTTAATACATGTTCTTTGGTTTCCAGAAATGTAAAAGTCACTGCATAGCGTGGGACGTCTTTTGCTGGAGCCTCAGGGATTACAGGTGCCTCAGCCGAAGGCTCCAGATCCGGTGATCTAGGGACAAGCACGCTAGCGTAGGATAGCTCAATCGTCAGTGTAATCTGGTCTTTCGTCATATTAGCAGCCGTAATTCGGTCATAATGAAAGGGAGGAAAATAGCCGAGCTTTTCAACAATGCTGTCTGCACCTTGAATAGAAACGGTTGGAGAGAAAGCCAGTTCCAGTCCGATGGACCCTGCCAGTTGGTCTTCATATTCTGGATTGATACGTACAAGGGCTTGTTCCGGCTCTACTTTCAAAATCGTGCCTATAAAATACTGTTTGCCATGGATCAGAACAATATCATGCGGAACGAACGGCAACGCTCCCCCGGCTTGATAATGAATGAGATATTCGTTCTCTTTTTTTTCAACCTTTTGAACTTGAATTTGCATAAATTGCAGCCTCCTAGGGTTAATGGTATGGCGGATTGTTTAAGTGTGTGGTAAAGGGAACGGAGCCCGCGATTGAAAAACATACTTCATATCCGGTGTATCCTGTTCGAGCATAAATGGAACAATATCCATAATAGCGCGTGCTTTACTGCCAGCATAAAAGTTACGCGGACTGTGTAGCAGCTTGTGTGCCTTTAACCACTGGCTCAGCTTCATCATAACGTCTTCGACGATTGCTTGGTCGATATTTTCATAAACGTCCTGACGGATTGAAACGAGCATGCCGCAATGATTAGAAGATTGGCACAGGGGGTCATTGGACAAAAGAATGTGTACACTTCCGGCGTTGTCCCTTTGTTATAGGATGATTTGATACTGGGAGCCTCGATAGCTAGCATCAGCGGAATCAATTCATCGTCGGTTACAATGCGGAGCAGCTCTTGCAGGTTGTTAACCACAAGCATCCATCCTTTATTCATGAATTACCAATTCTTATACCATAATATATGACATGAAGATCGAATTCACCTTTTACATCGACTGTGGTACTGTTCATTAAAATCGTTTGGAAACCAGTTCAACTTCGCGTATACTAGGAAAGTCATACATGGAACGGGCCTGAGCCGCATGGCGGCCGTATGTTGGTTACATGAACAGATTCAACGATAACGGATAAGCTCCCTTCCTGAAAAGGGTAGAATGAGAACCGATACAAAAATGGGAATTCTGAACTATGGAACGATAGATGTCATATGGCACATGAACCTATTTTACGTGACACATATTGAATACAGATAAGGGAAGTGAATACCACTTGAAGAATTTTGCAGCATTAGGCGTAGAGCAGCATTGGGTAGAAGCCTTGAAAGAACAGGGAATTTCATCCCCAACTCCTGTACAGCAGGAGTCGATTCCACTGTTGATGGAAGGTCAGGATGTTATCGCCGAGGCACATACGGGAACCGGGAAGACGCTTGCGTTTTTACTGCCGATTCTACAAAAGCTGAATTTGGATAAGCGACACCCACAGGCGCTCGTGATTGCACCTACGCGTGAACTGGCGCTCCAGATTACGGAGGAAGCAAAATGCTTGGCTGCTACGGAGCCGAACCTGTCATTACTGGCTGTATATGGAGGACAGGACGTAGAGCGTCAGCTTCGTAAACTGAAAGGCGGCGCACAACTGATTATTGGTACACCTGGGCGACTGCTGGATCACCTGAGACGTGGCACGCTGGATCTGGGTGGCATTAAAATGCTGGTCCTGGACGAAGCCGACCAAATGTTACACATGGGCTTTTTGAACGATGTGGAGACGATTCTTCAGGAGGTTCCTTATCGGAGACAGACGATGCTGTTTTCCGCTACGATGCCAGCCGGTATTCGCAAGCTGGCTCGTGTATATATGAACGAACCCGTAGATGTCAAAGTGAAATCCGCTTCTTCCGTTCCGGTGAGCCAAATCCGTCAGGTCGTTGTGCAAACAACAGACCGTGGTAAGCAACAGGCATTAGTGGATATGCTGAATACAGATCGTCCGTACTTGGCTGTTATTTTCTGCCGTACGAAGCGCCGGGCTGCCAAACTGAACGAAGAGCTGCAAGAGATGGGCTTCGAGAGCGGTGAGCTTCACGGAGATTTGTCCCAGAACAAGCGGGAGCAAGTGATGAAGGCGTTCCGGGAAGCGAAACTCCAATTGCTCGTAGCGACTGATGTAGCTGCACGCGGCTTGGATGTAGAAGGCGTCACGCATGTCTTTAACTATGACATGCCGCAGGATGCCGAAAGCTACATCCACCGCATCGGGCGTACCGGCCGTGCCGGAGGCAAAGGCGTGGCGGTGACGCTCGCTACGCCAAGGGATGTTCCAGAGCTTCGGAACATCCAAAGAGTTGCTGGTGTCACATTCACCAGCAGTGAGGGCGGCGGACAGCGTAGACCTGCTTCCGATACGGCTGATCGGCAGGGGCGAGAACGCCGTTCGGGCAGAAACGACCGCCGTTCCTACGGCGGCAACGACTCCGGCGGTGGGCGCCGAGGCAGCGGCCGCGAACAGGCGGGCCGTCGTGATGCCACAGGCGGCGAACGCCGCTCTAGCCGCGGCAGTAGCGAGCGTGGCGGATATGACCGCAGTAGCGGCGGTTCCGCACGCGGAGGTCAGGGCCGCTCGGCAGGACAAAGCAGTGAGCGCGGTGGATATGACCGCAGCAGCGGCGGTTCTGCACGCGGAGGCCAAGCCCGCTCGACAGGACAAAGCAGCGAGCGTGGTGGGTATGACCGCAGTAGCGGCGGTTCTGCACGCGGAGGCCAAGGTGGCCGCGGTGGACAAGCCAAAGGCGGCCCGCGTGGTGGTCAAGGACAAGGAGGCCGTCGCGGACGGTCCAGATAGTTAAAACAGGAGTATTCTCATAGAATGCTCCACTATGGTTATCATAATAGCCCCGGGGAGGCTCATCTTCCGGGGCTATTGTAATCTTCATCCATACCGCTGAAGGAGCGGCACCATAAGATGACATGAGTAGCGGAGCTACCTTGAAATATACGATTAGCGTTTAGGTTACATTTTTCAAAAGATAAATTTGGAGGGGTTATACATCATGCAGGAACAGGATATGGGCAAGCGCGCCATGGTCTCAGCATGGATCAGCCTGATTAGCAACATCCTATTAACCGGCATTAAGATTATTACAGGACTTATGTTCAACAGTAAGGTGCTGGTGGCCGATGGTGTGCATAATGCCGGAGACGTGATTGCCTCTGCAACGGCACTGGGAGCGATGCGCATATCCAGCCAGCCGCCGGATGAGGATCATCCTTATGGTCACGGCAAAGCAGAAGTGATTGGGGCAAGCGTGGTGGCGGTCATATTGTTTGGAGCGGGCATATTTATCGGCTATCATTCCATTGCAGCACTGTTCGAACCGATGCCACAGGAGCATATACTGGCATTGGTAGCCGCTATTATTTCCTTGCTCTGGAAACAGTGGCTGTATATTTACACGATTCGTATCGGGAGAGCGGCCAATAGTCAGGGTCTTATTGCAACGGCAAAAGATCATCTCGCTGATGTGTACGCCTCTGGGGCTGCTGTACTGGGTATCGGCTTAGGGCTAATTGGGGAGCACTGGAGCATTTCAATCTTATCTTACGGCGACCCTATTGCGGGATTCGTAGTGGCATTGCTAGTTCTGAAATTGGCGTGGGAAATGGGCCGTGAATCCATAGATGTACTTATGGAAAAAGCGATTGCAACGGAGGAAATTGAAAGCTACGCCGCAGCCGCACTGAGTGTAGACGAGGTTCAACGTATTGACCGTATCCGTGCCCGTGAGCACGGCCATTATATTATTGTGGACATCCGCGCTTCAGTGGATGCCTCTTTGACGATTCAGCAGGGACACGATATTATCCGACTGATTAAGGGGGCTGTTATGAAGCGGGAACCGCGGGTTTATGAGGTGCTTGTCCATTTGAATCCATGGTATGCGGACGACCACTAGAACAGACGACACGAATTGACAGATAACTTGCAGGAAGGGTATGCTTTTAAAAGCCGAACGATGATGAATAAAAGCGAGGTTACCCGAAAATATGCGAAAATTTTTAAAATGGTTAGGCATTTCTGTGACTGCGGCGGTTCTTTTAGTGGGCGGTTATTATACGTATTCTATATATCATTTTACGAATCAAATTTCGGTTGCTTCCGGACAGGATTCGAAATTCAAACCGCAGGCACAAACTCAAACCAATGTACAACCTGTAGAGGTATCGCTCCCACCGGAATGGGATGGGACAGAAAGAGTGAATATTCTGCTGCTAGGCGGCGACTCCCGTGGAGAGGATTCAGGGCGTTCTGACTCCGTTATGGTTGCTTCTATTGATCCGGTTACGAAAAAGGCTACACTTATGTCGATTCTTCGTGATACGTACGTCAATATCCCAGGTCATGGGCAAAGTCGATTGAATGCTGCTTTTTCCTACGGGGGACCGGATTTGACCAGACAGACCGTGAGCGACCTGCTGGGCATACCGATTCAATATTATGTATATACTGATTTTAATGGCTTTATTGCGCTGGTTGATTCTGTGGGTGGTATGGACCTGGATGTCGAAAAAGATATGCACTATACCTCCAAGGCAGATAAACACCAGTTTGATATTGATTTGAAAAAGGGAATGCAGCACATGGACGGTAAAACAGCCTTGCAATATGTACGCTTCCGTCATGATGCAACTTCCGATTTTACGCGTACGGAGCGGCAACGCAAATTTATTACCGAGCTTGGCGGTAAAATTCAGTCAACCTCATCTCTAATTAAACTGCCGAGTATTCTAAATAGCATTTCTCCTTATATTGAAACGAATCTCAGCACTACGGAAATGCTGCAATTGGCTTCATTGGGCTTTAATATCGATGCAACAACAGTAGCGAAGCAGCAAATCCCGCCGAATGAATTGGTGCGCGGGGAAACCATTAAGGGTGCGCAGGTGTTGGGTGTAGACGAAAGAAAGCTCAAGCGCTTCATACAGAATCTTTTTGAACAGGAGAACAAACCTGTGACCACGACGGTGGATGCTGCAACCACGATAAATGATACTCCATAACCCTCGAAAGCAAGCGAAGTTCGTACGATGACGTACAACTTTGTTTGCTTTTGTGTTTATTTGGGTATAACCTTGTATATTTTGTTCCAAAAATATATCGTATCTATGAAGAACGTCTACTCATTTGTGTAAAGAGAAGGGGAATGTGGTGTGGAAATAACTCCGGCATGGAAAGACCGATTCAAGAAGTTTTTTCTGAACAACAAGTTTGTGTTATTCCTGCTGGTACTGCTGCTGATCGGCTTGAATATCTTGGTGCTTACCAAAATTTCATACATATTCACACCTGTCATGGTGCTGTTAAAAACGATAATTCTCCCTGTCATTTTATCCGGCGTGTTGTACTATCTGTTCAACCCGTTGGTTGATGTACTGGAGCGTAATAAGGTGAAACGAGTATACTCCATTGTTGTACTGTTTTTGCTTATTATAGGGGTTATTGCGATTGTGGTTACATCGGTGGTACCTGTAATCCGCGATCAAATACAGGGACTTATCCAGAATTTTCCCGACTATAGCGAGCAAGTACAACGACAATTCGAGAAACTGATCGGCAGCGATTTTGTAAACCAGTTCCAGAACACCATTCAAATTAATCCATCTGAGCTGGCCTCCAAAGCTTCTGAAAAGTTATCTAGCTTTATTAATAATGCATGGACGGGTGTGGGCAGCTTTTTGGGCGTGGTTACAGAAACGGTACTTGCGATTGCCACGGTTCCATTTATTCTGTTCTACTTGCTAAAAGATGGACACAAGCTGCCACAGTTTATCCTGAAAATGCTCCCGCCTATGTTTCGTAAAGAAACAGATCGCATTATGACCGAGATGAATCATCAGGTCAGTTCCTATATTCGTGGGCAGATTATTGTCAGCTTCTGTATTGGGGCGCTGTTGTATATTGGTTACCTAATCATTGGATTAGACTACTCTCTGACGCTTGCAGTCATTGCATCCTTTACGAGCGTTGTCCCCTACTTAGGTCCCGTCATTGCCATTACACCTGCGTTAATTGTAGCCTTGGTCACCTCACCGATTATGCTGCTCAAGATGGTTATCGTGTGGACGGTCGTACAGCTCATTGAGGGTAAATTAATTTCTCCACAAATTATGGGCAAATCTCTTCGGGTACATCCGATCACGATTATCTTCGTTATTCTGACCGCAGGCAATTTGTTTGGTGTGGTGGGAATTGTACTGGCGGTTCCGGGGTATGCTGTCTTGAAAGTAATCGTTACACATTTGTATAGTTTCTTTAAAAAACGTTCGCATCTCTATGAGGCGGATAAAGGGAACGCAAGTCTTTACGAAAAATAAAATTTCCCACTATAAAATTGATATGGGCCCCTCTTGGGTAACTGTGGCTACGCGTGCTATAATTAATGCCTATCCTTATTCCCAAATAGAAAGGTCAGACTTTTATGATAAAACTCAGCATTCTTGACCAATCTCCGGTATCGGAAGGCATGACGCATGCACAAGCATTACAAAAGACCGCTGAGCTTGCTATAGAGGCGGAACGCTTGGGTTATCATCGCTTTTGGGTATCAGAGCATCATTCTGCCGCAAATCTCGCAGGCTCCAGTCCGGAGGTACTGATTTCACATCTGGCCGCACGTACCTCAACCATTCGAGTGGGGTCGGGTGGTGTGATGCTGCCCCATTACAGCGCTTATAAAGTAGCGGAAAACTTCCGTGTGCTGGAGGGATTGTATCCGGGACGCATTGATTTAGGCCTGGGACGAGCGCCCGGAGGCATGCCCATTGCTACCAGAGCCCTGCAAGAAGGCAAAATGCGAGGTGGTGTAGATCTATACCCTGAGCAGTTGGATGACCTGTTAGCTTATTTACATGACAGCACGGGCAATAATCACCGTTTCGGTTCGCTACAGGCGATGCCGCTTATAGAAACTGTACCGGAAATGTGGTTGCTCGGCTCCAGTGGTGATAGCGCAGGTTTGGCAGCCGAGCGTGGCGTGGGCTTTGCGTTTGCGCAGTTCATTAATGGTGAAGGCGGCACAGGGGCTATGAAGGAATACCAGGAAAGCTTCCAGCCTTCCCAGCATAGTGACCAACCACGTTCGCTTGTTGCCGTATTTGCGATCTGTGCGGATACCGAAGAGGAGGCGAATCGGTTGGCTTCCAGTATGGACTTGTCTCTTGTTCTATTAGAGCAGGGAATGCGCTCCGCTGGAACACCTTCCGTCGAAAAGGCACTGGCGTATCCGTATACGCCGTTTGACCGGATGCGGATTCGTGAGAATCGCAAACGTATGGTGGTCGGTTCGCCCGAACAGGTGAAGCGTCAGATTGAGCAGTTAAGTAAGGACTATAATGCACAGGAGATCATGGTTGCGAGCATTATTCACGACTTTGATGCCAAAATAAAATCTATACGTCTCATGGCTGAAGCATTTGGACTGTCTTCTATACAGTCATAATGCGATTCGCCGGATTTAAAAAAGATCACAGCTTCGAGGAGCGGTGATCTTTTTTTGAATTTTTTGAGGGAATATTGGATGATATGCACTGTATGATATAGGAAATAAACCAGTTAACACTTGATAATGATTATCAATATCTTTATTATATAAAGATAGAATGAAGTTTTGATGAAAGTCGTGCGTTAAGCCCGTGACTATATATATTGGATAAGGGAAAGGGATGATTCCAAATGTTTCGTCTGAAAACGGCAAATCTGGATATTGCTTATGAAGATCGATTGATTGTAGAAGATCTAAACGTAGAAATACCGCAAGGGAAAATCACAGCCTTGGTGGGCGCAAATGGTTCTGGTAAGTCCACCATTCTGAAGACGATGGCTCGCATCATGAATCCTAAGGGCGGCAGTGTTCTGCTTGACGGTAAATCCATTCATAAGCAATCCACCCGGGAAGTAGCTAAGCAGTTGGCTATTTTGCCACAAAATCCGACTGCACCGGAAGGATTAACCGTGACGGAACTGGTATCTTACGGACGTTTTCCCTATCAAAAAGGTTTTGGTTCCATGAAAGCGGAAGATCGCAAAATGGTGGAGTGGGCCATTCAAGTAACGGGAATGAGCGAGTTCCACGATCGTCCGATTGATCAGCTTTCTGGCGGTCAGCGTCAGCGTGCCTGGATTGCTATGGCGCTTGCGCAGGATACGGATATTTTGTTTCTAGATGAGCCGACGACATTTTTAGATATGGCACATCAACTGGAAGTGCTGCATTTGCTAGAGTATCTAAATACTTCGGAGAAGCGCACCATTGTTATGGTCGTGCATGATTTAAACCATGCCGCCCGGTATGCTCAGCATATGATTGCAATCAAAAAGGGGAAGGCCGAGGCGGTAGGAACTCCAACAGAGGTTATGTCCCCTGATGTGCTGCGTGAGGTGTTCGGGATCGAGGCGGATATTGTAACAGATCCTCGTACGGGTGTACCGCTCTGTCTTCCGTATGCTTTGGCTGGACAGCCTGCGGTGAGCCAAGCAGTAAAAGAAATGAATGTGGAAGATAAGAAACTCGTGGGTTCTGTTGCTGAGCGACGTGATGCTAGAGCACAAGTAGCGGCAAGAGGTTAAAGAGGACATACCATGAAACCACTGGATTACGATCAGCTTGAGCAACTAGCGAAAATAGTGAGAGTCACGCCGGAGGATGCAGTATATTCCGGGCCAGTGGCCGAATGGCTTGAACCAGAGAAGATCCGTTCTGTGATGGAGTATTATGGCGATCTTCTGCGTGCTGAAGACGATTTAACCGCAGCCGTTTATTTTGTGAACCAGTTGCGTGGTCTCGTGTTTGCACAGCATTTTATGGTGTCACTGTGTGAACGCCGTTTGGATCTGTCCGTATCTAATCTCAGATTTCATATTTGTTATGAAGGTCAATATCCCTCTATTAGCATCCAGGTCATCGATCTCACAGAGCTGGACAATACGCGGAACAATGGGGATGACCATTCTTCCGAACAGGCTCAGCAAGTGTTACGTGACTTTTACAGTTTGCAGATGCGGCCCATAATGGAGGCAATAGCTGCAGTGGGAAGCGCATCTATTGGGCAAATGTGGGGACAGTTTCCGTTGACATTGCTGTATTTTAAGGATAGAGTACAGCCATCGTTGACTGATCCTCAGGATGTGGAGCGCTTTGAACAAGATTATATTTATGTGACACGTGAGCTGAAGGGAGAGGTATTCGGACGTAAAAGAAATCCGTTTACGGTTCGTCTCATTGAATTGGACAATCCTTACCGCCCCGGTGAAAATACCTACATGAAACCGTCCTGTTGCCAATATTACAAGACAGGTGGAGGCCAGCGGTATTGTTATGCTTGCCCAAAAATGTCCGCTTCCGAACGTGAAGAACGCAGACTCGAAGTGATGGCATCACGGTAAAGGATCTGCGGATGTTGGCATGTCCGTCACGTTTTGGTTAAAATAGGTTATGTAACCTAAACCAAGCGACACGAAGGAGGATGCTGTATGTCTGTTTATTCACATAATGCCGTAACACCAGCGAATCAGGAGGTTTCTCTGGATACTTACACCGGTAAGGTGCTGGTTATTGCGAATACCGCCAGTAAATGTGGACTTACCCCGCAATATGGGGATTTGCAAAAGCTTTATGATGAATATAAGGATCGGGGATTAGTTGTATTAGGCTTTCCTTGCAACCAATTTGGCGGTCAGGAGCCGGGCAGCAGCGAGGAAGCGGCTGAATTTTGCCAACTGAATTACGGGGTTAGTTTCCCGGTATTCGCCAAAGTGGACGTCAACGGACCGGATACAGCGCCTCTGTTTGAATATTTGAAAAAGCAACAGCCTGGAGAACAGGAAGATGGAACAATTCAGTGGAATTTCACGAAATTCATTGTGAATCGTGAAGGTGTACCTGTGGGTCGTTTTGAACCGAAGGAGTCACCAGAAGCGATGAAAGCAGCCATTGAGCAATTGTTATAGTAGCTTTGCCTTAACTCCAAAGTATATGTTTAAAAAGGTCTGATTTCCTGCGTGTCTCCGGGAAACGGACCTTTTTTTGTTCTCTACATGTGCATTTGTTTAAGGGGGGCGCATCATGTGAAAGTCGATTCCAAGGGCATAATCAGGGGGCTTACAGGGAAAACTGAATGGAGCAAAAAAATATTTCAGCAAACCGTTGATTTTGTATATCCTTTCTTTTTTAAATGTGGACAAATTGTGAATATCACGAAAAGCTATTGTAATGTGAAAAATATCACACTATAATAAGCGCATGAAGTGAAATAAATCACAAACGCAAACGAGCTGTTTACGTGAAACTATTCACAATTATTATACATTTTATGCCCACACACCAAGGAGGAATTTTACATGAAAGTAGCAGTTATCGGATGTACACACGCAGGCACGGCAGCTATCGTCAACACAGCTAAATGTTATCCAGATGCAGAAATTACCGTTTACGAGCGTAATGATAATATTTCATTTTTATCTTGTGGTATTGCCCTGTATGTAGGTGGTGTCGTTAAAGATCCACACGGCCTGTTTTATTCGTCTCCAGATCAACTGTCTGACTTGGGTGTAGTGACCAAGATGCTTCACGAGGTAACGAGTGTGGATACGGCAGGCAAGACGCTGCATGCACGTAATCTCCAAACAGGTGAAGAATTTACAGACACATTTGATAAATTGATTGTGACCACAGGATCATGGCCCATTATTCCAAAGCTGGAGGGCATTGAACTTGATCATATTTTGCTCTGTAAAAACTATAATCATTCCAATGATATCATTGAGAAAGCCCAGCACGTACAGAACATTACAGTCGTCGGGGCTGGATACATTGGTGTTGAACTGGTAGAAGCTTTCCAAATGAACGGTAAAAACGTAACGCTGATCGACAGTGCTGATCGTATATTGAATAAGTATTTGGACCATGAGTATACAGACCGGATTGAAAGTTCCCTGAAGGAACATGGCATTAAGCTGGTACTTGGCGAAACGGTGAGTCGTTTTGAGGGTACGAACGGTAAGGTGAGTAAAGTCGTGACCTCTAAAGGAGAATATGAAACAGAGCTTGTTATTCTCTGCATCGGTTTCCGACCTCAAACGGATCTGCTCAAAGGTCAGGTAGATATGTTGCCTAACGGTGCGATCATTGTGGATAACTATATGCAAAGTAGCTGCCCGGACGTGTTTGCAGCAGGTGATAGTTGTGCAATCCGCTATAATCCGACAGGTAAAACGGCTTATATCCCTTTGGCAACCAACGCAGTTCGTATGGGTACGCTGGTAGCACGTAATCTGGTACAACCAACGATTGCCTACATGGGAACCCAAGGAACTTCGGGTATCAAAATTTACGAAGACAATATCGCAGGAACAGGCTTGACGGAAGCGGCGGCAACGGACGAAGGCATGACTGTAGAAGCTGTAACCATTGAGGACAGCTACCGGCCTGAATTTATGCCAACCTCCGAAAAGGTATTACTGAAAGTGGTATATGAGCAGGAGACACGAAGAATTTTGGGGGCTCAAATTATGTCGAAGGTGGATTTGACGCAATCCATTAACACACTATCCGTAGCCATTCAAAATCATATGACCATTGACCAGTTGGCCTTTGTCGATTTCTTCTTCCAGCCGCATTATAACAAGCCTTGGAATTTCCTGAATGCAGCAGGCTTGCAAGCATTGCCTACAATATCCGAACGGAACCCAGTTACTGTATAATTAGATTTGTCTGTGACATTGTTCATAAGTTTGTCAACAATCTGAGACGTACGGACGAATCCTTATAGTACAATATAGAGTAGCATAAGGATTAGGGGGTAAGTAGCTTATGGATTTGTTTTATATCCTTTTTCTTGTAGTCGTGGCCCTGGTAGGCCTCGGTGGAGTTATTTGGTTCTTGAGAGCAGTTGAAAAGGAAGAATACAACTAAATGTAAAGCGCGTAGTAGCGCAGTAGATGTAATAATACAGAAAGACAGTCCTTTTTCCAAGGGCTGTTTTTTTATAGTTGAGAAAGTGATTTTTTTCACAAACATAATCACTGATTTTAAATAAAATATGAAAGAAGAATATTTTAGTAAAAAGATATTAAAGGAGCGGGGACATATGGCGAGCTATAAACCGGGGCAAATTGCTGAAAAGACGGTGGAAACAGGAGTGGCCAAGGCGAACAACCCGTGGACTGTGGCGGTGGTACTGGGATTTTTGGCAGGTGCATTTATTGCACTCGGTTTTTTGCTGGATATACGTGTTATTGCAAGTGCGCCTAAAGAATGGGGAAGCATTGCCACCTTTATTGGAGCTGCGGTGTTCCCCGTAGGTCTGGTATTAGTTTTGATCGCCGGCGGAGAATTGCTGACCGGCAATATGATGGCGGTCCCTTTGGCGAGATGGGCAGGACGGATTAAGACAGGAGCCTTGCTTCGTAACTTGGCGATTATTACGCTCAGTAATTTTGCAGGTGCGTTATTCGTTGCATTTTTCTTTGGGCATGTGCTGGGTTTGACAGAAACGGGCCCTTACCTGGACAAAGTGGTGGATATGGCAGGACATAAGCTACATGAAAGCTTTTTGCAGTCTTTTATATCGGGTATAGGATGTAACTGGCTCGTAGCACTGGCTGTATGGCTGGCATATAGCACAGACTCTATCGGTGGCAAAATCATGGGGATTTGGTTCCCGACAATGGCCTTTGTCGCTATTGGATTTCAGCACGTTGTTGCCAATATGTTTCTCATTCCGGCGGCTATTTTTGCAGGCCACTTTTCGTGGGCAGATTATGTTATGAACTTCATTCCGGTCTGGCTGGGGAATTTGGTAGGAGGTAGCCTGTTTGTGGCTGGAGCCTACTGGCTGGCCTATTTGAAAAAGCCTCAAACCAACGCACTTCCAGCGAATGAATCTCCAACTACTTCTTCGGTTGCACATCAAATCCGTTGAGTGATCCTGCTTAATTACGGTACTTTAAAAAGCAATGAACAAAGCAAATCCGCCATGACAGGCCCGGGGGAACGAAACCTGTCATGGCGGATTTTTTTGGGAGTGGTCCATGATTTGGCATGGAGGATGAGTGTGCTCTCGTCCCATAATGCCTTGATCTCTTTTACCCTCGGTAAGATATGATGAAACAGGATTTCGAAAAAAATTATGATTCTAAAAAAATCCGTTTTGCTCTATGCAGCAGACGGATTTTTTAATATTTTGGAGAGCGGCTGTGTGGGAAAATCCTTCTCTTGCCATAGGCCAAAGCTGTGGATATGATAAGATCAGTGTAATTTTTGGAAACGGTAACGGAAAGGAGCATCAACACTATGGATCATCGTAATAGCGCGCCTCCTGAGGCCACGCTTCAACAAGACTTACAAAGGGGACAGCGGATGACGGAGCAGCAGGATGGTATTTTTCCGGCTGTATGCCCGTTAGATTGCCCGGATACGTGTGGGCTCCTTCTTCACAAGGAAAATGGAAAGATAGTCAAGGTGACTGGGAACCCGGATCATCCTATTACCAAAGGGGCTATTTGTAACAAAGTTCGCAATATGACGGAGCGGGTATATGATCCTGATCGGGTGCTCTATCCGTTAAAACGTATAGGCCCCAAAGGAGAAGGGAAATTTGAACGTATTAGCTGGGAGGAGGCAGTCGATACCATTACAGGTCGGTTCAAGGAGCTGATACGTATGGACGGACCGGAATCTATTCTCCCCTACAGCTTTTATGGCAATATGGGCGTATTGAGTGTGGATGGAATGGACCGCCGATTTTTTAATGCGCTGGGTTCAAGCCAACTGGATCAGACGATATGTAGCGTGGCAGGGAATGAAGGCTGGGCGTCCGTTATGGGTTTTAAGGGCGGCACCAGCCCGGAGGACACGGAGGATGCAGACCTCATTATTGTGTGGGGTGGAAATGTCATTAGCACCAACATGCATCAGGTCGTTTTGGCTGAGAAAGCACGTAAAAAAGGTGCTAAGGTGGTCGTTATTGACGTTCATCGCAACCGGACGGCGCAATGGGCGGATTGGTTCATTCCGTTATATCCGGGGACGGATACGGCGCTTGCACTGGGTGTTATGAATGTGCTGTTCGCTCAGGGACTGACGGACGACGAATTTTTACATCGCTACACGGTAGGCCATGAGGAACTGCGCGAGCATGTTAAGACATATACACCAGAGCGAGTTTCGCGGATTACCGGCGTACCGGAAGCGGATATCATCCGTTTGGCGGAAATGTACGGAACTGCGCGAGCAGCGTATATCAATATCGGCAATGGGCTTCAGCATCATGATAATGGCGGTATGAACGTACGTGCGGTTACATGCTTGCCTGCGCTCACTGGACAATGGCTGAAGCACGGCGGGGGAGCGTCACGCTCTAATGGCGCTTATGGCAAGTTTAACGGCGCCAATCTGGCGCGTCCTGATCTGCGACAGAATCCGGATGCCCGGGTGATCAACATGAACCGGATCGGAGAAGCGCTGCTGCAGAAGGAACAGCCGATTAAGGCGTTATTCGTATACTGCAGTAACCCGGTAGTTGTAGCCCCCGATTCGGAACGGGTGACTGAAGGATTTGGACGAGAGGATTTGTTCACAGTCGTTCATGACCTGTTTCTTACGGATACGGCCCGTTATGCCGATATTGTGCTGCCTGCAGCGTCTTCCTTTGAAGGTACAGACCTATATAAATCCTACTGGCATCACTATGTTCAGATGCAGGAACCCGTCATTGCTCCACTCGGGGAAAGCAAAAGCAATTATGAGCTGTTTAGCCTGCTCGGACGGGCTATGGGCTTTGACGAAGCTGCCTTTACGGAAAGTGAAGAGGAGATGATCGCAGGTGCGCTTGATAATCCAACGAACCCTTATCTCAACGGTGTAACTTTGGAAGCCTTAAAGAAGTCACCTTTTGTAAAGCTCGATATGACGCCAAAGGCTACTTATTTGGATCGTTTAACCACGCCTTCAGGCAAGATTGAGTTGTATTCGGACAAAATGAAACAAGCAGGTCTGCCCGCGATGCCTTCTTATGTGCCGCTGATTGAAGGGTACGACGGAGAGCATCGACCGCAAGCGGACGAGCGGTATCCATTAATGTTTATTTCACCGCCAAACCATAATTTTCTGAATTCTACTTTCGCTAACTTGCCCAAGCATCAGCGACTGGAGCGGGAGCCCTTGCTACAAATTCACCCGGAGGATGCTCAGACAAGGGACATCGCGGATGGGGACCTGGTTACCGTATGGAATGATCGGGGGACGTATGAGCTGAAAGCGAAAGTCACCGATCTAATGCTGCCCGGTACAGTGATTAGTCAGGGATTATGGTGGGAAGGCAAAGGACGCAGACAGCGTGCCAATGTGTTAACCTCTGATCGGCTGTCGGATATGGGACAGGGGGCTACTTTCTTCTCAACGGTGGTGAATGTGAAGCGCCAATGAGATAATGCCTTTTATGGCGTCAGATGCAAAAGGAGAAACAAAAGATATGAAATGGTTGGAGTCTTATCCGAAAGAAGTGAAAGTGTTTCTCGTTGCTAGCCTGATTAATTCCGCTGGAAGTTCCCTGATGTGGCCGTTGGTTAGCATGTATGTGTTTGACGAGCTAAACCGTAGTATGGGAGATGCAGGGATTGCGATTTTAGTGCAATCTCTGGGCGGAATTTTTGGTCAAGTGCTGGGAGGAGCCCTCTATCACCGTATTGGAGCCAAGAAACTGATTGTTGGCTCACTCGCGATGAACGCGCTGGGACTTCTCGCGCTTCCATTTACCAGTGGTCATTGGGTAGCGTTTGTCATCATGATGGGCTTTATCGGCTTTTTTAATGTCGTATCTGTGCCTGCGATCCAGGCCTTTGTAGGTTTTCGTTTTGCTGACCGTCGTGGTGAGCTGTTTAATATTATTTATGTCGCTAACAATATTGGGGTTGCAGTGGGTACGGGATTGAGTGGCGTTCTGGCTGACCTTTCCTATCAGCTCAGCTTCGTGATGAACGGAGTGACTTCTGCGGTATTTGCCGGGTTCTTCTGGTCTTATCTAAGCAGGGTGGATCGGGAAGAGGGAGAAGTGCAGCTCAGTAAGTCCGTGAAAAAAAGAGAGGAAATACCAGCTCGATTACTGTTTCGTGATACCAGACTGTATCTCTTTGTGGGGTTAGGTTCGCTTTTTTTATGGTTCGGGAATTCGATCTGGAATACAGGAGTGTCTCCCCATATTATTGAGCAGGGCTTGCCTAAAACGATGTATGGATTACTATGGACACTGAATGGTATCCTTATTTTTGCCGCACAACCCATTATTTTTTGGATAAAACGACTGTACGCTCATCACGCTTCAGCGCAAATGACATGGGCCGGAGGATTTTATTTGGCGGCTTATATTGTCATGCTGGGCACACAGAACTATACTGGAATGATATTCGCTATGGTTCTGGCGACCCTGGGAGAAATGCTGATTGCACCTGCCGTTCCAGCATTCCTGTCTGATCATGGAGGTCGGGGTGCACCCTTTTACATTGGGCTTGTGGGGGGCATTGGCGCAGCCGGACGGGTAATGGGGCCTTATATTATGGGGAAGTTGTATGATGGCGGTGGGTTACCGCCTACACTTTGGCTGGCATCAGGCGTAGCGGTGTTGTCGATCCTGTTTTTCGTCCTGCATAGCTGGTTGAACCGTTTCCGGCATCATTCGGATACTTTGGATACTACGACGTCCAAGGTGGATGCTCCCAGTTCTTAAGTCCTAATAAAAGTGCAGTAATATGCTGTGATTATGGTACAATAGTGACGGATGGTTGTAGTTATTGCTTCAGGAAAGCCTTCACAGGAAGGATTGAAAGGAATTGTTTACAAGTCAACCCTTGACGATACGTCATTCGGAGATGAAGGATGCTCCTGATCTGATTGCGCTGGATGAATTGGTATGGAATGAACGCACGGCTCCCGCTTCATTGTCTTGGAAGTCGCGTGGAGAGTTTCTGCGCAATACGCCTCCAGGCTCTCAACTGGTTGCCATCGAACAGGAAGTACTCTGCGGGTATATTGGATTTCGTCCTCCAACGCTGTTGGCTAGTAACTGTCATGTACTCGAAATAAATATAGCTGTACATCCAGCTTATCATCGCAAAGGTATTGGGACGGCCCTCATGAACTCCATGAAGGACATTGCAGCTGCGGAGGGCATACGCAAGTTGAGTTTGCGTGTACTCTCATGCAACACGGAAGCCCTTATGTTTTATGAAAAAAGCGGTTTCGCGATTGAAGGACGTTTGCATGAGGAGTTTTACATAGCAGGCCAATTCGTAGATGATGTGTTAATGGCCTATTTCTTGAAATAGGCGGGAGGCTACAGACAGCAATTCGGTTGTATGCCGGCCTAAAACAACAACGCCGCAGACCTGATCAGGTCTGCGGCGTTGTTGTACAATACAATATTACCGAAGTTGCTTCCATTCATTTTGGAGCATACCGTACACTGCGTGGTTCATGTAGCCGTCGGGCAGCAATTCCGCTTCGCGTACAATGCCTTCGAGCACAAAGCCCAAACGTTCTGGAATACCGCGGCTGCGGCGGTTCGTAGTTGCGCAACGGATTTCGACCCGATGCAAGTCCAGCTCCATCAGAGCATATTCAACGAATACGCGGCAGGCGCTGGTCATTAGACCTTGTCCTTCGTACCCGTGTCCAAGCCAGTATCCGATGCTAACGGAGCGGTGAGTCCAATTGATCTCATGGTAGCTGATGATGCCAGCAAGCTCGTTGTCTATCCAAATTCCGGCGGTCAGACTACCGTTCTCTGCGGCTTGTTTCAAGGCGCCCTGCACGAACTGCTCTGTGTGGCTGATTTCCGTGGTAGAGTCTACCCATGGAAGCCATTGACGCAGGCGGTCACGGGACATTTCGATCAGCTCAAACAGAGGCTGCACATGCTCCTTGGTGAGCGGCCGAAGGACTGTGCGTTCGTCCAACGCATATGTAAACATGATTGATCCCCTCTTTCACTCGGAAAATCGCTAAACCAGCCAGTCTAGCATTTAATCCCATGCTACCTTATTCTGCGAGAGTCGTCAAAAGGGAGAGGAAGCTTCAAATTCAATAGGTCCCACCCGGAACCGTTCATGCTCGTATACATATTTTAGATCCAAATCCCCTACAAATTCGGTTGGGGATACACTGCCAGATACAGTGGCTTGCAGAGGAAGCTGTTCAGCATCATACATTACGACAGAGCTAAAATCGAGATACTTTGTAAATTGGGCTGGATCATCGTAAAATACGGATGCTTTAGGGTTTATCGTGTGTGTAACACCGTCAATCGTGACAGCAATATGAACCTGGCGGTTGTGGTCACGTAGCTCCACTGAGCTATGTACGCGCTGGGACACAGCATCTACTGCCGATTCGACCGCATATTCTTCCATCGTGCGTGCGTTAACAATATGCAATTCCTGCAATTCGACACCCGTTCCCGAGGCACGCGTGAGGATCACGACGGCTTCACGGACATCATCCCCGTTCACATCCCTGTAAAATAATTGTGGTGCGGTGGAGATATCCGCCGAGCCTGACCATCGGAATGTGCGGCGTTGCTGGCCGATTTCCAGTACAGCTGATTGGAATAATCCCTGTGACGGATTAACGGCATATAAGCGGACGGATGAGTCTTCTGGAGCGCTGGCTAGCGGACGAGATTGTACGGTTTCGTTCACTGGGTCCGATGAAGGATGGCCGGAAGTCATGACGGAAGAGGACAAAAGCATAGACAGCAGGATCACAATGAGCAGCTTAAACACGGGTGGGTCTCCTTTTCCGGGCAAAATAAAAGATATATACACTATAACGAATTTATTTGCCGAAAATGTTAACTCTTTTTCATAACTTGTCACTTTTTTTGCTGAAGAGAGCATAAGGATTTTCATTTTATTGAGTTATGCGGTGTGAAAGGGTATATTTAAGGGAACAGGTTTTACACAGATTATACGGAAGAAAGGTTGATTAGCGTGGAGAAGCCGATCACTCCCCCCAATTTTATTAAAAATGTTATTGAAGAGGATTTACGTACGGGTAAGGTAAAGGAGGTTGTTACACGATTTCCGCCTGAACCAAACGGATATTTGCATATTGGACATGCCAAAGCTATCTGGATCAATTTCTCGTTGGGAGATGAATTCGGAGGACGCACAAATCTGCGTTTTGACGACACCAATCCGGCGAAGGAAGACACGGAATACGTGAACTCCATTCAGGAGGACGTGAAGTGGCTCGGTTATGAATGGGAGGAAAAACATTTTGCCTCCAATTATTTCGAAGAAATGTACAAGCGTGCCATCCTGCTGATCCAAAAGGGTAAAGCCTACGTGGATGACCAAAGCGCGGACCAAATCCGTGAAACTCGTGGTACACTGACCGAACCGGGGCAAAATAGCCCTTATCGGGATCGCAGTGTGGAAGACAATCTGAAGCTGTTTGAAGAGATGCGTGCAGGCAAATACCAAAATGGTGAAAAGGTGCTGCGTGCCAAAATTGATATGGCTTCAGGAAATATTAATTTACGTGATCCGGTTATTTACCGCATTTCACACACAGCACATCACAATACAGGCGACACATGGTGTATCTATCCAATGTACTCCTATGCTCATCCGCTGGAAGATGCGATTGAGGGAGTAACGCACTCGCTCTGTTCGCTGGAATTCGAAGATCAGCGCCCGCTGTATGATTGGGTTGTAGCTGAATGTGAGATGGAAAAGGTACCGCACCAATACGAATTTGGACGGCTGAACCTGGCTCAAACCGTAACCAGCAAGCGTAAGCTCAAGCTTCTGGTCGATGAAAAGCACGTAGATGGTTGGGATGATCCGCGTATGCCGACGATTTCCGGTTTACGTCGTCGCGGCTACACGCCGGAAGCCATCCGCAGCTTCGTATATGAGACAGGCATTTCCAAAGCCTACGGAGTCATCGATTTGCAGGTACTGGAGCATTTTGTACGTGAGGATTTGAAGCTTAAGGCACCCCGCACCATGGCAGTTATAGATCCGTTGAAGGTGGTTATCACAAACTATCCTGAAGGACAAGTTGAAATGCTGGAGGCGGAAAACAATACTGAAAATCCGGAACTCGGTACACGTCAAATTCCGTTTTCCCGTGAGATTTATATCGAGCGTGAGGACTTTATGGAAAATCCGCCGAGCAAATACTTCCGTTTGTTCCCTGGTAATGAAGTACGTCTCAAGCATGCTTACTTCATTAAATGTAACGATGTGATTAAGGACGCAGACGGAAATGTAACGGAAATCCACTGTACCTATGATGTAGAAACCAAGAGCGGATCAGGCTTTACTGGACGTAAAGTGAAAGGCACGATCCACTGGGTAGAGGCTACTCAGGCTGTACCTGCCGAATTCCGTTTGTATGAGCCTTTGATTAACGCAGAGGACACGGAAGAGATTGAAGAGGATGCATCGGAAAAAACATTCCTTGACCAATTGAACCCGAACTCTTTGGAAATTGCTCATGGCTATGTCGAGCCGAACATGAAAGAAGCTCAATCGCAGGACAAGTTCCAATTTTTCCGTCATGGTTATTTCAGTGTCGATCCGAAGCTTTCCCAACCGGGTAAACCTGTATTTAACCGTGTTGTATCGTTGAAAAGCTCTTTCCAATTGCCTAAGCAATAGGCTAGTGGAAAGTGTGGGAGAGAGGGGAGCTTCGTGCGACCAAGTTGAAAAGGAGTCTGCCGTCGGCAGACTCCTTTATTTTACGCATGCACACTCTTTATACATGATCATTGACTTGACGATACTCTATTGTCTTTGCTAACAAGCCAGAAGGGAAGAGGGGATAGCTTATTCCTCTAGTGTTGTTAAGGGGCTTCTTCTATTCGTTTGTGCCCGCTGGCAGTCCTGGCTGATAACCGTTTTTGTACAGCATATACCACATGATAGCGAATCCCGCAGATCCAAGTAGGGCGAAGAACACCCCTGCATGGTACATCATTTCTCCACCAAAGTTCTGGAATAGCCATCCTCCCGCAAAACCTGCTACGATACCGGATATACCACTCCAGGTCAAGGTATATACGGCCTGTCCGGATGATCGGTATGCTGCAGGGGTAAATAGGACGGTCAACTGGGTGCCTACATAGAAGTATCCACCGAAGGTGACGCAATGAAGTGCCTGAATGAACACAATCTGAATCGGGTCTGTGGCCAGAGCCATCAGTTCCCAACGTAAGGCAAACAGCAAACTGACGAGTGCCAAACAGCCGACCATCACAGTCATTCTTTTCTTCAAGAAGCGATCAAACAGCAAAAATACAATAATTTCGAATACCGATGACATAAAAACAGCAAAACCAAGCATCTGTTTGGACCCACCCAGCTCGGTGATGTACAGGGACATAAAGGCGCTGTTGATCGAATTCGGGATGGATACAAGGATGCCCAATAAAATAAAGGATATAAAGTATCCGTTCATTAAAACACTGCCAAAGCCGCGCAAATGGATGGTTGCTGTCTCCACAGTGCTTTTCAGTGGTGGAATCGACAAGGTGCAGATCAATGCAGCCAGAAGAAGTACCGTAAAGATGGTGGATATGCTGGATATCCCCGTTTGGTCAATAACTATGCCGGCAACTGCTGCTGTCACAGCCCAACCGAAGGAGCCCCATATACGGAATGCGCCAAATTTCCGGTCTGTGCCCTCAATATAGCTGAGAATTAGGCTGTTGCTTTGCGCAAATAAAGGGCTTTGGAAAAAATAAAAACCAATCATCGACACATAAATCATGATATACGTATGGACATGAAACAAAGCTTGTAGCAATAACAAGGTACCTATAATCATAAATAGCAGAATACGTCGGAGGTTACGGCTCCGGTCGCTTGTATAGCCCCAAAAAGGGTTCGCGAATACGGATACAAAAGGTCCGATGGCCATCAGACTCCCGATCTCCAGCTTGTCCATGCCGATATCTTGCAGATACAACGGGAAGAAGCTGGAGAAAATGACCATAGCTCCATATAGAAAAAAATTATACAGTTTTAAGGAATATAGAGGAGTCTCTTGAATTTCTCTCTTTTGCAAGACAAGCCATTCCTTTCTTAGCCCGATAGAGAACTGCGCATCGATGCCGATCTGTGGGGAGGTTCTTTATTCCAATGTATCATGTGTTGAAAGGGTTAACAAACCAATAAATTAACAATTATGTAATAATTAAATTTTGTTCAAAAATTCATATGCATATTTGCAATTGTTTTCTGAAAAAAAAGGAGGATTTTTTTGTGAAAGTGACTGGTATTATCGTCGCAGGAGGACGTTCCAGCCGAATGGGACAGGATAAGGCTTTGCTTGAGATCAATGGAGCCACTATGCTTGAACGGACGTATACTACATTGCAGCAGGTTGCCCAGCGGGTTGTAATAGTCACTCGTGACAACCAAGGATATGGTCTGAGTGGTATGGAAACTGTGTCTGATGTTTTTCCAGGTATGGGACCCCTAAGCGGTATTCATGCGGGATTATCTGCATCTACTACGGAGTGGGGAATGGTTGTCGCTTGTGATATGCCTTTTATACAGCTAGAGGTGCTGCAAGACCTGCTCGTTGTAACTGAGAAATGGACGGAGTTGCATGGAACGACGGAACCAACATTGCAAGCAGTAATACCTTCTATGGATGGACGTATACATCCGTTGCTGGCTGTGTACCATCGGAGCGTGCTGCCGTCTGCCGAGGAATGTTTGCGCAATAGACAGCTTCGTCTCACCGATTGGTTGAACAAGCTGAACGTTCGTTATGCGACGGTAGAGGATTTGCCGCGGGTGAGTGAAGACATGTGGCATAAGGCCGCGTTCAATATGAATAATCCGAGGGACTACGAGCTTGCGTTAGAGCAGTTGAAGCATAGTGTACAACAGAACACGCAGAACGTGAAGAATTTAAAGGGAATACGAGAGGATTAGAAACGTACAAGCTTCCTGCGCGAGGACTATTTAGGAGAGCAAAAACTAGAGAAATATGATGGACTAAATTTGGGGGAATATAATTATGCTGGAAGCTATTATACATGCCGTTTTATTGGCATTGGGATTGATTTTGCCTTTGGGGGTACAAAATGTATTTGTGTTTAATCAGGGGGCGTCCCAGTCGCGGTTTCACAATGCACTGCCTGCTGTCATTACAGCGGGTGTCTGTGATACAATCCTGATCACGCTTGCGGTTGGGGGCGTGTCTCTTATTTTGCAGCAATTTCTATGGCTCACGAACGTACTCTATGCGGCGGGCTGTTTGTTTCTGCTGTATATGGCCTGGACTTTATGGAGATCGAAGGCAGCTTCCTCGGGAGAAAGTCAGGCGATGCGGCCGAAACGCCAGATGATTTTTGCCGCTTCGGTATCGCTATTGAATCCACATGCCATACTCGACACGGTTGGCGTAATTGGAACCAGCTCCCTTCAATATGACGGCGGGGAACGCTGGGCCTTTGGTCTGGCCGCCGTGTCCGTATCTTGGATATGGTTTATCGGTCTGGCAACGGCAGGGCGTCTCGTGGGACGTATGGATTCAGAAGGGAAATTTGGGACTGTGCTCAACAAAATATCGGCACTGATTATTTTAGGCCTGGCAATGTATATGGCAATAAATTTTATTACCAGTATGTGATCCCAGCCTGGTTAGAGGAAAAACTTCAATACAGCGAATACCCCGCTCAAAGCAAAGGGAACACCGATCAAAAACAGCATAAAGGCCAGACAGCCTGCACCATTTACACCGCCTGCAATTCGGGCGTCCCGAGGGTTAGATGGATTGTATAATACCTTAATCTTGCTGCCAACCCGGTTGAGGCTTAGGTTGGTGCTATAAGGATTCCAGAATTCTACGGCTTCACCTGAAGCTGTATAGAAGCGCACCTTTAATCGGCGGGTGTAGCTAGTATCTACCGGATCATCTCGGTCAAAGGGAACGACATCAATGTCTACTTCGATATGCGCATCAACGATTTGCCCCTTGGTACGGACCCAGTGGCGTTTGCGATAACGATGACGACGGATCGTTCTGAATCCAAAATAGATGAGTAGCAGTCCAATCAAGCTGAACAATGGCATCAGCAAATCGGAACTAAAATGAAACCAATATACATTGAAATCAATTGAGATGATAATCCACTCCTTTAAACAAAGCGATAATCAATATATCGGATGTTTTTTAGGAACCGTTTAATAGCTATGAGAATTACTTATTGCTAGATAAGGACATATCAAAATCAACATCCTCGATAAATTCGATAACCTCACCATTGGGGCTGTGGACTAATGCATTTGTTACAACTAGAGGAGGTTCGCCAAGTGTAAGCTGATTGGGTTCCACAAAGGTTCTTGCTCCGTGGGCAAGGGCTTTTTGATATATTTCATCCACATTGTCTACGTAAAATGCCAAGTGTAATAAAGCCCCGTGGGCAATCTCTTGCTCGGATGCAGCTTTTTTTCCTTGGGCAGGAATGACAGCATCATTATCAAAAATTTCGATACAGGTTCTCTGATCGGGTGAGATCAGCATGGAAGCCTCTTGAATTCGAAAAGACGGAAGACTCCAGTGATGTCCTCTTTTAAATCCCAATACTTTGGTATAAAATGCAATGGTCGCTTGATAGTTACTGGCTTGTATGGCAACATGCGCTAATCCCTTCACACTCATTTCAGATCCTCCTTATATGTAAGTGAACCTTATTATATGAGTAATTATGGGGTATATATATATTTAAAGTAAGGTTTTTATACTATATTAATTATTAAATAAAAGTTAATTTGGATGAAAAATATTATTTTTTAAATTCAGGTCAGGAGGGGCTCGATATGCAGCATCACATAGACGATATAGATCACAAAATCATGAAATTGCTACAGCATGATGCCCGGATAACTATTTCCCAAATCAGTAAAGAAATTTCGATGTCACAGCCGTCTGTTAAAGAAAGGGTAATCAAGCTTGAAGAACGAGGGATTATTTCGGGATATAGTACCGTATTTAATTTACGGGAACTGAATCGAGGAACGACTACATTTATTCTAATAAAGACGGAACATTGCCAAGAGTTGGTTGAATTTTGTAGAGAGGCGAAGGAAGTCACTGATTTATTTCGCATCAGTGGGGAATTTAATTATCTCATTAAGGTGCAAACCGCGTCGGTAGAGGAAATTGCAGAGCTTCAGGATTCATTAGTTAAGCTAGGGCCTTCGAAGTCGCATATTTGTATGAAAAATATACTGGAAAACAGGGTTTTGCTGTAAGCAACTCGAAAACCCACATTTGGAATATAGAGCATTCGGAATAACTGTATTTGTGAAATGAAGATAAGCGAATGCTTGGATGAAATAACAAAAGTGACGCTGAATTACAACAGCGTCACCGTAATGCCCTGCTCCAGACGCTTCACGTCCTGGAGCTCGATCTTCCCGGCCATGGCGTGCAGAGCTGCCGCTGTGCCGCAGGCCGCTCCCTGCCGTAGCATGGCAGGGAGATCCAGCCCCGTAGCTGCGCCGGTGACCAGCCCGGCGACCATAGCGTCACCGCTGCCGAGCGCGCTGACAATGTCCGCGTCTGGCAGGCTCACGCGGTAGCGCGCATCGCTCGTTACCGCCAGCGCCCCGCGCGCGCCGAGCGAGATGACGGCCAGCTGCGCTCCGGCTTCCAGCAGCTTTGCTGCCGCCGCTTCAGCGGCATCCGGGCGCGCGGCGTCAATTCCCGCGAAGCGAGCGGCCTCGTCCTCGTTAGGCTTCACGAGGTCGGGCTTTCCGCGTAGCCCCAAGCGCAGCGCCTCACCGCTCGCGTCCAGCGCTACCCGCGCGCCGCGCGCCTTCGCCAGCGTGCACAGCTCGGCGTACAGATCGGGCGGGCAGCCGGGTGGCAGGCTGCCGGAGAGGACGACCCAAGCCGATTCCTCGGCAAGGGTCTCGATTTTGCGCCGCAGTGCGGCTAATTCAAGCGGCCCAACGGTCGGTCCGCTCTCAATCAGCTCGGTCTGCGTGCGCGCGGACGGGTCGAGCACGGTAATGGCGAGACGGGTCTCCCCGTGTGCCGTTTCAATGAAATCGGCGCTTAAGCCTTCTGCGCTCAACCCGTCAATGAGCAGCCGTCCCGTGTGTCCGGCAGCAAACCCGGTCGCTCGTACAGGCTCGCCTAGCGTGCGGATGACGCGGGCGGCATTCACGCCCTTGCCGCCCGGTACCGTCAGGCCGCCTTCAATGCGGTGGACGGCATTCAAACCGAAGCCTGCAACCGTGTAGATTTTATCCACAGCCGCGTTAAGCGTTACGGTGGTAATCACAAGGCGTCACTCCTTTAAGATCAGCAATTCGCAATATTTGATGCCATTCGCTCATGCTAAGATATTAGCTTTAATCCCAATGCTGCGGCAAGAATCATGGCGATGAATAAAACGCGCAGTACGCTTTTTTGTTCACCGTACAAGAACATGCCTGTAATTGTGCTGCCAACCGTTCCGATGCCTGTCCATACCGCATAGGAGGTGCCCATAGGCAAACTTTTCATGGCATAGCTGAGTAGAGAGAAGCTAAGAACAAAGGATAAGACCATAAGCACTAAGGACTTCCAGCCTTTGCCCACCGTAACTCCCTTCATACCGATGACTCCTAACACTTCCGAGCACCCCGCGATAACCAATGCAATCCAAGCCATTATGCGCCACTTCCTTCCTGAACATCACGGTCGGTAACTAACTTCAGACCGACCACACCTGCCAGCAAAAGGGCGATTAATAGTGTTTTGGACCATTGAAACGGTTCTCCGAATAGCAGCATTTCGCCTACGACTGTTCCCCCTGTCCCTAGTCCGGTGAATACAGCATACACTGTGCCTACAGGCAGTCGGTTCGCAGCCTTCATGATTAAATAAAAGCTGGCCACCACGGCCAGCACCGTTACAATCCAGGCGAGTATAGAGTCCGCATGCTTCAAACCCGATACCCATACAACCTCAATCAGGCCTCCAACAAAAACGTAAATCCAACTGCGATTCATGATGAATGTTCTCCTCAAAAATAAATTTTATAAGTTCGACGGCTTCACGCTTCATGAGGTGAGGTTAACGTAATCCCACGCCAAAAAATAGGCCATGCAGCGTTCAGTCTTCGGTGGTAGTTGACGCTTCCACTGTACAGGAGCTCCACCATGACTCCGTCCACCAGTGTCATAAAGGCTAAAGCCACATCCACTGGCTCCATATGCCCAAAAGGTTCCCGATCCCGAGCATTCCGGAGGTGACGAGTTAATTTTCGCTCCATTTTGTCCAGAAAAGGATTAACAATATCCAGCACCTCGTGATACAACGATACAGGCGGAAAGAAGGAAAAGCGAAGCATAAACTTGGCTGAGTCGTTGCTCTCATATTCCTGTCCCATCCAAAACAAGAAGTCATGCAGGGTATGCTTAAGCGGCTGATCTTTACGTTCCGTAAAGTATTCGAAAATACGTAAATTCTGCTCTTGAAAAGCGTACCTAGCTACCTGTAGAAACAGATCCTCCTTGCCTTGGAAATGCGCGTATATAGATGGTTTTCGGATACCAACCTCAGCGGCAATACAGCTCAAGGAGGCTCCCTCATACCCATTGGTGGCAAATTGAAAAAGAGCGGCCTTTCGAATCTCTTCCATCCCCATTATTGTCACCTACCTAACGTTCGTTAGTTTATTCTTGCACGAAAAAAAGTAAGTGTCAACCCAGCATCATTGCGTTTTTGCATAAAGCTTTTCTTTGGATTTTTTTTATCAACATTTTAATAAAAAAGTGGGAAGAAATAAGGGGCTCATGTACAATATAATGAAGAATACTTGTCAAATGCAGTCCACTGGAAGTGAGGTTAGTTATGAGGCGAAGCTTACTGGCCGTATTGATCGCGGCTATGGTGTTTATTATTTATTATTTTGGCTTGTTTAATTACATCGGCAAAAATGAAGGAACTGTCATCAGTATTTTTTCCACCCTGACAGTGATCTCCATCAGTCTGATTATTTTTACGGAGAATCGTAATCCCTCCACTACGATGTCCTGGATTTTGCTGCTGGCATTGCTGCCAGTCGTTGGACTTCCTCTTTATTTTCTGTTTGGGCAAAATGTATTCAAGCGTCGCAAGTATGATAAAAAGGCATTGCGTGACCAACAGGCTTACGACCGCATAGAAAAGGATGCTTTGCGAGTCAAACGAGATCTGACCTGCTTTACAGATGAGCAGCAGCAGTTGATGCGTTTGGCCCGCAGACTGGCCCGCTCCCCGATTTATTTTGCGACAGAAACTCACATTCTGAACAATGGAGATGAAACCTTCTCCACTTTGCTGGAAGAACTGCGCAAGGCGCAGCATCATATCCATATGGAATATTACATTTTCCGGTCGGATGATATCGGTACCAGCATTCAGAAAATTTTGATCGAAAAGGCTAAAGCGGGTGTTAAGGTTCGGTTTATGTACGATGCGGTGGGCAGTATTCAGTTGTCGAAGTCATTTTTGAAGGAAATGAGAGATGCAGGAGTAGAGGTTGTTGCGTACGGCGGCGCTCGGATCTTGTTCTTCTCCAGCCGGGTAAACTATCGTAATCACCGTAAAATTGTAGTCATCGACGGTAATATCGGATTAATTGGCGGTCTAAATGTGGGAGATGAGTATCTCAGCCGCAACAAAGCCTACGGCTTTTGGCGTGATACGCATATGATTGTGAAGGGCGAAGCTGTACGGACGTTGCAGCTTATATTTCTACAAGATTGGCTTCACATGACGGGTGAGTCGGTGCTCGATAGCGAATATCTGTCTCCCAATATTGAACCAATTACGGACGGAGGCGTGCAGATTATTGCCAGTGGCCCGGATAATGAGCGGAGAGTGCTCAAAAATCTCTTTTTCTCCATGATCACGTCCGCCCGAAAATCAGTCTGGATTGCCACTCCTTATTTTATCCCGGATGAAGATATCCTGACTGCCTTACGGATGGCTGCCTTGTCCGGGTTGGACGTGCGTATTCTGTTTCCCGCTAAACCGGATAAATGGCTACCGTTCCTCGCGTCTCATTCGTACTTCCAGTCGTTACTGGAGGTTGGAGTCAAGGTATATGAATATGAGAAGGGGTTCCTCCACTCCAAGCTCCTTATCATTGACGGGGAAGTTGCGACGATTGGGACAGCCAATATGGATATGCGTAGCTTTCATTTGAATTTTGAAGTTAACGCTCTGTTAATTCAAACGCACAGTGTGCAGCAGATGGTAACAGACTACGAACGAGATTTGCACTCTACCAGTCTGATCGTACGCGAAGAATTCATGAAAAAACGTCTGTTCAAACGTTTGATGGAATCGCTCGCGCGGCTGCTTTCACCACTGCTGTAAGCATAAACGAATTCGCTACAGCAGTATCCCGTAGTTAAAATGTAGTAAAGCCTAAAATATCCTGTAGACGGTATATAATATCTTTCCAAAATGTTGAATGATCCTCGTAAGCTGCTAGATCCAAACTGTATTCAGCCCCCTGATTATTCCATAGCTTATCAAAATAGGCCGCAACCTGTCGGGTCAGCTTGCTGTCCGCCGGAGCGGCCACCCACAACTCATTTTCCAGATTCAAATCATCCAGATTACGGGGGGTCAGATTGGTAGAGCCACCCCAAATGATATGCTCCCCTTGCGCTTTGGCAATATAAATCAGTTTGGTATGGAACTGCTCATGGGTGGTATGATACCAGCGAATTTGAATGTTCCCGCCCGATTTATCGGACAACTCCTGGGCGACCGGACGATTGGGGATGCCGATTTTTTCCTGACCAAACGCGTTTTGATTGGGGTCCAGCAGCAATTGGATGTTTACACCGCGCGCAGAGGCATCCAGCAGGCTGTTCAATACTTTGCGGTCAGCCAAATAAAACATGCCCATATGAATGCTGTCCCCTTTCTTCGTCTGCGCAATGCCATCCAGAACTGAGGTGTACACCTTGCCCTCAGTTAGATATTTGATCCGATAGCTGTCCTTTCTCGATGGAACTTTGGATTCGGCCTGTGGTGTATAGGCAGGAAGCTGTCCACCGCCCGAAAAGTCCAATACCGCCTGCTCTGTTTGTAAAATGTCTCCAATGATAGGCCCCTTCACCTCCAGCGCTACATTGGAGTGATAGGCGCTCGCGTCGTGCACGTTGCCTGTAGAAATGAGCGCTGTCTGTTCGTTGGCAACCAATTTTCGGTGATTGGCCTTGACGTTTAACAGCTTAAGATAGGAGCGAGCCGTAACATCAGGTCCGTCACTGGCCATCAGGTTGGGAATCCAACCTGTGCCCTGCTGCCCGAACCATTGGAAAAAGGTACGCCACACTGCCGAATAGATGGGGGTGGAGTCCCGCAACGGGTCTACATCGGTCTGCACGACTTGAATCCCTGCTCGCTTCATATTCTCCAACAAAGGATTGGGGGCAGAATTGTAGTTGGTATTGACTTCATCTGTAATGAAAAAGATAGGCATATCCGGATGAGCTTTCTTTTTGGCAATAAGATGATCGGTCATTTGTGCACTGACTTGGGGGAAGTGCTGACCTTTATGCTTATAGTCATTGAACAGAAACAGGTCGATGACAATAAATTGCTCAGCTTCATCAATGATCCCGAGCATACGATTCAAAATTTGGCCTTCATGCTGTACAGTGCTTCCATCCCCGGTGGGATAGGTCAAATCTGTCCAGAAGTTTACTTCATGGGTCGAATACTCCTGACTCTCATAAGAGACGAACGGAGGCAATGGTTTGTGGGTCTGATACAGCATGACGGCAATCAGCCAGAGGATAAGTACCAGAATGGCGATTTTAAAAGCCCGACCCTTTTTCTCAGTTCTTCTTTGATATTCCGGCACAGAATGTAGCGGATCACGTGTAGTCATATGACGATCAACTCCTCAATTGAATGCTGCATTCCATTTTATCGTGCCGGAACATGCAGTTTTATGATGGGATACTGTCAAGTTATTAACGCAAGTGTGCAGGATTGACGCGGATACTAAATAGAATGAAATGGAAGATGCTTTACTATTCGTTGAGGACATATGTCCTTTATAGGAAGTCTGCCCTATAATTTAATATATAGAAAAGTCATTTACATGGGGAGAATAACGATTTATGAGAGGAATCTTGTTTGCTTTTCTGGGAGGAGCGTGTATTACGCTACAGGGGGTAGCGAATACACGAATTAGTCAGGATATCGGTACATGGCAGGCGGCCACTGTTACTCAGCTAATAGGCTTTATTTTGGCAGCATTAGTCTGGATGTTTACAAGGGATGGCAATGTGGCTGAACTGAAACAGGTAAAGACGATGTATCTTTGGGGCGGTGCCTTTGCAGCAATTATTATATTTAGTGAAGTCACGGCAATCCAACATATTGGGGTTACATTCACGATCTCGGCGTTGTTGATTGCGCAGTTGTGTTTAACCTTCCTGGTAGATATTAAGGGATGGTTCGGTATAGTGAAGCAAAAGATGAAGCTGCCACAATTTATAGGTATTGGTATGATGATCGCGGGTGTAATTATTCTGAAGCTTTAAAATAGAAATTTAACTTGTAAAGAAAGCTTAGAATGTAGAGATTGAAGGTGAGCTTAGGAATGAGAGAAATTCAGGATCAAGAGCAGCTAAAATATTTTTTGCAGCTGCATGAGTTGGAATCCATACTCTACGAGCCACTACATCCTTATTTGTCGTTGCATCGTTTGGAGCAAGGGGAAAAGCTCTGTTTACAGGGGGACCCCATCGAGCATCTATATATACTGGTGCAGGGCAAGGTCAAGATTTATACCAGCTCTACAGAAGGGAAAACCCTGATCCTTTGCTTCAAAACACCGATCGAGGTTATAGGAGATGTTGAATATATTCGGAGTAGTCACGTCATCAACACAGTAGAGGCAGTGTCCCCGATCTATGTGATCGGTATTCACCACCAATGGATGAACAAATACGGCAGAGACTATGCTCCTTTGCTGCAATTTCTATTGGATATTGTCACGCGAAAGTTTTGCCTGGACTCCGACTTTTCCAGTTTCAATCTCATGTATCCGGTGGAAGTCAGGCTGGCGAGCTACCTGCTATCGGTTTCTTTTGACGAATCGAATACGGCTTTTCATGAGGAATTACTTGCATCCAGTCTGGTAGATGTGGCGAATTTGATCGGAACCAGCTATAGACATCTCAACCGTGTTATTCGCAAAATGATTGAAGATGGACGGGTTGAACGGACAAAAGGCTACATTGTCATTCGGGACAGAAAAGGTTTGAGTGAACTGGCAGGACATAATATTTATGAATCATTGTAATATGGGCATTTATGAAAGCAGAAGAATATCAAGGATCATCAAGGGAGAGTTAACATATGTTATTAGGAGTTGTATTGGCGATTATCGCAGGTGCCTTGGTCAGTTTGCAAACGATATTCAATAATAAGGTGAATGAACGGACAGGATCGTGGGCTACAACAACATTGGTGCTGGGAACAGGGTTCGTGGCTTCCTTACTCGGAAGTCTTATTTTTGAAGGGAAAAATACATTTACTTTACAGCATATGCAGCCGTGGTACTGGTTCAGTGGCATGATTGGCGTCGGTGTTGTGTTCTGTCTGGTGCAAGGAATGAAGCGACTTGGCCCGACCTATGCGATCTCCATTGTATTGACGGCGCAATTAGGTACGGCCCTGTTGTGGGATTCGTTAGGATGGCTAGGATTAGAAAAGATTCCTTTTACCTTTAACAAGTTGATCGGAGTATTGGTCATTATCGGTGGTATTCTCGTATTCAAATTTGGACATGGGCGTACGAAGGAACAAGCAGAAAGCATTTCATCTGTACCTGATTCGATGAAGGGATGAAGGAGATTGTATGGCCTTTATCTTGCTGGGATAGGGATCGTCCTTTCGAATAGGCATTTTGCAGAAAAGCGGCAGCTCAATTAGGAGCGGCTTTTCTGTAGAGTTTCCGTAATAACTGGTTTATTGCAAATTTTGAACATGGCCATGGGTAAGAAAAAATGTTCACGATCGTGTATATATTTTTCCATCCATGATACAATGAAAGTATCTTAAAATAGCCACTTTAAGGGCTACGATATTGAATATAAGAGACGATAAATAGATCGGTTACCGTGTTCGGGAACGGTCTTATTTGTGCTTCTTGAACTTGATGCAATAACAGAGTGACTTTGGATGAGGTGGGACATAGATGAGTAGTACAGAGAATGGAAAAGGAGCATCTGACGGTTTTAACAGATCTGGCTCTTTGTTGCCTGCCGCAAGGACAGGTGAACGGAAGATTGAGCACGTCCGCCTTTGTTTGCAAGAAGATGTGGCAGGACAAGGCATCACCAGCGGGCTGGAGCGATATGCCTTTAAGCACTGCGCTCTGCCGGAGTTGCATTTTGACGAGGTTCGTCTGGATAGTACTTTTTTAGGACGAGCTGTTCGAACACCGCTGCTTATTAGCTCCATGACAGGCGGCAGCACCGAGACAGGAGCGATTAATGAGCGACTAGCAGAGACAGCGGAGAGACGCGGCTGGGCGCTCGGCGTCGGTTCGGTACGGGCTGCGGTGGAAAGGGAAGAACTGGCTTCAACCTTTGCGGTTCGCCGTCTGGCACCCAGTATCCCGATCCTTGCCAATCTGGGTGCGGTGCAGCTGAACTACGGATTTGGTGTGGATGACTGTCGCCGTGCAGTGGAAATTGCCGGAGCAGATATGTTGGTGCTGCATTTGAACGGATTGCAGGAGATTTTTCAACCTGAAGGGAATTTGGATTTTAGTGGTTTGCTTCAGCGCATTGAGGAGTTGTGTCGTCAGCTTTCAGTGCCTGTAGGAGTGAAGGAAGTAGGTTGGGGCATAGATGGCGAGACGGCATCGAGACTGTATGATGCGGGTGCAGCCTTTATAGATGTCGCTGGCGCAGGCGGGACAAGCTGGAGCCAAGTGGAGAAATTTCGCAATCCTGATCCTGTGCGTCGCGCGGCGGCGGAGGCATTTGCGGATTGGGGCAACTCGACCGCTGATTGTATCGTGGAAGTCAGAGCCGCTGAGCCACATGGTGCTCTGATCGGCAGCGGTGGACTGAGAGACGGTGTCGATGCAGCGAAGGCGCTTGCTTTGGGAGCTGACATGGCAGGCTTCGGGCGTTCTTTGCTCGGTTCTGCGGTTGCCTCTAGTGAAGCGCTGGAGGCACGTTTGGAGCAGGTCGAACTGGAACTCCGCACGGTTATGTTTGGTATTGGGGTAGATGGAATAGAAGGACTCAAAGATACGACTCGACTAAGAAAGAAGGTAAACGGATGAGCGGACTTATTACATTGGTTCCGATGAATGCAGAGCAATATGATCGATTTGAACAACGCTCGCTTGCCGACTATGCGGATGAGAAAATCCAAGCAGGTACATGGACGGTAGAAGAAGCACCAGAACGTGCGGCAGAAAGTTTTGCTCGATACCTGCCACAGAGACTAGACACACCTCATGCTCACCTGTATATGTTGATGTTTTCCGATGCCGGGAGGCAGAGTCAGGAGGAAGCTGGCTACATCTGGTTCAATATTACGGATGGGGTGCAAGGAAAAGAAGCTTTCCTACTGGATATTCTTGTCTACGATTCATATCAGGGGAGGGGTCTAGGCACGCTGGCGATGGGGGCTTTGGAACAGGAGGCTCGCAGACTGGGAGCAGTCCGCATCGGTTTGCATGTATTTGGGCACAATGAGCGAGCTTTGCATGTATATCGCAAGTCGGGCTATCGGATTACAGATATCCAGATGAGCAAAGAAATCTAAATAGGGATATAGCAATATCCTGAATTTCATAACCGTATGCTTGCCGCGTGTATAGGTTCTCATATATAATGTGGGTTGGTAAACTAACGGATGGCATAACGCATATTTTATATAAACGGGAGTTGTTCTGATTATGGCTTTAAAAGCGGGGATTGTGGGCTTGCCGAACGTGGGCAAATCAACACTTTTTAACGCAATAACGCAGGCGGGTGCGGAATCCGCAAACTATCCATTTTGTACGATTGACCCCAATGTAGGCGTCGTTGAAGTACCAGACGAGCGGCTGGATAAGCTGACCGAACTGGTTGTGCCGAATAAAACGGTGCCAACGGCATTTGAATTTGTTGATATTGCAGGACTTGTGCGCGGTGCGAGCAAGGGCGAGGGTCTGGGTAACAAGTTTTTGGCTCATATTCGTGAAGTGGATGCGATTGTACATGTGGTACGTTGCTTTGAAGATGAGAACATTACCCATGTGGACGGCAAAATTGACCCGATCAGCGACATTCAGACCATTAATTTGGAACTGATTCTGGCGGATATCGAAAGTGTAGACAAGCGTATTGAACGTTCCCGCAAAAACATGAAGGGTGGCAACAAGCAGTACACCCAAGAGGTAGAAGTGTTGGAGCGGATCAAGGAATCGCTGTATGCTGATAAACCTGCGCGTAGCTTAGAATTGTCGGATGAAGAACGGTTGATTGTACGCGATCTTCATTTGCTTACGATGAAGCCTGTACTCTACGCAGCTAATGTTAGCGAAGATGGCGTAACGGAAGCGGATAGCAATCCATATGTGCAAAAGGTACGCGATTTTGCCGTGGCGGAAAATGCAGAAGTGGTGCCGATCAGCGCCAAGGTAGAATCTGAAATCGCTGAACTGGAAGGCGAAGACAAAGCGATGTTCCTCGAGGAGCTGGGATTAGCTGAATCCGGATTGAACCGTCTGATTAAAGCAGCATATCGCTTGCTGGGCCTGTATACGTATTTCACAGCAGGTGTGCAGGAAGTACGCGCTTGGACGATTCACAAAGGAACGAAAGCACCGGGTGCTGCGGGCGTCATTCATACGGATTTTGAACGCGGATTTATTCGTGCTGAGGTTGTATCCTACAACGATTTGGTCGCTGCTGGTTCGATGAACGGGGCTAAGGAACGTGGTCAGCTTCGTCTGGAAGGTAAGGAATATGTAGTGCAGGACGGAGACGTTATGCATTTCCGTTTTAATGTTTAATATATAATTTCCAGAATACAATACCTGATTCGGATATATAAAAGACGATGACTTCATGTATGTGTGTTCTGAAAGGTGCTAGATTACGTGGTCGCTGCCTATATTAGGGCGGCGACTTTTTTATTGTATTGCTGTTGTGTGGATTTTTGCAAAATCCTAAATTAGTCAGTATTTCTTGTAGCTAATTCATGAATTAGTTGGTATAATAAAGAGCTGTAGCCAGTGGAATTGAAGCTGGTTTCATATTAATTTAACTGAAGAGGTGAATCGCTTGTTGGACCGATTGCAATCATTGGCGGACCGCTACGATAAACTGAGCGAACTGCTCTGCGATCCGGATGTAGCGAACGATAGCAAAAAACTTAGAGATTATTCCAAAGAACAGTCTGATTTACAGCCTGCTTATGAAGCATATACCGAATATAAAAATGTCGTTGAAGAGCTGGAAGCTGCAAAAACCATGCAGGGTGAAAAGCTGGACGACGAGATGCGTGAAATGGTCAAAATGGAGATTGAAGAACTGAGTGTTCGCAAGCGGGAGTTGGATGAAAAAATCCGTATTTTGCTGCTGCCAAAGGACCCGAATGATGATAAGAACGTTATTATTGAGATTCGTGGTGCAGCAGGTGGTGACGAAGCGGCACTGTTCGCAGCTGACTTGTATCGGATGTATACTCGTTATGCCGATACTCAAGGCTGGCGTGTAGAGCTGATGGACGCGAACATGAATGATCTCGGGGGCTTTAAAGAGGTTATTTTCATGATTAACGGTCGTGGTGCATACAGCAAGATGAAATTCGAAAGCGGCGCACACCGCGTACAGCGGATTCCGACGACGGAATCAGGTGGGCGTATTCATACGTCGACATCTACAGTATCCGTTATGCCTGAGGCCGAAGAAGTGGATATTGAAATTTCCGATAAGGATATTCGCGTGGATACGTTCTGTTCCAGCGGTGCGGGCGGGCAGTCCGTTAATACGACCAAGTCGGCGGTGCGTGTAACGCATATGCCAACAGGTATTATGGCAACCTGTCAGGACGGAAAATCCCAGAACTCCAATAAGGAGAAGGCGCTGCAAGTTTTGCGTGCCCGTATTTCGGATATGTTGCGTCAGGAAGAGGAAGCCAAATATGCAGGCGAGCGTAAGAGTAAAGTAGGTACTGGAGACCGCAGTGAGCGTATACGTACCTACAATTTCCCGCAAAGCCGTGTAACGGATCATCGTATTGGCCTAACTATGCATAAGTTGGACCAGGTGATGAACGGGGAGATCGAAGAAATCGTATCGGCGCTCACGATTGCAGAGCAGGCTGATTTGATGGAACAAGAGGTTTAAGTTTTGGGGAACGAGCGCGATTGTGTGTATCGGATGTCGCCGGAACGGAACATGAGTGTCAGAGAAGCCTTAGTTGAGGCTTCTTCTTTTTTAGGAAGCTGTGGCGTTCTGGAGCCGCAGCATAATGCCCGTTTGCTGCTGGAGCATGTGCTCGGGTTGGAAGGTACGGCGTTTTACGCCGCTCTGGGTGATCCGTTCCCTTCCACCGCCAAGGAGGCGTGGGAACGGATCATAGCCCGCAAAGCTGCGGGTGAACCGGCGCAGTATATTATCGGACGGCAGGAATTTTATGGCCGCTCGTTCATGGTTTCGCCGTCGGTGCTGATCCCACGCCCCGAGACAGAACTGCTCGTCGAGGCGATACTCCAGCACGGCGATCTTCTGTGGCCAAGCGGCGCTCCGCAGGCGCTCGACATCGGCGCGGGCAGCGGTGCGATTGCCGTGACGCTGGCGGCTGAGCGACCGAGCTGGCGCGTGGCGGCAGGGGATATTTCGGCTGCCGCGTTAAAAGTAGCGGCTCATAACGCCGTTGCGAACGGCGCAGCCGTAGAATTCCGCGAGGGCGATCTGCTGGCGCCATTTGCGGGAACGACGGTGGACATTCTCGTGTCCAACCCGCCGTACATCCCGGCTGCTGACATCGCTGGCTTACAGCCGGAGGTCCGCGACCATGAGCCACGGATGGCGTTGGATGGTGGTCCTGACGGGCTCGGCCCGTATCGGGCAATGCTGGAGCAGCTCGGACTCCTTCAGGCTCCGCCCCGGCTAATCGGGTTTGAATTGGGGATGGGACAGGCCAGAGACGTGGCTGACCTGCTGGAACAGGCGGGTCATTGGAAGAACATTATAATCGTTCCTGACCTTGCTGGGATCGAACGACATGTCCTAGGTGTCTCGGAGTAGTGCTGCATTTTCTTTTTGCGAGTCTTTCCTTTAGAATAAGAGGGGTATGACCGAGAAACGGCTCAGGGGGAAATCATGCTTCAGAAATTGAAAAAAATTGACGGTCCGGTTATCTTTATTCTGATTTTGCTCATGGCGATTAGTATTGTAACAGTATACAGCGCAGGTAGAGCTCCTACGAACCTGCCTGATCACGGCAACGATTACCAGAGGATGATTGGGTATTATATATTGGGTTTTGTGGCGATCTTGGGTTTAGCGATGGTCGATTTTCGGATATTCATTAAAAAAGCCCTGTACGTATATGGGGGCGGAATATTCCTGTTGGGTCTCGGATTTTTTGGCGGGACGGTTAACAACTCTCAGGGCTTTTTGAAAATTGGTGGCTTGAATCTTCAGCCTGCTGAAGTATTCAAGCTGGTCCTTATCATTTTTCTGACTTATATGCTGATCAAAAAGCGCAAGAGCAAGCTGTATTTTATTCAGGATGTTCTTCCAGTCGCTCTGGTGAGCTTTGTCCCGTTTGCCATGGTTATGGCACAAAATGACTTGGGTAATGCGCTCGGTTACATTGTCATCGTCATTGGTATGCTATGGATTGGTAATGTGAAGGCATCTCATGCGTTGATCGGATTCATCGTATTTGCAGTCGCCGTTGGCGGCGGGATCAAGGCTTATATTTCGTTTCACGATGAGATTGATTCCTTTATGAAGGGAATTGGCCGTAGTCACTGGGTTGAGCGTTTGGACCCTTGGTTGGTACCGGAAGAGGCAACCGCGAAGGCGTCTTATCATACCAAAAATGCCAAGCTGGCGATAGCCTCTGGCGGGATGATTGGCAAGGGCTTTTTGCAAGGAACCTCGGTACAGTCCGGGCGTGTTCCTTATACGTACGCGGATTCTATTTTTGTGGTCGTAGCGGAGGAATTTGGCTTTGTAGGCTCTTCAGTGCTGCTATTGTTATATTTTATTTTGATTCACCGCATGATCCTGATTTCGCTGGAATGCCGGGATCGCGCCGGACCGTATATTATTGTCGGGATTGTGTCCATGTTGCTGTACCAGATTTTTGAGAACATTGGTGCGTTTCTGGGCATTATGCCGCTTACGGGGATTACGCTCCCGTTCATAAGTTATGGTGGTACCTCGTTGCTTATTAACATGGCTAGTATCGGCTTGGTTATGAGTATTAAGGTGCACGGCCAAGAGCTGGAGGACGATCTGCCGCAGCCTTCCAGAGTAAGCTTGACGAAGGCGAAAAAAGCCTAGTGCAGGTGGATTTGGCTTGAAACTGATTGGTATTTGTGTGAGTTGAAACGGTGCAACCAGAGAGTCCAGATTGTGAAATCTGGGCTTTTTTATATGCCTCGGTGAGGGTCAGAAGCTTGGTGTAGCATGATTTGAGGGTGTATTGAAGAAAATCTGTAAAGTGTTCCTGAATCTTTTACAAGATTCATAGGTTTAGACTCTCCCAAACCGGACAGACTGATAGACATGATAGAGTTTGGGTTTGGGGGAGACGAAGATGAGAAATTGGATCAAGCAAGCTGCAATGATACTATTTTGTATTTCGATATTAATGATGTCTTGGGAAGGTCAAAAGACGGATGCTGCTATGACCACTGGAACAAGAGGAACCTTAGCATCAGGAGTAGCTACAACAGGGCTGAATGTGATTCCACATGACTCCATTCGACTGCGTATTTTGGCCAACTCGGATCGTCCGGAGGATCAGCTGGTTAAACGCGAAATACGGGACGCTATTGTACAGCAGATGAATGCCTGGGTGGGTGAGCTGGAAAACCCGCAAAGCTTAGATCAAGCTAGATCATTGATTGGTGCTCATTTACCTGAAATTGACCGTTTGGTAGGTACGGAACTGGCTCGTCGCGGCATTGCATATGATCATCAGGTGGAACTGGCGAGCGTACCTTTCCCGACGAAAATGTACGGTGGTCTGGTCTACCCAGCAGGGAATTATGAAGCGCTTCGGGTTACGCTGGGGCAAGGAAAAGGGCAAAATTGGTGGTGCGTGCTGTTTCCTCCGCTGTGCTTTATTGATGCAGGCAGTGGTGAAGCATCGGCACAAACAGTATCAGCAAAAACGGATCACGGAGAAAGTCGGACGAATGCCGCTGACAAGGAGCCGGAAGTACGTTTTTTTCTGTGGGATGCACTTGCGGGACTGTGTAGCTGGGTGAGTGGCTTGTTTGCCTAAACGTTGAGGAGTGTAAGTTTCCCCATATGCTATAATGGAGCTTACGATAGATATACACATGGCAGAGCCAAATAAACTGATCTTTCAAAGTAGCCTTATAGGATCAAGCGAAATCACTGGCCTGTATATGACAATAAGATATGGGATGATCTGATATGAGTGATAAATCGAATCAAATGCAAGACTTGCGCGGAGATTTTGTGCAAAAAGAAAAATCGGAGCAAAAGCTGGACGAACAGGAAAATTGCGAGCTGAAGCAGGCATTGAGGTCTTCCCATACCCAATGGTGGGATGTAAGATGTTTGGTTCCTGTGAGCAACATTGACGGGGATGTTTCTGACGAAGTTTGGGCTGAACAGACTCGGATCGCGGCGGAAAAGGGCATACGGGAGGCCGGCGTACTCCTCCAAGCTGGAGAGACGGTAGCCTTTCCTACGGAGACCGTGTACGGCCTGGGGGCCGATGCTCGTAGTACAAAAGCGGTGGAGGCGGTATTCGCTGCCAAAGGACGTCCCTCCGATAACCCGCTCATTGTACATATCTCTGATGCTGATCAATTAGAGGGTATGGTAGCAGAAATAAACGATACGGCCCGAGCGCTGATGAATATGTTCTGGCCGGGACCGCTGACTCTCGTATTGCCGGTAGTGCCGCAGGCACTGTCATCGCGTGTGACAGCCGGGCTGGATACAGTCGGAGTGCGCATGCCGGATCATCCGATAGCCCTTCGTTTGATCGCTGAAGCGGGTTGTCCACTGGCTGCGCCAAGCGCCAACCGGTCGGGAAGACCCAGTCCCACCCTTGCACAGCATGTGCGAGAGGATCTGGAGGGCCGCATCGGCGGCATTTTGGACGGAGGTCCCACGGGGGTGGGGCTGGAGTCCACGGTGGTGCAGGCGGGTGACGACGGAACCGTCACCATCCTGCGCCCCGGCGGCGTGACGGCTGAGCTGCTCGCTGCGGTTGCTCGCGCCGTCGTGCTGGACCCGGCGTTGACTGTTACGCCCGGGGAAGACGCGGACAGCCCAGCGCCGCGCTCGCCGGGCATGAAGTACACGCACTACGCGCCGCGAGGCCGCTTGAGCGTGGTACAAGGCCCGTCGTCCGTTGAGGTGACGGGCTGGATTCGCGCCGCGCTGGCGGAGGCTTCCGCGCGCGGGGAGCGCACGGCAGTGCTCGCGTTCGACGAGCATGCCGCCGGTTACGCCGGAGAACGCGTCTATACGCTAGGCAAGCTGGACGCGCTCCATGAGGCGGCGCAGCGCCTGTACGGCGTGCTGCGTCGCTGCGACGAGGACGGCGTCACCTACATTTTGGCGGAATCCTGTCCGCCGAAGGGATTGGGAGACGCCGTCATGAACCGCCTGCTTAAAGCGGCAGGTCACCGAATCGTCCGCTTGTAGCTTCTGTCGAATCAGAGCCTCTTATATTAAATTTTACTCCCTCCTCGTCTCGGTATTGGGTACTTCCAGTACATGCTTGTACTGATTTGCCCCTTGTCCGCATAACGTGTACAAGAACAGACGGATAATGGAGGGATGGAGTATGCTGGCAGCCTCTGCCCATGCCGGGCAGGTTGTAACGATTCTGATCATGGCGGTAGCGCTAGGAATGGATGCGTTATCGCTGGGCGTAGGGATCGGCATGAAGGGGATACGCCTGCGAGACGTCCTGCGCATCAGTACTGTCATTGGCTTTTTTCATATTCTGATGCCATTACTGGGAATGTTCACAGGCCATTATATGAGTTCTTTATTAGGTCATGTGACGGCCTACTTCGCAGGGGGTCTACTCATCCTTTTGGGCGGGCATATGGTGTATAATTCCTTTAAAGGGGACGGCGTACAGGTATTGGATCATCGTTCGCCTTTAGGCCTTTTGCTGTTTGCACTTGGGGTGAGCGTTGACTCATTTTCTGTAGGAGTGTCACTAGGTATGTTCCAGAGTGATCTGGTGCTGTCCGTTCTGGCGTTTGGTTTTTGCGGGGGAGCAATGGCGATGCTGGGCCTGCTGCTGGGTCGCAAGGTCAGCCGTAATCTAGGAGATTATGGGGAAGCAGTGGGTGGTGCCATTTTGTTGGCATTCGGCTTTATGTTTATGTTTTGATTTTAGCGTAGACAGTGTAAAATAAGTGCAGGGTTATCGTAAAGGATTAGGATTATAGTAATCCTCTGTTTATATATTTTTTTAACATACGGGGGGTGAAAACGTTGAAGAATATCTTATTCGTATGCACAGGGAATACCTGTCGCAGTCCAATGGCTGAAGGGATGCTGCGTAAGTTGGCTGCTGAGCAGGGGCTAGAACTGGAAGTGCGTTCTGCGGGAGTAGCCGCGATGGAAGGCACGCCGATATCCCGACATGCAGAGGCGGTTCTACGTGATCACGATATATCCGATCAGATCACTTCAACCCCTTTGAGCGACGGGCTTGCCGGGTGGGCGCATCTGATCTTAACCTTGACGCAAGGACATAAACAGCACGTAATTCAGCGCTTTCCCCAAACGGCGGGCAAAGTATTTACACTTAAGGAATATGTGGAGAACCGGGATGCGGTGTTGAATGATGTACAGGAGTTGGATGGGTTATATGCTTCACAGCAGTTGATGGCTTCACTCGGACAAGAGCTATCGGCGCAGGAGCGTGAACGAATGATTGAATTACACCAACGGATTCCGGGCTTTGATATTTCAGATCCGTTTGGCGGTTCGCGAGAAGACTACGATGTCACAGCTGCAGAAATCCGTACGGCGCTGCATAAGCTGCTGGACAAGCTAAAGGCTTCTTCCGAATAAAATTGGTATTACTCATCTGTTTTGTACGGAATCTGTTGATTTTCGGCGGCTAATCCGTTAAGATAAGGTGGAAAAATGAGAATCCGATGTAACTGGCGACAAAAGTGGGATTAACCACGATGGAGCATCGGATATACGGCCGGTCGCCTGGGCAAAAGAGCAATTCCACATAGGTGTGGACTGCTCTTTTTTTCATATACAAGTTGAGCCAGATTGTTAGCTGAGAGTTGATTCCTTTAAAGGTTCTTCCATTTTTTCTGCTCGAAATCTGAAACATCGGCTATAATATAGTCAGATTGTGATCAGGAGAGAGTGTGTTGAACTTGGGGCATGAGACCGTGCCTAGTCTCTGAGAGGCTGTTCAACCAAAGGAGGTTCCAATAGTGGGACAATTGGATCATGAGATTTCGCTAGAAGCACAGACCACTTCTGTTGTGCGGGAAATCGCAGAAGCAGCCAGTCTCAAGGCTGGCCGCCTGCTGGTTATTGGCGTTAGCACAAGTGAAGTGGCTGGAAGTCGGATTGGTACGGCGGGAGCGCTCGATGTGGCTCAGCAACTGTTGTCTGGAGTAGAGTCCGTTCGCAGGGAGTATGGCTTTGATGTGGCGTTTCAATGCTGCGAGCATTTGAACCGAGCGCTGGTCGTTGAACGGGCTGTGCTGGAGCGACTGGGACTGACGGAGGTTGCAGCTGTTCCTGTTCGTACAGCAGGAGGCTCTATGGCCACCGTCGCCTATCGTTCTATGAGTGACGCGTGTTTGGCGGCGAACGTGCAGGCCCATGCCGGGATAGACATCGGCGAAACGCTTATTGGCATGCATCTGCGACCCATTGCTGTTCCATTTCGCCCAAGTCTTCGCTGGATTGGCGAAGCACGTGTGACAGCGGCATTCACCCGTCCTCCACTTATTGGTGGACAACGGGCAGTGTATAGTCTGGAGCAAGAAGTCGGCGGAAACTGCGATTAGCATCTGGCATGGCGGCATGTTTGTACTAATCTTTTTTGCATTGATGATGAGGTACCCAACAGAGGAGCAGGCGTTTGCTTGTATACCCAACAATTGACTATGGAGAGGGAGTAATCAATCATGATGGAACACCTGCGTAAAAGTGACCCGGCAGTGATGGAAGCAATGGGACTTGAACTGAAACGACAACGCCACAATATCGAGCTAATCGCATCCGAGAACATTGTCAGTGAAGCAGTAATGGAAGCCATGGGCTCCGTGCTGACGAATAAATATGCTGAGGGTTATCCGAACAAACGTTACTATGGTGGCTGTGAGCATGTAGATATCGTTGAAGACATCGCACGTGACCGCGCAAAAGAATTGTTCGGCGCCGAGCATGCTAACGTGCAGCCTCACTCTGGAGCACAAGCCAACATGGCGGTGTATCTGGCAGCTCTCAAACCTGGAGATACTGTACTGGGTATGAATCTGGCGCATGGTGGCCATTTAACACACGGAAGTCCGGTTAACGCTTCCGGCTTGTTGTATAACTTTGCTGCTTACGGTGTACGCGAAGACAACTTCCGCATCGACTACGATGAAGTGCGCAAGGCAGCCTTTAAGCACCGTCCTCGTCTGATTGTAGCTGGCGCGAGTGCATATCCGCGTACTATTGATTTTGAAGCTTTTGCTTCCATTGCCAATGATGTAGGCGCTCTGTTTATGGTGGATATGGCACATATCGCTGGTCTCGTGGCAGCGGGAATTCACCCAAGCCCAGTTCCGCATGCCCAATTTGTAACAACAACGACACACAAAACGCTGCGTGGTCCGCGTGGGGGTCTGATTCTGACTCGCAAAGCATGGGCACAAGCGATTGATAAAGCTATTTTCCCTGGTACTCAAGGGGGGCCACTGATGCATGTGATCGCGTCCAAAGCGGTTGCTTTGGGCGAAGCGCTCCAGCCATCGTTCAAAACCTATGCGCAAAACGTAGTTCGCAACGCACAGGTGCTGGCTGAAACACTGTTGGCTGAAGGGATTAACATTGTATCCGGTGGTACGGATAACCATCTGATGCTGTTGGATACGCGCAATTTGAATATCACAGGTAAAGAAGCAGAGCATGTATTGGATTCGGTGGGCATCACAGTCAATAAAAATGCGATTCCTTTTGACCCGACCAGTCCATTCGTAACAAGCGGAATTCGTATTGGTACACCTGCTGCAACATCTCGTGGTATGGATGAAGAGGCTATGGTCAAAATCGGTAAAATTATTGCTGAAACCCTTAAAAACCCGAAAGATGATACTGTATTGTCCAAAGCAAGCCAAGCGGTTGGCGAGTTGACAGATAAGTTCCCGATTTATCCAGGAACTCAATACTAATTCATCGACATTCATAATTTTTATGTTATAGGCTGTTTTCCTTCCGTAAGCCGGAGGAGAACAGTCTTTTTTTGCTTCCGAACGACTCGAAACATACATTTTTGGGTAATAAGCGATTACAGTAAGGGTTTATGCGCGCTATCCTTCATGATCTACGACAAAGGAGTGATTGCATTGAGTCAAAGAAAATCCGCGCAATTTTTGCAGCAACTCGTATTTGTAGGACCGATGGCGTTGTTTTTTGTCTTGATTATGGTCATTCCGTTCCTGCTGGGGCTGTATTATTCTATGACCAACTGGGATGGAGTATCTGAAAATATCCGATCGCTCGGACTGGGGAATTACATTCATATTTTTAGGGATGATCCAGATTTTCGTAATGCATTCTGGTTTACGGTCCGGTTTACCGTATGTGGTGTCGTTCTGACGAACCTGATTGGCTTTTTCCTAGCCTATGCACTTACCAAACCGTTGCGTACCCGTAATGCACTGCGAACTGTATTTTTTATGCCCAATATGATTGGCGGCTTGCTGCTCGGCTTTATCTGGCAATTTATATTTGTACGCGGCTTTTCTGCAGTAGGTGAGGCAACAGGGCTTTCTTTTTTTAAACTGCCGTGGCTGGGTGATGGGCCAACTGCTTTTTGGGGAACTGTCATTGTGTTTGTGTGGCAATATGCAGGTTATCTCATGGTTATTTACATATCCTCGTTAAATAATGTCCCGCATGCCCTTATTGAATCGGCACAAATCGACGGTGCGAGTCGAAGACAGATTCTGCGTCATATTGTAGTGCCACTTATTATGCCAGCGGTGACCGTCTGCTTGTTCCTGGCGATATCCTGGTCCTTTAAAGTATTTGAGTTGAATTTGGCTCTCACAAAGGGGGGACCTTTCAAGTCGACAGAGTCTGTAGCGTTGGACATATATAATGAAGCGTTTACAAATAACCGACTTGGATTAGGGACTGCCAAAGCTATGATTTTCTTTGTGGTCGTTGCAATCATAACCAGCATTCAGGTGCGTCTCACGAAGAAAAAGGAGGTCGAAATGTAATGGGAAAAACGTCAAACTATCGTTTGGGCACATGGGCTGCTGAAATAATGCTAATTGTGATCGGGTTAATCTTTCTGGTTCCGTTTTATTTTTTGCTCGTAAACTCCGTTAAATCCTTTGGCGACATTTTGGCCCATTCCGCTTCGTGGCCGACAACCTTCCGTTTTGAAAACTATGCTAACGCCTGGAATAAAATAAACTTTCCCACAGCACTGGGGAATTCACTGATTGTCACGATCGTCAGTAATGCGCTTTTGCTACTAATCAGCTCGATGGCCGCTTACCAGATGGTTCGGCATGACACTCGTTTTAACCGGTTCCTGTTCGGTTTGCTTGTGGCTGCGATGGTAGTTCCCTTTCAATCGATTATGTTGCCGCTTATGGAAGTGTCCAACGTATTGAGCTTGAACAACAGTATACCGGGACTGATCTTATGTTATCTGGGTTTTGGAGCGCCTTTATCCGTTTTTCTTTTTCATGGCTTTATTAAAACGGTACCTATTGAGATCGAGCAGGCGGCAAGGGTGGACGGTTCATCCCGGTACGGGGTGTTCTTTCGCATCGTTTGTCCACTGCTGCTGCCTATGTTCGTAACCGTACTTATCTTGAATACCTTATGGATCTGGAATGACTATCTGTTGCCTTCACTCATTTTGAATGATCCTGAGCTGCGTACCATTCCGATTGCAACCTATATGTTGTTTGGTCAGTACACCAAGCAATGGGACTTGGCGTTGCCAGCACTAGTGTTGGGGATCACGCCAATTGTTGTGTTTTTTCTGGTGATGCAAAAATACATCGTTTCTGGCATTGCAGCCGGCGCGGTCAAAGGCTGAAGGGAGAGATAATCGATGAAAAAAACAGCGTTACTTGTCATCTCCTTGATGGTGCTGCTCGCATGTACACTTGCAGGTTGTGGAAATACGAAGGCTCAACAGAGTGAGACAAAAACGATACACATTTATCAATTCAAAGTAGAGATATCGGAACCGTTAAACAAGCTGAAGGCTGAATATGAAAAGACCCACCCTGGCATCAAGCTGGATATCCAATCTGTCGGTGGTGGTACGGACTACGGTGCTTCGTTGAAGGCTAAATTCGCATCAGGCGATCAGCCGGACATTTTTACAAATGAGGGCTACCAGGATCGGGATACGTGGTTGGAGTACTTGGAGGATTTGTCGGATCAGCCATGGGTGAAGGATCTGGATGATTTCGCTCGTAAGCCGATGACGGTTAACGGTAAGATTTATGGACAGCCTATGAACCTGGAAGGATTTGGATTTGTTTATAACAAGGATTTGTTTAAAAAAGCGGGCATAACCAAACTGCCTCAGACAATAGATGAACTGGAGGAAGCAGCCAAGCGACTGAAAGCGGCAGGGATTATACCTTTTGCTAACGGGTATGCGGAATGGTGGGTTCTGGGGAACCATTTTATCAATATCCCGTTTGCCAGACAGCCGAACCCGGAAAGTTATGTTGAGGATTTAAACAAAGGAACGGCTCGCATCCCCGGTAACCCCGTGTTCGATCAGTGGGTGAAGTTGCTTGACCTGACTATAAAATATGGGAACCGCAATCCGCTCACGACGGATTACAATACACAAGTGACACTGTTTTCGACAGGTAAGGCTGCTATGATGCACCAGGGGAACTGGACGCAACCGCAAATGGATGGAATTAATCCTAACTTGAATTTGGGTATTCTGCCTGCGCCTATAGACAATGATCCCTCCACAGGAGGTAGACTCGCGGTGGGAGTGGCCTCGAACTGGGTGATCAATAAAAATTCGCCTGTGAAGCAGGAGGCAAAAGAATTTCTCAATTGGTTGGTCACATCAGAAACAGGCAAACATTATATCACCAAGGAGTTTAAGTTTGTTCCTGCCTTCAAAAGTATCACGTCCAGTGACGAGACGACAGGTGATCTAGGTGCAGAAATATCTCGACATGTGAGGGAAGGCAAGATATGGAGTTGGAACTTTCAACGCTTTCCGAAAGGGCTAAATCAGGATTTAAGCAGTAGTATGCAAGCCTATATTGCAGGGGTTATCACGAAGGACGAAATGCTTCAGCAATTTCAGGGGGCATGGGACAATTTGAAGTATAGATAAAAGAATACCGCTGCATGAGGAAGCAAAGGCTATAGCATGGGCAGGAAGTTTAAAGCCAGCAGGCTTTGACGGTCAAGTGCCGTCAGGGCCTTTTTGATGTGGTTTTATGTGACGAAAGTCACACGTGAAGCGGTCCTATTAAGTATTTTACATGTCATATCTTTCCCTTGACAAAAGGTTGCGGTGGCAGGTGTTAAATCAATCAAGGGAATGTTATAATAAACAGGATTTACAGGCACGCATTGCATCTGTGCTTATTTGGTTTGTGCAAATAGGTTACATAGATCCTTTCGACTCAGGATAGTTCGATATGCTGGCGCGAAAGAACGTGACGATAATACCGGAGGGAATATATTATGGCGAAACTGGTGGTTTGCGATCACCCTTTGATCCAACACAAGCTTACATTTATCCGCGATGTGCGGACCAACACCAAGGATTTCCGCGAGCTGGTGGATGAAGTAGCAACATTGATGGCTTATGAAATTACACGGGATATCCCGCTGGAAAGCATTACGGTGCAGACACCGGTTGCTGAGACAGAAGGTAAAGTGATTTCAGGACGTATGCTGGGTCTTATTCCGATTCTGCGTGCAGGCTTGGGTATGCTGGATGGCGTAGTAAAGCTACTGCCTGCAGCAAAGGTAGGCCATGTGGGACTGTTCCGCGATCCTGAGACGCTGCAACCCGTAGAATACTATACGAAGCTGCCTACAGATGTAACTGAGCGCGAATTGATCGTGATTGATCCGATGCTTGCAACGGGTGGTTCGGCAATTGCGGCGATTGATGTATTGAAAAAGAGAGGCTGTACTCAAATTAAAATGATGAATCTGATTGCTGCTCCTGAAGGAGTCAAAGCTGTGCAGGATGCGCATCCTGATGTAGACATCTATGTCGCTGCATTGGACGAGCGTCTGGATGATCATGGATACATCATTCCGGGTCTTGGCGACGCGGGAGACCGCTTGTACGGAACCAAGTAGACTGCCCTTGGCGGTTCGGCAAAATCTATGAACGTTATGACAGGTCGTTTTTCTGAATAATGGAAGACCTGTGAAGCGGACATTTATTATGAAAAGGAGTTCAACAGAAAATGTCCAAAATCAAAGTGATGACAATTTTTGGTGTGCGTCCGGAAGCGATTAAGATGGCTCCTCTTATTTTGGAGCTTCAGCGTCACCCGGAGCATATCGAGTCCGTGGTATGCGTTACGGCTCAACATCGCCAGATGCTTGATCAGGTTCTGGAAGTTTTCAATATTCACCCTGACTATGATCTGGACGTAATGAAGGATCGCCAAACACTGAATGAAATCTCCATGCGGGTACTTCAAGGTCTGGAACCTGTATTGCGTGAGGCCAAGCCCGATATCGTGTTAGTTCACGGTGATACGCTGACGACTTTCCTGGCCAGCTATGCAGCCTTTATGCAGCAGATTGAAGTAGGGCATGTGGAAGCGGGTTTGCGGACGTGGAACAAGCTTTCTCCATATCCTGAAGAAATGAACCGTCAGCTCACAGGCGTGCTGTCTGATCTGCATTTCTCGCCTACTTCTTTATCGGCTGGAAATTTGCGGAAGGAAAATAAGCCTGAATCGCGAATATATGTTACAGGCAATACAGTAACTGACGTATTTCAGTATACGGTTCGCCAGGATTACGAGCATCCCGTACTGGACTGGGCTCAGGGCAAACGTCTGATTCTCATGACAGCACATCGCCGGGAATCCCAAGGGGAACCGCATCGTCAGATTTTTAATGCAGTTAAGCGAATTGCGGATGAGTTTGAGGATATCGCTATTGTTTATCCGGTTCATCCGAGTCCGGCTGTGAAGGAACCTGCATTTGAGATTTTAGGCAACCATCCGCGTATTAAGCTGATTGATCCGCTGGATGTCGTGGATCTGCACAATTTTTATCCACATACACATCTGATCCTTACGGATTCCGGTGGGCTTCAGGAAGAAGCACCTTCGTTCGGAGTACCTGTTCTGGTGCTGCGTGATACGACTGAAAGACCGGAAGGAATTGAAGCGGGCACCTTGGAACTGGTGGGTACGAGTGAAGAGAACGTGTACAATCGGACCAAGGCACTTTTGACAGATTCCACGTTATACGAATCTATGAGCCAGGCAGCGAATCCTTACGGCGATGGACAGGCATCAGTAAGAATTGTCAATGCGATTTTGCACCATTATGGTGTTCAAACTGAACGTCCTGAAGAATTTCACACAATGTTCACAAAAGGTGTTCGTCCGATATAATTATTCTTTACAAGGCAAGCATACAGTTAAACTGTACGGTTACCAAGGGATACAGCAATTTAAGATGCTTTGTCGTTTGATTTTATACTTTAGGGCGCTAAAATATCTCAATTGACAAAGCATCTTATATTTAAGTAAAATGGACTGGAATTGCAGGGGTGACATGGAAAAGTGGTCAAACCTTCCAAGCAAAACAACAACCGAAATAACACCGGAAATGCCTTTAAGGCTATAGGACTGGTGAGCGCGATCGGCATTGATTTGGCGATATGCACACTGGGTGGCTTCTATGCAGGAAAATGGCTTGATGCCAAACTTGGTGGCTCCGGAATTTGGATTGGCGTAAGCGTTCTCGCAGGCTTGGTTGTAGGCGCATTAAGTATTGCCCTTGTGATCGGAAAGGTACTGAGGGATAACCATGAATGAGATGACCCGTATGCAAAAAATGTTATGGATCGTAGCGCTTGGTATTATGGCTCTGTGTTTCCTGGTCTCCGCCTTCATGCCCCAACATCGTGACATTGCTCACGGAATCATTCTGGGAACGGGAGTAAGCTGTCTAAATGTGCTGTATATGGCCTACAAAATTCGACAGGTTGCGAGTGCGGCCGCCGGTGAAAGAAAGAAGAGAGTGTTTGGTATTGGCTTTGGCGTTCGATTAGGGACCTCAATTTTGGCAGTGGTGCTGGCGATAGAATTTCCGGCCTATTTCCATGAGATCGCTGTAATGGCAAGCCTGGTGACTGGGCAATTTCTTCTGTTAATTATAGGCATCATATTCGCGCTTCAGGAAAAATGATGGCTCAACTGAGAAAGGGGTGAGAAAACATGTTGCATGAATCACCGATTATCCAATTGGGCGGGTTTAACATTGACTTGTCCGTCATTATTATGCTTATTGTGACTTGTGCGATTGTATTTGGACTGGCATTTGCTGCAACGCGCAATTTGTCTGTGGACAATCCAAGCAAGCTGCAAAATTTTATGGAATGGGTCGTAGAATTCGTTCAAGGACTGATTACCAGCACGATGGATTTGAAAAAAGGGAAGCCATTCCTCTCCTTGGGGATGACGCTGATCATGTTCATTTTCGTGGGGAATATGCTGGGCTTACCGTTCGGGATTGTGACCGAATTCGATAATGTGCAAAGTGCCCAAGTATTTGGACATGAAATCATTCCAGTCAAAGAAGCATTAGAACAAGCACAGGCGTCTCACCCGGGCGAAGCTGCCCATGTAGGCATCAGCTGGTGGAAATCACCTACTGCAGATGCAGGGGTATCTATTGGACTCGCTTTGATGATCTTTGTCCTGGTTCATTTCCTGGGGATCTTCCGCAATACCAAAGCTTACTTCAAGCATTACGTTCAGCCATTTCCATTCTTTTTGCCAATTAACTTGATTGAGCAGTTCTCAAAACTTTTGACACATGGTATGCGTCTATTCGGTAATATTTTTGCCGGCGAAGTTTTGATCAGTGTTCTGCTGAAATTGACAGCACTTGGTGTAGGAGGCTGGATTGCTTCCGTATTGGGACTCGTTGTTTGGCAAGGATTCAGTATTTTTGTCGGCAGTATTCAAGCGTTCGTCTTCACGATTCTGACGTTTGTATACATTTCGCAGTCCATTGACACGCATGAAGAAGAGCATTAGACAAGCTTGTTTTCCGGTTTTTAGTTAAGTTCAGGAGTACGCTTCGCTCTTAACTGCAAATACATGTACAATACAAATACACATCACTAAGGAGGATTTTTAAAATGGGAGTTTGGGCATATATCGCAGCTGCAATCGCAGTAGGTTTGGGCGCTTTGGGCGCAGGTATTGGTAACGGTCTGATCGTAAGTAAAACAGTTGAAGGTATCGCTCGTCAGCCTGAAGCAAAAGCAACGTTGCAAACGGTAATGTTTATCGGTGTAGGTCTGGTCGAAGCCCTGCCAATCATCGGGGTCGTTCTGGCATTCATTTTCTACGCAGGTGCTTAATTGAATGGAAGCAAGGTTTGGCGGGGAAGGCACAGCCATCCGCGCCTTCTTTGTTCGTTTGAACATGAAAGATCCAGAACCGACGTTCACCGGAAAGGAGTGACTTCAATTGAGTTTAAATTGGACAAGTATCGTTTTCACAATCATTGCATTTTTGATCTTGTACTGGTTACTGACGCGTTATGCATTCGGCCCTCTCTTTTCCGTTATGGAGAAGCGCCGTCAGCTTGTATTACAGCAAATGAATGAAGCGGCACAGACGCGTGAACAGGCTGCTGCTTATGTTGAGGAGCAAAAGCAGGCTCTCCAGCAGGCACGTAAGGAAGCGTACGACATTATTGAGCAGTCAAAACAAACAGGTAACAAGCAAGCGGAGCAAATTATTGTTCAGGCTAAAGACGAAGCTGTCCGCCTGAAAGACGAAGCTGTTCGTGAAATCACAAGCGAGCGTAATAAGGCGGTTGCCGAACTGCGCAGCGAAGTGGGTAAAGCTTCGGTACAAATTGCTTCCAAACTGATTCAAAAGGAAATCAAGGAAGACCAAGTCCAAGGAGAGCTTGTCGACCAATACCTTAAAGAGGTAGGAGGCAAAGCATGAGCCGGGATACGGTAGTTGCCAAACGGTATGCGAAAGCTTTGTTTGAAGTGGCAGAGCAAGAACAGACCATTATGGAAACCGAGCAGGAGCTACGTGCTTTTGTAGAGGCTGTATCGGGGGATGCTGAAATCCGTAAATTCATTAATTCTCCTAACATTACGGAAACGGTCAAGCTTCAAGTTCTGGCTAACAGTTTTGAAGGCAAGCTGTCTGCCTCGCTAATTAACACGATCAAACTGTTGATTCAGCGTAGTAGAGCAGATTTGTTCGAATCTCTCCTTGCCGGATACCTCGATATTCAGGAATATAAGCTGGGACTTGCTCATGCAAAGGTGTATTCGACTTATGCTTTAAGTGATCAGGAAAAAACAGCGGTAGCCGAGCAATTCGGAGCCCGTGAACATAAAACAATCCGCGTGGAAAATATAGTGGACCCGAGTCTGCTGGGCGGATTGAAAGTGGTTATCGGCGATACACTGTACGACGGCAGTCTGGCCGGCAAGCTGGATCGTCTCGAGAAATCCTTTAACAGACGAGTATAGAAGATAGGGGTGAACACACTTGAGTATCAAACCTGAGGAAATCAGTTCATTGATTAAAAGTCAGATTGAACAATATAAAAATGATATCGAGGTCGTTGAAGTCGGCACTGTTGTTGAAGTCGGCGACGGTATTGCCCGCGTCTACGGACTGGAAAAAGTTATGGCCGGTGAATTGGTTGAATTCGACACTGGCGTATTGGGCTTGGCGCTCAACGTGGAAGAAAGCAATGTCGGTGTTGTTATTTTGGGTCAATTCTCCGACATTCGTGAAGGCGGTCAAGTAAAACGTACAGGTCAGATCATGCAGGTCCCTGTAGGGGAAGCACTGATCGGACGTGTAGTTAACCCACTGGGACAACCGGTAGACGGTAAAGGACCGATTGCTACAACAGAATTCCGTCCGGTTGAAAGTCAGGCTCCAGGTGTTATGGCCCGTAAATCGGTACATGAGCCTATGCAGACGGGGATTAAAGCTATTGATGCAATGGTTCCGATTGGTCGTGGTCAACGTGAGTTGATCATCGGTGACCGTCAAACAGGTAAAACTTCTATCGCAATCGATGCAATTTTGAACCAAAAAGGCAATGGCATGAAATGTATTTATGTCGCTATTGGTCAAAAACAATCCACGGTAGCTCAAGTTGTTGAAACATTGCGGCGTCACGGTGCGCTGGAATACACGATTGTCGTTACGGCATCTGCTTCCGAACCATCACCATTGCTGTACATTGCTCCTTACTCTGGCTGTGCCATGGGTGAGTATTTCATGTACAAAGGCGAGCATGTCCTTGTTGTTTATGATGACTTGACTAAACAAGCGTCAGCTTACCGGGAACTGTCCCTGTTGCTGCGTCGTCCACCGGGTCGTGAAGCTTATCCGGGTGACGTTTTCTATCTTCACTCTCGCTTGCTGGAACGTGCAGCGAAGCTGAATGATGAGTTGGGCGGCGGATCACTTACCGCATTGCCGTTCATCGAGACACAGGCTTCCGACGTTTCTGCATATATCCCAACTAACGTTATTTCCATCACGGATGGACAGATCTTCCTGGAAGCTGACTTGTTCTATGCAGGGCAACGTCCAGCGATCAACGTAGGTATTTCCGTATCTCGTGTAGGTGGTTCTGCTCAGATTAAAGCGATGAAAAAGGTAGCAGGTTCCCTGCGTCTGGATCTTGCTCAATATCGTGAGCTTCAAGCGTTCTCCCAATTCGGGTCCGACTTGGATAAATCCACAAAAGCCCGTCTGGATCGCGGCGCACGCATGATGGAAATTCTGAAACAGGGCGTTAACCAACCGCTTGCTGTAGAGCAACAAGTAGTGAGCTTGTATACTGCAGTAAAAGGCTTCCTTGATGATATCCCTGTAGCGGATGTAAAACGTTTTGAAAAAGACTTCCTGTCTTTCATGGTGTCTGACCATCAGGACGTGCTTCAATCTATCCGCGACACGAAAGACTTGGTGGCTGATAACGAAGCGGCTTTGAAGGTGGCTATCGAGAAATTCAAAAAATCATTCGCCACGTCGGTTTAATACATTGGAATTGCCTGTTTATGATGAAAGATGTCCTAAGGAAGCGTGCCCTCCGGGTTTTGGCTTCCTTGGCATGTTTTACCCTCTATAACAGGCCCTTTAACATATGTCCGGCTGGATTTGAATCTTACGAAGTGCTTAGACTTGGTCCAAGCTAAGCTAAGGGATTGCTTACGAAGTTAGCTTTGGCTTTGCTAGAGCTTAAAGGTGGTGAAATCATGGCAAAAGGTATGCGCGAGATTAAACGTCAGATTAAAAGTGTGCAGAGTACGAAACAGATCACGAAAGCGATGGAAATGGTCGCTGCATCCAAGCTGAGAAAAGCTCAGGAGAAAGCGGAGTCGGCTCGTCCTTACTCAGAAAAGCTTAAGGAAGTTGTGAGTAGCATTGCTTCTGGAGCGAATAACATCAAGCATCCAATGCTGGAAACGCGTCCGGTTAAAAAGACTGCTTATCTCATCATTACATCTGATCGTGGTCTGGCTGGTGGTTATAACGCCAATATTTTGCGACAGGTTACGCAGACGATTGCTGAACGTCACCGTTCACAGGATGAATTTGTGATTTTCATCATTGGGCGAAAAGGACGGGATTATTTCAGACGTCGTGAATTTCCTATCGCTGAATCGGTAACAGATCTGTCAGATACACCTGCTTTTGCAGATATCAAAACAATTGCAAGCAAGGCTGTACAAGGCTTTGAACTTAAAGAATTTGATGAGCTTTATCTATGCTATAACCGCTTTGTCAACGCATTGACTCAAATTCCAACAGTTGACCGTCTGTTACCAATGGCAACACCGGATTCAGCTACAGCTTCATCCTCAATTAACTATGAGTATGAGCCTTCACCAGAAGGAGTGCTGGAAGTATTGCTGCCGCGTTACGCGGAAACGCTCATTTACGGCGCTTTGCTGGATGGTAAAGCTAGTGAACTGGGAGCGAAGATGACGGCGATGGGATCTGCTACGAAGAATGCTTCCAAGTTAATTGGTGAGCTTTCCTTGACCTATAACCGTGCTCGTCAAGCGGCTATTACCCAGGAAATTACGGAAATCGTTGCAGGGGCAAGCGCTCAGTCTTAATCAGGCTTGTTGCGACTGTTTTATAGCATGTCTACACTATTATGATAAATTGCGGGCGCAAAACAAATCAGAGTGGTTCGGATTTGCGGCTGTGCAAGCTTGTAGGAGGGAAACCAAAAGATGAACAAAGGACGCGTAGTGAGCATCATGGGTCCGGTTGTCGACGTTGAGTTCGAACGTGGACAGCTTCCGGAAATCCTGAATGCCATTCATATTGGGACTGTGCTGGAGAGCGGAGTCAAAATTGACCTGACGCTCGAAGCTTCAAAACATCTAGGTGACAACCGTGTGCGTTGTATTGCCATGTCTTCCACAGATGGTCTGGTTCGTGGAGCTGAAGCCATAGATCTGGGAGCACCTATTTCAGTACCTGTCGGCGAAGCTACTCTTGGACGCGTATTTAACGTACTTGGAACGCCAATTGATAATGGTGCTGATATGAGTGAAACGGCTAGAAATCCGATTCACCGTCAAGCTCCTTCTTTCGATGAGCTGACAACTCAAGCAGAGATGCTCGAAACAGGTATTAAAGTTATCGATTTGCTAGCTCCTTATGCCAAAGGTGGTAAAGTCGGATTGTTTGGTGGTGCTGGTGTAGGTAAAACCGTAACCATTCAAGAATTGATTAACAATATCGCTCAGGAGCATGGTGGTATTTCTGTATTTGCGGGTGTAGGTGAACGCACACGTGAAGGAAATGACTTGTATCATGAAATGAGAGATTCCGGCGTTATCAACAAAACAGCGATGGTGTTCGGACAAATGAACGAACCTCCGGGTGCACGTTTGCGTGTAGCTCTCACAGGTCTGACGATGGCGGAATACTTCCGTGACCAAGAAGGCCGTGACGTGTTGCTCTTTATTGACAACATTTTCCGCTTTACTCAAGCGGGTTCTGAGGTTTCGGCCTTGTTGGGACGTATGCCTTCAGCAGTAGGTTACCAGCCTACGCTGGCTACTGAGATGGGTCAATTGCAAGAACGGATTACTTCTACTAAAAAAGGTTCTGTTACTTCCATTCAGGCGATCTATGTGCCTGCGGATGACTACACTGACCCGGCTCCTGCTACGACGTTTGCCCATTTGGACGCTACAACGAATCTGGAACGTAAAATTTCCGAAATGGGTATTTACCCGGCGGTTGATCCACTCGCATCAAGCTCCCGTATTTTGGCTCCAGACGTTGTGGGTGAAGAGCATTACAATGTAGCGCAAGGGGTAAAACAAATTTTGGCCCGCTACAATGAGCTTCAGGATATCATTGCGATCTTGGGTATGGATGAGCTGAGTGAAGAAGATAAAATGTTGGTAGCACGTGCACGTAAAATCCAGCGTTTCCTTTCTCAACCTTTCCACGTTGCCGAAGCATTTAACGGCTTCCCAGGTAAATATGTGCCGGTTAAAGAAACTGTACGAAGCTTCAAAGAAATTTTGGAAGGCAAGTATGACCATCTTCCAGAAGCGGCTTTCCTTTTTGTAGGAGCCATCGAAGAAGCAGTTGAAAAAGCTAAAACGTTGTAAACAACAGGCAAAGAATAGCCGAGCCTTACGAAGTGAGCTGTCTGTGGACAGTTTCCAGGAGGGATTCAAGTGAGCACGTATTTACTAGAGATTGTGACGCCGGAGCGCCTGGTCTATACAGAACAGGTAAACAGCATCAGTGTTCGCGGCTCGGAAGGCGATCTTGGGATTTTACCCGGACACCTTCCCTTGGTCACTCCCTTGAAGATTGCACCGATACGTATTAAAATCGGTGGTCAAACCGAAGTGATCGCGGTCAATGGGGGCTTTCTTGAAGTCCGCAAGGATAAAGTGGTCATTTTGGCTGAGAGTGCGGAACGTTCCGAAGAAATTGATGTGGAGCGTGCCCGTGCGGCAAGGGAGCGGGCAGAACTGCGGCTCCAGAGCAAACAGGAACAGATAGATCACCATCGGGCGGAAGTAGCTCTGCAACGGGCGCTTAACCGTTTAAATGCTACAAGCATCAGAACCAATAAGAATTAATATTGGATTTTAAGTGGAATTTTAAAAGGGTTCGGCATAGTATACGGATGGAACGACAAGGAGACCACTTCATAACTTCTGCCAAAGAATGTCCGGTAGAAGGTGAGGAAGAACCTTGCTTCCTTCGATCACTGTGATCGGGCCCTTTTTTAGCTGTTATTACCAAATGTACAGTCCTATTTCTTGCCCGGTTGCTAGGTATTTAGTACCTTTTAAATTCACGAAACAGAAGTGATTAATCACATTTTGTCGAAATAAATGTCCTAAAAGCAGAAATAGCACTGGCATATTAGGCGTTCGCCGAGTATTATAAAGAAGTCTGTGACGCAGATGGGAGGAATTATGGTTGAACGGGAAACAGCAATTGGCTGAACAGCTAAGTCAATCGGCGAGTATGACCGCGCTGATCTCCATGATCGTGTCGCTTATCTGTATAGCGTTAGCTTGGTGGGCTTTACAGAGCTTAAAGCTGGATTTGTTAATTCGGCAACCCAAAGGACCGCAGGGCAGATTGCTACACTTGTTTCTTGCTATAATCTTGGGACAGTTGGTTTCTGGGTTCCTGTTGAGCTACATCTCTTGGAGCCAGATGCTCTAGAATTTGTTTTAACATGAAGTAGGCGGGTTATATGACCTTATGACTGTGTCTCTGCGGGAATTGTCGAATAACATCGCGTCATATTGTTAACAATGGTAAACAAAAGAACCATACATGTATAGCTGGCTGAATCAGTTAGAGTACAATGGTCATCAAGTACAAAAAACGCTTGTATACTTGTTTTAATCAGTGGTATGATGGCAGTTAGGGTATTAGTAAAACCTTGTTTTTTTATGTAATGAAAAAGCAAGGCATGAAAATAGCGGAATATGTTCTTTTTTTCCAGAATGGAAAAGGGAAATGACGCGCGGAGGGAACCATAGATGAGCAAATTTATCGTCCGCGGTGGCAACAGATTGACCGGGAGTGTCAAAGTCAGCGGAGCCAAAAACTCAGTTCTGCCGATCATCGCCGCTTCTCTGCTAGGAGAAGAAGGAGAAAGTGTTATTATTGATGCACCTCCTCTAGACGATGTGATGACCATTAACAAAGTGCTGGAGTCCTTAGGAGCAGGCGTTACATACCAAGATGAGGTCATTCGTGTTGACGCGCGGAAGATAATTTCCTGTGAAGCCCCTTACGAGTGGGTTAGGAAAATGCGCGCATCATTCTTGGTTATGGGACCGCTGCTTACACGTTTGGGACGTACAAGAATCTCGCTTCCAGGCGGATGTGCAATCGGAACGCGACCAATTGATCAGCATTTAAAGGGTTTTGAGGCATTGGGCGCGGAGATTAGCCTGGGCCAAGGTTTTATTGAAGCTAAAAGTAACGGGCGTCTGCGTGGAGCTAAAGTTTATTTGGATGTAGCCAGCGTAGGAGCAACCGAGAATATTATGATGGCCGCTACTCTTGCTGAGGGCGTAACTACCATCGAGAATGCTGCTAAGGAACCTGAGATTGTTGATCTCGCAAATTTCCTGAATGGAATGGGTGCCAAAGTACGCGGTGCGGGCACGGGCGTTATTCGTATTGAAGGCGTCGAGAAGCTGCATGGTGTAAAACATACCGTCATTCCCGACCGGGTAGAAGCAGGTACTTATATGGTTGCTGCTGCGATCACAGGCGGGAACGTATATGTAGAAGGCGCAATATCCGATCATTTGGGACCGGTTATTTCCAAGATGGAAGAAATGGGTGTAACCATTCAACCTGATGAGAACGGAATTCGTGTCATTGCAGATAAGCCGTTAAAGGCCGTTGATGTTAAAACATTGCCTTATCCTGGTTTTCCTACCGATATGCAGTCTCAGATGATGGCACTTCAACTTGCCGCTGAAGGAACGAGCATTATTACGGAAACCGTGTTTGAAAATCGTTTCATGCATGTGGATGAATTTCATCTCATGAATGCCGAAATTAAGGTCGAAGGTCGTTCCGCCATTGTAACTGGTAATGCTAAGCTGACAGGTGCGAAAGTAACCTCTACAGATTTGCGTGCAGGTGCTGCGTTAATTCTGACCGGACTCATTGCGGAAGGTACAACGGAGGTATCCGGCGTACATCACATCGATCGCGGTTACGTTCATTTGGCTGAGAAGCTGACTGGATTGGGAGCGGACATTTACAGAGTGACCGTGGAAGAGTCCAAACTGGATCATTCACCCAGTACAGAGCGCGTAATGCCGGAAGAGACGTCGGGGAATCTGTTTAAGAAGATCCAGCCTTCCCTCGCCTAAGCCTTAACGTATGTAGCTTCATGTTGCATAAGTATATTCTTGTACAATAAAGAACCAAGTCCGAAAGGGCTTGGTTTTTTGTTGTTTGCAGCCAGTCTTTTTCATTCTTTCAGTTCTCTTAAAATGGTTCTATCAAAGTGGACGACTTCATATGATTGAAAATATCTGCTGGAGTATATCTGTACTTCCAGCCGGACACTTAGCCCTTTGATGGAGGTTTCAGCCTATGAAAGATTCACAGGTTCGCATCCGTATACCCATTCATCATCCTAAGGAACATTGCCAGGCTTCACTTGCGGAGGAACGCTCTGGCTCTATAGCTACTTCGTTACAGAAAAATAAGCTTATGCAACAGCAGCCGGACACAAGAGGTACATTGCCGACTGGCGTCAAGCTCAATCGGCGTACAACAGCCGTGCCTTCCGCTGTGAACTCCGTTGAAACGGCTCTGCCTATCGCTGGAGCAGCGGCCCATGACACACGCACTGCAACCCCGCTGCAAGTGACGTTGCCGCACCTGCGTCCATCCGCCGGGCGTACCCCGCGCTGGGGCAGCAGACGCCCATGGCTGCCATTCGCTGCCATGGCAGGGGTGCTGGTGCTTGCCATGGCTGTGCCCGCGCTAATGGCGTGGCCTCGCCAGACGGCGCAGCCGTTGCCGCCGAGCAGTCGCACGGCAGCACCAGCTGCGCCTAGCGTGACGGCAAAGGGCGAGACTCCCGTCACGCGCTTGCCGGGCGTCCCGCCGATACCGGCGGTGCCCGCTGCTCCAGCGCGCAGCGTGCCGGTGGCAGCAGAGCCGGACGTGCACGTGTACGTCACGTCTACCGGTCGCACGGAGACGTTACCGCTGGAGCAATACATTGTCGGCGTAGTAGCCGCCGAAATGCCGCCCAGCTTCGAGGGCGAGGCACTAAAAGCACAGGCTATTGCCGCGCGTACCTTCATTGCCCGACGTTTGCTGGCTGATGACACTAGCGGTGCGCCGGCGGGAGCAGATGTGACGGATACTGTTAAACATCAGGCTTATATCTCCAAAGCCAAACTTACTAGAGAATGGGGGCGTTCTGGTAAATCCGCAGAGCTGGCTAAAATTCAGCAGGCCGTACGCGACACCAAGGATACCATCATGGTATATGAGGGTAAGCCCATTACCGCTTCTTTTTTTTCTACTAGCAACGGCTATACCGAAAATTCAGAGGATGTATGGGCGAAGGCAGTGCCCTATTTACGAAGTGTGTCAAGTCCATGGGACAAGCAGCTGGCCCCACGTTATACAGAAACCGTCACACTGAGTCGTCAGAGTGTGTTCGATAGATTGGGATTGAGTCGTACTGCAATTGCCGCCTCTACTGGAGGAGGAAGTATGCCAGAGATTCGTATACTCTCCAAGACAGAAGGGCATCGCATCAAGAAGATTGAGGTTGGTGGCTCAATCTTTACAGGGCCGGAAATCCGTAACAAACTGGGGTTACGTTCGGCTGAGTTTACGTGGAAGGCTGAGGGGGATCGGATTGCTATAACAACCTATGGTTATGGTCATGGTGTTGGTATGAGTCAGTGGGGAGCCAATGGAATGGCTAAGGAAGGTCATACTGCCACTCAAATTCTCCTTCACTACTATACTGGCATTTCTTTTGCGCAAGCCTCTCGTATTCTAAGTTAGTAAATATTTCGAAACTTTGAAGTATAAAAGAGTTGCACCCGGTAACACTGGTTACTGAGGTGATGAGCAAATGAATGAACAAAATAAAAACCAGAACCAAAACCATGAAGAAACACCCAAAACCTTTCAGGGTGGAAGAGCTTCACGGCCGTCTTCGTGGAAAAAGCTGTTGTCCAAAAGGTGGGCATACCCGGCAGCCTACATTGCCGCAGCAGCCATTATACTAACCTTAGTGTGGGTCTATCAGGATGCCAGCCAGAAGTCTTTCAAACCTGACCCAGCTAGTCCATCGGTACAAAGCACAAGTGCAGTGAATACCGATGTTAACGGAGAACAGCCAGAAAGCGTGGAAGTAGTTGCCCAGTCGGAAAATATCGCATGGCCAGTGGCAGATGCTGGCGCAGTACAAGTCGTAAAGCCGTTCTTTGATGAGAACGCAACAGCTGATGAGCAGGCGGCAGCTATGGTAGAGTACGATAAAACATTTACCGCTAACACTGGAATTGATCTTTCCCGGGCCGACGATCAGGCGTTTGAAGTGAGAGCCGCCCTGAGTGGCAAAGTATCTCGTGTAGAACAACATCCGCTGGTAGGTAATGTCGTAGAAATCACGCATGATAATAATCTCAAAACGGTGTACCAAAGCTTGAGTGATCTGAAAGTAAAAGAAGGCGATCAAGTGAAACAAAACGATGTGATTGCTTTAGCGGGTCGTAACGAGCTTGAGAAGGATTTGAAAACACATCTGCATTTTGAAGTGTATCAGGATGACAAGCCGGTGAATCCAGCAGGTCTGCTTCCTAAAAAATAAATTTGGTCATGGCTTTGCATGCAAAGCGGGGAATCCATATTCCCTGCTTTTTTCTTTTGTTGTTTTTGTGCATAAGGTAAACATAAGCTGCTTTTGCCAAATAAATAGGCCTTCCGAAGCATGTCTTCCCGCCAAACCGCGAATATATAGGCACGCTCCTCATATAATGTACCAAACTATCCACAGTAGGGAGGCGGGAGCGTGCACGATTACATCAAGGAACGGACCATCAAAATCGGTCGCTGTATCGTGGAAACAAGGAATACGGTCCGTACGATTGCCAAGGAATTTGGTGTCTCCAAGAGCACGGTGCATAAAGATCTGACCGAACGGCTGCCTGAAATCAACCCGGATCTTGCCGATCAGGTGAAGCACATTCTCGAATACCATAAATCCATCCGCCATCTGAGGGGAGGAGAAGCAACGAAAATTAAGTACAAAAAAACGAGTGGCAAACGAAGGGAGATTCTCGTTTCCGGCAAGTCCTAAAAATATATAGTGAATTGGCTGGCAAAGCCATTGAATCAACCCCCTGAAGTATGATATGTTAAAAGATGGTACAAGACGAAAAATGACATGTAACCATAGGTTTATACATATATTTGCCGCTTCTTGTCGAATCTTAGCTTTTAAAATATCACTTTGGGGGCCTTTTTAATATGTTCAGTAATGATATCGGTATCGACCTCGGTACGGCCAACGTGCTTATCCACGTCAAAGGGAAGGGGGTTGTTCTTGACGAACCTTCCGTTGTCGCGATAGAAAGCGATACAAAAAGAGTTCTGGCTGTCGGAGAGGAAGCGCGCCGTATGGTGGGACGTACTCCTGGTAATATCATAGCCATCCGTCCATTACGTGATGGTGTCATCGCCGATTTTGAAGTAACAGAAGCGATGTTAAAATATTTTATCAATCGGGTAGGGGGAAAAAGCTGGTACAGCCACCCTCGTATTCTAATTTGTGCGCCGACGAACATTACCTCAGTGGAGCAAAAAGCGATTCGTGAAGCGGCGGAGCGTAGCGGGGCCAAGGAAGTATTTTTGGAGGAAGAACCAAAAGCGGCTGCCATCGGGGCAGGAATGGATATTTTTGAGCCTAGTGGCAACATGGTAGTGGATATTGGTGGCGGAACGACTGACGTTGCAGTCCTCTCTATGGGGGATGTCGTAACAGCTTCTTCCATTAAAATGGCAGGGGACAAATTTGATACAGCCATCATGAAATATGTAAAAACGAAGTACAAGCTTTTGATCGGGGAACGTACGGCTGAGGATATCAAGATTGCTATCGGAACCGTGCATCCGAGCGGACGGCGTGCAGAAATGGACATCCGTGGACGGGATATGGTATCCGGATTGCCCAAAACGTTAAGTATTTCTGCGGATGAAGTGCAGGATGCGCTTAGAGATCCTGTGTCGGCGATTGTTGCTGCGGCCAAGTTTGTATTGGAGCAGACCCCACCGGAACTGTCAGCTGATATTATTGACCGTGGTGTTATTTTGACTGGTGGCGGTGCCTTGCTTAGCGGATTGGACGAGCTGCTTGCTGAAGAGTTGCGTGTTCCGGTACTGGTCGCCGAAGATCCGATGCATTGTGTCGTTAAAGGTACAGGAATTATGCTGGATAATTTGGATCATGTGGTTAAGAAAAAGTTCTAATCTGCCGATAGTGACTATAAGAGACTCGTGTGCGGTCAGACAGGTTGCCTGCCTCCGCGCGAGCATATGATTTTAGCAGAGTATAGGATTGGGGTGCACCATACATGTTGAGAGGTTTATATACTGCGGCCGCCGGATTGATGACACAACAACGACGCCATGACACCGTGACGCAAAATATTGCTAATATGAATACGACGGGATACAAACAGGAGAACAGTGTTCAGCGTTCTTTCCCCGAGATGCTTATTTCCATGACGGGTGGTAACCCTGATAACCCGGACCGTACGGTCGGCAAGCTCAATACTGGCGTTTTTGCTGAGGAAAGCCTCTCCCCTTACATTCAGGGAGCATTAAAGGACAGTGGACAAGCGACGGATTTCGCGATACAGTCCAATATTAATGTGAACGACCCAGCTACTGGTCAACCTATGGCTTTTGATCAGGCAGGGAAATTCATCAATGCTAACGGTGAAGTCACCTACCGTCCAGAAGCGTTTTTTACGGTGCGGGACAGTAATGGTAACGTTCGTTATACACGTGATGGACATTTTCAAGTAAATGGAGCAGGAGCATTGCTTTCATCGACTGGCTCAGCGGTGCTGGATACGAATGGAAAGCCAATTCAATTGACGGGGGCTGTCTCAGCGCTTAAAGTAAATGAGCTGGGCGAATTGGTAGATAGCCAGTCCAACCAGACGTTAGGGACGACGCTCGGTATTAGTGTCATTGATCGTCCGTACCAGCTCGTTCGTGAGGGCAATGGAAATTTCCGCCTGAATGATACGGACGGTGCTACAGCTAGAATGATGACCGCTAATGACGCTGTATCCGTTCGTCAAGGTTATCTGGAGGTATCTAATGTAGATGCTTCACAGTCGATGGTGGATATGATGGCTGCGTTAAGAGCGTATGAGGCGAATCAGAAGGTAATTCAATTTTATGATAAAAGCTTAGACAAGGCCGTTAATGAAGTAGGCCGTGTATAACAGGGGGTAAGTGATGAACAACTCCATGATTGGCGCAATGGTATCTATGGCCAGTGTGCAGCAGCGTTTGGATTTAATTGCCGATAATATTGCTAATATCAATACAGTGGGTTATAAGAGTAAACAGGGTTCCTTTGAAGATGTATTGGCCAATGTGCAGCAACAGCCTTCAACGTATCTCCAAAATGGACGGGCCATGCCGCTCGGCTATAATTTGGGCTACGGAGTTAAAACGGCTGCAATCATGAAAAATATGGAGCAAGGTCCGCTCAAGGAGACGGGACTTCCTACCGATCTGGCGATTCAAGGTAATGCCATGTTTGAAGTCCAGGGGAATGGGCAAAAAGCTTGGACCCGTGACGGTAGCTTTCATTTTGTTCCTGATCCAAATGATAGTGCGACGATGATGTTGACCACTGCTGAAGGTTACTCCGTGCTGGATAACAATGATGTTCCTGTGACTGCTCCAGCGGGTTCCAAGGTGGCTATTAACTCGGATGGCGAATTGCTGATTCGTGCTAATGGAATCGGGAATCCGACGGTTGGTCAGAGAATCAAGCTAATGGATGTACAGCGTCCAGAGGGACTGGAACAGCGGGATGATAACCTATTCGTGTTGTTGAATGGTGTAACAGAGGCAAATGTATTCGGAGCAGCAGGTGTGGCAGGTGCTGTTCCAGCGGACGTATCTGTGCGTTCCGGTTATCTTGAGGAATCTAATGTGGATTTAGCGGGCGAAATGACGGATATGATGCAAGTTCAGCGGATGTATCAAATGGCGGCACGGGCACTAACTTCTAGCGATACGATGATGAACCTGGCCAACAATCTGAGGGCTTAAGGATTTGGTGATGAAAGAAGAACAATCTGATTCCCGTCCGGTGCCTGAAAAGACGAAGTCCCGCTGGCGTACTGCTCGTTATTTCATAGTTCCGTTGCTGCTCTTGTTATCGCTGTTAGGCGGCTTAATTGCAGGATATGTAATTGTAGGTAAGCAAGGGTTGTCAGGCGTGTTCGAGTGGAAAACCTGGCAGCATGTCATTGATCTTATATTTGCGCCTTAATTTTACTTTAAAAGAGTGGGGTGGCGGGAAAAGACCGCTCCGCGTGCAGATTGTTCTTCCGATTGCTGTTATCCCCAGATTCCTTTTGATTATAAAACATTGGAGGTTTGAATCCGGGGATAAAGGCAAACGCTGCGCTTCTTCAGAACAATTCTGCCCGCTCGGCTGGCTACCCGCCATCAGGGCCACTTTTATTAAAATAAACCACCCGCAATTTGTGTGGGTAGTATATAACAAAACCCTGTGCCAGTGGCGCAGGGTTTTGTTATGCTTTTAAGGGAGGGGCCTCCAGCGTAGCACGCATGGATTGTGGCCAATGAAGGCCATCACAGAGGCCTTCGGTTTTCTCTGCCCTTCACGGCAAGCGAGCATTATTGAAGCGAGCTTTCTTTTTGAGCCAAAAGTAACTCGGCGGAGGGATTTATTTGAATCTGGAGAAGCGATAGCGTTCGCCTTTGCCCCTAAATTTTAACCCTGCAGGTTTTATAAAATGAGAAAATTTAGGGGCAACAGCGATCGGAAGATCAAATAAATCGTGCAGCCCCTCCCGCTTTGCTCAATTGAATCTCCGCTTCACCCCATAATCGGAGCACCCAATATGGTACTTCCGCGTAATTTTCTTTTTGCATCTGTTAACTGTATAATGATGGGGAAGTTTATAACACTGCGGGGTAAAACCAAGCACGGGCAAAAGGGCTTCTTCGCGCCTCAGGTTGCATAACCGGCGGAAAAAGCCCCTTATCTCAACCTCCACTTCTGCAGTAGGTGAAGGATATCTAACATTGTTGCCGTTATGAGCTGTTTTTATGCAGCGTAAGCGGGGTAATATTATGCTTGCAGTAACTCATGACTGATACAGAGTCAAACCTGCAAGCGGGAGGAGTTATTAAGGTAAATGGACAAATTGCAATTGGATGTTAATCAAATTCAGGAGATTATCCCACATCGAGCGCCTTTTTTATTGGTGGATCGTATTATTGAGCTGGAGGAAGGGAAAAGAGCAGTAGGCATTAAAAATGTAACGATGAATGAGCCTCATTTCATTGGACATTTTCCGGGGTATCCTGTTATGCCTGGTGTGTTGATCACCGAAGCACTGGCTCAAGTTGGGGCTGTCGCATTACTGCACCTAGAAAGCAATCGTGGCAAAATCGGGTTCTTGGCAGGGTTGGATGGTTTCCGTTTCCGTGGACAGGTGGTTCCTGGAGATACGCTCACGCTTGAAGTGGAAATCACTCGTTCCAAAGGCGCATTTGGCAAAGGGAAAGCTACAGCTAAAGTAGGCGATACGGTAGTAGCTGAGGGCGAAATTATGTTTGCTTTATCTGACCCTCCCCAATAAATAAAGCTCTGCCAACATAAGCACGACGTCCGAACCGAGTGCATGTGTACATAGAAATCCTGTTTTGACAACCCAAAAATGGAGAGGGGAAATTCCGTATGACGCAGTTGAGTAAAAAAGCACTAGAAGGCATTGAGAGCTGGCTGCAAGACCCTTATATTGATGAAGAGACCAAACAGGAGTTGCGCGCATTGGAAGGCAACGAGCAGGAACTGGAGGATCGCTTTTACAAAGAGCTGGAATTTGGTACAGGCGGTCTGCGTGGAGTGATCGGGGCAGGAAGTAACCGGATGAACCGTTACGTCATTGGACGTGCGACTCAAGGGCTGGCTCGCTATATTTTAGAACAGCATGCTGGTAAAGAAGGCAAACCTTCGGTTGTCATTGCACATGATTCGCGTCATTTTTCACCAGAATTTGCTCTGGATGCAGCTTTGGTGCTGGCGGGCAATGGTATCGTGGCTAAGTTGTTCCCTTCCTTGCGTCCAACGCCACAGCTTTCGTTTAGTGTACGTCATTTGGGAGCCAGTGGAGGGATTGTTGTGACAGCGAGTCACAATCCTCCTGAGTATAATGGATACAAGGTATACAACGATGAAGGGGGTCAGCTTGTTCCAGATCAGGCTGAGCAGGTAATTGGTTATATTCGCGAGGTTCCTTCGTTTGCCGACATTCGCAGTCTGACACGTGAGGAAGCAGAGGCACAGGGATTGTTGGTTTGGCTTGGAGAAGAGGAAGATGAAGCGTTTGTAGATACGGTAGCCAGTGTGAGTGTGAACCGTGAGCTGATTGCAGCCGGACCAGGCAAAAACTTCAAAGTTGTGTTTACACCTCTCCATGGCACTGGAAATGTACCGGTTCGTCGTGTGCTGGAGAAAATCGGTTTTGAACAGGTGCATATTGTGCCTGAGCAAGAGTTGCCAGATGCTGAATTTTCGACTGTCAAGTCGCCAAACCCAGAAGAACGTGATGCGTTTAAGCTGGCAATTACGCTGGGTGAGAAAATTGGTGCAGATCTGTTGATTGGAACAGACCCTGATGCTGACCGTATGGGTGCAGTTGTGAAAAACCGTGATGGCGAATATGTGGTATTGTCCGGTAATCAGTCTGGCGCGATCATGGTTTACTACTTGTTGAATCAACTGAAAGAAACAGGCAAGCTTCCGAATAATGGGGCTGTTATCAAAACCATCGTAACCAGCGAAATGGGTGCAGTCATTGCCGAACATTTTGGAGCAACCGTGTTTAACACACTAACTGGCTTCAAGTATATTGGCGAGAAAATGAACCAATTTGACCAAACTGGCGAGTACACCTACCTGTTTGGCTATGAAGAGAGCTATGGTTATTTGGCAGGGAATTATGCTCGCGATAAGGATGCTGTCTTGGCGGCTATGCTGATCGCTGAAGCTGCTGCTTATTACAGCACACAAGGTAAGACGCTCTATGATGTTTTACAAGAGCTGTACGAGCAGTTTGGCTACTTCCTTGAGAAGCTGGAGTCTCGTACCCTTAAGGGTAAGGATGGAGTGGCACAAATTCAGGGCAAAATGACCGATTGGCGTAGCAACGCGCCTCAAGAGATTGCAGGCGTGAAGGTAGACAAGGTACTGGACTACTCACAAGGTCTGGACGGACTTCCACAGGAAAATGTACTCAAATTCTTACTTGAGGACGGTTCGTGGTTTTGCCTGCGCCCTTCGGGCACAGAGCCGAAAATCAAAGTATACTTTGCGGTACGCGGTTCCTCGCTGTCAGACGCGGAGCAAAGAATCAGCCATCTGGTCGATGCTGTTATGGCTCGCGTAGACGCTTGAGAAAAATCCCTTTATAATAGAATAGGTTAAGGTAATTGGATAAGATATAGTAATCGGTGACCTCTCACGGCAAAGGGCAGTACGCCGTGGAGGTCATTTCTGTATTGCAGAATAACCTGGAAGAGGCTTTGGGAAAATAGGCTTATTCCGGCAACGGAGGATTTTGCAAAATTCAATGAGTGACCTACCAAAAGGCTGAGTATGACGAGGTGGGCAGCATTGAATTTTGCAAAATCCCGAATATTAAGGAGGTTCTTTGGTGTATCAGAAATGGCAGTATTGGAATACGGCTTCTCGAAAATGGTTATGGATTTTGGTGGCTGTCGGCTTGCTGGCTTCCATTCCAGTCATCGCCGATCGTGTGAAGACAGAATCCTCGAGTAAAAAAGTAGAGATTGTATTCGATTATCGGGATTTGACAGAGGCAGCCTCGTATCAGGCTCACCCGCAGGACTATCTGAATGAGCAACTTGACCGCTTACAGCAAGCGGGTGTGAACAGCATGGCGATGTATGAAAGTACGTTGGATGATTTCCGTAAAGCGGGTCGCGTCGTAACCTATACAACTCAGAACGTTGCCGATATGGAAAAACGGCTTTCACCTGCAAATGAGAATTTTACGTATATTGTTTTCGCTGATAAAGAAAATGCCGAGGCATTAAAGCCGTTAATTTTACGTACGTTTACAAGCCTGGACATCAATGTAAAACCTTGGACTTATCAGGGACAGGAAGGGTTAGTTGTGGAAACATCTCCAGAGGATGCGTATCTCAAGCCCATGCAGCCTGACCCGATTGCGATGAAGCAGCTTCGGAGCAAAGGATTTTTTATTGTTCCACGGATGAGCGACAGTCTTCCTTACAACCAGGAGTTGACGGAAGAGATGCTTGCTTCCTTTCAGCAAAATGGTGTAAAACGCATTTTGTTTGAAGGTGATTCAGTCAAAGGCTTCACCGATAACGAGAAAGAGCATAGCTTAGCGGCATTTGCTAAATTGCTGAACAAATACGATATTGGCCTAGCTGCTATCGAAAACTTAAAAAAACCGCAAGCAGGCTTCAATAAGCTCGCTTACGATATCCACTATAATGTTGTGCGTTTATACTCATTGAGTGATAAAGATTCAACGCTCGATGTTGAAACGTTGGCCGATCGTTTTGCATTGGCCACCAAGGACCGTAATATTCGCATGTTGTATCTGAATACCGCGCCTAGCCGTAGTATTGCTGAAGCCAAGGTGAAGGATTCGGTAGATAACCTAATCCACAGCTTGGACAAGCCGGGTAACGCTGTACAACGGATGGAGAAAAAGGGGTTTGAACTCGGACAGGCTGAACCGTTCCAAGTCGTCGATTCGTCCATTCAGCGCTATCTGAAAATGATTGTCGTACTAGGTGCACTGGCATTCTTCTCCATTACGGTGTCCTATTTCGTCCCGGCATTGACTTTGCTGGCATTTGCACTTGGCTTGGTAGGTTCAGCAGGACTTTATGTTTTGAACTCTAGCTTGATGGAGCAAGGCCTGGCTCTACTCGCAGCGATTAGCGGACCTACGGTTGCAATGATCATCGCTGTGCGTACGATTAGAATTAAACGTGAACAGGGTGCTGAACTTTCTGTAGGTCAGCGTTTGATTCAAACGTTTATACTGTACGTGCAGACGGCGATTTTGTCGCTGGCTGCGGTGCCTTTCGTTATTGCGCTGTTGAACAGTATTGCCTACAGCCTTGTGCTGAATCAATTTAGAGGTGTAAGCTTGCTTCACATTCTGCCGATCTTCTTGGCAGCGATATATATTTTCTTTTATCGTGGCGTTTCTATACGGGAGGAAATTTCCAAGCTGCTACGTACGCCGATTACTGTATTGTGGGTTATCGCACTGGCTGTTATCGCAGCCGCAGGTTATTACTATTTGACTCGTACCGGAAATGCGGGTACGGTGTCGAACACGGAGTTGGTCTTCCGGAACTTCCTTGAAAATGCGTTTGGTGTACGTCCGCGCAATAAGGAATTTTTGATGGCTCACCCACTGTTTATTGCAGGGGCATTCCTGGCTTTGAAATATCGCAAAGCAATCTATTTGCTGATTATAGCTGCTATTGGTCAAGCCTCTATGGTGGATACCTTTGCTCACATTCACTCTCCAGCGGCATTGTCGCTTAGTCGCGGGCTGTTAGGCTTGGGCTTGGGCCTGGTGCTGGGAATCATCGCAATTGTCGTGTGGCAAGTGCTGGAAGGGTGTTGGAAGAAATGGTCACCACAGCTCAAACGATAATCATCTCGGGTTATTACGGCTTTAACAATAGTGGAGATGAGGCGGTGCTTAAGTCGATTTTGACAGCTTTAGAGGAGGAGAGTCGTCAGGCGGGGATTACAATCAAGCCTGTTGTTCTGTCTTCTGACCCCGCTTGGACACAGAAAATGTACGGAGTAGAAGCTGTACCACGGATGAGTCTGGGGGAAGTTCGTAGAGCGATTAAAAACAGCGATGGGCTAATAAGTGGCGGCGGTAGTTTGCTCCAGGATGCAACAAGCCCTAAAAGTATTCCGTATTATCTGGCGATTCTGAAACTGGCCCAATGGGCTGGAAAACCGACGTTTGTATATGCTCAGGGCATTGGTCCGGTACAACGGAAGATATTTTATCCTATGATCCGTTCTGTGTTTCAGCGTTGTGAATATGTTTCTGTAAGAGATGAGCAGTCTGCCGCACTACTGGGTACTATGAAACTAAAAAAACCGGTTGTCGAAGTTGTTCCTGATCCGGTAATGGGGCTTCCATTGCCCTCGGGTTCCGAGCAACATAAAGCAGCAACTGAGACGGATAAGGATAAACTTCCGATCGTTGGTGTATCTGTACGTTACTGGGATAAGGAGCGTCGCGATTTAACGGCTATTGCGGACGGCTTGAAAAAATTAGCTGCTGAGCGCCGTGTACACTTACGCTTTTTACCTTTCCATCTGCCTGATGACGAGCAGGCTTCAAGGATGGTAATGGATTTGTTGGGGGATATTAGGGGGACGGGAAGCCTTGTCAGCATGTGCGATCAAGTCACCGATCCTCAACAGATGCTTTTGGAAGTCAGTCGTTGCAGTTTGATGATCGGGATGCGATTACACAGCTTGATCTATGCAGCATCCCACCAAGTGCCTCCGTTGGGGATATCCTACGATCCCAAAATTGATCATTTCCTCAGCCGTGTCGGTAGCCAGCCTGTAGGCACTACAGAGGCACTGGATGGACAAAAGCTGGCTAATGAGTCTATACGGTTGCTGGATCAGCGAAGTCAATGGATCGAGAGCCAGGGAGCGGCCATTGCTTTGTTAAAAAGTGAGGCTCGCTTACCGGCACAGCATATCGTTAATTACTTGTGTCGCAAAGGATGATGGATACAGTGACAGTTGATAAGGTTACGAATGTGCCTACCGTCCCGATTTTCGGTGTTCCGGTATCAAGGCTTAATATGAAAGATACATTAAAGGTATTAATTCAAGCAGTGGAGTCTCGCCAGCCCCATCAAGTGATCACTGCCAATCCGATTATGGTCATGGCTGCATTGGAAGATCCAGTGTACATGAATGTGATGAAAAAGGCAGAGTTGATTGTTCCAGATGGGACTGGCGTGGTCTGGGCTGCAAACTATGTAGGACATCCTGTGCCTGAGCGGGTAGCGGGCTTTGACTTGTTACATGAATTACTTGCAGCTGGAGAAAACTATCATTGGAAGGTTTATTTACTGGGATCAACATCTGAGGTGATTCAAGCGACCGCAAAGCGGGTACATGAGCTTTATCCCCGGATTACGGTTTGTGGCAAGCGTGATGGCTTTTTTGGACCTAAAGAGGATGAAGCGGTGATTGCAGCCATTCGTGAAGCAAATCCCGATTTGTTGTTTGTAGCACGTGGAGCGGACACACAGGAACCCTGGATTGGTAAATATAAGGAACAACTGGGTGTGCCGGTGATGATGGGGGTTGGCGGTAGCTTCGATGTTATATCAGGCAGAACCAAACGCGCACCTAAATTGTTCCAAAAGCTACGGGCTGAATGGTTATATAGACTCCTCAAAGAGCCAAGCCGATACAAAAGAATGCTTGCGCTGCCGAAATTCGCCGCGAAAGTGATGCGCGAAAAAGAAAACGTCACAAAAGTGTGATAAATAGCTTGAATCTGCCTTCAAAACCCGCTAATTTGCCAGAATATGAAGCTTGGTATTTATTTTTGATCAGAGTATAATTCAATGCGGTTACATCTGAAAAGGGATTGCTTTAAAATTGGGGGTCGAATGATCAAATGTTATTGATCTATATTATTGGGTTCATCATGGCACTGGGACTTGCGCTGTTACTGACACCGCTCGTCAAGAAATTCGCTGTGAAGGTTGGAGCCGTCGATGTACCGAATGCCCGAAAAGTACATACCCGAATTATGCCGCGTCTTGGCGGACTGGGGATTTTCTTGGCATTTCTGTTGTCCTTATTGGCGGTGTTACCTTTTGTGCCTGACGGAATGCTGTCCTCTCGGGATATTAACTTTATCGCAGCCTTTCTGATTGGCGGCACGCTGATTACACTGATTGGTGCTCTCGATGATCGTTTTGATCTCAATGCAAAATTGAAATTTTTGGCTCAAATTGCCGTTGCGTGTATGGTCGTGTTTGCTTTTGATATTCGTGTAGATTTTGTAAATGTACCTTTTCAGGATGCATACTCATCTTTGGAAAGCTGGATTTCCATTCCGCTTACGATTTTCTGGATCGTAGGTGTAACGAATGCCATCAATTTGATTGACGGTCTGGATGGACTGGCTGCAGGTGTCTCAGGAATTGCGATTGGGACTATCTTTGTGATGTCGGTATTGATGGGCAATTACATGGTAGCTATGCTTTGTCTTGTACTGCTGGGCAGTATTATCGGATTTTTATTTTTCAACTTTCATCCTGCGAAAATATTTATGGGTGATACAGGGTCATTATTTTTAGGTTTCTGTCTGGCCATGCTATCCATGCTTGGTTTCAAGCAAATTGCTATCGTATCTTTTATTACGCCATTGATTATTATCGGTGTACCTTTGTCAGATACATTCTTTGCTATCATTCGTCGCAAGTTGCAGAAAAAACCGATTTTCTCTCCGGATAAAGGTCATTTGCATCACTGCTTACGCGAACTAGGTTTCAGTCACAGACAGACGGTGTTGATTATCTACGGTATTGCGGCATTTTTCGGTGTATTGGCCGTGATTCAATCGTCTGCTGCGCTTAATGAAGCGAACTGGGTCACCTTTGTCGTGATTTGTATTATGATGTTCTTCCTACAGATTGGTGCAGAGGTTATTGGTCTTGTTGGCAAAACCAAACGCCCAGTTATAAACACACTGATTCGCTTGCTGGCTAAGCCAGATTCCCAAACGCGTTCGAAATTATAATTTTAATTTAAAAAGTAAGCCTTCAAGCTTGGCGGTATACCGCGGGTTTGAAGGCTTTTTTGATGTTTGCTGTAAAAAAAATCCCTCCTTTTTTGAGAATTTACTAATTTTTTGTATGTTTACTACCGATAAAAAAAGTATTGAATGATTACGTACCCCAAGGTGCGACAGAATCAAAGGAGGACAATGATTTGAAACGATTGCTATCCATGTTGCTGACGGTTGGTCTCATCATTGGCTTGGTGCCGGCGGCCCTGGTAGGTACGGCTCATGCTGCGACGGGAACTTATTTTATTTTTCCAAGTGAAAAATATGATGTGGATTCGGCTAGAATGGTAAACACTGACCGAGTTACAGTTAACGGTACGATTAACGGAGTGAACGGAAGTACTATATCTTATAGTGTATTCCAACTCTCTAAAAATGGAACAAACCTTAACGTGGTTAATAAGAACGAGAGTCAAAAAGGCGGAATTACAGTCAGTGGCTCTACGCTTAAAGTTACAGACATTAAACTGTTTCCTGGTTTGAACCGGATTACATTTCAAAGTAGCCAAAATTCGGCTGATATGAAGGACTCCATTTACATTGAGTATCAGGATGGGCCTAAGCTTTATGATCTATCTGCTACGTTGAATGGTGAAACCGAGCAGTTGCTTGAGAATCAGACAGCGGTGCTGACAGACGCACGCAATAGCGGTACGGATGATGTGAAAGTAGTCATTCAAGGTACGGCTCCTAATGCTGACAGTGTAACGCTCACGTCTGCAAAAAGCAGTAATACGTATACAGTTAACTCTTATACCGCATATAAATTAACAGGTAGTGTGGTACTCAGTCCAGGTAAAAATATAGTGACTATTAAAGTGGGCAACGGAACTCAGGCCCTCACAGTTACACGTGAAATTACGATTTATACGGGTAAACCGGAATTCTCTGATTTGACCCTGAATAAGGATGGGAATGTTTCTGCTGATTTGACCACTTCGCCTGACTTTACCGTATCGTCTACAAGTGGTGTGGTTTTAAAAGGTAATGTTTTGGTGCCAGGCGGTGCAACCGATCCAGGAGTGGCCACAATCAATGCACGTTTTACCGATGTGAGTAACAATGGTAGTGCTGTAGGTAGTGCGACTGGGGTTGATGCCACAATTGATACTGCAAATGTAGTTACATCAAATGGTTATAAAGTATATCCATTTCAGGTGACTGTACCTTCGGAAGCTGTACTTGATCATTTGACCAGAGCATCCTTGGGCATAACTTATACGGATAGCAGTACACCTCCAGCTCCATCGGCTGTCCAATTTACATTGCGCAGCAGCACTCAGCCGTATATTGATGATGTTAACTATCTTCCTGATTTTAATACTCAATTGTTGAACAGAACTAAAGGAAGCGGGTCTGATCAGGCAGCTGCCCTAGATGAAGCTATGAAATTAACAGGTAGCTCTATGAAGAACAAGACTACAGATGCTGCATCTGTACCCGTAGGTATGGAGTTTATCGTTGTTAATGGTGCACCTTCTTCAATTAGTGAGCTTTCCGGAGTAACGGTTCATACTGTAGGGTCGCCTCAAGATGTGATTCGTACAATTAATGGTAAGTCAACGCAAGTGAAGAAAATTGTTGCTTATGTAGACACTTTGCCTAAAGAAGGACAAAATGTACTGAATTTTTATCTGAATGGTGATTCGACCAAGTTAATTAAAGCTACGGTGAATCTGTTGCAGGGTCCGTTCATGAAATACGACACGATTTATGATGGGCAACAAATTCCGTTGAATACATCCAGCTCAAACTTGAATACCTATAAATTGACTCAGCTGGGCAACTTTAAAGGTAAATTGCTTGATGTGAGCAACGCAGCAGATATTCATTACACTGGAAGTAACCGAAATGTATTTCTGTATATTAATAATGTATTGGTTGATTTGGATGGTTCAGGAGCGGACTTCAAGCTTGCTGCTTCCTCGGAGACAGCCGCAGCCAATGCCTTGGCGAACGGAAATAATGAAATCAAGTTTGTATACAAGCCAGGTATTGAGTACAGCAATACGGTAAAAGTAAACTTTACACAGACGAATATTCCAGTAATTCCTGTTCCCAACACACAAGGAATCATCCCTTTTACACCAGTTAGCGGCTTGAGCAATACGCCGAAATATAGCGAAATTGCTCCGAAATCAAAAGATGCTAATTTCACCAAAGTGGATGACACCAACTACAATACATCTCTGAAAAATATCAATGTATTTGGTACTTTCAGTATTGCTGATTTGGGTAAAGCAGATCAGGTAAATGGTTCGTTAAGTGATATTGCTAATAAAGATCAATATATTTTGGAGATTAAGGGATCGGATGACAGTGAAGTCAACTGGACACTGAGTAACGAGTTTTTCTCAGCAGAAGATGCTAAGACAACATACAATTCCGGTTCTACTACAGATAAATTTACAAATAAAGATTTAAAAGACCTGCTTGTGTACTACCATCCGGACAAAAAGTATTTCAGCTTTGTGTTGAAAAACCAAACTATTTCGCAAGATGGAACACCAGTAGCTTATAACATTACCTTGTACAATAGCGGCAAGGGCGGACCATTTGCTACTTTCCGACTGCAAGTATCCGGTCAATCCACATCTTTTGATATTTTGCGTCCACTCCCTGAAAAGAGAATCGTGAATCAAAACTTTGTGCAAGTTGTTGTAAATGCAGGTAATGCAGATAGTGTTACGGTAGGTAAAGAAACAGCAGTTCAAGAGGGTTTCGACTCTGATTATGATGGCACCATTGATTATCCATCAACTTACAAAGCCATCGTTACAGGTCTAAAAGCCAACAAAGATAATAAAATTGATGTAGTGGTTACTGTAGGCAAAGAAAAACTGAAACAGACTATTACTGTTAAATATGTGCCTACTAATATCCCTGGCGAGCAGTACATGGAAGCGATGAAAACATCGCACAAAGTGTTCGATGGTAATCTTACACTTGCTTTTGCGAAGGGAACGAGTCTAATTCGCCGGGATTACGATCAACCACAGCAATTCAAAAACCAGGTTTTCTCTGGCCATACTTTGTACTTTGCGATAGCAAATAGCGAAGATGGTGTGGTAGATCGTCATGAATTTGAAACTGAAAAAGCATTGTCCGATATGCGGAGCTTGATCGCAGATGGAAGTAAATATTTCAACCGGGATTTTCCAAGTCGCTTTACCAAGTCCAGTCCGGTATTCTGGATTGACCCTGGTACCGCAGATGATATCAAAACGGATGCTTACGATCCGGTGACATATGGTGCTGATCCATATCAATTGGCTAACAAATCGCAAAATGACAATAGCAAGATCAAAAACTTCTACTGGCGTGACCCATCTAACGAGCTAGTACCTTCCAAGCGTGCTACATTGACGCTGACGTATGATAGCAGTATTGCTCAGGATGCAGGGAAACAAATGTCGGTGTTCTATTTTGATTCTGATCTTAAAGACTGGCAGAACATTGGTGGTGTGGTGGATCCGAAAAAACACACCATTAAAGTACCGTTTGATCGTTTCGGTTACTATGTAGTTGCTAAAGTTGGAGAAACGTATAGTGATGTCATTAAGCACAAATACGCCAGAGATTACATCGAAGCCATTTTGGCTAAAGGTGTCATGAACCCAATGGATCCAATTAATAGCTTTGGACCTGACAGCTACATTAAAAGAGGCGAATTTACGTCTATGATCGTCAAAGGTCTGCAAATTCCGCTTAATTTCAGCGGAGCGAAGCATTTTGACGACGTGTCTATTCCAAATACGATATCAGCAGATGCGCTCTATGATTATCGTTATATTGAAACAGCTGCGCGTGCCGGTATTGTCAAAGGTTCACAACCAAGAATCTTTATGCCGGAAGATGTAATCACGCGTCAAGATGCAGCAGTCATTATTGCCAAGGCATTGAATTTGAAGCTGGAAACAGATCATGACAAAATCATGAAGAACCTGTCTAAAACCTTTAAAGATGCGGACAAGATTGATTACTATGCGCAAGCATCTATATTGGCTATCGCCAAGAAAGGCTTTATCACAGGGTCACCTGTGGATGCAAGTGATCTGAAAAAAGGATATATGTTTAATCCTACTTCCTTGACCTTGCGCGGAGATGCAGCGATTATTGTAGCTAAAGTTATGGCTGATAAAAAACTGCTTCCTAAAATCTAATCAACAAAACACCTGAATTTATTAAACATCCCTCCATGCGAAATGGTAATTCCCTTTCATATACATGTGAGGGATGTTTTTTATAAATCAGCTATTTGACTGGGATTAAGGGCCTATGCCATAATATCAATGAGATGAAAACTTTGGCTAAGCATTACAACGTTTTTTATTTTTGATTCACATTAAACGTATGTAATTAACTGTTTTTTTTTAAGTGTTTATCTCAAAATGTGTTTATTATTTTTTTATATGTTTTTTTTGCACATTTATCTGAAACTTTACGCCTATTTCATCGTAGTAGTGGATGAGTGTGCTTAAATATTACATAGAGAAGTGAGTGGGGAGTGATGAGATGTCTCAGTTTTCAATACGCCGTCCTGTAACAGTATTTATGTTAATTATTGCTTTGTTAATCGGGGGCGGTATTTTTGCGTTAAGACTTCCTGTAGAGCAAATGCCGGATATGAAGCTGCCATTCGCTGCAGTGGTGACTAGTATTCCAAATGCAACGCCTACAGAAGTTGAGGAATTGGTTACTAAACCTATTGAGAAGAGTCTGGCTTCTATTGAGAACGTGGATAAGGTCATGTCCGAGTCTTCAGAAGGAACATCTATGGTCATGATTCAATTTAACTGGGGAGTAGATATCAATCAAGCAACCCTCGACATGCGAGATAAAGTTGATGGGGTTAAAGGGTCTCTTCCCAAGGCGGCTAATTCGCCGCGTGTCCTTAAGGTGGATCTCAACGCAACGCCGGTTATTACGCTCTCTCTTACAGGAGACCAGGATATTAACAAGTTGAAGCCTATTGCTGAAGATATTATTGAGCCGCGGCTTGAAAGAATTGCGGGAGTAGCTGCAGCCAACATGTCAGGTGGGCAAGCTCGGCTTGTGAAGATTACCGTAGATCAAGCCAAACTTCAAAGCTATGGCATTACGCTAGATCAAATCAGCCAAGCGCTATCGTCTAATAACGTAGCGGGTTCTGCTGGTTCGGTGTACCGAGGCAATACAGAAATCCAACTTCGGGTTCAAGGTGAATACAAAGCTGTTTCAGAAATGGGTGAAACGCCAATTCCAGTAGGGAAGGGAAGCATTAAGCTAAAGGACATCGCGAAAGTTGAAGATTCCTTGGATGATGTTACAACCATTTCTACCTATAACGGAAAGCCAAGTATCAATATTTCTGTTACTAAAGCTACAGGGGGGAATACCCTTTCAATCGCCGATTCTGTAAAGGATAGTTTAGATTCGATACGGAAGGAATTGCCTCCGGGAACTCAATTGGAGATGGTAACAGATGCATCCAAACCCATTAGCGACTCCGTACACTCATTAGTAGAGCATGCTATATTGGGACTTATTATCGCAGCTATTGTGTTGCTATTATTTTTGAATAGTATACGTTCTACCATTATTGCTACTATCGTTATTCCAATTTCCTTCGTAGCTACGTTTATGATGATGTATTTCACCGGACAAACCATTAATATTATTTCACTGAGCGGTTTGCTTCTGGGGTTAGGATCCTTTGTCGATTTTGCGGTTGTTATTATTGAGAATATTTTTAGACAGCGACATGAAGGGAAAAGCATGCTACAAGGGGCTATTGATGGCTCCAAGCAGGTGGGTAATGCCGTTATGGCATCTGCACTTGCGCAGATCGTAGTATTTTTACCAGTTGTTTTTGTTGACGGAATTGCGGGAGTTCTATTTAAACCGTTGGCGTTAACAGTTATTTTCTCTCACATTGCAGCCTTGCTTGTATCCCTTATGATTGTGCCGATGCTGGGCTCACGTTGGCTACCTACCGTGCCAGATGAATCCATTTATTCTTCAGGTACTTATAAGGGTGTTAACCCTATTGTGTGGTTTAATATTGGCTTCGAGAAATTTAAGAGTGGGTATCGCCGTATACTGAAGTGGGGAATTAACCATAGAAAATCTGTGTTAATTATTACTTTATTAATGTTTGTGGCAGCTGGGGCTCTAGTTCCTTTCGTTAAGGCTGAATTTATCCCAGCATCCGATACTGGGGAATTCACAATTAACGTGAAACTTCCTAATGGAACGGTCTTGGAAGAAACGGAAAAGGTTGTTCAAGATATAGAAAAAGAAATTTTGAAAGTTCCGGATCTGGATAAAATGACAGTGACTGTTGGTTCTGGTGGCAATTCTGGTTATTCAGGGGCAGCTCCAACCAACTCAGCAGATCTAAGTGTAACACTGAAGGATGGACATCAGGCAACAGATGTTATAGTTGAGGGTCTTCGTAAAAAATTTGATAGCATTCCGGATGCAGAGATTACAATGGCGTCTACAACAGGCCTTTCAAGCGGAGCGGCTGTTAATATTAACTTAAAAGGTGACGATATTGACGTCCTGAGAGAACTCTCGGACAATCTCGTTGCGGACGTAAAAAACATACCAGGTACGGTCAATGTGAAAAGTACCTTGAGTGCTGTTCGCGAAGAATATGAGATTACCGTTAATCGGGAGCTTGCGAGTCGATATGGCTTATCAGCAACTCAAATTTTATCAGCAGTGAATACTTCTTTTAATGGATCAGTCGCCACAAGCTATCGTACAGGTGAGGATCAGATTGATGTGAAGATATCGTTGCCAGAGCAAAACCGCCATGATTTGTCAAATCTAAAAGCCTTACGGATTACCACTTCGCAAGGTATTGATGTACCTTTGTCTTCCGTAGTAAGTATTGATAAACGGACTGTACCCGATACTGTTACTCGTGAAGACCAAACGCGTCAAGTGCAGATTACAGCTGATATTGATGGAACAGGGGATATTCTTACTATTAATCAAAAAATAGATGCTCTTTTGAAGAGTACTCACTTCCCTGAAGGCTACAGTGCAGATACGGGTGGTGGACAAAATGAACAAATGCTGGAGTCCTTTACGAACTTGGCGATAGCTATTTTACTATCTGTCGTGCTCATTTATATGGTTATGGCAGGACAGTTCGAATCGTTGCTCACACCGTTTGTTATTATGTTTTCCGTTCCACCTACGGTAATTGGTGTGCTTATCGGTTTAGCTGTAACCGGGGCGAGTCTCAGCGTTTCAGCTTTGACGGGTTACATCATGCTCGTCGGGTTGGTTGTCAACAATGCCATTGTTATGATTGACTTTATAATTCAGCTCCGAAAAGACGGCCAAGATCGGGATGAAGCTATTATTCATGGAGCGTCTGAGCGGTTGCGTCCAATTTTGATGACCACGCTGGCTACTGTACTAGCTTTGCTCCCAATGGCATTCGCTACAGGAGAGGGTAACGAAACACAAGCACCGATGGCAGTAGTTGTTGTATTCGGGTTATCCTTCGCAGCTGTTATTACATTGATTCTAATTCCGGTAGTCTACGTCATCATGGATAATATGATACAAAAACGTAAGAATCGGAAATTAAAAAGACAAGCGAAGAGAGAATTAAAAAAAGAAGCGAAACTACAAAAAAGTGTTCATATATAAGGTGAGGTGGAGAAACATAATGAATAAAAAAAGTGCTCTGATTGCTACAACTTTGCTTTTATCAGTTGCATTAGCGGGTTGCGGTGGGGGGGAGGCCCCTGCCGCTTCAACTGCGGCGCAGCAAGCCATTCCGGTCCAAGTGGCCAAAGTGACCAAAGGTAGTATTAACGATTCAACAGGTATCATTGGTAGCTTTGCTCCTAAAGAGACGGCTCAGGTGTCTCCGAAAATTAGTGGCAAAATTCAAAGCATTAACCTTACAGTGGGGCAAAAAGTAAATAAGGGCGACACATTGTTTACTATAGACCAAAAGGACTTGCGGGACTCCATTAAGCAATCTCAAGAGTCGTACCAGGTTGCCCTGGCCAATTTAAAGCAGGCAGAGTCAGGTGCAGCGCAATCGGTGCAGCAGGCAGAATCCAGCGTGGATCAAGCCAAAAGTGCGCTTGTCCAGCAAGACAACACGATCACTCAAGCTCAGACCAGTCTGGTAGATGCTCAGAGTTCCGTGCGTGATGCTCAAAATACGCTCAATCGCAACCAACAGCTGTTTAGTGCGGGTGCTCTTTCTCAATCCGAGTTAGAGCAGTCTCAAATAGCGCATAGAAGGGCTGTAACTGCGGTGGAGAATGCACAGATCACACTCCATAATGCACAAACGTCTAAGGAAAGTGCGCAAACAACATATAATAATGCTCAAAAATCATTACGTCTTGCACAACAGAAAACGGGCATTGACGTAGCTCGTGCTTCTGTCAATCAGGCTAAGTCCAGTTTAGACACAGCTCGTAGTCAATTGGTGGATGCTGTAGTTAAAGCTCCAATCTCTGGCACAATATCAGTAGTAACAGGAACCCAGGGGCAAATGGTTAGTGCACAATCCGCGGTTGCTACAATTGCGAATACCAATCCTATTATTGCTAAAGTTAACGTTTCTGAAGCTGAGCTTCTTAAGTTGCAGGTGGGTTCATCTGTAACTGTAGGCGTGGACTCGTTAAATAAGCGGATTGAGGCCAGAGTATCGGCTGTCAATCCGGTAATGGATAATGATCTTAAGGCATATCCTGTCGAGATTTCAGTCCCTAATGGTTCTGGTGAATTAAAATCAGGGATGGTTGTAACTGTATACATGAAATCAGAAGCTCCTAAAAACATTTTGGTATCGCAGGATGCCATTACGGAGCAGGCAGGGAAGAAGTATGCTTATGTAGTGGAGGGAACTGTTGCTAAGCGGGTAGAAGTGCAGACAGGCCAGGAAAGTGCCAAACAGGTTGAGGTAACCAAGGGGCTTGCTGAAGGACAAAATGTTGTCGTTAAGGGTGTTAGTCTACTTACGGATGGCGCGAAGATTAATGTAGTGAAGTAATTTGTCTCGGTTATATTTACTGTAAATCATTGTTACTCCGTCATTCCTACTACTTAAAGTGTATTAGAGTATTAGATTTCAAGAGAATCTATAGACTATATGTGCTTTATATATTCTATGGATAATTCTTAACGAATATACTCCATTAAAGACCGACTTAAATGTACGAAAATAATCCTTGTACATTTAAGGTTGAGAAGGTAAAAGTTGTAGGATGACGGAGGAACAGGTTCAATAGTATAATTATGACTGTGGAAAGCGGAATACATAATCAAAAAAAATAAAATTTTTTTTTGAAACGGACGCAACTTTTTGAACCCATGCTACGTCTAATTGGGTGAGTATGAAACAAAGGGGTACAAAAGCGTAAAGACAAAATTCGCTAAAAAAAATCTTTACTGCATTGTTATCACATTGTATAATACTGGAGTACGTCATAAATGGACGCTTTCTTTCAACTAGATTCCAAGCTTCTGTGATATTGTCACAGATATCATTTTATAAGGGTTCTCATAAAGCTCGGAAAGGAGGTGTAACGACTGATGAGTGACAAGATCCGACAAAAAGACAAAAATAATATTTCTGGTTATATTCAAGGAGGAGAAAAAAAGGTTATGACAAAGTTTAACAAAAAAATGATCAACGTGCTGGCAACAGCAACATTGGTTGCTGGTGTAGCAGCTCCAATCGCAGCATTGACTGCACCAACTGCAATCCATGCAGCTTCTAGCTATCAAAACCTGAGCAATCCTAGCATTAGCTCCAGTGCACAACCTAATGCTGAATTGGGCAGAACGAAAATGAACATTACACAAGCTTCCATCGCTGCTGGTGCATCTTTCACAGTAACATTGCCAAAAGGCTTTGAATTTGCCGGCGCTGGAAACGGTGTTGGTCGTGTGAACAGTGCAACTGACGCTACTTATGGCTTGGGCGTATTCCTGGATGCAGGTGACAACAATCTTGCTAAGAATGCTGAATCCACTGGATATAACGATGCTAATGCAGTAACAGTTACTAAACTGACTAACAACTCTGCAAGAGTACAATTGAACTTCAGCAACTCTGCAGATGACGCTACTCTTTACCTGAACTTTGGTAAAGTAAATGTTACTGGACCTGCTAATGGCCCTATTAAAGTTGCTATTGATGCAGCTTCCGCAAGCGGTTTGACTAGCGGCGAAACAGTAATCGGTAACGTGGTTTCTTCCGGTCAAATTTCTTTGTCCGCTGCTGATACTGTTTCTAGTGAAGAAAACTTTACTGCAACTTTGAAAGTTAAAGAAGAAACTGCTGGTTCATTGGGTAACAACAACATTAAGTTGAAATTGCCTAGCGGTTTCAAATGGGATTCCGCTCCTAAATCTGCAGCTACTATTCTGTTTGGTACTGATATCAAACCAGAAAATGTAAAATATTCTACTGACGGCGATACTTTGACTTTGTCCTTGGATAAAGTGAGTGGTCAGCAAACTTCTTTCCAATTGCCTGTAGGTTTCTACGTTGACGATGAAACTAGCGCTAAAGAAGGCGACGTAACAGTTAGCATTTCTGGTAATGCAACAACTGATGTTAGCTCCCTCGTAGTAGGTAGCTATGGTCAAATCGGTGGTGGCGTTTCCGTAGCTACTCCATCAACTATCCTTGCAGGTCATGACGAGCAAAAAATTGGCGACATCGTAATCAAAGAAACTGTTGCTAAATCTTTTGTTAATGGACGTACTGTAACTTTGCGTCTGCCTGAGGGTGCTCGTTGGCAGTCTACTTTTGAAAGCAACAACCCAGGAAGCAACTTCTCCGGTTCTATGGAGAACACTAACGGAATGGGCGGAGCAGATGTTTCTTACACTGATTCCGACAAACGTACTTTGAAACTGACTTTCAAAAACGTTAACAGCACAACTGATGCTGGTACTTTGAAACTGAAAAACGTTGAAGTTGCTACGCAACCAGGTTTCTCCGGCGATCTGAACGTTGATGTTGCTGGTAGCCAAGGTCTGAGCGGTACTGTTAAGGTTGCAACTGTGAAACAAGCAGTTACTCTGGCTGCTGCTTCCAAACCAACCTTGACAATCGGTCTGGGCGATCAACAAGTTGGCGATATCACAATCACTGAAGCTGCTAAAGAAGCTTTCGTTAAGAAAGACGGTAGCCGTGAAGTAATCTTGGAATTGCCAACAGGTGTACGTTTTGCTTCTACTCCAGAAGTAAAAGTTACAGCTGGTGACGTTAAAGTGAAGAGCGTATCTACTGATACTTACGGCGAAAGCAACAAAGGCCGTCTGAGCTTCTACATCGACAGCGAAAGTGCTACTCCAAGTACTATCACAATCTCGGCTCCTAAGCTGACTGTTGACCGTACTGTAGCTCAAGGTGACATCGTAGCTAAGCTGAAAGGTAGCGCAGTTTCTTACACTGCATACAAAGGCGCAACTGACAACACTCAAAACTGGAAAGACAACAACACTGCAGCTGCTGAAGTAGCAATCGCAACTGTTGGAACTCCAGCTCCAGGTGCTACTAAAACTAAAGCTGTCTTCACACTGGGAAGCACTTCCTACACTGTGAACGGCGAAAGTAAAACTTCTGATGTAGCTGCTTATGCTGAAAACGGACGCACTTACTTGCCAGTACGTTATGCAGCTGAAGCTTTGGGTGTATCCCCACAAAACATCCTGTTTGACAAAGCAACTTCCACAGTTACCCTGATTAAAGGTGACCGCGTTGCTCAAATCAAACTGAACACAAACCTGTTGACTATTAACGGTTCTGTGGTTCGTATGGACGTTAAAGCTGTAACTAACAAAAACCGTACTGTACTGCCTATCTTCTGGGTGAGCAGAGCGCTGGATGCATCCATCAACTATGATGCAACTGCTAAAACAGTAACTGTTGAAAACAACAACTAATTTAAGAGCAACTCTTTTGAGTTAACTGAATTAGATGAGAAGAGGGTTCCTTTTGGAGCCCTTTTCTTTTATTAGTCTTATTGACAAAGGAGAGAAATTATGAAACGTTTTGGAGTGGCAGTACTGTCCACATTGGTTCTTTCTTCTGCGTTCGCCAGTCTTGCAGGAGCTCAACCAGGTGATATAAAGGTTATTATTAACGGTGTAACACAGCAATATACCCAGTCCCCAGTTGTTAGTCAAAATACAACCTTGGTGCCTCTCCGTGGTGTTTTTGAAAGCTTGGGTGCGAAAGTCGATTGGGACAGCAAAGCTAAAAAAGTAACTGCTTCTAAAAATGAAGATACATTGGATTTGAATGTTGGTTCCAAGCTTGCTTATAAAAATAGTAATCCTGTACAACTCGATGCAGCAACTCAAATTCAAAAGGGTCAAGTACTCGTTCCTTTACGTTTTGTGAGCCAATCATTAGGCGCCAAAGTAAATTGGGATCAGACTACACGAACAGTAACCATTTCCAATCAAGCTAGTGGTAGCACTACAGGCGATCAAACCAATAGTTTGTCCAGTAAGCCTCTCGTAGCTCCTGTGACCCAAGTTACTTATGATACCTACTATAATGATTCTTTGACCTATAATGATGCCGTTAAACTGGCTGTAGCTGATAGTACTTCAGTTAAAACAGCTACAACCAATATCGATCAAGCTGGAAAAATAATGAAAGAAGCAGGCAAGAATATTGACTTTGTCCCAGCAGAAGCAGGTGATGAAGGTCAAGATAAGGCTTTCAAAGGTTATGCTCAAACGAACCTTAATTATGAGGCTGCTAAAAAGAACTTGGATATGACCAAAGAAGGCATTGAGTACAATGTGAAGGATCTTTACAATAAGCTTCTTCAAAAGCAGAATGCCGTTAAACTGGCTGCTTTGAATATTGAAGATGCTGAGCGCAAGCTGAAAGTTGCACAAATTAAAAGAGATAACCAAATGTCGAGTGATTATGAGGTTACGCAAGCAACTAATCAGGTGACTCAAAATCAAGCTGCTTTAGAGAAGGCAAAAAAAGATTTAGATAGTGCGTATGTATCCTTGAACCAAGTGATTGGTTACAAACCTGAGCACCGTTATGAATTAAAGGATAAACCTGTTTATTCAGAGTTTAAAGATAATGTGGAAACTAAAGTAAGCCAAGTACTTACTAGCAGCACTGCCATTTGGTTAAGTGAGCAAAAAGTGGATTTGGCTGAATTGAGCTTGAAGCTCTACAATTTTAGTACGCCAGGTAACACACCTTACGAAGCCGAACAGCTTAATGTTGAGAAAGCTCAGTATGCAACAGAGGGTACAAAGAGACAACTCGAAGAAGCAGTAAGAACAATCTATAACAACATCAAAGCATTGGAAAGTCAATATTCACAGATTCAAGCTGGTTTGGTGAGTGCTAGAAGTGCGGCAGATATGGCTAAGAAGCAATTTGATGTTGGGTTGGCTACAGAGCTTCAGGTTTATGAAGCTAATTTGAAAGTCACTACTGCTGAGCAACAGGCCGAAGATATAGTTACAAATATTGATACTTTGAAGTTGGCTTTTGATAAGCCTTGGGCTATGCAGGGTTCTTCTGGAGCTAGCGCACAATAATTAAAACTTAACTATACTTGCTATAACCTGCTGTAGGAGGACTTCATGAAATCACGCTATAAAGTATCGCTGGCTGCTGTTTTACTTGGTGGAGGAATTGTTGCTGGTTCCTTAATGAACAATTCAGTTAATGGTGCCTCCAGTTCTGGACAACCTGGCACAGCTGATGATCCAGTCGTAACCAAAAGCTATGTTGACCAAAAAATTGCTCAGGCAATTAAAGGTGGAACACCAGCAAGTAATACGAGTAGTAAAACGACTAGTTCGACTACTCCAACAACAAACGCTACTTCTAACACAACAGCGTCAGGAGCTTCTGGTGCAGGAAAAACTTCCACACCAGAGCAGACAGAGGCTTTAAAGGTAGTTGATGTAAAGCCTGGTCAAAAACTGATTGCCAAAGCAGGGTCAGAGTTTATTTTACGTAATGGTTATGCTGTTGTGTATAGTATGGATGCCAGTGGTGCTATTGATATTACTTCTGGAACGGAAATTGTCCATAATCAGGCTGTCGAAAAAAATCATTTATTATCCTTTCCTAGAGAAGGAAGAGGTATTCAAGTAAAAGAAGGTCAGAAGTTTGGTCTGGTCGTTATGGTACGAGGCGGTTATACTGTTCAGTAAACTGTTTTTGTATATAAGTTGCTTTCGGTGGCTCTTTTTCTTAAATACTGCTTGGGATAGCAAATTGTTCTTGGCTAAATTGAACCTAATCGCTGCACACTAACCCCATGAAAGACAATATGTTTAGTGGAGGGTGTATACGATGGCGTCAAGAGGTCAAAGACGATTAATTCCCGAAAGCCGTGCCAGGTTAGATGATTTGAAGTATGAAATCGCTGCTGAGTTTGGGCTACCAGTTTATAATCCTCAATATACTCATATACATCCCAATGCTGACAGTGAATTTGCTGCAGAATTGGGGGAGTTTGCGGGGGGCCAAAATGTAGCATGGCGTGATTTGACTTCAAGACAGAACGGTTCAGTTGGTGGTGAAATTACTAAGCGACTGATACAATCTGCTGAACGAAGCTTATCTGAATTTGGTACATTGTAAATAGCAATAATTTCTACAGTTTTTGATCATATAGTAGCGTATAAATTGGGGTTATTTACATGTGAATCGAAAATGATTTGCATGTAAACTTACCTCAATTTCGAATGTTGTAATTAGGCTGCACGAATTGACACCTTGTTTTAAATAGGATATCATGGCATTTGAGGCTTGTACGCAACCTTTTCCTACCGGAAAAGGTTCATTTTTTATTAATAAGGTAACAAGATATCTTCCGCCATTTGTTGGCTTGAAGGTATCTGAATAATGCCATTGCCATGTCAGGATTTTTTAATAAATCCTCATGTATTTTAATTGTGGGAGGTTGAAATTCATGTCTGTAAAAGGCCGCCATTTGTTCACGTCCGAGTCTGTAACAGAAGGCCATCCGGATAAAATCTGTGATCAGATATCCGATGCTGTATTGGACGCCTTTCTGGCTAATGACCCTAATGCACGGGTAGCATGTGAAGTATCGGTAGCTACTGGTCTCGTTCTCGTCATTGGTGAAATCAGCTCCAAATCGGAATACGTGGATATTCCATCCATTGTACGTAATACGATTAAGGAAATTGGCTATACACGTGCGAAATACGGTTTCGATTATAATACTTGCGCTGTATTGACTTCTTTGAATGAACAGTCGCCGGACATTGCTCAAGGGGTTAATGCTGCCTTGGAAAGCCGTGATCCTGCTGAAGTAGATAAAGAAACGGAAAACATTGGGGCTGGGGATCAAGGATTGATGTTTGGTTTTGCTACGAACGAGACACCTGAGTTGATGCCTTTGCCTATCGCTATGTCTCACCGTATTGCACGACGCTTGTCTGAAGTGCGTAAGGATGGAACACTGAATTATCTTCGTCCAGACGGTAAAACTCAAGTAACGGTAGAGTATGAAAATGGTAAACCTGTTCGTATTGATGCTATTGTGGTTTCTACGCAGCATGCGGAAGATACTACTTTGGAGCAAATTCAAGCAGACATCAAAGAAAAAGTTATTTTGCCAGTTGTTCCTGCCGAATTACTGGATGAGCAAACCAAATATTACATTAATCCGACAGGACGCTTTGTTATCGGTGGTCCTCAAGGAGATGCAGGTCTGACAGGCCGTAAAATTATTGTGGATACGTATGGTGGTTATGCGCGTCACGGCGGGGGAGCATTCTCCGGTAAAGATCCGACCAAGGTGGACCGTTCCGCTGCTTACGCTGCTCGTTATGTAGCGAAAAACCTCGTGGCAGCTGGATTGGCAGACAAAGTGGAAATTCAGCTTGCTTATGCCATTGGTGTAGCTACGCCTGTTTCGATTAACGTCGATACATACGGTACGGGTAAAGTAAGCGATGAGAAGCTAGTTGAATTGATCCGAAATAACTTTGATCTGCGCCCAACAGGCATCATTCGCATGTTGGATCTGCGTCGTCCAATTTATAAGCAAACTGCTGCCTACGGTCACTTTGGCCGTACAGATTTGGATGTACCATGGGAGAGCGTAGATAAAGCTGAAATTCTAAAAGAACAAGCGGGGCTGTAATTCCTCGTATATTATCAAAATAAAAGCAATAACCCAAAAAGACTGTTTCATGCTTTGCATGAACAGTCTTTTTTGATGTGTTTCGCTGTTAAGTATGAATTGCACCGAAGTACCGAATACTGAGTGACTACTCGGATATCGGTGCATGGTCCAATAAATTTTTAAGTAAACGACAAACCTTTTGCAGTTCCTTGTACTGCTCCAAATACGCAAAAAGGGCTTTCAGGAGGCCTTTTTGAGGGTTCGATTTCAGAGCCTCTTCCTTTAAATGAGCGTAGATTTGCTGACACTCTTGTTTCTCCTCTGAACTCCACGAAGACAGCAGTATACTGTCTTCCAAGGAGTGGAGAAGGCTGTTAATTTGACGGCCTTGGTCAAAGGGATTACTTAGAGCACTTTCAGGTAACCAGCCTTGCTTGCTCCAGAACAAATGTGGAGCTGAATCAGCATTGTTCAGGCTGGTTGCCAAGGAACTGGATAAGAAGATAATAAACTGTGTTAGATGTTCAATCGTTTCATCATCCATCCGATCGGCAAAGAAGCGAATATATTCAAACACAATGCTTTTAAGTACAAAGGTCATATCCCATGCATGATCTTCAATGCTCGGTCCAAAAATATCAATCAGGCAGTCGCGAACCCATCTGTACAATTTGTATTCATGATTCTCGAATGCGTAATTGAGTTGTTCATTCTGAAAAATAAGCATGGAAGGCTCAGGAAGATCCATCATGAGATACACTTTGTTTTCAACGAGATTTTTCAAGTAAAGTACAATAAAACCGTGCAGTTTATCGTGCTTAGAAAGATTAGGTTTGCTGTAGAGAGCCCGGATGTCTTGTTCAATGTTATTTTCCAGAATGATACACATTTCTAGAGGGAGTTCTTCTTTTCCTTGAAAATATTTATAGAAGGATGCTTTCGCCATCCCACTTTCTTTGGCTATTTCTTCAACAGATGTTGAATAATAGCCTTTTCTGGAGAACAGCCGAATGGCCGCCTGTAAAATATCATTTTTTTTACTTTCCATACATACTTCCCCCTAGGGACCGGCCAACTCGACAACATCGAATTCACTTCATACATCACAAAGGTTGGTCACGTGTGATAACTGTGTGCTGCTGTTTTTTGAGTTGACGGCGCATCTTGTACTTGGCCATGATCATATACAAGGACGGCACGACAAACAAGGTTAACAAGGTCGAGAATAACAAACCGAAAATGACGGTAAACGCCAGTGGTTTAAAGAGCAGGCTTCCCAATAGTGCTAATGGAATCATACCTACAATAGCTGCCAAAGATGTCAATAAAATCGGTCTGAAGCGAGCAGCGGCCGCCTGTATTACGGCTTCCTTTAATTCCATTCCTTCATGTCGTGCATCCTCGATAAATTCAATTAACACAATCCCATTCCGCACAACAATGCCCGCGAGTGCAATAATTCCCATGATGCTCATAAAACCAATAGGCATACCGGTCAAGAAAATACCAATAATCCCGCCGGCTGCTGCCAGGTACACGGTCGTCATAATAATAATAGGAATGGAGAGAGAATAAAATTGCATAGTAATCAAGAGTAAAATGAGCAAGACTACAACGATCGCCAGCTGTCCTAAGTCCTTGAATATGGTCGATTGGTCAGAGGTTTCCCCACCAACCTCCCATTTGTAGCCTTCTGGGAACTTCATTTGTGCCAGCTTACTTTCAACATCAACCATCGCTTCGCTTGCAGTTCGTCCGTTCAAATCGGCTTCCACCGTAATCGTCCGCTCCATATTGTAATGCTTGATTTGCTGAATAGCAAATGACGGCTTAATCTGGACAAGCTGGTTTAATGGAATTTGCTTACCAGCTGCATTAACTACACTTAATTGTTGGAAAAGCTTACTTGGCTTCTCGTCGCTGTGATTCAAATACATTTTAATATCTACCAGACTGTTTCCAGTATCAAATTGGCTGACTTGGGCTCCTTCTTTTAATAGAAGCAGGGTGCGAGTCAAATCTGTGTAACTTACCAGGTATTGATCCATCGCTTGTTTGTTGACCTCAAGCTCCAGTGCATATCGTTCAATTCCTATATCATCCACGATGCCTGTTGTGCCCTCTACTGTCGCGATCTGCTCCTTTGCCTTCTGGGCAATGGTTTGCAGTTCATTCAGATCCTGACCTGAGATACGAATAGAAACGGGCTTACCCACTGGAATCCCGAGACGAGGAACATACATCGTAACTGTAACTCCAGGGTAGGATTTCTTAACATGTTGTTCCCAAGCATCAACTGTCGTATTGAGATCGAATACGTTTTCTTTGCCGACGACAGCAATCTGCCCCACCGTTTCGTTATAACTAATATTTCCACCCGAACTATTAATGTCACTAAAAAGTTGTGGGGCAGTCCCTCCAGCGCTGTAGACGACCTTGGAAGTTTCAGGTTGCTTTTTCACCCAGCCTGCAAGGTCTTTAACGACCTGGTCGGTTTCCGCAATTGAAGTGCCTACAGGCATTTTTACATTTAGTGAAACATGAGGATCTTCCGACTCAGGAAAAAGTTCAACTGAGGTAAAGGGAACTAATCCATAGGCGGCTGTTCCAAGCATGAGTCCGACCATGGCTGTCAACAAGGGACGCTGAATGACCTTAGGCATCAGTTTTTGTGAATAGAGCTTGTTTAAAGAATGAATCTGCTGGCCGAGCAAGCCTGCTGGTTTAGATTTACCCTGAGGGTGACGAGCCTGTCTGCGCTTCTCATACCATTCTCGAAAAATAGGGATGATGGTGAGCGACATAATCATAGAGGCAAGCATGGTCAGGGAGACAATAGCAGGAATGGGTTTAATAAAGGCACCTACATTTCCAGGAAGAAACAACAATGGCGCGAAAGCGGAGATGGTGGCCAGAGTTGCAACCAAAATAGAAAGCATGACCACTTTGGTACCTTTTACAGCTGCGACTGAGGGTGATTCTCCTAATTCCGTAAGTCTACGCTCAATATTATCATTTACAACTACGGCATCATCCACGAGTATGCCGAGTACGATGATCAGACCGACAACGGAAATCTGATTTAGAGTGATACCGAACATAGGCAAAAAGATAATGGCAATCGAAACCGAAATAGGAATGGCCAGTGCAACAAATGCAGAGGTGAGCAAATTCAGCCCCAACATACAAACGAGAATAACGGCCGCAATCGCAAGAATCGTTTCACGCTTTAAGTCGTCAAAGATATGGCTTACCTGATCCTTTTGTGCAAAAAGAGTTTGAAAGTGAACACCTGCGGGAAGTGTTTTCTCCAGTTCTTTGAGCTTGGTATTGACCTTTTCGCTCATAGAAGGGATGTCTGTGCCTGTTTCTGCTCCAATACTTAGCGTAATAGCCGGTTTACCCTCTACATAGGCAAAGTATTCTGTATTAGGATGTGCCAGCTCCGTTGTGCCGACATCTCTCAAATATACAGGATTACCTTCTTTGGTGCGTGTCAAAAGGACCTGATTCAATTCATCAGCTTTTTCGGTCTCGCGAACAATAAGTTGATAGGTACGTCCGTTGTATTCAATATTACCAGTTGGAACCCGATCAATTTGAGACTGGATTGCTTGAGCTACTTGTCCCCATGACAGCTGGTATTGCTGAAGCTTCTGGTTGTCAATATGAACACGTACTTCTTGATCAGGGAGACCATTGAATTTGACGCTAGATACGCCAGAAATGGTGTTGAGCTGATCTTTCCAAGTTGTTGTTAAATCATTTAGTTTATACAGTGGTGCGGAAGAGTCAGCTGTTAGGGCATAGGAGCCGATAAAAGAGCTGGTTAGCTTGTCATTTACAACAGGCACTTCAGCGCCTTGAGGAAGATCAGCTTGTGCATCCTGCACTTTTTTACGCATATTATCCCAAACCGTTTGAGGATCAACTCCGTTTTTGGATTCGATTAAAATAGAGGAGAATCCGTTACCAGAAGTCGAACTAATCGTTTTAACACCTTCAACTTCCTTAATGCGTTTCTCCAGCTCTTTAGTTACGGTTTGTTCTACTTTTTGTGGTGAAGCACCAGGGTAGACTGTTGTTACTGTGGCATTTTGTATGGTGACATCCGGCATTTCCTGCTGTGGTAACTGGAAAAAGCCGAAGATTCCGACCAAAATCAGCATGACAAAAAACAGCAATGTAATTTTTCGTTTTTTTACGATGTACTCAATCATGGGCGTCCGCCTTCCTCCGACTGAATCGCATTTCCATCAAACAGGTTTTCTGCCCCTTTAACGATAATACGTTCGCCTTCACGAAGTCCCGATACGATTTGCAACTGATTATCTACAACCTGATTACCAAGCTCCACAGGGGTTTTAACAGCTTTTCCTTGAATGTCTTTGAAAATAAAAGGCTTGCTTCCCGTGTTAATGACTGCTTCGGCAGGAACGAGAATCCCATTCTTGTCAGTCACCTGTTGAGCAGCTTTAATGACCTGACCGGGTAACCAGTCTCGCTGTGGATTGTTTATAACAATCTCTACGTTAACCCTTCCCGTGTCGGTGCTGGTCGAAGGATAGATGTTAGACACCGTACCTTGACGAGTCTCTTCATAGAGCGCCACTTCTACTTGTTGACCCTTTTTCCAATCCTTAATTTCACTGTCTGGTACAGGAAGCAGTACTTTGAGGCGGTCGATGGAGCCTATGCGATAGACGGCTTGCCCTGACGCGACCAAATCACCTGTATTCACGATTTTGTCTAAGATTACACCGTTCACAGGAGAGATTAGACGTGTACGTGAAAGTGCAAGTTCTGCCTGCCCCTTGGCAACAAGGGCTTTTTCGTAGTTGGCATGAGCTTGTTTTTGGGAAGCTGCAGCCTGTTCACTGGCCGCAAGGGCTTTGCTTTTACCTGCAAGCGCATCTTGAAAGGAAGCTTGGGCGGATTGATGATCTTCGGCTGTGGCTCCTTCCAGCAAAAGGGACAGGGATTCCTTGGCTTGTTCCAGATCTTTCAGGGCTGCGGTAGCATTCAGGCGAGCATTTTCATTATCTGATGCGGTAGCAGCGCCTGCCTCAAACAGCTTCTGTGTACGCTCGCTATCCGTCTTGGCCTTGTTATAAGCGCTTTGTGCCTTATCTACAGTAGCTTGCGCTTGTTGTTTCTCTTGAGCACGTGCGCCTTTATTGACCTTGTTAACATTCGCGCGAGCTCCTGTAATGCCGGCATCGGCGGATTGAATCGCGGAGGTAGCAGCCTGTAAATTAGCCTGTGCGTTATCAATACCAGCCTGTGCCTCCAAGATGGAGGCTGTCGCCTGTGCCACCTGAAGCTTGTAGTCAGCGTCATCCAGACTAGCAATAACGGCGCCTTTCTGTACAGCAGTACCGACAGTGAGATATGCACTGGCTACAGTGCCTCCATTTTGGAAAGCCAGTGTGTTCTCCTCATAAGCCTGAAGAGTGCCTGACAAGTTATAGGCCGTATGAAGTGGCGTGGATTTGACGATTGCGGTGCGCACAACGGTTGGCTGTGCAGATGAACCTAGAGCGGCATCTTTTTTTTCTGTAGAACATCCGGTCATTGCGATGCTCAGGGATAAAGTGAATATGATGATGGCCCGTTGTTTATTCATGATTATCAATCCTTCCGATAGGGTCATAATTGGAGTTTTGAACTAATCAGTATTATTTGAACTAATAAGTTCAAATGTATTATAGTGCGCCGATATTGCATTCGTCAATTCATCGTTTTAGATTTTATGAATTAGTTGACGGGATTTTCGTAACTTTTGCCTATATAATAAGTCTATTAACATAAGAGGATTTTTTTGTTTATTGATAGAGTACACGTGCGGAATAAAACCGTTTGAATACACTGGAGATGGGAGCTATTATCCAAATGTTTTTAAGTAATAAGAAACAGAGTGAAGTGAAAGTAAATGGCAGAGGAATTGCTAAAAGATGGGCCGTGTTAACACTGGCAGGGGTATTATGGGTCGGTCCGGTTGCTGGAACTGGGGCTCTAATTCCCTTGAATGGTTGGATGTCTGCTCCAATCGCAAGTGCAGCCTCTGGTTCAACTGTAAAATTGGGCGAAGAGATCATTACTTCGGGTGCAACATTATTGAAATATCGTTTTAAAGGGTCCAAAGGAACAGCGCTGGCTGATATCATTCGAGTGGACTTACAAAATCCGTACGTCAAGCTGGATGTCATGACGGGGAAGAATGGACAGTTTACGACCCGTCAGAGTACAGGTGGCATGGCAAAAGAGACCGGGGCGGTTGCTGGTGTAAACGGAGATTATTTTAATACCTCCAGCGAGGGAGCGCCGATCGGTGGACAAGTATCCAAGGGTGTGTTGATGTCTACTCCGTCTGATTTAACGGGTATGTATGCCTTTGCTGTAACCAAGGATGGTTCTCCCATGGTGGAGCAGTTTACTTTTGAAGGTACAGTAAAAGCTGGAGATGGGTCATCCTTCTCTTTGGCGGGGATGAACAAGGCTTCGTATTCGCCTGAGACGAGTGGGGGCGGCTATAGCCACTCTAATGCTATGTATATTTATACATCTGCTTGGAAAGCGATTGAGCGGCCCAAAAACAGTTCGACAACGCCCACCGAGATATTGGTACAAAATGGTGTGGTTACACAAGTCGCCGACAATGCTACGTTGAATATGACCGTTCCGCAGGATGGCTATATTTTACGTACTCATGGTAAAGCTGCTGATTATGCCAAAGCGCATCTGACCGTGGGACAGACGGTAGAAACAAGCTATCACCTTCGTGTTAAATCGACAGGGAGCGAAGTAGATCCTTCTAACCTTCAAATGATGATTGGTGGACATACCATATTAGTAAATGACGGTCAGAAAACCTCTTTTTCTCGAAGCACAACAAGCATAGGCGGGACGCGTGCGCGTACAGCTCTGGGATATTCTCGTGACAAGCGTTACGCTTATGTCATTGCTGTTGAGAAGAATGGGAACAGCGTTGGTGTATCCTTGAGTGAGCTGCAAACGCTGATGAAAGATATTGGCGTCTGGAAGGGTATGAATCTTGACGGCGGCGGCTCTACCACCATGGTGACTCGTGATTTGGGAGATACGACAGCGGGGCTTACGTTCAATACAGAATATGGCACAGAGCAACGTAGTATTGTAAATGGAGTGGGGGTATATACCAATGCTCCTAAAGGAACGCTCAAAGGCTTCACCATCAAGGGCAATAAAACGCTGCTGATTGGACAAACCGGAAGCTATTCCTTCAAAGGTTATGACAATTACTACAATCCATTCGATACCTCGAAAGTACAAGTGACGTGGAAATCCAGCAATCCGGCTGTTGTTTCAGTGAGCGGCGGCGCTGTAAAGGGAGCCAAACCGGGAACTGCTACTTTAACGGCATCCAGTGGCTCAGCCAGCGCTACAACCAAGGTCACGGTGCTTGGAGCAGATGAAATTTCATCACTTACCGCTGGTACTGGAAGTGGCTCGCTAACCGCTGGAGCTAAAATCGCTGTACCGGTAACGGCAAAGACAAAAGATGGACAGAGTGTCAGCATTACGTCAGATGCGCTCAAATGGGAGTTCATCGGCTTTAAGGGAAGTGTCAAGGACAATCAGCTTACGGTAAATACAGTGGATGCAGGCGTGAAAACGGGCTATGCCATTGGTCGCTATGATGGTTTCAGCGCTGTCGTCTTCCTGTCTGCTGGCGGAGCAAGTACAAACAACTGGGAGAACTTTGAAAATGTTTCGTATCCGGTTGATTTTACTTCGAATGTGGAAGGTGTTACCGGCACAGCGGCTGTTGTACAAGGAGATGGCGACCATGCCAATTCCAAAGTGCTAGAGCTGAACTACGATATGACGAACGGCAGTGGTAAAATGTATGCTTACGCTCAATTGAACGGCACATCCGGGAAAACGCTTGAACAGGCGGCTACTTCTATCTCAATTGATGTCAGAGGGGATAAGAGTCTGAACTGGCTGCGTGTGGAGCTAGAGGATGCTCAAGGCAAAACAGCATATATTGATCTCGCTAAAGTGATCGACTGGAACGGCTGGAAAACCATTAACGCAGATATGAGCGGTTTGAATATTTCGTATCCGGCGAAGCTGAAGCGTCTTTATGTGGTCAATGTAGCAGAGGGTCAGGACGAGCGTGCTAAAACAGGGAATGTTGCTTTTGATAATATTTCTTTTAATACACCGGGAACGGTCGGTACAGAAGGACTCAAAAAAGGAACAGCTCAAATGACGATTGGACAAAAATCAATGACGGTGAACGGAACGCCGACCACGATTGATGCCGCTCCGATGACTCGCGATGGTTCAACGTATGTTCCGATCAAGTATGTACTGGACGCATTTGGCGGACAAGCCAAATGGAATGCGGGCGATCAGCGGATCACCATTATGCGCGGCGGTGTGCTGATGGATTTGACCGTAGGGAAAAAAGAAGTTGTTCTGAACGGGAAGCGTCAAAGCACTGATGTTGCACCCATTGTGCTAGGAGGTAGGACTTTAGTCCCATTAAGACTCGTTTCTGAGCAGTTAGGAATGACTGTAAAATGGGAACAAGAAACGAAGACCATCACCCTCCAGTCATGATATGGTATGATATATACTTGAAATGCTAGGATTGGAGTAGAACATTTGTGGACTTTCAAGCCGATATCATAGACCGAGTCATTAAAAATGCCATCCAGGTGATGGAGAACAGCAAATATCAGATGTTCGAAATATTGGACACGGCCCGGACCGAGCTGGTCACGTTAAATCAGGAGCTCCAGAGCGTCTTGAAGGAAACAGCAGAAACGATCGAAAAGGTGGACCAGCTGGAAATGAACTATCGGCGGTCCCGCATTCGGTTGACTGAGGTCAGCCGCGACTTCGTTCGCTATTCGGAAGAGGATATCAAGCAGGCTTATGAGAAGGCAACACAGCTTCAACTCGATGTGATGATTTTCCGCGAGAAGGAAATGTATCTCAAAGCCAGAAGAGATGATCTTCAAAAGCGGGCCAAAAGTGTCGAGGCTTCTGTCGAGCGCGCTGAAACCATCGGTTCGCAGATGGGGGTCGTGCTGGAATATTTGTCGGGTGAATTGGGACAAGTGACGCGGATCATCGAATCGGCCAAAAACCGGCAGTTTATTGGTCTGAAAATTATTTTGGCTCAGGAAGAGGAGCGCAAACGTATATCCCGTGAAATTCACGATGGACCTGCGCAGCTCCTTGCGCATCTAGTGCTTAGGACGGAAATTGTGGAAAGAATGATCGCCAAGCAGGAATTTAAGATGGTTCAGGACGAAATAGTAGACTTGAAGAAACAGGTTCGCTCCAGTCTTGAGGAAATGCGAAAGGTCATTTTCAATTTGCGTCCTATGGCCCTGGATGACCTGGGACTTATTCCGACGCTCCGGAAATATGTGCAGGATTTTGAAGAAAAAACGAAAATTAGATCGCTTTTTGAAACAAGGGGCAAGGAACACCGTCTCTCTTCCGCGATGGAAGCAGCCATTTACCGTCTGATCCAGGAAGCTTTGACCAACGCTGCCAAGCATGCTTACCCTACCTATGTGCTTGTTGAGATTACCTATCAGGCGCAGCTTGTAAAAATCGTGGTGCAAGATAATGGTTTGGGCTTTAAGCCAGAGCTTTTTCAGCAAAAAAGCAAAGATCATGGGCATTTTGGTCTGATTGGTATGCGGGAAAGGGTTGAACTGCTCGAGGGGAGAATGGAGATCGAATCAGCTGAGAATCAAGGCACCAAGATAGTGATTCATATCCCAACCAACGTGGAAAAGGGAAAGGAGTAACAACATGGAAAATCAGGAAATTAGCAATGCACCCATTAAAGTTCTCTTAGCGGACGATCATCAGTTGTTCCGTGAAGGACTTAAACGTATTTTGAATATGGAGGACGACATTGAGGTCATCGGAGAATGTGGCGATGGTATTCAAGTGTTGGAATTCTGTAACGTAGAGAAACCAGATATTGTTCTGATGGACATTAATATGCCAATTGAAAATGGTGTAGAGGCAACCGAAAAACTGCGTGAGATGTTCCCGGATGTCAAAGTTATCATATTATCCATTCATGATGATGAAAGCTATGTATTCGAGACGTTGCGCAAGGGAGCCAATGGTTATCTGTTAAAAGATATGGAGGCCGAGTCCCTCATTAATGCAATTCGTTCGGTTCATGAAGGATATGCGTTTATCCATCCGAAGGTAACGGGTAAGCTTATTCAGCAGCTTCGCCGGATGACCTACCTGAATGAAACAGGGGCTATGGCTGAAGGCCATACGAAGGAAGCCGGCGTGAAGTTTGTCGCAGGTGAAAATAATCCATTGACCCGTCGTGAAGCTGAAGTGCTGCGTCTGATGGCTGAAGGTAAGAGTAACAAGATGATCGGTGAATATTTATTCATTAGCGAGAAAACGGTCAAAAACCATGTCAGCAGCATTCTGCAAAAAATGGAAGTTGATGACCGTACACAAGCAGTTATTAACTCAATTAAATATGGATGGGTTACGCTGTAAAGTGTAGTCTTTCCATGCATTAGACGATGCAGATGCTAATAGATATGAATGCTGTACCGCCCTTCTTTGGGAGCGATATGTCCGCTCATACGGAAACCCAGTACATAACCGTGACACCTCTTCCTGTTATACGGCATATATTGTCGCTATAGGAGGAGGTGGAACCCTCGTGACGGCTCACTTGGTTTGGATATTGCTTATATACGGTGTGGGAGCCGCAGTCGTTCATCTTATGTATATACGACAGGCGGTTCGGGCTTATCACAATGGTGAAGATTCACGCACAATATCTCCAGGTCATCGCGCGACTCGCTATATTGTGATTACGTCCAATGACGGAGATCGTGTGGAATGGGGGATGCGTTCGCTGAACATACTTGCCTGGCTACACCGGAGGCCGCTACATGTGACGGTACTGGATGATGAATCTATGGACGATACGCTACCGATTCTGACACGGCTACTACGCTATAGTCATATGGAGGTTTCAGTCATTTCAAGTCGTTTTTCACCGGGGAACCCGGTCTTACCGAAGTCAGGCGGTGAAAAGCAGGTTGTTATTGATCTTAGAACGGTCAAGTCGTTGGCGGACGCCCCATTTGTTCCTTAGCGATAGGGGATTGTGGACATCGTGGTTAAAATCGGATATAAATGTTTTAAAACAGTTGCATAGGCAAGACGACAGGGATTTCGTTGAGATCTACTTGATGTGAAGCACACTTCAGGCTATTAGCCATAGGAGTGTGCTTTTTTGCTGTTCTCTGGGGTAACAAGAACCGCAAAAATTATGAATGGGAGGAGCAGGGGAAGGTGAAGATTTCAATATATGCAGTGAGGTATAAAGGGAATTGGACTCTCCGATTATCTGTGGATATTCGAGTAGATATGACATGGTGGATGAATCAAGATGAGGGGCAGGAGAATGTTGTCGAAAGATGGGTGTTATTAGGAGATGAGCTTCCCTTGTCCTGGGGGATAAAGTTGTGCGAAACATTTAAGGAATTGGCAGATATGGAGCGATGGGGAAAAGGGCAGTGGTGGGCTTATATTCTCGCACAGCTAAAAAGTGAACTGGCTCTTGAGCCTTTTGATGGAGAACGAATTTTATCTGGAGGAGTAGAAAATATATGCATTTGGGATCATGTACAAGGGTGGACTTCCTGTACAAAAGGTGGAGATGAGGGACGGGAAACAGACGGAGTTTTACGTTCTATTCAAAAAAGGAGTCTCATCACGGGAATTGATGGATTGGATAGGGAGTGTTTAACACGACAAGCGAATGAACTGGCTAATTTGTTGTCAGGACGCCAGTTACTCGTTCCGGAAGTCGAAGCGCTGCTGGCAGCGCCAGGTTTGGAGCATACTTGGCGATCCGCTGCACAACTTGCATATCTGCAAGGCCGACTCAGCTTTGCTGCTGGCCTCGCTCCAGCACCACGTACGCGCTGGTCTGCCGCGCGTACGCATGAACTTCGCTGCAATCGTTGTGGCAGCGGGGTAGTGCATCGCACGAGCTGCGCATCGTGCGGACGTAAGGCGTGCGCTTACTGCGAGACATGTCTCGCACTGGGGCGCAGCCGTGAATGCTCGCTGCTGCTTCGTGGCGTAGCGAAACCCGTCCTGCCGTGCACAGCAGGCAGGGCCCCGGCGACGGAACTCGACCGCTGGGGGCTGAGCCCTGCACAACGTGCCGCCGCCGAAGCGGCGCTGCGCTTTTTGGCCGCACCGCACGGCGAAGTGCGGGGACGTTTTCGCCCGGAAGGCCGTGGGCTCCGGGCGTTGTTCCGGCGCGATAGGGTTGCACGCCGGGGATCAGATGCTGCCGCTTCGCATGGCAGCACCCTTGCCCACAGCAAGCAGTCTTCGCCAAAACCTGGCGAAGGTGCGAGGCATAACGCTGATCGGCAGGTACCTGATACCACGGTAGAACGTTTTCTGCTCTGGGCTGTAACAGGCGCAGGCAAGACGGAAATGATGTTTCCGCTATTGCAATATGTGTTGGACCACGGAGGAACGGCACTTGTGGCAACACCACGCCGTGATGTGGTACTGGAGTTAGCGCCTCGTTTGGCCATTGCTTTTCCCGATGTGAGCATGGTGACGCTCTACGGGGGAAGCGCAGAACGGTGGCAAAGGGGACAGTTGACACTGGCTACGACACATCAGCTATTGCGTTATCGTCAAGCCTTTGATTTGGTTGTGATTGATGAGATAGACGCGTTCCCTTATCACAATGATCCTATGCTTGCCTTTGCTGCACGAGCAGTATGTAAGCCGAAGGGAAAGTTTATCTATTTGTCTGCTACACCACCGCAATCCTTGCAGAAAGAGGCTGCACGCGGTCTACTGCCACACGCCAAGGTTCCCGTTCGTTTTCATCGTCATCCCTTACCTGTCCCATTTCGCCTGGGGGCTGCTTCAGTGCAACATTGGCTGCAAAAAGGTCGGCTTCCCCTATCCTTTATTCAACGCCTACGCGTATCTATACAACGTGGGGCACAGGTTTTCCTATTTGTGACACGAATCTCACATATTCAGGGACTTGTGAAGCTGCTGATTAAACAATTACCTGATGTACCTATTGCAGGCACCTCCTCACAGGATGAAGAAAGAACCGCTAAAGTGCGCTTATTTCGAGCTACTGAAATACGTGTTCTGGTTACAACGACTATTTTGGAGCGAGGGGTAACTGTTCCACGGAGTGATGTGTACGTATTAGACGCGGACAGCAGTCTTTTTGATGAAGCCTCTCTTGTCCAAATGGCGGGTCGTGCAGGAAGGTCCAAGGATGACCCATGTGGAGGTGTTATTTTTACATCCCCCCAATGGACTCGAGGTCAAAAGAGAGCAATTAGACAGATTAAACGTATGAATGCACTGGCTCGGAAAAGAGGATACCTGAAGGAGGCGAAGCACTAAATGCATTAAATAAAAAAAGTTTTTTTGGAAATGTGAAACCTGAAACAATGTCGGTACGTAAACTACCAAGAAAGGTGCATTCTGGTATGAGGATGATTCCAACAACCCGTCTATTTTTGAATTGGCTATTCCATCGCCAGTCCCAAACATGTATGGCTTGCGGCACTCTCACAGGGCGTTTTTCCGAATTCCCCGGAATTTGTACTTCTTGTTCGCTTCAAATTCCTTGGGTTTACAATATTCGTTGTGTTTATTGTGGACGTCCGACGTCTTGCCCGGATTGCGTAAGGCTTGACCGATTAGTACGTTACTATGTGTGCAATCGGAGTGCAACCAGCTATACACCGATGATGAGAGAATGGATTGGGCAGTTCAAATATCGTGGAAATGAAAAGTATAGTTCCTTGCTGGGCGAGATCATGAATCGAGCCTATCAGGCGATGAGGTATGAGTTTGCAGGCCATAAATATTCTCGTTTCAAGCAATCTTTGTGGAGTGTGGATGTAGTGACCTGTGTCCCGGTAAGTGAGAAGAGGCTGACAGAGCGAGGCTTCAATCAGGCTCAGATCTTGGCAGAAGAGATTGCTAGGCGGAATAAGCTCCCCTTCCTATCTTTACTTGCTCGTCCACAAGATACAGGCAAACAAAGCTTTAAATCCAAAAAGGAACGCATGAACACCATGAATAATGCGTTTTCTGTCCACCCCAATATGGCGAATTTGATGAAGTCGTTTATTTTAAAAACTGAATCTCAATGTGTTACGGAGAACAAGCTTTCCGTTACCGTTTTGCTTGTAGATGATATTTATACAACGGGGAGCACATTGCATGCGTGTGCACGTGTTTTGAAAGAAAAGGCATTAGAGCAAGGAATACATTTGACTATTTTTTGCCTGACCTTAGCAAGATCATAAGTCTAAATATCTAGTATTTTCCATGAAATTTTGCTTGAAACTATGAAAAAGAGGTTATAACTCTCTTGAAAGAAGGATTAAATGATAGAGTAAAAGTCTTTTAAGCCGTACAATCAGCAGGATTTGACAACGAGCTAGAGAGAGGTATATAATAAAAAATATAGAGACAAACAAAAAGTAAGGAAGTGAGGGATGAAAACAGAATATTTCAATTTAGAGGTTGATTTTTTTGGAAAAGAGGAGTACAATTTCTATCTGTTGATAGCTAACATGATTGGTAATAAGTGATTAGCTAATGACTAAAGAGCGGACATTGGGAGTGTCTCGCTCAGTAGTAAAGCAGTTAATTAAAATTTAAAGTTAAAAAGAGGAGAGAAAAAATCATGAAAAACGTAATGAAAAAAGTAGCAGTATCTAGTATGTTGGCAGTTAGTTTAGGTGCAGTATCTTTGTTGAGTCCGCTTGCAACAGGTCAAGTAATGGCAAAATCGAACTCTGACCAAAATAAGGATCGTTATGAGGAGCAACTGATCATTCAACAACAAGAAGCAGCACAAAAAGCATTTGAAGAAAAAGTTTTTGGAACTGTAACTACTAAAGATGCAGCAACTACAACACCAGCTCAACCAGCTACTGAGAACAACAATCAAGCAACAACTACAAAACCAGCAACGACTACAACTGAAACACCAGCAACTGTAAATACAATCACTGTAAGTGTTCAAGAGGGCGACACATTGGCTTCTCTTGCTGAAAAATACGGTGTGACTGTTGAAGAACTGGTTAAAATCAATAACCTGGTTAAAGTAGGCCAAGAACTGCAAGTGCCGCAAACAAACACAAATAAATAATTATCATTATAAATGTATAATGAAGTGTGTTTTTTAAACCAAGCGTTTGACTATAGTATACGGGAAGGCCTCTATTAAAACAATGCTTTTTTGAATAATTAATTGTAAAATAGCTTGTTTTTTTGGGCTGCAAATTTCCACTGATGCATCTAGCTTGATTTCAGATATGTTATAAGTTGAGATGATGTTAGGTCCATGAGATTTATGAATACCCACACTCCATGTGCGGAGCATTCGTATGGGCGCCGTTCCCCCGGATCTACAGGATTTCCTTGATGTCATTCGGGGCACAGGTGAACATGAATTCTTCTGAGGATTGTTTCGCCCGGTTTTTCCCTCATCTTGATAGTTTCTACATTTACTCATATTCATATATAGCTATTTTAATTGTATAATGAAGCGCTATTCCCGAAAATAACTGGAATGGCGCTTATTTTATTTTCTATCTAAAGTACGGTGTAATGTTTGACGATAAATAGATACATGCACTAGGCTGAGCTATTAGCCTTCATGGGCTTTCTTTATTTTTATGTCATTGCATATTGATGCATATAAATATAGAGAAACTTTTGCTGATGGATCATTCTCTCTTATACTTTTAATATGATAGCTTATAAAATGTGCAATTGTGTAAAATCTGAAAATCTTTTTTTGAAATATTTGCTAGACGAGGCTCTTCATTATAAGTTAATGTAAGGATAAAAGTAATTAAAGATCGGAAATTGGAAAGGGGCGCTACAGAGGATGAATTTGGATAACTGTCCTCGCTGTGGAAAGCTGTTTATTAAGAACGTCAGGGGAATCTGTCAGAACTGTATTAAAGAAATTGAAATTGAATACGAACGTTGTGTCAAACATATACGTGAAAATAAGGGCATTCATATGCATGAGCTTTCAGAGGCTACTGAGGTATCTGTAAAGCAAATCACGACATTTATACGTGAGGGACGTATTTCCATTGCTAATGCGCCCAATATGACGTATCCTTGCGAGGTATGCGGGATACCGATTCGTGAAGGGCATATGTGCGATTCTTGTCGAACACGTCTGACTAAAGACCTGCATCAGGCTGTACGCGAAAGTAGTAATCAGGATCAAAGTAATAATATGGGCTCAGGTACCTACAGCGCGATTGATAAACTTCGTGGAAAGTAGTACAGGGGAATTAAAAACGCATTCAGCTATTCAAAAAGTTTCAAATACCGCCGATAATCTTTATAGAGCTTATCGGTTTTTTTATTTTTAGCAACATGCACAAAATAAAGAAGTGAGGCATAATACGAACCATGTTCGACGCTATGTCGTCTGATACATTCTGACCATATCAAATAACTAAGGAAGGTGGAAGTTATGAAAATTAACGAGACCAACCGCATCGGAGCTATTAATCCATATCAGCGAAATATTGAAACAGGACGTCAAGAGGAGCTTAAGAAGTCCCGCCGCAAGGATGAGGTTTCGATTTCTCCGGAAGCAATGGAAATGCTGAACCGCAGCAGTGATGCAGACCGTGTTAAGAAAATTCAGGAGCTTAAGCAGCAAGTAGCTTCTGGAACCTATCGTGTGGATGCCGATAAAATTGCAGAGAAGCTGTTACCTTACTTCAAGCAGTCTTCTGAAAGCTAGGTGAAGGAATATGCCTTTAGAGCGATTGATTGATGTGCTGGAGCAGCTTAGAGAGGCTCACGGGCAGTTGATTGCATTAGGAAATCAAAAAAAAGAAGCACTGATATCAAATAAGGTAGATCAGCTCATTCTAGTCATGAACCAGGAATCGAAGATGTCCAGACACATTGAACAGTTGGATGAGCGACGCCTGCAGGCAGCATATGAATTTTTGCAGGAACGTGGTATTAAGTCTAAGTTGAATCTCAATATTACGGAGTTGTCTCGTCTTGTGTTTGATGTAGAAGACAAACAGCGCCTCCTTCAAATTCAAAAAAATCTAGCGGATACGCTTGTAGAATTGAAAAAATTAAATGAGTTGAATCAACAGCTTATACAACAGGCGCTTTCCTATATTGATTTTTCTATTGAGAGTATGTCATATTATGCGGAATCTGAAGCGGTCTATCAGCGTCCAGCTGACAAAGGCACCTCTACTGTACGAGCGGGACTATTTGATACACGCGCCTAATTGAAGGAGGAAAATATGGTCTCAACATTTCATGGTATAGAAACAGCGAAAAGAAGCTTAAACACACAAACGGCAGCACTTAATACAACCGGACACAATATCTCAAATGCCAACACAGCTGGTTACTCCAGACAAGTGGTTAGTATGAAGGCCTCGGATTCTATGGAAGCCTACGGTTTGAATCGTTCCGTAGTACGAGGTCAAATGGGTACAGGGGTTGAATTCACTGCTATTGAGCGCGTCCGTCAGACTTTTCTGGACGATCAGTATCGTAATGAAAGTTCTTCTCAAGGTGGATGGGACATCCGTTATGACACACTGAACAAGCTTGAGACCATTATGAATGAACCTTCGGATACAGGTATTCGTAAGGTCATGGATAATTTTTGGGATTCATGGTCAGATCTGAGCCAAGACCCTCAGGATGTCACGAATCGCAAAATTGTAAAAGAGACTACGCTTGCTCTGACAGATGCGATGAACCAGGCTAGCAAGCAACTGGATGCACTCAGTTCTGATTTAACTAATAACGTTACATTAAAAACATCTGAGATGAATTCGTTATTGCAGTCTATAGCGGACCTGAATGGTAATATTTACAAGTTGGAACAACTTGGGGATAATCCAAATGACTTGCGTGATCAGCGGGATTATGCAGTTGATAAGTTGTCCAAGCTTGCAAATGTGCAGGTAACTCAGCTGGATAACGGTTATCAGGTAACGGTGGCAGGACAGATAGCTGTAGCGGGCACAGAGGTAACTGCTATTACAGCGGCTGGCCTTGAGGCTGCATATCAAGGTGGAGCGTTAACTGGTGGCGAAGTGTACGGTATGATTTTATCCAGAGATAAATATGTAGCAGATTACAAAACTCAGATGGACCAGTTAGCTAATACGCTGGCGAATGGCAACATTGAAATTACTTTGCCCGCAGGTACAGTTCTGCCTGAGGGAACGGTACTAAATTCAGGTGTCAACAATGCAGCAGTTACTTACTCAAATGCGAATAACAACAGAACCTTGACCGCGGATTTGAAAGTAACTGTACAAGGGATTAATGGACTCCATCAATTGGGATACACACTCAGTGGCACAACTCCAGAAAAGGGAGGAGTGTTTTTTACCTCGAAAGATGGAGCTGCTATTACAGCCGGTAACATTACGCTGAATAAGGATATTCAAGATGATCCCAATAAAATTGCCAGTTCTTTGCGTGTAGATGGAACGGGAACAGCTAATGAAAAGGTAACTGTAGGTAACAATGCTTTGGCATTGTCTATGGCGAGCCTAAAAAATGTGAAGTTTGGTTTTAATACAACTCAAGCCCAATCTACTACGGTAGATGACTTCTTCAGTTCAATTGTTGGACAATTAGGTGTCCAAACCCAGGAAGCAGAGCGTCAATCGAAAAATGCACAGCTGTTGACCGAGCAAGTGGACTTGAACCGACAATCCGTCAGCGGGGTGTCGCTTGATGAAGAAATGTCAAACATGATCAAGTTCCAACATGCTTATAGTGCAGCTTCCCGGTTCATGACAACTTTTGATCAACTGTTGGAAAAGCTGATTAATGGTACAGGTCGCGTAGGTCTCTAGTATAATGAGAAGGTGGAGTAAGCCATGCCAATTCGAGTGACTTCAGGGATGACTAATATGCAATTGCTCAGTAACCTGAATCGAAATAATAGTAATATGGGTAAAATGGAGAATCAGATTTCGACTGGTCGTAAGCTGAACAAGCCTTCAGATGACCCAGTGGGGGTAACTTATGCGCTACGTTACAGAGCTGAGTTAGCTTCTAATGAACAATACAAGACGAACTCAGATGCGGCTGTTAGCTGGTTGGATTTCACTGATACAACCATGCAACAAGCCAGTGATGTAATGAAGCGTCTTAAAGAGCTGACAGTACAGGCTTCAAGTGAAACACTACCTCAATCCGGCTTGGATTCGATTAAGCTAGAAGTTGATCAGTTAAAAGAACAAATGATGAATATTGGTAACAGCCAGCTTCGTGGGAAGTATGTTTTTAATGGACAAAATTATGATCAGATGCCGTATCAGCTATCTGCTACGGTAACAAGTTATGATCAGATTAATCCGGATCAAGGCGCTGTCAGCTATGCAGTTGGAGACCAAGATGCATTTCGGGTAAATACGTCCGGTAGCGATTTTTTTGGGAAATCAACAGAGGCGGATAATGTTTTTAAGGTTATGGATGCTATATCTTCTGCACTAAGCAGCGGAAATAGTACGGCAATATCGAGTCAACTTTCAAGTATTGAATCCCGCTTTACTAAAATGCAGACAAGTTTGTCTGAAGTGGGTGCACGTACGAATCGAGTTGAACTGATACAATCCCGTTTGGAAGAGCGAAATTTGAACTTGACGACACTTCAAGCTAAAACGGAAGATGCGGATGTTGCTAGTCTGATGATTCAAGCTACATCTGCCCAAACCATTTATGAAGCTGCCCTGAAATCATCTGCTAAGATCATGCAGCCATCTTTGATGGACTTTATGAGCTGATTTTTATCTTTGACATTTGTGATTTGAAGCTATGGACGAGTGGTCCGTAGCTTTTTTGTTACTATTTATAGGAGGAGTTACTTATGACCCCAGAACAGAAATTAGATGAAGAAAACCAAGAGAAAAATACTAGTCTTTATGTGTTTCCAAAAGGAATACCAGGATTTGAACAACTTCGGGAATTTCAGCTGCAGGAACATAATGAATTATTTAGTCTTTTCAGTGCAGTAGAGCAGCCAGCTACTATTTTTATCACCGTAAATCCATTTGATTTCTTTGAAGATTATGAATTTGAGTTATCTGATGATGCTCTAGAGGATATTGGGATTACAAGTCAGGAACAAATATCAGTACGATGTATTTGTACATGGAACAGCGATCAGTCTAAAACGACGGTTAATTTGCTTGCACCTTTAATTTTTAACATTGAACAGCGAACGGGGAAGCAAATTGTTTTGCAAAATACGAACTATACTATTAAGCATCCCTTATGGAATGAAATAGAGTCCAGCAAAGGCGGTGAGTCCTAATGCTGGTATTAACACGTAAAAAGGGCGAATCCATTGTAATTCAGAATGATATCGTCATTACAGTTCTTTCTGTTGAAGGAGATACTGTGAAAATCGGTATTTCTGCTCCTAAGGATATCGATATTTACCGAAAAGAAGTCTTTGATGCTATTCAGCAAAATAATCAAATTGCTGTTATGGATTCGAATGCTATTCATAATGCAATGTTAGAAATGGATAAGAGAAAGTCCTGATTAAACAATAATAGTAGTGCACATTCATTGAGAAAGGCCGACACGAGTAAAGTGTCGGCCTTTGTTTTTGCTTATTCATCTGAAACAGTAATAGGTATAATCGTCTATATAACAGTGTCGTAAACTTCTAAGAAAATATTTTTAAAAAAATCTGGAATGCTATAAACAATTATAGCTTAAGGGTCGATATATATTTTAGAGCGGTAATTCTTCAGGGCGGCCGACCTGTGAAGACGCTTATACCACAAGGACGTGGGAATCAAACCATTTCAGGGAGGAAATTTAAAATGATTATCAATCACAACTTACCTGCAGTAAATACACACCGTAACATGCAATTGAACAACACGGCAGCAAGCAAAAACATGGAAAAATTGTCTTCAGGTCTGCGTATCAACCGTGCAGCTGACGATGCTGCTGGTCTCTCCATTTCCGAAAAAATGCGTGGTCAAATCCGTGGTCTGGAACAAGCACAACGTAACGTTCAAGATGGTATCTCTTTCGCACAAACAGCTGAAGGTGCAATGAACGAAGTATCCTCCATGCTGACTCGTATGAAAGAACTGAGCGTTCAACAATCCAATGATACTTACAGTGCTGGCGATAAATCCAACATCAAAGCAGAACTTGGTCAATTGGGTGGTCAAATTGACGCAATTCTGTCTAACACTAAATTCAACGGTATTGCAATTTCCGGCGGACCAGGTGTTAAAATCCAAGCTGATGATAACAAGTTCGTAATTACTATCAAAGGTATCGATTCCACTGAAATCCGTGGTCTTACTTCTGGAGTAACTTTGTCTCAAACAACAAATGCAATTGAAAAAGTTGCTAAGCAACGTGCGAACCTTGGTGCTATGCAAAACCGTCTGGAATATACCTCCAACAACTTGGGCACAACTGTAGAAAACCTGACAGCTTCCGAATCCCGTATTCGTGATACTGACATGGCAAAAGAAATGGTTGCTCTGTCCAAAAACAACATCTTGTTGCAAGCATCGCAATCCATGCTGTCACAAGCAAATTCCGCGCCACAAGGCGTACTGTCGTTGCTTCGTTAATTTTAAACGACAGCAATTACAAAAAAAAGATCCTGCGAGAAGCAGGATCTTTTTTTGCTTTTATTTTAGTTTTTTCATAAATAATTACACCCATCTACCGATATATAATGTATTAGCATTTCAAGTACAGAACGGATTTATTGTGTCTAAAAAATTTTAATGGAGGTTATTTTATGGACTCGATGATACCCCCTAGCACTGGGAATCCGTTGCCGACTCAGCTATCAGCAGGAATAAAACGTGAAGCCCCTTCAGATGCCGAAGTAAATTATGTTACCACACAAGATGCTGTTCGAACAACCAATAGAGGTGGTACCAGTCAGAAGCAACCGACACATGAGGAAGCAGTTTTGGAGCTACAGAAAGTAATTGATGCTATACAAGGTCCGCAGAAGACATTTGAGATCTCTGTGCATGAAAAGACACATGCAATCATGATAAAAGTGATGAACAAGGAAACGGGCGATCTGATTCGTGAGGTACCTCCTGAAAAAATTCTGGATATAGCCGCTAGAATGATGGAGATTGCAGGAATTATTATCGATAAGAAAATATAGGAGGACATACAATTATGGTAACAAGAATAAGTGGTCTTGCCTCAGGCATGGATATTGATGCAGTAGTCACAAAGCTAATGACAGCTGAGCGTGTACCGCTCGACAAAATGAATCAACAGAAACAATTGATGGAATGGAAACGAGAAAACTATCGTGAGGCTAGTACTAAAGTTGTTTCATTTCTACAAGATAAGTTGACGATATTAAGCCGTACTGCTTCAATGAATCCGCAGAAAGTAACAGTAACGGGAAATAGTGACGCGTTGACTGCTTCGGCTTCATCGTCTGCCAGTGGAGTATTGGATATCTCAGTAACCAATCTCGCTACTGCCGCAAGATCTGTCTCAGACAGCACATGGTCTGAAAAGGCAAGCACCGAGCTTGCATTTGCCGATGGGGCAGCTCGTACGGTTCAGGTTGGTGGGACCACTATTGATGTGGATGCAAACGAAACCATTGAGTCATTTGTCAAAAAAATTAATGATAACAGTAAGACGGGAGTAACTGCCCTGTATGATGCCAAATCTGGTTTGTCGTTAACAAGTAAAACTACGGGCTCGCAAATATTCAATATCGATGCTCAAATTAGTAGTGAGTTTAAACTGTCTTCAACGAACGGAACCGATGCTGTGCTAAAGGTAAATGGACTTGAAGTCAAAAAGTCATCAAATAATTTTACCATTAATGGCATTGATATTACGCTGAAGGCAGCTGGTGGTGCTGCGACAAGGATCGAAGCTACCAAAGATACCGATAAGATTGTGGAAAATATTCAAAGTTTTGTCGATGCGTATAATGATGTTCTCGCTACACTCAATGGTAAGGTTGGTGAAGAAAGATATAAAAAATACACTCCGCTTACGACGGAACAAAAAGCCGCTATGAGCGATGATGAAGTCAAGCTCTGGACAACCAAGGCTAAGAGTGGCATGCTTAGAAACGATCCCATCTTGCAGGATACATTATCTGAAATGCGTAATGCTTTGATTCAAGGTGTAGATATCGGCAGAGTTGATGCAAATGGTAAGAATAAGCCTTTAATGATGTCTGAGCTGGGAATCACTACGGGTACGTATGATACGAAAGGCAAGCTTATTCTAGATGCAGACAAATTGCGCGCAGCGGTTGAAAAAGATCCAGATGTTATCTCAAATTTTTTTGGGAAACAGGATCCAAGCACGGCGCTAACAAATAAATATACACAGCAAGACGGTATTCTTGCTAAACTAAAGAAAATTTCGAATACCTCACTTCAAAGAATGGCCGATACAGCGGGTACTTCAAAAGTTAGTAAGGACCTAACTGCTTCATTTCTTTCTACGAGTACAATGGGAGAGCAATTGTCGAGCCTGGACCGTCGAATTAGTGACATGACTAGTCGCCTAACGATGATTGAAACTAACTATTATAAAAAATTCACTGCGATGGAGACGGCAATTAGCAAGTATAATAGTACATCTTCGAGTCTTACAGGCATGTCGTCATAAAGGAGGTTTTACAATTGATCAATACACCCTATCAGAAATACCGGCAGACTCAAGCGCAAACTGCATCCAAACCTAAACTGCTGATTATGCTGTACGATGGGGCTATTCGTTTCGTTCGTGCGGGGATTGAGGGGATAGAGAATAAGGATAACGAGAAAGCAAATAATAATTTGTGTAAAGCGCAAGCTATTGTACACGAGTTGATATCTGCGTTGAATTTTGAGTATCCAATGTCCCATGACTTATTGCGAGTGTATGAATATATGCTGCATGAGCTGATTGAGGCGAATGTTCACAAAATAGCCGCTCCGGCACAAGAGGTGCTGGAACATTTGACTGACCTACGGGAAGCTTGGTTGGAAGCCATGAAAATGCCTGGTGTAGTTGGTAGTGTGTGATGGCAGATCCTAATATGCAAGTACTCCTTGAAGAGCTACAACATAGGACAGAAGCAGTGTTATCTAACCTTCTGAATTTAAATGAGGAAGACTTTGAACAGTTTGCAGATCAAAGACAGCGCATTGTAGAACAGATGCAGCCCTATCAATCATCGTTAACGGAAAATGATAAGCAGAAAATTCGTGACATACTAAGTAACGATTCTTCAATTTTACAGCGTATGCATGTACTAAAGGATGAGGCTGGTCAATGGATGGAGAAACGCGGAGCCATTCGTGTGCAGCAGCATGCATACCAGCAAGCTTATTCTGTAGACAGTTTGTTTATTGATCATCGCAAATAAAAAATGCTTTATGGAGCGTACCCCCTATTCGATTTAGAATGGGGGTATTTTTGTGAAAAGGTTCATTCCATTAAGAGTAAATCCGATATACTAATTAACAAATATTAATGTGAAACGGTGGTATTACCTTGTCTCAACTACAAATAAACCATACAATTCTAGAGCAAAGGTTCCCTCATGTTGCAACCAAAATAAACAGTTTGCTGAATGATGACTTATCTATACCTTTGTTTACTGAGCCCTTTGAAAGGGATATCGCTTGGCTCAATGCTGTCGATGGATCTATTGGAAATGGGAAGATTATTTTTGTATATGGGTTTGAAAGGGGGCTCAGTATTGCTGACCTCCTCGAATTCTATCCGAACCACTGGTTGTTTGTATACGAGCCGGATGAGCAGCTGTTTCGTAAATCAGTGACGGATTACGATCTCAGTCTTTTGTTGGGACATCCCAATTTGTACTGGTTATCGGTTGGCCAATCTCAGCTCAATATGATGTTTCATATGTTAAGTAGTTATATGCTGCAAGATTTGGGGTTTATCGCACTGCGCAAGTATCTATCAGATGATATGAATTTATTGCGTGAAGTAAAGGAACAATTTCAGGAATATCGTCAGAGCTTCCTGGTAGATAAACATACAGAGAATCGTTTTCGAGAAGAATGGACTCGGAATTATCTATATCACCTTTCTGATGTGTTATACACTCCTTCCATTGAGCGACTTTTTTATGCTTTTGAGGGTGTAACGGTGGTTGTTGTATCATCGGGACCATCGTTACAAGAAGATATCGAATGGTTGAAAAAATTACGTCCTCATGTACTGATTATTTCAGCAGGCTCCAGTATTCAAGCTTTAGTAAAGCATGGAATACAGCCTCACCTTGCTGTTATTATGGATGGACATCCAGTCAATAAGAAAATCTTTGCTTCTTCTGTAACAAGGGAGCAGCCTTTATTGTTTACCTCCTCATCTTATTATGAGATTTCGGATCAGAACTGCGCAGAGAAAATTCATAGTATTATGAAAAGTGATGCTGTATCTCAGTATTTCTTTGGACTCAGTAAAGAGGAACTCTTTATATCCCCCACAGAAACGGTTGCAGGAACGGCTATTCAAGCAGCAGCATGTTTAGGGGCTAAACGGATCATACTTGCAGGTCAGGATTTGTCGTTCCCTGATAACAAATTTTACGCAGATGGAATTGAACATTTTGCAGCCGAAGCTACGGATAAGACAGTGCAAGAAGCGCCTAAGAAAGTACTGAATGTAAAGGGAACATACAACACTACAGACGAGAGTTTCTCTTTGATGAAGGATGGACTCGAAAATCTTATTACGGCCCTTCCGAGAATTGAATTTGTCAATTCAAGCCGCAATGGTGCAGTGATTGAGGGTGCTCCATTCAAGCCTATGGATGAGATCTATGAGTGGATGGTATCAGAATCTGTTGATCATGATGCAATTGCCGATTTGATAAACAAAATAAATATTGCTGTTGATATGAATAAGGTGCAGGATGTCAGAGATAAGCTGATAGCGACACGTGAGGACCTTTCCAATGTACGCTCTGAGATTGCAGCCATTCACAAGCTTATGAATAAGCTACGCGAGTTTAGCCGGACTAAACCAGCAAAGGCTCAAAATATGATGGAATCCATAGAGCAGATGTGGGGGGGGATTGCCAACAGGGAATGGTTCTCACCTATATTTGAGTCCATTATGCCTATCGAAATTGCGCGTTTTGATCAGGTGCTCCCTGTGATTGTGACAGAACATCAGTTGACTCGTAAGTCTGATCTAATCTATGAGCATCTAGGTAAGCTGCTACAGGATATCACAGCACAAATTCCAATACTTGAAGAAATGTTTTCAGAATCGATTCGCCGTTTAGATAAAAAAACAGATAGCGATGCAGTGATCCATAAAGATATATAAATTAATCGTTTTACACTCCGGAGGTCATTATGTTTACCAACAAGATTGTACTGGTTACGGGCGGCACAGGTTCGATTGGAAGCGAAATTGTACGTAATATTTTATCGTATAACCCTAAAGCCTTACGGATTTTTAGCAGGGATGAGAGCAAGCAGTTTGATCTGCAGCAGGAATTAAAAGAATATACGAATATCCGTTATCTGATCGGTGATATCAGGGACAAGCAAAGACTGAGTTATGCTATGGAGGATGTGGATTATATCTTTCATGCTGCTGCTCTCAAACATGTGCCTGCATGTGAGTATAACCCTATGGAAGCAGTGAAAACGAATGTTATTGGCGTACAAAATCTGATAGAGACGGCTATTGAGCATAATGTAGAAAAAGTAGTAGCCATCAGCACAGATAAAGTGGTAAATCCAACGAATACGATGGGAGCTACGAAGCTGCTATCAGAACGTTTAATTTCTGCCGCCAACTTGTATAAAGGGAGCAAACGTACCATCTTTTCTTGTGTCCGCTTTGGAAATGTTATGGGATCCAGGGGCTCTGTTATTCCTTTATTCCGTGATCAGATTGCTAAAGGGATACCGGTGACGGTCACACATGCAGAGATGACTCGGTTTATGATGTCTATTCCTCAAGCCGCTCAATTGGTCATAAATGCGGCGCACTATTCGCAAGGCGGAGAAGTATTCGTACTAAAAATGCCGATTCTCAAAATTACGGATTTGGCCCAATGCTTGGTTGATTCATATGAAGAGGCAGTTGGTAAACCCTATCGTGGAGAAATCATTGAGACCGGAATCCGGCCGGGTGAAAAGCTATATGAGGAACTCATGACGCTTGAGGAATCTGAAAGAGCATTGGAGAATGGACAGATGTATATCATTCCTTCGTTATTTCATACCGCAGAGCAGGATTATGAAGGTTTTAAAAAGGCTATTCGTCAAGAATATTCTTCGATGACTGCACCACAGATTTTCCCGAAAGCCATTCGGGAGCTTATTGAACAGAACGGATTGGGCTTTACAAAAGGTATTGTATGATGAGCAATCACAAATGTTTGGCGATTATTCCTGCGCGGGGTGGATCAAAAGGTTTACCTGGTAAAAACATAAGATTGTTACATGATAAGCCGCTCATTCAATATAGCATTGAAGCCGCGCTAAACAGTGGTTGTGTAGACGAAGTTATAGTTTCAACGGATTGTAAAGAGATTGCTCGTGTGTCAGGCCAAGCCGGAGCAGATGTTCCGTTTATAAGGCCCGATGAACTGGCTACCGATAAGGCCAAAAGCATTGATGTATTGAAGCATGCAGTTGAATTTTATGAGCAGACGCAAAATCAATTTTTTGATGTTATTATGCTGCTGCAGCCCACATCTCCACTGCGAAATGCTATGGACATTAAAGAAGCATATAAAATATTTTTAGACCATCAGGCTGATTCACTTCAAAGTGTCGCTTTGTCTGGAGTGCAACCCTATCTACTAAGGGAAATGGATAACGGACGGCTTACGCCCTACCTGAAAGGTGAACGGGAGCATTTGAGGAGACAAGATCTGAAAGAACTGCATGCTTTAAACGGAGCCATCTATATCGTAAAACGAGATCTGTTGATGAATAGTGACACTTTGGTTGGTCCTAATAATTGTGGCTACATTATGCCTAAAGAACGATCTATTGACATAGATGACGAGTTTGATTTAAAAATGGCAGAGTTTTTTTGGAGAGAATCCAATCACAAGGAATCCTTGCAGTAGGAGGGAGGAATATAACATGAAAAACCTCTTATTAAATAATGGTAGCAACCCCATCTATATTATCGCGGAGGTAGGAGTCAATCATAACGGATCATTGGAGCTTGCATTCGAGTGTATTGATCAAGCGATTTTATGCGGTGCCGATGCAGTGAAATTCCAAACCTTTAAAAGCGAAAAGCTGGTGACCAAGTACGCCCAGAAGGCTAATTATCAGACAGAAAATACCAATTCAGCTGAAAGCCAACTAGATATGTTAAAACAGTTGGAATTGAGCTTTGAGGATTTTGTTCTTTTGAAAAGGTACTGTGAGGATAAAGGGATAGATTTCCTTTCTACACCCTTTGATGAAGAAAGTGCTGAGTTTCTGAATTCAATTCATATTGACGCATTCAAGGTAGGATCAGGAGATATGAATAATATCCCCTTTCTTCAGAAGCTTGATAGCTATGGGCGTCCGATTATTCTATCGACCGGGATGTCTAATTTAGATGAAATTGGAGAATCATTACAAGCATTTAAAAAAAGTGAAGTACTATTACTACACTGTACTTCTGACTATCCGGCGCCTTTAGAAGATGTGAATCTGCTAGCTATGAAAACAATATCTACTGCCTTTAATAAGGTCACAGGTTACTCAGATCATACGGCTGGGATTGAGATCGCTATAGCGGCTTCAGCACTGGGAGCTAGAATTATTGAAAAGCATTTTACATTGGATCAAAATCTTCCAGGTCCTGACCATAAGGCTTCACTGGAGCCTGCTGACTTTTCAAAGATGGTTCTTGCGATTCGAAATGTGGAGCAGGCTTTAGGGGATGGTGTTAAAAGATGTATGCCTTCCGAGGAAAGCACCAGAGCCGTTGCAAGAAAAAGTATTGTGATGGCAACACCTAAAAAAACAGGCCAGCAATTAACTCGAGAAGATCTAGTTATCAAGCGTCCGGGCACTGGAATAGAGCCTAAATATTTTGATGACTTGGTTGGTAAGCAGCTTTTAAAGGATGTACATGAAGACTATTTGTTATCATGGGATGATGTGCAATGAAAAAAGTATTGGTGATTACCGGAACACGAGCTGATTATGGGATATATTACCCGGTTTTGCGGGCTCTTAAGGAAGAACATGCTCTGGAGCTCCACCTGTTGGTTACAGGAATGCATTTATCTCCACAGCATGGGTATACATTGGACGCTATCCAAAAGGACGGATTTCGTGTATCTGCTAAGGTAGACTGTCTGCTTCAGGGATCTACCCATGCTAATATGTCTCGCTCTATTGGAATAGCAATCATGGGCATGACACAAGCCGTAGAAGCTTTGGAACCAGATTTCGTTGTTGTATTAGGAGATCGGGGAGAAATGCTTGCAGCTGCGATTGTATCCTCTCACATGAACATTCCGCTTGTTCATTTGCATGGTGGAGAGGTATCCGGCACGATTGATGAGTCTGTTCGGCATGCGATTAGTAAGTTGGCCCACATTCACTTTGTGGCTACAAATGGAAGCAGAGAGCGCCTAATTAGGCTTGGCGAAGAACCTTGGAGAATTCATGTAGTCGGTGCTCCGAGAATTGAAACGATGATGAATACATCCCTGCCTGAGCTAGAGAGGACGAAACGTAAATACGATCTGAATATAGATAACAATTATGTGCTGTTTGCTTATCATCCTGTCACTACGGAAGAAGCGGATATGCACATCCTTGGTAAGATGATGGAAGTTCTCTTGGCTGGGGAGAATGAGGTAATTTGTGTGATGCCCAATTCGGATGCTGGAGCTGATGCGATCGTTGATGTATATAATCGTTTTTCTGCAAGAAAAGGGCTGCACCTTGTAACCAGTTTTGAGCAACTTGATTATCTGACGATGTTGAAAAATGCAAAAATATTAATTGGAAATTCTTCATCGGGGATTATTGAGGCTGCCTCCTTTCATGTTCCAGTCATTAATATCGGAACTCGCCAGACAGGCAGAGAGCGTTCTGTGAACACAATAGATATTGCAGCTGATGAGCTCGAATTGACTTCTGCAATGGAGTACGCAATGTCTGAGTCTTTCCAACAAATTGTTAAAGCAGCCGACAATATTTACAGTAGAGATAACACAAGCTCTCGCATCGTAGATATATTGAACCGAACATCCAAGTCAGAGCAGCTTATTCAAAAGACCATTACCTATTAAGGAGGATCGGCCTTGAGCTATATTGTTTTTGGAGCAGGAGGACATGCCAAGGTCATCGTGGATATTTTACGGTCCTGTGGTGAAGAAATCATTGGAGTTCTGGATGACCATTGTAAAGAAGAAGCATGGAACGGATTGCCGATCTTGGGGAACCGTAATCAGATTGCTCAACTATTATCTCTGTATCCAGAGGCGCTGTTCATTGTGGCAATCGGAGATAATACAACCAGAAGGAAGATTGTAAGTCAATTAAAAGTTGCTTCAGTTCAATTTGGTACTGCTGTTCACCCAAGCGCTGTAGTCGCACCCAGCGCATTCATTGGGGAGGGGACGGTTGTCATGCCTAATGCTGTAATTAACGCTGACGCGTTTGTTGGAGAGCATGTCATTGTTAATACGGCGGCTACTATAGATCATGATTGCCGAATAGAAGACTTCGTGCATATTTCCCCAGGTGTACATATGGCAGGTGGAGTTCAGATCGGGTGCTGTGCTCATATAGGAATAGGTGCAAGTCTTATACCTGGTGTTCGTGTAGGGTGTGATACCATCGTTGGTGCAGCTTCTTGTGTCATCCGCGATTTGCCAGAAAAAGTTATAGCTGTGGGTTGTCCGGCCAAAGTAATAAAAAACCTATAAGGATAAGGGATGAAACAAAATGTCCAATCGAGATAGAATTTATTTATCTTCACCGCATATGGGCGGGTTTGAACAACAATATATCGCAGAGGCCTTCGAAACAAACTGGATTGCACCTTTGGGTAAAAATGTTGACGCTTTTGAAACAGAGGTGGCAAGTTATCTGGGGTGTGGAGGTGCAGTTGCCCTAAGTTCTGGAACAGCAGCGATTCACTTGTCTTTGATATTGCTTGGTGTGGAAAAGGATGATATTGTTTTTTGTTCTTCTCTTACCTTTGTTGCCAGTGCTAACCCGATCTTATATCAAGGTGCAATTCCTGTCTTTATCGATTCGGAACCAGACAGCTGGAATATGTCCCCTGAGGCACTAGAGCGAGCATTCAAGACTTATGCAGATAAGGGAAAGAAACCTAAAGCTGTAGTTATAGTCAATTTGTACGGGCAAAGTGCAGACTACGATCGGTTGAAAAAAATATGTGATTATTACGAGGTGCCGATTGTAGAAGATGCTGCGGAATCACTCGGAGCAACTTACGGCAAGCAAATGAGTGGAACGCTTGGGAAATTCGGCATTCTTTCATTTAATGGAAATAAAATTATTACTACTTCAGGTGGGGGCATGCTGGTTTCAGATGATTTAGAAGCACTAAGTAGAGCAAGATATTACGCAACTCAGGCGAGGGAAAAGGCGATACATTATCAGCATGAGGATGTAGGCTTCAATTATCGTCTCAGCAATGTCCTGGCTGGTATAGGAAGAGGGCAGCTTCGTGTGTTGGACGAACGCATTCAACAGAAACGAGAAGTTTTTGAAAAGTACAGCTATGAGCTATCAGGGGTGGATGGAATACAATTTATGCCGGAAAAGAGTTTTGGCAAGTCTACTCGATGGTTGACAACAATGATAATAGACCCTGAGATTATTGGTACAAGCGTTAGTGATTTAATAGGGTATTTAGGAAAAGATAATATTGAATCTCGACCAGTATGGAAGCCACTTCATCTACAACCGCTCTTTAAAGATGCCGTATATTTTACTCATGAAGATGGCAGGGATATTGGCAAAATATTATTTGAAAAAGGGGTTTGTTTGCCCTCTGGAACAAATATGTCGGTGGATGAGCAGAGCTTTGTTATTAATCAAATGAAGGCTTTTTTTCGATGAATATATGTTGAATCCATATCGAACATCCCATTAATGTGCTTGTTACATTGTTTCTAAAATCCTAATCCAGCTTCCCTCTGTACAATCTTAATTATAGAATGAAAAGAGGTTCCTAATGAGAAGTTCCAAAGTAACGCTTGAAATAGAAAAAATACTGTCAAATGATAAACTATCAATTGTGGAAGTATACAAATTACTAGATCATGAGTTAACCAAATTAAATGGAAACTTTGAAAGTCTAAATTCAAATAGTCGTCAAGAGATAGTAACTGAAATCGAACAAATGATATCAGATTATAAGAATTGGGGACTATATTTAACGTCATTTCTACTCGCATGTACAAAGGATCAGAAGTTTTTGGAGGATATTTTTGAATATATAGAAAAAGAAGTAAGGATAGACGTGCTTCATTTTATTTATTGGCAAATTACCAGCCTTCTTTTTACTACTCCTAAATTGAAAACGAAAAAAAATACTAACAGATTGAAAAAAATATATCGAAGATATTTTGAGTATTTTAATAATCAAATCGCTAACGAAGGGAATTGGATTCCTTATGAAGAACGAAACAAAGATCTGGTAGTTGTTGTAGCTGGACAGATACTTTCTATGTCACATAGTCCAACACAAGTAGCGCTAGATCATTGCAAAGCTTTATATAATCTCAAAAAAAATATTTTTCTCATAAATACGGCAGACATGCCACGCTCTATAGTCACGCCTTATTTTAATGCTGTCCTGTTTAACTATGATGAGGGGTACAATCAAGCTGGCAGGTTAATGTACGAAAATTCAAGTATTCCATTCTCTCAATGCGAAAAAGAAATGCCAGATGGCGACCAAATAATGGAGTTGATCCAAGCGATACAGTATTTAAAGCCTCTATTTGTTTTATCTATATCAGGCTCAAATGTAAGCGCCGACTTATTTTCTAATTTTGTGCCTGTTATCACGCTGCCATTAGCGTATGATCTCCCCACCTCCGAGAGCACATTTTCAATTTTGCCCAGAAAAATAAACCAAGCAGATTTGAACACGCTAGAAGAATTAAACAGGTCTCGGGAATCAGTTATTGAAAGTGTGTTTACTTATAAATATACGCCTCCACAAACTAAAATGCATAGAGAGTATTGGGGGTTAGGCGAGGAAAATTTTGTATTGGCCGTAGTAGGTAATCGCCTTGATGCGGAGCTAGACGATTCTTTTTTAACAGAACTAGACGATTTGTTGAAATGTAATGATCATACCCGAATTATGTTTATAGGTGAACTTGAAAATTATAAAAAAATAACGAATAGATATGTCACTCTTGATAAACAATCTGTCCATGTCGGAGCTCAAAAGGATTTAGCCGCTGTTTATGAAGTGTGTGACGCGTATTTAAACACAGTTCGATCTGGAGGCGGTACTTCTGCTGCCATTGCTTTACGGCAAGGGCTACCTGTTTTTACATATGCCTTTGGAGATGTTGCTCACACGGCAGGAGAGTACTATCATATTAATAGTTTTGATGATGTGAAGATATTTATAAAAAAATGGGAAAATCCTGCATTTAGGGAACGCGAAAAATCTGTAGCTTTAAACAGGGCGGATGAAATTTTTGACAGTGAAAAGGTTATGAGAGAAATTATAGAGACTATGACTAAATCACCACACTTTTATTAAGCTGCATGGGCTTTACCACATAATTTGCTGAAATGAGAGATGATAATGATAAATTTCAATGTACCGGCAATCGTAGGCAAAGAAGGAGAGTATGTCGAAAAGTCATTTTCTAGTGGACATCTTTCGGGGGATGGAGAATTTACGCGTTTATGTGCAAACTGGTTTGAAAGAACTTTTGATGTAAAAAAAACATTAATAACGACTTCTTGTACACATGCGCTGGAGATGGCTGCTATTCTCTTGGATATCCAACAGGGTGATGAAATTATCATGCCATCTTATACGTTTGTATCCACTGCCAATGCCTTTGTTTTAAGAGGAGCTAAGATTGTATTCGTGGATATTCGACCTGATACTATGAATATTAATGAAGATCTTATAGAAGATGCGATCACAGATAGAACAAAAGCAATTGTCCCAGTGCATTATGCTGGAGTAGCTTGTGATATGGATAAAATTTTAGAGTTGGCGAATAGATACAATTTGGCAGTTGTGGAGGATGCAGCACAAGGGATTCTTAGCGAATATAAAGGAAAGAAACTGGGTACCCTTGGTCACTTAGGATGTATCAGCTTTCACGAAACCAAGAATGTACATTGCGGGGAAGGTGGCGCTTTGTTAGTTAATGATGAAACATTTATGGAAAAGGCTGAAATAATACGTGAGAAAGGGACAAACAGATCTAAATTTTTTAGAGGTCAGGTAGATAAGTATACTTGGGTTGACATAGGTTCTTCCTACCTCCCTAGTGAACTGAACACTGCATTTTTAATGGCACAACTTGAAGCCTCAGAAATGATTACAAAGAATAGATTGGTTAGCTGGAATTTATATTTTAATCTATTACAGCCTTTGAGTGAATTAAATTTAATCGACTTACCATTTATACCTCTTAATAGTACCCATAATGCTCATATGTTTTATATTAAAGTAAGAGATTTAGAAATAAGAACCGAACTATTGAATTTTTTGAAAAGACATGAAATCATGGCTGTTTTTCATTATGTGCCGCTTCATAGTTCCGAGGCAGGATTAAAGCATAGTTCATTTATTGGTGAGGATGCCTATACAACTAGAGAGAGCGAACGCTTAATTAGATTACCTCTCTATTATAATATAAAAGAGTCAGATATAAATAAGATTGTAGATTGTATATACGATTTTTTTCGACAGTATAGTTGGAGGGATTTAGGATGCTAAGGCTTTTGCATTGGGATTCTATTTTTTTTGCTATGAATATGGCGGAAGTTTCTACTACTTCCCCAGTTACAAGCTCATATTTTCAACATGTGATAGAAAAGAATCAATTAGATTTTATACAAGCACTTTGTAAAATTGATGATATAACGACTATTCATTTTCTCGAAAATGAAAATTTCCACTTAGCAGATACTAAAGTAACATTTGAGACTAGAATAGATACTAATGCACAGAATAAAAGTTCTCTTGTATTAGCAACGGAGCATGACTTTCCTGTTTTACAAAATATGATGACTGGATTATTTAAGGATAGTAGATATTCTTGTTATCCACATATTTTTAATATTGAAAAAGTGGATGAGTTATATAAACTATGGGTGAAAAAGTCTATTACTGGTGCGTTCGATGATTATTGTCTTGTCATTAAATTAAATGGAGAAATTATTGGATTTGTGACAATTAAAGAAAATCTAATAAATAGAAAGGCAAGAATCGGTCTTTTAGGAATTGATCTGAAACATCAAAGCAATGGAATAGGCACGAAGTTGCTAACAGAATTAAAGGTGTTTCTTGAAAGCAGGCCGATTGAACAACTAGTAGTTTCAACACAAGGTCGAAATTACAATGCATTGAATTTATATATAAAGTGTGGTTACAGAATTCAAAAAATGGAAAGTTGGTATTATTGGACGAGGAAGTCGAAAGAAGGGTGCACATGAAACTTTCTAGCTTTCCAAGATGACAGTGCTCTCTTTGTATGATGAGGGTGCTGATCAAGACTCATTCATAGATTCAACGTAAGATCGTCTAAGACGAAACCTTAGAATAAAGGATAATTAAGTATTTTATAGAATTAGTACATCATCCATAGGGATTATTTTCAATCTATGAATAATTTTAAATATTCTGAGAAGGGATGATGTTTATGAAGTGGGGAAAATATCTTTCAGGAATTTTATTAGCCATTTTAGTTTTAAGTAGTATGTCAATAGCTCCAGCCTCGGTTGAGGCCAGTTCATCAAGTACGACGGAGAAGGGGAGCCCTACGCCATTTTCGGTCAGTACGACTCAAATGCTGGAACCTACCAGCACGACTGAGGCTGTATATGGTGAGACTCTTAAAGTGAACAATCACCGGGTTACATTAATGTCTAATTTCAATGTGAACGGTGACCTCATGAGTTTCACTGATTCTTTAACGACAACTGATCCAACAGATTTTTGGTTTTTTAACGTACCTACGGATAGAAGCATTCTGGCTCAGATCAAATCCAGTAATCCCAATTATAGATTTGATTTGTATTCGATTGATTGGAGCACGGGTACAGCAAGTTTGACGGGTTTTGGAGGAAAGGCCTCTGAATTGAAGTTTGCTACAGACTTAAAAGCAGGGGACTGGGGACTTCGTGTTACCTCCACAGGAACGGTAGGTGAAAGCTATAGTATCCACATGAATGCGGCCTCGCCAGCGGATACACCGATTAATGGTAAGACGGCCAAGCTAACATCTTACTCTAACAATTTGTTATATACGGTCATTGAGTATCCAAACGGAGATATTAAGGTGAATGGGACCCAAATTGCCAATACAACGGTGGCAAACCCGAATTTGGAATGGTCAAGAGAATTCAACTTTTCCAGTGGGGGCAGTTATTCTTCAAGGAGTCATAATGTATCAGATGTTCGGATTAAAAATATCACTACGCCTGTGAAGTATACCTCAAATTATGCAAGCTCGGATAATGCTGTTCTGATTGTTCTAAATGCAGACACGCTTTTTACCTATTTTGAATCTGCATATAGTTCTGGCAACCCACCGTATCACAGTTCCTCTTTTGTTGACACCAGTGGCAGAACTACGCCGAGACGCCTAGATTTTATTGATATGGCTGGAGATCCAGACATTCTTGTGTATGATCTGGATACAAAGAAAGTAATTGATTTTGTAAGTAATTTGAATTACTACTATGCAAAAGGAATTGAGCCCCAGCCAACGGTAGTTTACTATAATTAGGTAAAAAAGAAATAACAAAAATTTTCAATGTTTTTCCCCTATAAGTTTCAAACATTCACAAAGAGTTTACTATACAAGTATAGTAAACTCTTTTGCCTAATATATCATTTCAATCTATAGGAATAGGTCGCTTTGTAAAATTGGAATAACTATGAATGAAAACATTATCAATTCCAATTGACAATGGATAACTTTGGGTGGTATAGTCGGAAATGTGGGCGAGAGCTTCACTTCATTTGATGACGAAGGGAATGTTAGTGCATGCAAGGTAAAGTAAAATGGTTTAACGCAGAAAAAGGTTATGGTTTCATTGAAACGTCTGACGGCGGCGACGTATTTGTACATTTTTCCGCAATTCAAACAGAAGGCTTCAAAACACTTGAAGAAGGACAAGACGTGGAGTTCGACATTGTCGAAGGCGCACGTGGACCACAAGCCGCTAACGTAACCAAATTATAATCATCCCCGGCATAGCCGACCTACATAATTGGTAAGATGGTTAGCAATGGATAACGCGCTAGCAACTGCCCTGGAATATATTCCAGGGCTTTTTTATGTTATCTAATTACATAAAAAAGCCCCTTACCCAGTGGTAAGGAGCTTAACACAATAGAACTTTTACTCTAGAGAACCATCAAAGTCAGCCATTTCCACAAAAATGGTATTGGAGGAGGCAGATTGTTTCTCTACGCTTCCGTCTGGATAACGGAATTGATAGCGCAGGATAACCTGGGCGATCAGATACGCGCGGAGCGCAGATTCGATGTCGAAAGAGAATACGATGACTGCTTTGTGGTTTGGATCAAGCCGACCTAACGGAATACCTTGGAGCAGGTTAGGATGCGGAAGTGGCACAGAATTCACGGTGACCGTTCGTAGCAAAATGAAATCTTCGGCTGCAAATGGTGCAGTGAGCAAGAGCTCTTCCAGTGGGGTGTTTCCGATGTTTTCCACATAGACGGTAAAGGACAGGGTATCTTCTTGGCCGACACGCAAAGCGCTGGAGCTAAGCGTAAGTTTAGGGATGGCTGCAATAACGGTCACGCCGACGGTGTTGGTCTGGGAGGTTTCCTGAATGGTCTCTCCTCCACTACGACGTGAGGTATATTCGATGGTGGCCTGGTTGCTGAATGTTCCATCTGCAGGTGCTTCACGGATTTGTGCCTGTAATGTAAGGGTGAGCGTCTCCCCTGGTGCAATATCCGGGAGCGTGATACCTGCAGCGAGATTAGCGCCTGGCTGTGCTTTTTCTTGAATAGTCAGGCTGTTGGGTACATAAATGAGTCCATGCGGCAAAGGGTCTGTGAACAGCGGATACTGCGCTGTGATTCCCCCTTTGTTAGTAATCTGTATGGTGAAGGTGAGTGTGTCGCCTACAGAGGCATCCGTGGTACTCACCTTTTTAACTAATTCGAGCAGTGGGAATACAACTGGGATCGTAACGGTATTGGTATTCAATGTCCCCGATACGACTCTTCCTCCAGGTAACGTAAACGAGTAGGCAAAGGCAGCTTGATTTACGATGTAGCCGGATGGAGGCGCCTCTAATACGGTCACTTGATAAGTCAGTGTCAATGACTGTCCGGGTTCCACAGACCCAAGGCTAACACCGACAGCAGGATCGACTCCCGACAGTGACTGACCATTCAACTGTATGCTGTCAGGAATCAATAGAGTCCCGGCAGGAATGAAATGTTGCAGTGTAACTTCGGATGTTACGTTGCCAAAGTTGTTGAGCAGTACCGTATAAGTAAGGCTTTCTCCTGCGATGGCCTCTGTATTCTCCGTAGAGATACTTGCGGCAAGCTGTGGATCAAAAACAGTTATAGTCACGGTGTTGCTGGTAACCTCGCTCGCACCGTCACTGCCAGCATATTGAAGCCGTACGCTATTGTTTAGACGTCCTCCGAGAGGCAGAGACTGAACGTTCACGCTGTAGGATACATCCATTGTCTGTCCCGCCTGTAAGCTGCCGATAAATAATGGTTCACCCGGCTTGCTAGCAGCAGGTGGAGAACCGTTAATTCTCAAGCTATCCGGGTTTATGATGGTTCCATTCGGTACGTAATCGGCTAATACTACATCGGTAATGACCGAGCCTCCATCGTTAACAAGAGTCAGCTGATAAGGTACAGCATCCCCTAATGTGACAGTAGACACTGTTGTGCGTAGCACGGCTGACAAGGCTCCTCTAGCAGTAGGGGCTACTTTAACCGAGACAGAAGGTGAAGCAGTTACCAGATTCGTGCTTCGTCCGTCGGGCAGCTGGTAGGAGTAAGCCAGCGAAGCTTGATTCACCAGTGTGCCAGACTCGGAGGCACGAATGACAAGCGCGGAGAAGACGGTAGTCGTTTTTTCTCCTGGTGCGATGGTGCCTAGGGCAATGCCTTGCCCTGGACGGACCCCATATTGAGGGATTCCATTAACCGAAACAGAGCCAGGAACAAAAGCAAGCTCCGATGGCAATGAGTCCGTTAACAAGCCAAACGCACCGATATTTCCCGTATTTTCTGTGACGATAGAATAGGTGATGCTTTGGCCTGGCTGTACGCTCTCCGTGCTGGCTGTTTTCGTCAGTTTCACCACAGGCTGAAGTAAGGCAATGGTGACAGCATTGGACAAAACGGCACTCGCTTCTTCACCATTTGAGAGTAACAAGCGCGCCTGATTCGTACGTGGTCCTGGCTGTTCTGTCGCTGTGATACGGACATCAAAGGATATGACAGTCTTGGTATTCGCTTCTAACGGTGGCAAAGGTATGCCAGTGTCGGGATCGCTTTCTGCCACCGTAGATCCATTAATCTGAACTGAACCTGTAATAAACTCGATGTCCTCTGGCAAAGTGTCCAGCAAACGGGCATCTTGCACGGTATACGTATCCTCGTTGAGGATCACGAGTTCATACGTCAAGGTATCGCCTGTAGTGGCGAAAGGTGAGCTTACGCTTTTACTTAATGTGATGTCTAGCGGTGACACGGCTACCTCAACAATGTTGGATAAATGGAAACCGCCTGCCTCTCGCCCATCTGGTGCATTAAAGCGATAGTCTACCTCAGCCTGATCGACTAGTAGTACGGTTGCAGGGATGGAGGATACCAGCACTTGGAAAGTGACGGTTGCCGATTGTCCTGGTGGTATGGCTGGAGTCGAGATGCCAGAAACCGGGCTTGCACCGGGAGCTGCAATGCCGTTAATCGAGACTGTGTTCGGAAGGAATACAGAGCCGTCTGGAATATTGTCACTTACAGTAGTCGAGGCTGCAATGTTACCCGTGTTGGATACGACAATCGTGTAAGTGATGATGTCTCCGACTGTGGCATTATTGGTATTGCTTGTTTTGACTGCTGTCAGGATCGGCTGGAAGACCGAAATGGTTATCACATTAGATGTTGAGCTGCCAGTAAATACTCCGCTGGTAAAGCTAACGGATGCCTGATTGGTTAATTGTGCCGGTGTTGGCAGGAAGTCGACTCGAACCTGGAACGTAACGGTAGTAACAGCTCCTGGAGCGAGCGTACCGATGGCAATGCCAAAGCTAGGGTTTCCATCAGGGAAGGAAGTGCCGTTTATGGTAACACTGCCATTTACAAAGGAGCTTCCCGCCGCAATCATATCTGAAACCACTATATTATTGGCTGTACTGATCCCATTGTTGGAGACAGCCAGTGTGTAGGTGATGATATCGCCAATAATGGCGTCGGTAGCCGCCGTTCCTTTGACAATGCTAACGTCTGGTGAGGATACAGAGATACTAACTGAATTGGATACCGCAGATCCAGATACAGTCCTGCCATCTGGTGGTTGGAAAGTGAATGAGCCTGATGCCTGATCGACCAGTACCTGTGGATTAGGCAGAGTATTGATAACGGTTTGGAACGTTACAGATACCGTTCCGCCTGGCAACACGGATCCAACTGGAACGCCAGTTTCGATGGACAATCCAGGTTGTGGACTGCCAGCAATGCTGACACTGTTGGCAAGGAAAGTCGATCCGGCCGGGATGTTATCGCTGATGGTAAGCGCTGCTGCAATATTGCCGCTATTCACGGCCGTAATCGTGTAGGTCAGTGTATCGCCGACGGAGGCGTTAAGAGTGCTGGATGCCTTAGTAATTGCAATTAACGGTTGGAACACAGGTACGATGAGTGGATCGGAAAAGGCAGTGCCAATGAACGTTCCGCTAGTAAATGTGACGGCTGCAATATCTGTGAGCAGTGGTGGCTGCGGCAAAGACTGGACAGTCGTTTGGAAACTGACAACGAATGTATTTCCAGGTGCGACGTTTCCAATGGCAATTCCAGCAACCGGAGAGGCATTAGGGAAGGCTACTCCGTCGATTAGGACACTGCCCGGAACGAAGGAGGTACCTGCAGGAATTGTATCGGTTACAACAGTATCCGTGACTGAATCCACACCGCTATTTGTGATGCTCAGTGTATATCTGATCGTATCTCCGACTACAGCGGCTGCCAGACTGGATGTTTTCGTCACCTGAATATTAGGTGCAGACACAGCAACATTGACTGTATTGGATGTGACGGAATCACTCAGCACCCTACCATCTGGCGGTGAGTACGTAAAGTTTGCTTGCCCTTGGTCGGTCAATACAGGCGGAGTTGGCAGAGACGAGACGATAGTTTGGAAGCTCACTGTAATACTGCCTGAAGGGGCCAGTGATCCGAGCGTTATGCCTGTAACTGGCGAAGCCCCTGGTACAAGGATGCCGTTAACGACTACGCTGTTAGGCAGTAGTTCAGAACCTGCAGGAATGTTATCCGACAGCACAGGTATAACGGCAATATTTCCGGTATTGGTGAGCGTCAGGGTATAGACCAATGTTGACCCGATCTGTGTATTAACAGTATTGACGGTTTTGGTCAGGCCGATGATCGGCTGATAAACGGGCAAGGTGACCGGATCGGATTGCGAAGACGAGGTCAACGCGCCTGAAGTAAAGCTGACGGTCGCTTGATTGGTTATTTGCGGCGGCTGCGGCAGATTAACGACGGAGACCTGGAATGTAACTGCTGCCGAACCACCTACTGCAATGGTGCCTACAGGGATACCGGAGCTTGGCGACGCAGCAGGCACCGAAGTTCCATTCACGGTTACGCTACCCGGAACAAAGCTGGTACCGGGTGGCAGTGGATCAGATACAACGGCATTGACGACTTGACTGATTCCGTTATTCGTAGCAATCACAGTATACGTAATGGTATCTCCGACTACGGCATCTGTAGCGGAGGCTGTTTTGATAACGCCCACATCTGGCGAAGAGACCGAGACGGTCACAGACGGAGATACTGCACTTCCAGTCAGGACACGACCATCTGGAGGTTGATAGCTGTAAGCTGCGGTCGCCTGATTGACCAATGTACCTGATGCGGGCAGTGAGGTAATGACTGCCTGAAAGGTCAGAGTGACAGTCGTAGCTGCACCTATGATACCTAATGAAATCCCAACACTTGGATCTGAACCAGGTGCGGCGGTGCCATTGATCACTACACTATTAGGTATAAAAGCAGCCCCTGCCGGAATGGGATCACTAAGGACGGTATCTGCGCCGATGTTTCCAGAGTTCGTAACGGAGAATGTATAGGTTACAGTATCTCCAACCGTAGCTCTTCCCGTTCCCGCGCTTTTAGTTACAGTGACGATCGGTTGATACACAGGGATGGTAACGGGATTGGATACCGAAAATCCATTAAATGCACCTGAAGTAAAGCTGACGGTCGCTTCATTGGTAATGGACGCTGGCGAAGGCAGTGATTGTACGTTAAGCAAAAAGCGAATGGTGGCTCCGCCCCCAGCTCCAAGCGTTCCGACAGGAATGCCGTTTTGCGGATTGGCTGTAACAACAGGAGTGCCATTGATTGTAACGCTGCCCGGGACAAAGGCAGTTCCAAAAGGAATGGTATCTGTGACGATTACGTTAGTAACCGGATCGAGTCCGTTATTGAACGCAGTTATGACATAGGGGATAGAATCACCCACGACAGCGACAGCCACATCAGCTGCCTTCGTGGCGGTAACATTCGGTGATGAGATCGGAATGGATACAGGTAGGGCTGCACCATTTCCGGTCAGCGTTCGTCCATCTGGTAGCTGGAACGTGTAGTTCACAGTGGCCTGGTTGGTTAATATGGAGCCAGGTGGTACTGATATGACCACGGCGCTAAACGAGACGGTTACCGTCGCACCTGGGGCGACCGAACCGATATTAATGCCTGTAATCGGGTCTGCTCCGGGAATGGGCGAACCGTTGACCAGTACGCTATTTTGATTCAGGCTAAGCGAGCTGGACAACAGATCAAGCACGACCGTTTCTGCGGGCGCGTTGCCGGTATTGGTTACAGTGATGAAAAAGCCAAGTGTATTCCCTACGGTTGCACGATCTGCACTGAGGGTATTGGTCACATTCAGGATCGGCTGTAATACAGGCAGGCTGACCTGATTTGAGACGGATTGACCTGCGAAAGCCCCGGAATTAAAAGAGACCGTTGCCTGATCCGTTGACAAACCTGACGCTGGCAAGGATGTTACCGTGGTCTGGAAGGTGACCGTTACTGAGCTGGCAGCAGGGACAGTGCCTACGGATACGCCTGTGGCGATGTTGGCTCCCGGTATAGTGACACCATTGACTTGTACGGAGTTAGGTATAAAAGTAGTGCCATCAGCAATCGGGTCGATAAAGACAGTTCCCGTCACGGGTGTAATGCCGCTATTTACTGCATTAATGGTATACGTAATGGTATCGCCGAAGGCAACAGAAGTCTGATTGACCGTTTTGGTCACGGTGACATTCGGATTGGATACGGGAATGAACACCGGATTCGATTGTGCGCTCCCATTTAATGTGCGGCCGTCAGGTGGCTGGAAGGTGAATGTGGCCGAACCTTGATTTAATAGACCCAGGCCAGCAGGGACAGCGTTAATGACCACTTGAAAGGTAAGGGCGACAGAAGCCCCTGCTGCAATGTTTCCGACCACTACCCCTGATTGAGGATTGGCTCCAGCAACAGGCAGACCGTTCACGGTGACGCTATTCGGTATAAAGGAGGAGCCTGATGGAATGGCATCGGTGAAGCTGGCGGTCGCTGCTAGATTACCTGTATTTTGGGCGGTGAGTGTATAGACTACGGTGTCGCCTACCGTTGCTTGACTCGTATTTGCGATTTTAACAAGACTGATAATAGGCTGGTAAACAGGGACGACCACTGTGTTGGAGAGTGATGTGAAGTTCAGTGTACCGCTGGTAAAAGAAACTGTAGCCTGATCACTCAGCTGAGGGGGGTCAGGCAGGCTGTTGACAGACACGGAAAAGGTGACGGTTGTTGACGCTCCAGCAGCGATGGAACCGATTGGTATCCCCGTTAAGGGGCTGGCTGACGGCAATGTCGTTCCATTTACAATAACCGAGCCAGGAACAAAAGTGGAGCCCGACGAGATCGTATCGTTTACCCGAACATCCGTCACGGTTTGGACTCCGCTATTGGTAGCTGTAATGGTATAAGTTATTGTATCACCGGGAACTGCGTCAGCTACCGAAGCACTTTTGCTTACCTGCACATTGGGTGATGATACAGGAATTGTGACAATATTGGACGAAACATTGCCGTTAACAATCCGGCCATCCGGCGGTTGAAAGGAAAAGCTGATATTCGCCTGGTCGGTGAGTTGGGGAGGTAAAGGCACGGAAGTAATCACCACCTGAAAAGTTGTTTGAGTCACGGCTCCAGGTGCAATGGAGCCAATAGACAGACCTGTTTCGGGACTGGCACCGGGAATAGGAACACCGTTGACAACCACACTGTTCGGTACCAGTGCTGAGCCTGCGGGGATATTGTCTATCAATGTGGCAGCAGCTGCAATATTACCGCTGTTGGTTACTGCCACAGAGTACGTTACGATGTTTCCGACTGTGGCTGATATAGGCTCGGCCGTTTTGCTTACGCTTAACACCGGAGCGTTCAAAGCCACTGTCACCGGGTTAGATACGGATACGCCTGAAAAAGCACCGCTGGTGTAGCTGACACGCGATTGATTGGTGAGCTGCGGCGGACTTGGCAATGGAGAGGATACCGTTGCCCTGAAAGTGATCGTAGCTCCCCCTCCAGCGGCAATGCTCCCAATTACGATACCTAAAGACGGATCTCCACTGGCTATTGTGGAGCCATTCAGCGTTACGCTACCCGCAGTGAATTGAGAGCCGGCCGATATAGGATCGGAAACGACCACATTGCTCACGGTCTGGATTCCGTTGTTGAGTACGGTCAGGGTGTATAACACCGAATCACCCGGAATGGCGGTGGAACGGTCTGTAGTCTTCGAAATGGACACATTCGGCGCTGACAGAGGAATGGATAATACGTTGGACGATGTGCTATCTGTTCGCACTCGCCCATCGGGCAACGTAAAGGAAATGGCGGCGGTGGCCTGGTCTGTCAGTTGGGATGGTGTTGGAAGAGAAGCCACTACAGTTTGGAATGTCAATGTGATAGGGCTTTGCGGCGACACGGTTCCGATGAAAATACCTGCTGCTGGACTGGCTCCGGGCTGACTAACACCATTGATTACCACGCTGTTCTCCATAAATGTGGACCCGGCAGGAATAGCATCTGTCAGCGTTACAGAAGCGTTATAGTTGCCGCTGTTCGTGACCAACAATGTGTACAGAATCGTGTCGCCTATCGTAGCTGCTGTTGTATTTGCAGATTTGGCCACACTGATGCGAGGCTGATAAACCGGCACAGAGACGGTATTTGTCTGGGATGTTCCGGTAAAAGCACCGCTGGTGAAGCTGACACTGGCTGTGTTTTGCAGCGGCTGTACGGACGGAACGGCATTGACCAGCACAGCGTAGGACACCTGCACGGATGCGCCTGCGCCAATGGTGCCGACTGGAATCCCACTTCTTGGATCGGCTGTGCTCACAGGTGATCCACCGACGGTTACGCTTCCGGGCACAAATGACACGCTGCCGGGGAGTGGATCGGTAATCACGGTGTTTGTGATGGGGTCAATTCCGTTATTAACGGCGTTCACGCTGTAGGTCAGTGTTTCGCCAACACTAACGGATGTGAACCCCGCAGACTTGGTTACTGCTACGTTGGGAAGCGAAATCGATACGGAAACAATATTGGAAAGAAGTGAGCCCGACAGGGTTCTTCCGTCTTGCAACTGATATGAATATTGGAGCAGGCCCTGATCGTTTAACCCACCCCCGGGTGGTAGGGAATCCACTGTCGTCCGGAATGAGACTGTAATTTGTGCACCAGGGCTTAAGGTGCCCACTGAAATTCCCGTATTAGGATTGGCGCCTGGCACTGAGGACCCGCCGACAATGACGCTTCCGGGAATAAAGGTGGAGCCTGTCGGTACAGTTTCCGTCAAGGTTGTGTTTAATACGGCTGTTCCGGTATTAGCGATGAGAAATGAATAAGTAATCGTCCCGCCAACGCTGGCACGGTTGGAGCTTGCGCTTTTAGTAATCGTCGGCGCTGCAATAACGACTGGTATGGTTACAAGATTGGATAAAGATGATCCGGTAAAGGCCCCGGAAGTGAAGCTGACAGTTGCACGATTGTTGATCTGTGTAGGAGAAGGCAGAGAATTAATGGCTGCCCGAAATACAACCGTAACCGATGCGCCTGGAGCTAAAGTGCCGATCGGAATGCCATTCACAGGTGTAGCAGTCGCAGAAGCAGTTCCGTTCACGGTGACGCTACCAGGTACAAAGGCAACTCCGCTTGGCAGCGGATCGGTAACGACTACATTGGTCACATTGGCGATTCCGTTGTTTGTGGCGGTTATGGTAAATTGAACAGTCTCTCCGACTACGGCTGCTGCCAGGGAAGAGGCTTTTGTCACGGTCACATTTGGTGAGGATACGGGAATGGTGAGCGTGTTGGACGTGCCGCTTCCGTTCAATACACGTCCGTCAGGCGGTGTGAAGGTATACGTGTAAGCCGCCTGATCGGTCAGATTACCAGAGGCGGGAACCGCGTTGACGAGAGTCTGGAAGGTCACGGGTATAGTAGCACCTGTATTAATCGTTCCTACTGAAAAACCAGTAGCGGGATTGGCAGCAGGCACGGAAGAGCCACCAATGGTCACACTGCCCGGTATGAAGGATGATCCGGCGGGAATACTCTCCGAAAAGCTGAGATTTGCAGCAATGCTGCCTGTGTTGGATATTTGAAACGTGTACGTAATCGTATCTCCAACTGTAGCAGCCGTTGTATTGGCACTTTTAACAATCCCGATGACGGGCTGGTAAATCGGTGTACTGGCAGTGTTGGACGGAACGTTGCCAGAAATGACAGGTCCTCCAGGCACGGTTTGAAAGGAAAAGGATGCCGATGCCTGATTGCCCAGCTGGGTGTTTGCTGGCAATGAAGTGACGGTTGCACGGAATGTAATGGTCACCGTGGAAGCAGGAGCTACACTGCCCACTGTGATACCTGTAGCGGGATTGGCTGTTGGCTGGGCTGTGCCCGCGACAACAACACTGCCGGGTACGAAGGTAGCCCCGGCTGGTATGGTATCGGTAAGCACTGTGTTGGAAGCACTGACGAGCCCCGTATTCGAAATGTTAACCGTATAGGTAACTGTATCGCCAATAACCAAGCCTGTAGAGCTGGCAGTTTTGGACAGGGTCACCAGCGGAGCATTGATATCAATTTGAATGGCATTGGCATTTACAGTGTAAATGTCGCCATTTGTTGTCAGCTGGAGGACGCCTGTGGTTTGGCTGTTGAGCAGCGTGGAGGAAATATCGACATTGGTAATGTCCCAGCCTTGCCTTCCGCCCGTCACCTGCGTTCCAGGTGCCCCATTCACGGCATTAGTTGTACCGAAGGTCCCGGTCGTAACCAATGTACCGTCGTCTCCGTTTATTTGAGAAGCGAAAAAATTAGTTGAAAAATTATTAGGCCCAGACAGCGCAGTCAAACTGGATGTGGTAGGTCCAAACAACGCACGGTCACCAGTGATATCCACGTCACCCTCTTGGGCGCTAATCAGCGCCCTACCGCGCAAAGTCCCCTGTACGGGCGTGGCAAAGCCACTCACCACCACATTAACCGAGCCTGTAGCGGTACTGACCCCTTCACCACCAACGCGTAGCGACAGGTTACGGAAGGGCAGAGATGGGTTATTGTACACCACAGCCAGCGTCCAGCCGGCATGGTTGGTGTTGGTGGAATCGGGAACCGTGATGGTGCCCGTCACATTTCCGACCGTGTATGCCCCTGCACCGCCTTGAATGACTAGATTTGTGACATTCGCTGTTCTCACATAGGTACTGAGACTGGTGACGTTGACTGATGTTGCAGATTCAGGACTGACCGTAGTAGATAAAGCAGGTGTCTGAAATGTGACCGGGTTGTTGGTGCTGGACAATACATTGGTACTGCCGTTGGCATAACTTCCTCCCCAAATAAGCTCAGCGTACAGCACCGTACTGCCCGCAGGGAGCACAAGGAATGCTGTCGATGAGTTACTGGTAAAGGCAGAAGTCGTGCCAAATGGATACGTGCCGAAGCGAGAGGCTGTATTGGTTGTGATGAACGCGCCAATGCTGGTCGTTGTTCCCGGCACTCCTACCGAATTAGAGCGTGCCAGCCCAAGTGTATTCCCTATAAAGGTGACAGCCCCCGTCTGGTTCGTTACGTAACGCTGAATAAAAGCCATGGATTAGCTCCTACTTTCCATCTCTTCCAAATCCGTTATCTTGGGATCTCCGTATAGGGAAGAGCCAGCTAGGCTGGGTGTAATAATCCTTTCGTATAAATTGTCTGGGTTGTAACCAGGCCTTGCATACCGCACAAGTCCATGTACCTGTCCAGCGGGAAAGGGACACCCCCTTTTTCGATAAAAATCGCTTAGCATGAAGCCCAAAATAGTTGTTTGTCATGACGTCAGCGGAGCAATATTCGTATATGCACTCATTATTCACATATGTATGCAAGTCGATTTTAAACATACCTGTTTTCAAAGAATGACGTTATCGGAAGCGTTTTAGCGAAAAAAGAAGAATTTTGTAAAATAGCTTCGGAATGTTGGTCTCTTTTTTTACTTGGCGTTAACATATGTGCTATACTGAAGGGGCAAAGGAGGCGTGCCCTATGAACTTAACAGTACGAGGTCAACAGATCGAGGTTACCGACGCTTTGAAGGACTACGTTGATAAGAAATTCAGCAGACTTGAAAAGTATTTCGATGCACCCCCGACGTCTGATGGAAGTGTAACGTTAAGCACAACCAGAGATTTGCACACTGTAGAAGTAACCATTCCTTTGCCGGGGCTTGTACTCCGTGCCGAAGACGAGAGCGATGGCATGTATGCATCCATTGATGCCGTGGTAGACAAGCTTGAACGGCAAATTCGCAAGCACAAAACCAAGCTAAACCGAAAATTCCGTCAGGAAGGCAGTTTGAAAACCCTTTTTGTGGAAGATCCGGCAGGTGGCGTGGCTGTTGCTGAAGATGAGGATGTAGAACTGGATGAGCTGGAAGTCGTCCGCACCAAGCGTTTCTTATTGAAACCTATGGATGTGGAAGAAGCTATTCTTCAAATGAACATGGTTGGACATAATTTCTTTGTATTTTCCAATATTGACAACGAAGAAGTTAACGTAGTTTATAAGCGCAATGATGGTAAATACGGTCTGATCGAACGGGAATAGCCTGTGAAGTAGGAACTTTTCACATTTTAAAATGAATAGAACGATTTCGATTGAAGCATGCTTCATGGATATTAGGAAAATGAAAACAACACGAGCCTTATCCTTGCGAACCTGGCGGGATAGGGCTCTTTTATATGTTTTTTATAAATGTAAGGAAAATTTAACTTGGATAAGTGTAACCAAGTTGTGTATTTCGTGCGTCAATTGTTTTGGTATCTTTAACCGGATGCAAATCTGGAGGCTGCTTGTGTTGCGGCATGTCCTACAAACTGTTACAATTTATGCAAAGAACATCGCACGATGGGCTGGTACAGCCGGGCCTGTCAAACATATCGGGAATCAATTTCATCATGGACCCTTTCTTATTGTGAAATTGATTCTATTAATTGTTTTGCGTGAAAGGGGTAAACCATGCTAGGAATTGTTAAGAAAATCTTCGGAGATACCAATGAACGTGATGTCAAGCGTTTAATGAAGACGGTTGAACTGATCAATAAGATAGAGCCGGATTTCGAAAAGCTCTCGGATGAGGAGTTGCAAGCGAAGACGGAGGAATTTAAAGCTCGGGTCGAACAAGGGACTACGGCTGAAGAAATTTTGCCGGAAGCTTTTGCAACGGTTCGTGAAGCGTCCAAACGGGTGCTGGGTAAACGTCATTATGACGTACAGTTGCTCGGCGGTATTGCGCTGCATGAAGGTAAAATTGCCGAAATGAAAACCGGTGAAGGTAAAACACTGGTAGGAACACTGCCGGTTTATTTGAATGCTCTGTTGGGCAAAGGCGTGCACGTGGTTACGGTCAATGACTATTTGGCGCAACGTGACAGCGGAGAAATGGGACAGATTTATAACTTCCTGGGAATGTCCGTAGGCCTGAATTTGGCCAATATGGATCATGCCGCCAAGCAGGAAGCGTATGCTTGTGATATCACGTACGGTACAAACAACGAGTTCGGGTTCGATTATCTACGCGATAATATGGTGCTTTACAAAGAGCAGATGGTTCAACGTCCGTTGTACTTCTGTATCATTGATGAGGTCGATTCCATTCTCGTCGATGAAGCTCGTACACCATTGATTATTTCAGGACAAGCTCAGAAATCGACAGAGCTGTATTTCGCGGCCGACCGGTTTGTGAAGAGCCTGAATGTTGAAGAAGATTACACGCTGGATATTAAGGTGAAGTCGGTTGCTTTGACCGAAAACGGCGTATCCAAAGCTGAAAATTTCTTTGGTCTCGAAAACTTGTACGATCAGGAAAGTGTTACAATCAATCATCACATTGTACAGGCATTGAAGGCTAATGCTATTATGCGTTTGGATGTGGATTATGTCGTAGCTGACGGTGAGGTTCTGATTGTCGATGAGTTTACAGGTCGTCTGATGGCTGGACGCCGTTATAGTGATGGTTTGCATCAAGCCATTGAAGCGAAGGAAAACATCATTGTACAAAATGAAAGCATGACGCTAGCGACGATTACATTCCAAAACTATTTCCGTATGTACCGCAAATTGGCGGGGATGACGGGTACAGCGAAAACAGAAGAAGAAGAATTCAAAAAAATATATGGTCTGGAAGTGCTCCAAATCCCGACGAATCGCCCCAACCAGCGTGTGGATATGCCTGACGTAGTGTACAAGAGCGTAAAAGGCAAATTCCATGCAGTGGTAGATGAAATTCTGGAGCGTAACAAAAAGAACCAGCCGATATTAGTAGGTACGGTTTCTATTGAAAACTCGGAGCTTCTTTCTGAAATGCTGAAACGCAAAGGCGTTCGTCACAAAGTGCTTAACGCCAAGTATCATGCTGAGGAAGCTGAGATTATTTCCCGTGCAGGTGAAGCTGGCGCAGTTACCATCGCTACCAACATGGCTGGACGCGGTACTGACATCGTACTGGGCGAAGGCGTATCAGAACTCGGTGGTTTGCACATCATCGGTACAGAACGTCATGAATCCCGTCGTATTGATAATCAGCTTCGCGGACGTGCAGGACGTCAGGGTGATCCGGGTTCCACACAGTTTTACTTATCGCTGGGCGATGAGTTAATGAAGCGTTTTGGTGCGGACAACGTACTGAATATGATGGAGCGGTTGGGTTTCGAGGAAGACCAACCTATCGAGAGTCGTATGATTACACGTGCTATCGAATCAGCTCAAAAACGTGTCGAAGGCAACAACTTTGATCAACGTAAAGTCGTTCTCCAGTATGATGATGTAATGAACCAGCAGCGTGCTATTATTTACAAGCAACGCCGTGAGGTGCTGGAATCAGAGAACATCAAGGAAATTGTGTTTGACATGATCAAGCCTGTCATTGAGCGTGTGGTGGAAGCTCATTGCGGTGATGACATTCCTGAAAACTGGGAACTTGAAGAAGTAGCAGAGTATGTGAACAACAACCTGCTTGAGGAAAATACACTTACACGTGACGACCTGTGGGGCAAGGAAAAAGAGGAGATCGTGGATATGATCTTCGAAAAAGTTACCAACAGATACCACAGCCGTGAAGAAATGATTGGCGAAGATATGGTACGCGAGTTCGAGAAAGTTATCGTACTGCGTGCAGTCGATAGCAAATGGATGGACCATATTGATGCTATGGATCAATTGCGTCAAGGTATTCACTTGCGTGCTTACGGCGGTACCGATCCGCTGCGCGAATATCAATTTGAAGGCTTCGAAATGTTCCATGCTATGATTGCTAGCATCCAAGAGGAAGTAGCGACATACATCATGAAAGCACAAATTGAATCCAATCAAGAGCGTCAAGCTGTCATCGACGAAGACAAAATCTCGACGAGTGGTGAACCCGCGGCTCCTAAAAAGAAATCCGCTCCTTCGCGTCCGCGTAGAAAATAACGGATTGAAATTAAGGGAGAAATCTTGAGATACACTATTCCCTGCAGTGCATATAATGGCAGGCGGCAGTTCAACCACTGACCGTCGGCCATTTTGTGCCATACAGGGGATGCACTGATGTTTTCAGCTTATAGCGTTTTTGTTGGAGGATCGGTTTGATATCGATGGATGGTTAATTGCTCTTAAATTTTTTGAAAACAATTATGACAAGCAAGAGGATCTTAGCTTGCTTGTCAGTTAATTCAGCTCTTGACTCGGCTCACATACCTGAGCCGATTATCTATAAGTCGTTTGACTTTACGGCGGTTGGTAGCGAAGCGGAGGATTTGAATCTGGAGAAGCGTCAGCGTTCGTAAGATCAAATCATTCGCGCAGCGCCTACCCACCAGCCGTAACTCACAACGCTCCATCCCCCTAACCATATATTAAAAGGAGAATGACATCATGATTGATCCAAGTGTAAAGCATGATTTGCGAGAAATAGGCAAGAAACTAACAAACCTTAGGGGGTCTCTTTGACTTAGATCTCAAACAGGAAATGATCGCAAACTTTGAAGTAAAGATGGCTGCACCTGACTTTTGGGATGATAATGATAAGGCTCAAGGTGTAATTGCAGAAATGAACGCTGTTAAGTCATCAGTAGACAGCTATGAACAGCTTCGTCAGGAATATGAAGACGCTGGTATGATGGCTGAGCTGGCTGATGAGGAAGGCGATGAAACACTGGCTGGAGAGATCGAGAACAGTGTCACTTCTCTGCTGAGCAAGCTTCAGGAGTTTGAATTGCAATTGCTTTTGAATCAGCCGTATGACAAACTTAATGCCATTCTGGAGCTGCATCCGGGAGCAGGCGGAACGGAGTCCCAAGACTGGGGGCAAATGTTGCTACGGATGTATACACGCTGGGCTGAAAAACGGGGCTTTAAGGTAGAGACCCTGGATTATCTAGCGGGTGATGAAGCAGGGATTAAGAGCGTAACCCTATTGATCAAAGGTTATAATGCGTACGGTTATCTGAAAGCGGAGAAAGGCGTGCATCGGCTGGTTCGTATCTCTCCATTTGATTCCTCCGGCCGTCGTCATACATCGTTCGTATCCTGTGATGTGGTGCCGGAAATTGCGGATGATGTGGATGTTGAGATCCGCACGGAAGATCTTAAAATTGATACGTACCGGGCCAGTGGTGCGGGCGGTCAGCATATTAATACGACCGATTCAGCCGTTCGGATTACGCATTTACCTTCCGGTATTGTCGTGACCTGTCAAAATGAACGTTCCCAGATCAAGAACCGAGAGCGTGCTATGACGATGCTCCGTTCCAAGCTCTATGAGCGTAAGATCGAAGAGCAGCGTCAGCATTTGGACGAAATCCGCGGAGAACAGTCCGATATTGCATGGGGCAGCCAAATTCGCTCCTACGTGTTCCATCCATACAGCATGGTTAAGGATCACCGTACTAGCGTGGAGACTGGCAACGTAGGAGCTGTCATGGATGGCGATCTCGATCCGTTCATCGATGGTTACCTGCGCAGCCAAATTAAGCTGGACGCAGAATAATAGCCTGTACGTTTTCCTACAGTCCGCAGACCATGTGCCTGCGGACTGTAGGAATTTTTGTGTAACGGTATTTTTTAACTAAAGGAGAACACGAATGATGTTTCAATTGAATCCTCCCGCTGCCCGCCGAAGACGACGCAAGCCTCTGATTGCCGCCAGCGGACCCGCACGCAACGTGACCGATATTTTGCTGATTATACTCGGCTCTTTCATTACAGCGTTGACCTTTAACATGTTCTTGCTCCCAAACCGGATTGCATCCGGGGGTGTATCGGGCTTGTCAATCTTGGGCGAGGACCTGTTTGGCCTGGAACCCGCCTATACGCAGTGGGGAATGAATATTCCGTTATTTATAGCAGGGGTCCTGCTGTTAGGGAAAAAATACGGTTTACGTTCTCTGCTGGGAAGTATTATGCTCCCGCTATTCGTTTATGTGACGAAGGACTGGGCAGTACCGACAACAAATCCGTTGCTGGCTTCGCTATATGGTGGAATCGGAGTAGGGCTGGGTTTGGGTACCGTGTTTCGGGGTAGGGGCTCGACGGGTGGACTGGCTATTTTGGCGCAGATTATTCAAAAGTATACGGGTTTTAGTCTTTCTCTCTGTGTCATGTTGATGGATGGCACGGTGATTACACTGGCTGGTTTCGCCCTCTCGCCGGAACGGGCGCTGTATGCGTTGATCGGCTTGTTTGTAACGGGCAAGGTCATTGATGCCGTGGAAATGGGACTGAGCTACTCCAAAGTGGCTTACATCATATCCAATCAGAAAGAAACGATCACGCAGGCTATTTTGCAGGATTTGGACCGGGGATTGACAGAGCTGGCGGGACGGGGCGGTTACACGAACGAAGAACGTCCTGTGCTTATGGTTGTAGTCGGACAAAACGAGGTAACTCGCCTTAAAACGCTCGTCCGCTTGGTAGACCCAGAAGCCTTTGTGATTATTAGTAATACTCGTGAGGTATTGGGTGAAGGGTTTAAGAAGGAAAGCTGAAACCAAGAGGGCCTTCTGGAGGCATGCTCTTAACTGAATCCATGCAGGAGAGCCCACTACATTAGTGGGCTCTTCTCTCTTCAGAATGGCTTTACTAGATTCTTTTTACTAATCGTTCAAGCCAATTTGCCGTTTGTCCTTGATTGAAATACGAGGTTGCCGTCCCTTTTACGCCTGTTTTTACCATGAATAGACCGCCTGCTAAGGGTTGATCGGCACTATTATCATCTTGAGCAGTCGTAATATATAACTCATCCAGATGTTCACCGCCAAAAGTGCACGAAGTCACACAATTGACGGGGAGTGACACCTCAGCAATCACTTCTCCATGAGCAGGATGGATACGGGAGACCCGTTTACCGCCCCATCTCGCGATCCACAACATGCCCTCTGCATCGATTGTCATGCCATCTGGATACCCTTCACTTTCATCCAATCTAGCCACCAGTTGCTTATTCCTAATCGTGCCTTGTGCCACATCGTAATCGAAGGAGACGACCTCCAATGTTGGAGTATCAATGAAATACATTGTACGATGATCTGCGCTCCAGGCTAATCCATTAGATATGGAGGCTTTATCAACCAGTAAGGAGACATGGCCTTTTGTGCTCAAACTATACAATGCCCCTTGCGCGTGTTCGTCATTTAGGCTCATTGTTCCTGCTAAAAAACGCCCTGCAGGATCGCATTTTCCATCATTAAAACGATTACCTAGTCTACCTTCCTCAGGATCATGGATCAATACTTTGGCCCCTGTCTCAATATCCAAACAATATAGACCGCTAATCAGCGCTACGATCACTTTATTTTTGAGATAAGGTACAACTGCACCAATATGTTCACCAACATCTATTGTACGATCTGTGCACGTAGAAGGATCATAGATATGCAATTGAAAGCCTTCAATATCGACCCAAAATAAACGCTGAAACCGCTGATCCCAGCTGGGACCCTCGCCTAACTTTGCTTTTGCATCTATAACGATATTCGCTGTATATGTTTCGATGTGTAGCACTCCTAACGTTTTGGTTTATTTTCGACCCTAATTATCCGCTTCAGCGGCTCCTCTGCGCAGATTCACTAGATGCAGCCCATGTGATTTGCTCTTGTGTGTAGTGCTGCGTGTACTCCCTTCATGTTCAACAAGCTCATATAGTGCAGCAAATGACCAATCGAGATGAATACCAATATGTGAAATAATTTAAAGGGAATATCCCCCTTTTCTTTATGCAAAACGGCAGACTGTATTCAAGAGGCCCTCTGTCTATTTTTTATTTCCTTTATTATAGCCTGTACTGCCTGCCCGTCAAAAGAATAGGTAAGAGCGCATATTTTAAATTTGGAGGAATAACATGACATGAGGTGTTGTATTTATATGAATAGAGTCGTATAATAATACATATTTCATAGGAACGGAATGGAGGAAGGTCTGTGAGCAGCAAGTTAAAAGTGGCAATTGTCGGTTCCACCGGGTATGGCGGGGTGGAGCTGATTCGTTTTTTGGTTCATCATCCGCAAGTAGAGATTGTATCTGTTATTTCTTCATCCAGCGCGGGTGTCCCAATCAGTGACGGGTTTCCACATCTGACGGACATTGTGGTGCAGGATTTGGACGGTGTCGAAGTCCACGAAATTGCTGCCAAGGCCGATCTGGTTTTCACTGCTACGCCATCGGGCGTTAGTACTAAGTTAGTGCCGCAGCTTCTTAATGCCGGACTGAAGGTCATTGACCTTTCCGGGGACTTCAGGCTTCGAAGCGGAGAAACGTATGAAGCATGGTATAAAAAGCCTGCGGCTTCACCCGAGTATCTCAAGCAAGCAGTATACGGACTCAGTGAGGTGTATGCAGAAAAGCTGGCGGGCGTTTCTTTTATTTCTAATCCAGGCTGTTATCCGACCGCAACATTGCTGGGCATTATTCCTGCGCTGAAAGCGGATTGGATTGACCATCGGTCGCTGATTGTAGATGCCAAATCCGGGGTATCCGGCTCAGGTAGGGGCACAAGCCTCGTTTCGCATTATGCGGAAATGAATGAGAATTTTAAGGCTTATAAGGTGAATAAGCACCAGCACATCCCTGAGATCGAACAGGTACTGGGTGATATTGCGGGCGAGGACGTAACGATTACGTTTACGACACAACTTGTTCCCATGACCCGAGGAATTATGAGTACAATTTATGTCACGCTGAAGGGTGACCATACAGATCAGGATCTTATCGGGTTATACCGGGATTATTATAAAGGGCATCCTTTTGTCCGTGTACGCGGCGAAGGTATATGGCCAGCAACGAAGGAAGTATTGGGTTCGAATTACTGCGACATCGGTTTTGCAGCAGATGCTCGAACCGGGCGCCTTACGATTATTTCCGTCATTGATAATGTTGTGAAGGGTGCCGCTGGACAGGCGATTCAGAATTTAAATTTGATGATGGGATGGGAGGAGAACCTCGGGCTGGGCTTCATACCGGTATATCCGTAAGTAGCAAGTAACCGCAACATTGGATACGGAAACGTCAGCGAGCGGAATTTCGAATACAGGCAGCTGTCATTCATCGAATATGTTGCGAACGAGGGCACATAATTATGGGCAAAGTAGAGTTTACAGTAGTAAACGGAGGCAACATCGTAACTCCGCGTGGCTTTACAGCCGGAGGATTACACTGCGGACTGAAAAATTCGTACCGCAACGATATGGGCGCGATTCGTTGCGAGGTAGAAGCGACAGCTGCTGCGGTGTACACCACCAATGTGTTTCAGGCTGCACCGCTGAAGGTGACCCGCGAGAGCTTGGCAGATGGCCGATTGCAGGCAGTAGTGGTGAACAGCGGGAACGCCAATGCCTGCACGGGACAACAAGGAGAGCAGGATGCCTACGCTATGCGTTCGGCTGCGGCTCATGAACTGGGTGTTGCTGAGAGCAATGTAGCCGTCGCCTCGACGGGCGTGATCGGCGAGCATTTGAAAATGGATTGTGTACTTGGCGGTATATCCTCCTTACCTGACCGTATGAACGGGGCAAACGATGGAGCAGAGCAGTTTACGCAAGCCATTCTGACAACGGATTTAGTTAAAAAGGAAGCGTGTGTGGCGGTTGAAGTGGACGGTGTGACCGTACACATCGCCGGGGTGGCCAAGGGCTCGGGCATGATACATCCGAATATGGCAACAATGCTCGCTTTTATGACCTGTGATGCAGCGATCGGACAGACGGCGCTTCATCAACTATTAAAGCAGGCAACGGATACCAGCTTTAATATGATTACGGTGGATGGGGATACGAGCACGAACGATATGCTAATCGCCATGGCGAGCGGACTGGCTGGCAATCGTGAGCTGCACGTTGGGCATCCCGATTGGGACGCTTTTGCCGAGGCGTTCACCTATATCTGCCGAGAGCTGGCGAAGGCAATTGCTCGCGATGGAGAGGGTGCTACGAAGCTGGTAGAGGTGTCTGTAAGCGGAGCAGTAAGCGATGCGTCCGCTCAAGCGATAGCCAAGACGGTGGTTGGGTCCAGTCTGGTCAAGTCAGCCGTCTTCGGAGCAGATGCGAATTGGGGACGGATTATTGCGGCCGTAGGGCGTGCTGGAGAGCCCGTTAATCCAGATACGGTAGATATTCGCTTGGGTGATATTGTTGTGCTAAGCCAATCGAGTCCGGTCGCTTTTGACGAAGAAGAGGCGCTAGCCTATTTGAGGGGAGATACGGTGCAAATTATTGTTGATTTGCATCACGGGAACGGAACCGCTACAGCATGGGGCTGTGACCTAACCTATGATTATGTGCGGATTAACGCTGCTTATCGGACATAGAGACCAGAATAATACGGATTGAATAAGGATAGTAGATAATAGAAGCAACGGGCGGATGGAAGTCCAGTATCATTTGAAAATTGCACGGATATGCAGAGAAGAAAAGGAGAGATGATATGCAATCGGCAGTGGAACACGCGGATCAAGCGAATCATGCGGGAGTGGCACGTCGTAATTTTGTGATGAAATGCGGAGGAAGTACGCTGGCTGCGTTACCTGATTCCTTTTTTGAAGATTTGGCGCGTTTGCAGTCGGAAGGTCTTCAACCTGTCATTGTACATGGCGGTGGCCCTGCGATTTCCGATAACTTGGCGAAGCTGGGGATCGAAACAGAGTTTATTCATGGATTACGCAAAACGACCGAACCTGTGCTGGATGTCGTGGAAATGGTACTGGCAGGCAGCATTAACAAGCAGATTGTACGTAGAATAGGGATGCATGGGGGCCGAGCGTTGGGGTTGTCAGGCAGTGATGGCTATTTAATCGAAGCCAAGCCTGTGTCGAATGCCGCTGAGGTCGGTTGGGTCGGAGAGGTAACGTCCGTTCAAGCCTCGATTATTACAGGTGTACTGGATATGGACTATATGCCTGTTATTGCACCCATCGGGATTGATCGATCTGGTCAGCGTTACAACATTAATGCGGATACAGCGGCGGGTGCGGTAGCCTCTCATCTGGGGGTCAGTCGGATGATCGTCGTTACAGATGTACCAGGTATATTGAAGAAGTATGGCGGAGAAAAGAAAGTGCTGGATTCTATCACCGTACAGGAGATTGAGGATATGATCAGCACAGGTGAAATATATGGTGGTATGATCCCGAAAGTGAGAGCGGCTATTGCCTGTATCCACGGCAAAGTGAAGGAAGTCGTCATTGTGAACGGTAGCGAACCGCAGGTACTTAGCCGTGTGCTGGGTGGAGAATCGATTGGAACACGCATCGTGCGTATGCAGTAATTGCAATATATAGCTCGACCTATATAACCAAACGATAAAGGAGCGTGAACATAATGAGTAAGGAACCGAATACGCTGGTGAGCGAGGAAATGCCAAGCACGGATGGAAGCGGAGTGCAAACGGAAAAGGTGTCGGCAAAAGTGCAGACAGAAAGCTCCCTTTTTCCAACCTACGCAAGATACCCGCTTACACTCGTAAAAGGACAAGGAAGCTGGCTGTGGGACGATCAGGGCAAGCGTTATCTGGATTTCATGTCAGGCATTGCCGTTACCAATCTTGGCCATGCGCCTCAAGCAGTAGCTGAACGATTGAAAAAACAGATCGATGAATTGTGGCATGTATCCAATCTGTTTCATATTCCAGGGCAAGAACGGGCTGCTGCCTTACTGACAGCAAATAGCAGCGCAGATGCCGTGTTTTTCTGCAACAGCGGGGCCGAAGCGAACGAAGCTGCAATTAAGCTGGCGCGTCGTTACCACCAGAAGGTAAAGCAGACCGGTCGCTACGAAATCATTACGTTCACGCAATCCTTTCACGGACGGACGCTGGCAACCTTGACCGCTACGGGTCAGGACAAAGTTAAAGAGGGATTTTTACCGCTTCCTGCCGGGTTCAAAAGTGTTCCGCTTCATGATCAGACGGCGCTTGAAGCAGCCATTAGTGAGCACACGGCGGCAATTATGCTGGAAATGGTGCAGGCCGAAGGTGGCATGTATCCGGTAGACCCTGCTTTCGTAGCTGTGATTACAAAGCTGTGCCGCGAGCATGGTTTGCTGCTGATCATTGACGAGGTACAAACAGGTATGGGACGGACGGGCAAACTGTTTTCCTTTGAGCATTATGGTATAGAGCCGGATATCTTTACTTTGGCGAAAGGACTGGGCAGTGGTTTCTCTGTGGGTGCGATGCTAGGCAAAGGATATTTGCGTGAAGCGTTCACAGCGGGCAGTCATGGTTCTACCTTTGGAGGTACGCCACTTGCTATGGCAGCGGTTCAAGCTACTATTGAAACGATTATTGATGACAAGCTACCAGAACGTGCAGCTGAGATGGGAGATTACCTTTTCCATAGTCTGCAAAAGCAGCTTGGAGATAGTCCTTTTGTAAAGGATATCCGTGGAAAAGGTCTGATGGTTGGTATTGAGTGTGCGGAACCGGTAGCGGAGCTTGTTTTGGCAGGACAGAAGAAGGGCATTCTGTTCATTACAGCAGGACCAAACGTGATTCGTCTGTTGCCTAACTTGTATGTAACGAAAGACGAAATAGATCAGGCTGTAACCTTGATTGCTGAATTGATTCGGGAGCATGTGGCTTAGTGTAAAGGCCAAATCATCCTTCCTAGACTAGAGTGTAAAAGGAGACGATAGCATGAGCCAGAGCGGCGCACTGCAGCAGATGAATTTGAAAGGACGGGACTTCCTAGAGCTGGACGACTACTCGCCAGAGGAAATCCAGTATTTAATTGATCTCGCCATTGAAATTAAGCGTAAGCATAAAAACGGGGAAACTTATCAGCCGCTAAAGGGGAAAACGCTCGGACTGATTTTCGAAAAATCCTCTACACGTACACGGGTATCTTTCGAAGTCGGTATGTATCAATTGGGCGGGCATGCCCTTTTCCTCAGCAAAAATGACATTCAACTGGGACGCGGCGAACCGATTAGCGACATGGCTCAAGTCATGTCACGTTATCTGGATGGCATTATGATTCGTACCTTTGGACACGATAATGTGGTAGAGTTGGCACGTTATGCGTCCGTTCCTGTGATTAATGGATTGAGTGATTTGGCGCATCCATGCCAAGTACTAGCCGATTATCAAACCTTGTATGAGCAAAAGGGTAAGCTAAAAGGGCTCAAATTGGCTTACATCGGAGACGGTAACAATATGGCTCATTCCCTCTTAATTGGGGGAGCAAAGCTTGGAGTGCATGTGTCCATTGCAAGCCCAGTTGGATACGAGCCGGACCCGAGTGTGGTCGCAGCTTCCCGTGAAATTGCCAAACAGACAGGGAGTGAGATCGTTATAACCCAGAGTTCGCAGGAAGCAGTGCAAGATGCGGATGCGATCTACACAGATGTGTGGGCGAGCATGGGGTTTGAGGAAGAGCAGAAGGAGCGGGAGCTTGCTTTTGCCGACTTCCAGGTGAATGAGGAGCTAGTCAAGCTGGCGAAGCCGGATTATTTATTCCTGCACTGTCTGCCTGCGCATCGTGGGGAAGAAGTAAGCGCAGGCGTAATCGATGGTCCGAATTCGGTCATCTTTGATGAAGCAGAGAATCGTCTGCATGCGCAAAAAGCACTGTTAGTTGCTTTAATGGCATAAATTTGATAGGTATTGATAGGTAAAGAAGATAAAGGCTAGAAGCATTCGGGGAGGACTTCAACAATGGCAAAAGAAAAAATCGTACTCGCATATTCCGGCGGTCTGGATACGTCGGTCATTCTGAAATGGCTCAAAGAAACTTATGATGCTGAAATCATCGCATTCACCGCAGATATCGGTCAAAAGGAAGAGCTGGACGGTTTGGAGGAAAAAGCACTCGCTACAGGGGCTTCCAAAGTGTACATTGATGATCTGCGTGATGAATTCGCCAAGGATTTTATCTATCCGATGTTTCAGGCGGGTGCTTTATATGAAGGACAATATTTGCTCGGAACGAGTATTGCACGTCCATTGATCGCTAAGCGGATGGTCGATATTGCGATTGCCGAGGGAGCAACAGCCATTGCTCACGGGGCAACAGGCAAAGGTAACGATCAGGTACGCTTCGAGCTGAACGCGGCGGCGTTGACGCCGGATATCAAGGTGATCGCACCTTGGCGGCTGGAAGAGTTCCGCAATCAGTTCCCGGGCCGTGCAGAAATGATTGCCTATGCGGAAAAACACGACATTCCGGTAACTGCTTCTGCAGCCAAGCCATACTCCATGGACCGTAATCTGCTGCACATCAGCTATGAAAGCGGCGTGCTGGAGGACCCTTGGTTTGATCCAAGTGCTCCTGAAAATAAAGGAATGTTCTTGCTCAGCAACGCGCCTGAGGACGCTCCTGATGAAGCAGAATATTTGGAGTTGGAATTTGAAGCAGGTAACTGTGTCGCTTTGAACGGAGAACAGCTAAGTCCATTGCAAGTGATGGAAAAACTGAATGAGCTCGGCGGCAAGCATGGTATCGGACGTGTGGATATGGTAGAGAACCGTTTTGTCGGCATGAAAAGTCGGGGAGTCTATGAGACGCCGGGCGGTACGATCCTGTTCACAGCTCACCGCAAAATGGAATCCATCACGATGGATCGCGAGGTTATGAATTTGCGTGATAGTCTGATTACCCGTTATGCTACCTTGGTTTATAACGGTTTCTGGTTCGCACCGGAACGTGTCGCTTTGCAGGCCCTGGTTCATGAGAGTCAGAAAAATGTCAGTGGTACCGTGCGCGTGAAGCTGTACAAAGGCAACGTTATCGGTGCAGGCGTTAAGAGCCCGGTTAGCTTGTACAACCCGGACATTGCAACCATGGAAGCCGACCCGACACAAGCCTACGATCAAGGCGATGCAACAGGCTTTATCCGCTTGAATGCTCTGCGTTTGAAGGTCAACGCGGGCGTAACACAAAATCATAAATAATAATGTAACCTAAAAAAATGTACGGAATGCGGGCCGTTCTTGTCCAAACGACGAGGGCGGCTTGTATTGCAGAGAGGGGATCATGCAATGAGTAAGCTATGGGGCGGACGCTTTACGAAGCAAACGAATAAGCTGGTAGAGGAATATACGGCTTCTATCGGGTTTGATCAGGCATTGGCGGAAGAAGATATTCAAGGCAGTTTGGCTCATGTGGCCATGCTGGGGAAATGCGGAATTATTCCGCAGGAGGATGCAGACACGATCAAGGAAGGACTGCACACGGTCCTGGAGCGTATCCGCCGTGGGGAAATTGAATTTTCCGTTTCGGATGAGGATATTCACATGAATATCGAAAAAAATTTAATCGAGGCCATTGGTCCGGTCGGAGGTAAGTTGCACACTGGGCGCAGTCGTAACGATCAGGTAGCAACGGATATGCACTTGTATTTGCGAGGACGTGTGGTATCGCTGGTGGGTATGCTGCATGACGTACAAGCTGCATTAATCGGCCAGGCAAAGGATAATCTGAACACGATTGTACCTGGATATACACACTTGCAGCGTGCGCAGCCTATTTTATTTGCACATCATCTGCTGGCGTATGTGTCTATGCTGGAGCGTGATATTGACCGACTCAAAGACAGCTATAAGCGGATTAACGTGTTGCCGCTCGGTGCTGGCGCTTTGGCCGGGACCACTTTTCCGATCGACCGTCACTTTGTAGCCGAGCAGCTGGGATTTGATGGTGTATATGAAAATAGCCTTGATGCCGTCAGCGACCGAGATTTTATCGTAGAGTTCCTGGCTGGCGCCTCGCTGATTATGACGCATTTGTCTCGTCTGAGCGAAGAATTGGTGCTATGGAGCAGCACGGAGTTTGGTTTTGTCGAGCTGGATGATGCTTTTTGCACAGGCAGCAGCATTATGCCACAGAAGAAAAACCCGGACGTACCGGAGCTGGTACGTGGTAAAACCGGACGTGTCTATGGAAACCTCGTCGGCTTGTTGACTGTATTGAAATCCTTGCCGCTGGCATACAACAAGGATATGCAGGAGGACAAGGAAGGGATGTTCGATACCGTTGCCACGCTGGAAGGAGCCTTGCAACTGTTCGCACCGATGATCGCCACGATGAAGGTGAACAAGGATCGTATGCGTCAAGCGGTCAATCAGGATTTTTCCAACGCAACGGATATTGCGGACTTCCTGGTCGGCAAAGGGCTTCCATTCCGTCAGGCGCATGAGGTCATTGGCAAAACCGTACTGTATTGCATCCAGCATGGAAAATACTTGCTTGATCTGACACTGGACGAATTCCAGCAGTTTTCGGATCTGTTTGACGAATGTATCTATGAGGTACTTCAACCAGAAGCGGTAGTGAATGCACGGAATGTATATGGTGGAACCGCTACCGGGCAGGTACAGGCAGCTATTGGGCGCAGTGAACAGCTCCTGGCGAATACATCAACATGGTTTGAAGGGCACAAGCCGAAAAATTAATCAGTAAAGAAAGATATTATTCTCTTGCATAGCAGCGGGATGCTGTGTAAAATCAAATTTTAAGGAATTAGCAATCTAAGTTTCAAAGGCACCGTTCGCGGTGTCTTTTGTGTTTTTTGGGGCATTAATTCATAGTTCCAAATACCTATTAATACACTGGTGTGAAAGTTTCTAGAATTTACATTTTTGTATACTACACCTATGATGATTATGGTAGAATAGCACTAAGTTTTTCATCGAATTACCAATTCAATAGGACAAGAACTATATTCAATAAGTAAATGTCAAGTTACTAGGGGCTCTTTTGATCAGGCGAATTTCATAAATGTGTAAATGAAGGGCTTGAATGAGAACATAGGTATGTCCTGGTTTTTTAGGAGAACGGTAAGTAAAAGCTCTAAAGTAGCGACGTAGCTGAAGGCAGAGTCGGGATGATCCAGGGAGGTATTATGAGAACTAAAAGGACGGCGCGTCAGTTAAAGAGCGCTTGGATCGGTTATCGCGCTTCTGAAGCCGATCAACTGATATCTTCATTGCATGAGGAACGGGTGCAAGCGGAGGAGTTACTGCGTGAGGAGCGGGAACTTTTCCACGCGGCGCTGGAACGGAAAAAGCAGCGGGATGCGGAGTTAAAGCAGCTGCTTGCGGATGCGCTTGCGGAAGAGCGGCGCTGGATTGAAAGGGCGGGAATTCATGGGTGACAAGCTTAGGTGGCAGGTTGGAGGAGTTTCAATTCGCCAAACCAAGAGAAGAATAAAAGAAGAGCGTCAGCGAATCGAACAACTGCAACAACAGCTAGAGGCTCAGCGGTCAGAGCAGGCCCCGGTGCTGTACAAGCTTGATTTTCATATCGAAGAGTTGGAACGGCGACTTCAGGATACAGAACTACGTATCCAGGCGATACAGAACGCCAATGATACAGCAGCAGCTGTGGAACAATTGCTGGATGAAGGGTTACAGGATGGACAGGTGCAGGAGGCTCAAGTCCAATATGCATCTGGGCAGGAACAGGTAGCGGCAGGAACCGCTATGGGCGTTGCTTCCAGTATCTCTGGTACGGAAGGCGAAGAGGCAGTAAGAGGAATGCAGAGCGGACGAAACGGCAAGGCCCGTCTGGGGGATCAACTGGTGGAGAACGGGATGATCACCCGTGATCAGCTGACAGATGCCATCCGCAACCAGAAGCGTTACGGTGGCAGGCTGGGCGATATTCTTGTAGAAATGGGCTTCATTACAGCCGAGCAGCTACAGGAACAGGTTGGCGGCGACGAGTCCAAGGAGCGCCTAGGCGATATGCTGGTTCGTTCCGGCTATATATTACCGGAACAACTGGAGCGCGCACTGGAGTTCCAGGCGAAGAGCGGCGGACTACTGGGAGACATCTTGCTGTCATTGCAAATGCTGGAACCTGCCGATCTGTACCGCGCGATTGCTACACAGAACCGAATCGGGCGTATTGGTGAGGAACTCGCACTGGATGCGGCGTACAAACTACCCGAGCAAGTGGCAATGGCTTACGGCGTGGTCGTCATCCATCAATATATGAACCGTTATATTGTGGCGGTCAGTGATCCACTGCCAGAAGAGCGACGCTTGAAGCTGGAAGAAATTTTGGGTATGCCGGTAGAGCAGGTGCTTGCTACGAAGGAAGAGATGGAGCAGCTCTGGGGTAAAATCTACGGTGAAGAAATGATGCAGGAGAGCACGACCGGGCTATTGGAAAAAGAACCACACAATTCAGCACGGACGACCTTTACAAAGGGACAGCTCTGGGTGTTCGCGGCCATGGGTATGATTACACTGCTCGGTCTCCTCTGGAACAGTTGGAAAACGGTGTTGATCATCAATATGATGATTCAGCTGTTTTATTTTGCCATGACGCTATTTAAATTTGGCATCATTTATCTCGGTTCCCGGCGTGGGGCGCAGCTTCGTTTTACGAAGGAAGAGGTTGACGCCATGGATGAAAAGAAACTGCCGATCTATACCATTCTTGTACCTATGTATAAGGAAGCGGGCGTGCTTCCGATGTTATTGCGGAATTTGGAGCAACTGGATTATCCAAAGTCCAAGCTGGATGTGCGGCTGCTGATTGAAGAGGACGACATAGAGACGATTGAGCTACTTCGGGAAATGAAGCTACCGGCCTATTACACGACACTAGTCGTTCCAGACGGTTTGCCGAAAACCAAGCCGAAGGCATGTAATTACGGACTTATTCGGGCACGTGGCGAGTTTGTCGTGATTTACGATGCTGAGGATCGTCCCGACGCTGATCAGCTTAAAAAGGTCATTGCAGCGTTCGATTCACTCCCTGAGCATTATGCGTGTATTCAGGCGAAGCTCAACTATTTTAATAGTACACAAAATCTGCTGACCCGCTGGTTCACTCAAGAATACAGTATGTGGTTCGAGTTACTGCTGCCGGGTATTATGCAGTTAGATACCCCAATTCCGTTAGGCGGCACATCCAATCATTTTCGGGTATCTGTATTAAAAGATATTAATGCGTGGGACCCCTACAATGTAACCGAAGATGCCGATCTGGGCATACGTCTGTATAAAGGCGGCTACAAAACTGCTATTGTCGATTCCCGCACATGGGAGGAAGCTAACAGCCGCGTGGGCAACTGGATTCGTCAGCGGTCACGCTGGATCAAGGGGTATATGCAGACATGGCTGGTTCATATGCGCAATCCGGTTAAGCTGGTGCGCGAAGTGGGCTGGAAAGGCTTTTTCGGCTTTCAGGTGATGATTCTGGCAACTCCGATGTTGCCGTTGCTGAATCCGATTTTTTGGGGGTTGCTTATTTTATGGTTTGGCTGGGAGTTGTCCTTTATTCCCAAGCTATTCCCGGGTTATGTGTATTACCTGGCCAGCGCGGAGTTTTATATCGGTAACTTTCTGTTCGTATTCAGTAATGTGGCCGGAATGTATTGGGTCATCGGGGAACTGGAAGAGCGCGGTGAACGAACATTTTCATACGCGATGGTCAAATACGGGCTACTCTCGCCGTTATATTGGGTACTTATGAGTATAGCTGCGGTGAAAGCCGCTTGGCAGCTCATTACCAAGCCGTTCTATTGGGAGAAGACCACGCATGGTCTGACCGATATGCACGACTTGGATGATACCCCGGCACAGTCCTCCTGAATATGAAGAAAGAAGGAGCAAGAATGGAGACAAAAACACCTTTTTTATCCGTCGTCATTCCCATGTACAATGAAAGCTCGCATCTCGAGCGGTCGCTTAAGGTAATTGATGGGGTATTGTCTGTTGTCACCTCACGCTATGAGCTCATCATAGTAGATGATGGTTCCAAAGACGATACGTGGCTCAAGCTGTCCGAATTGTCCCGTCGTATGCCCTCTTTGCTCGCGCTCCGGCTGAGTCGGAATTTCGGTAAGGAGCTGGCGTTGTGCGCAGGTCTGGAAAATGCCTCTGGCGATGCGATTATTGTCATGGACGGTGATTTGCAGCATCCTCCTGAAATGATTGGAGAAATGGTACGTTTATGGCAAAATGAAGGTTATGATTTGGTCGAATGTGTGAAAGAATTTCGGGGAGAAGAGTCGGTGGGCAAAAAGCTCGGTGCTTCATTGTTCTACGCGACCCTGAACCGCTTGACGGGCTTTAATCTCAAGGATGCCTCCGATTATAAGCTACTGGATCGACGAGTGGTGGATGCCTGGATGGCGATGCCAGAGCGGATGCCGTTTTTCCGCGGGATGACAGCCTGGCTAGGTTTCCGTAAAACCCAGATCTCATTCCGGGTGGCTCCACGCGAAGAGGGGCCAAGCCGCTGGAGTCCGTTAGGGCTGATTCGACTGGCAGCAGAAGCGATCGTTTCGTTTTCAACAGTACCGTTGCGGGTAGTAAGTCTGATGGGCCTCATTTTTATGCTGATTTCAGTCGTATTGGGGATTCAGACCTTAATGCGCAAATTAACGGGTGACGCTGTGACCGGTTTTACCACTGTGATTTTGCTGCTCTTGATTATTGGCAGTGTACTCATGCTGTCGATTGGAGTGGTAGGAGAATATATTGCCGCCATATATCACGAAGTCAAAGCTAGACCTCGCTATCTGATAGCAGATAAACGGGCGAATGCTGACCGATTGTGGGTGGACAGGGAGTTTAATCAACATGATCAGACGTTCATATCTAAAGTATCCAATCATTAAATACGGTATTGTGGGGTTGCTGGGTACAGGTATCCATGTGGGTGTGCTTGTGCTGCTGGTGGAGTTGTTTACGGTACCAGCAGTAACGGCTACTACAATCGGATTCGTGGTTACATTGCTCGTTTCGTATGTGCTGAACCGAAACTGGACGTTCGAGCCTACCGGCGAGGGAAGTCGCACCCAGTTTCTTAAATATTTATTGGTCTGTACCTGTGGCTTGCTCTTAAATGCCGCTCTGATGTACGTGACCATTCACTGGATCGGTTGGTCGTATCTGATCGGTGAAGTACTAACTACCATCATCGTGCCTGTTCATAATTATTTCTGGAACCGCTACTGGATCTTCTCCGTTCCGCAACAGCGTCAGAAAGAGGTTTCATGATTTTAAGAAAACACGGAAAATTTCTATCATTGTTTGCTTGTATTACTGCTCTTGAACTGGCCGTGGGTGTGTATTTTGCATGGTATCTTGGTTATATGCATACCGATGCGCTCAGTCGAGTGGCTAACGCATTTTATGTGCTATACAGTCGTGACCCACACTTGGGTGCTATCGGGTTTGTATGGAATCCCCTGCCCAGTTTGATGGAACTGATTGTGCTGTTGTTTTATCCTTTATTTCCAGTACTCGCTTCCCACGGGCTGGCGGCAGTGATTGTGAGCAGCCTGTTTGCAGGGGCGAGCGCGGCATTATTGTATGCGACGGGCAAACAGTTGGGGCTTCACGGTGCAACCAGCTTGCTGATTGCGCTATTATTTTCACTGAATCCATTTATGTTTCTGTTTGGCTTCAACGGCTTAAGTGACTCGCCATATATCTTTTTCATCCTGTTGACAGTGAGTCGATTTTGTATGTGGTTGAAGGATCGCAAGGCGGCGAATTTGATCGTATCCGGTTTTGCGCTTGCACTGGCTTTTTGGGTACGCTATGAAGCGGTTCCGCTTGGCGTTGCGATGGCTTTGGGTGTATTGCTGACGATCTTTTTTCTGCATAGGTGGCGTACAAACAGAGAGATGTTTAGAACGGAATTGTCTTTAAAAGAGCGCCTGTACAAGGTGGAAGCGACATGGCTTCTATTGTTGTTGCCACTTGTTTTTTCCGGTCTGCTGTGGCTCTTTTTTAACTGGATTATCATGGGCGATCCGCTTTACTTTTTACGCTCGCAATATTCCAATTCCACACAATCAGCGGCTTTGTTAGAGGATCAACGCTTTGTGGCCATGTTTGCCCACCCTGTGCTGATGCTAAAGTTTATCGGGCAACGAACCTTATGGTATGCTGCTCCGTTGATTGCCATTTTGCTCATACGTTTGTTGGACAAACGTCTGTTGAGTTGGAGCACGCTTACGCTATTAGCAATCTTTTTATCGGTGCCTGGACTTCAGCTTTTGCTGATGCTCAAGCACTCTTCTTTTGGGTGGTTCCGATATTTTATGTATGTGTTCCCGATTACGGTTGCCTGGTTGCCGTATGAGCTAAGTTTATTGAAGGGGAAAATGAGGGGGATCGGAATCTCTCTGGTAACAGCAGGAATGTTGGTAACAGCAGGCTTGTTATCCTACGCACTGACGAACCCCGCGATTGCAGCAGATGAACACAGCTATTTGACGCATAGTGGTAATGAAAGCTACGAACGTCAAATTATTGAGCGGAAAATAGCGCCGTGGCTGGATGAGCATTATGGTTCATCTCTCATTTTGACAGATTCTTATGCCGCCTATCCGATCATTTTGAGCAGCAAAATCCCGAAGAAGTTTATGATTACGAGTGATTTTGATTTTGGGGAATCTTTAATGGATCTGCCTGCTTCCAAGGTGGATTATGTCTTGGTCACGCGCTTGGTGGATGGGGTACCGCTGGATCAGGTAAATCGGAACTATCCTGATTTGTTCGAAAAGGGAGCGTCGTGGGCCTCACTGGTACATGACTTTGACGGGCAGTGGCGACTGTACAAAATAAAGCATGAAGAATCGAAATAATTATTATATTTTAGTGCATCGTAGCGGAGGGAAGAATACAGCTGTAGGGTGTGAGTGGGCTACAGCTGTATCGCCGCAAGAAGTTTGAGGGGGAACGAGAGGAATGTCCTTTCGCAAATGGTCTGCAAGCAGATGGATGGCTATAGGTCTGTTTGTATTTATACTTGCATTGGAGCTGTCTGCGGGCATCTATTTTAGCTATGTTCTGGGATATATGCACACAGATGCACTCAGTCGCGTAGCTAATGCATTTTATGTGTTGTACAGCCGCGACCCGCATCTGGGCGCAATCGGATTTATCTGGAATCCACTACCCAGTCTTCTGGAAATGGTGATTCTACTGCTGTATCCAATCTTTCCGGCATTAGCCACCTATGGATTGGCTGCTGTCATTCTTAGTGCTACCTTTTCCGCTTTGACCGCTATGCTGCTGTATCGGGCGGGGGTCAGAACAGGGCTTAGCTCAGGGATGAGCATCTTGCTGGCACTGTTGTATGCACTGAATCCGTTTATTTTACTGTTTGGTGCCAATGGGCTGAGCGATTCGCTATACATATATTTCATTATGATGACGGTGATTGAGTTTGCATTGTGGCTCAAGGATCGCATGACGGCAAGCCTGATTGTTTCTGGATTAGCGCTTGCCATGGCGTTCTGGACTCGTTATGAAGCGGTTCCTCTGGGCGTGGCAATGGCGGGTGGAGTGGTATTGGCGATCCTGTTTCTACATCGAAACATGGGCAGACGTGAGCTGGCCTTGCGAGAAAAACTGCACAAGGTCGAGGCAACTTGGTTACTGCTTCTGCTCCCGGTGGTCTTTTCCGGGCTGTTGTGGATTTTCTTCAACTATCTCATTATGGGGAATGCTTTTTACTTCCTGAATTCGGAGTATTCGAACACAGCCCAATCGGCAGAGCTGCTGAATGATGATAAGTTTGTAGAGATTTTCTCCAATCCGCTGGTGGCCTTGAAATTTATTGCTTCCAAAACACTCTGGTATTCGGTACCGTTGTTTGCTATTCTGTTCATTCGTCTGTTAAGTGGGCGCTTGTTCCGATGGGGAACACTGATTATTTTGCTGCTGTTCCTGTCGGTGCCGGGGTTGCAATTTTTACTCATGATGAAGCAATCTTCGTATGGGTGGTTTCGTTATTTTATGTACGTGTTCCCAATTACTGTAGCTTGGTTGCCCTATGAGCTGAGCCAGCTTCAGGGACGATGGCGGAGGGCAGCCTTTGGCCTGGTATCCGTCAGTCTGCTGCTTACCGCTGGATTACTTTCCTATGCGTTGACTCGCCCGGATATTGCACCGGATGAGAACAGCTTTCTCACACGAACGGGTAATGTGAACTATGTGAGACAGGAGTCAGATCGTAAGATTGCCGTCTGGTTGGATGAGCATCTGCCGAAGTCTACCATTATGACCGATTCGGCTTCAGCCTACACGATGATTGTCTACAGCCAATATCCCAAACGCTTCCTGATCACCAGTGATTATTCGTTCAATAAGGCATTAAGTTATCCGCAGGATAACCATGTAGATTATATCCTTGTACCTAAGATCATGTCAGGCATGCCACTGAGTAAAATCAATATGGTATATCCGAATTTATATGAAAAAGGCGCTCCTTGGGTCCAGCTTGAACGTGAGTTTAACGGTGAGTGGCGCTTGTACAAGGTGCTGCCCAAGTCACTAACTAAAGCCTCTCCCTCGACGGAGACCACGACAAATCCGTAATGTGCAAAAAAATCCCCGAGCCTATCCCTTCGCCATGGTGCGATGAGGGAAGCTGCGGGGATTTTTTTAACCTGTTTAGTGCTCTTTGAGTGGTAGCCACGCCAGTACATCCTGAATTTTCGCGTCCCAGTATCCCCATTCATGAGCCCCAGGACCTTCTTCGTAGGTCAGCGGAACTCCGGTAGTATTACATGTTTCACGGAAAGCCTGATTTCCCTTATATAGAAAATCCTCCGTGCCGCAGCATTGGTAAAGCCGGGGAAGCGAGGTCCCCAAGGCAGCATGACGTTGTAACAGTTCCAGCAAGTCGTGATCCGTTCCACGTATTTCATCTGGACCAAAAATGTTAAGCCACTCCGCTGGACTCATCGCATTTTGCATAGGATCGGTGCGTGATGCGTGTAAATCCATGACTCCCGAAAGGCTCGCAGCGGCTGCAAAACGCTCTGGATGCTGTAGTGCCAGTTTGAAAGCACCATATCCACCCATAGAAAGCCCAGCTACAAAATTGTCTTCACGCTTGTCGGACAGAGGAAAGAATGAACGTGCCAAAGACGGCAATTCTTCACTGATAAAGGTCCAATAAGCCGCTCCTTGCTCCATATTCGTATAGAAACTCCGATGTACCTGGGGCATGACGACAGCTAGGCCCAATGAGGCGACATAGCGTTCAATGGAGGTTCGACGCAACCAGGTTGAATCATCGTCCGACAGGCCATGCAGCAAATATAGCGTCGGATGTGGCCCGGTTCCTTGCTTGCCCTCTAGTCCGATTTGCGAACGGGTTGCCTGAGGAAGAATAACATTCATGGATGTGCTCAGACCTAGAACTTCCGAATAAAACTGACATTGAATAAGAGCCATAAGAAGACCTCTTTCCTAGGGTTTTGTGACCTCATTGCGGTGTTCCAGCATATGACCGAGTATTCATTCAGTATACCTTAGCCTGTCTAAATATACATATCCAAGTGAATAACTAGGTATTAAGTCCCGTTTCTTATTTATCCTACATTAGGTGGGGGTATGGTTATATGGGACGATTTTTTTAATTTGGGGGTTATTTGGGTTTGATTTCTGGTAAAGTGTTTAAAAAAGAATGATGAATCCAATCAGAGGAGGAATTTATAGCATGGGAAAAAAGTTAAGAAACACAGTTACAGGTGTATTGAGTACAGGTCTTATTCTTAGCGCATTCAGCGCAGCGGCAGCTGCTCCCCAAACTACAAGTGGACATTGGGCAGGAGATCAGGTGCAACGCTGGTCAGCCACAGGACAATTGGACGGGGCGGTAAAACCAGATGCGGCGATCACACGTGCCGAATTTATTGTTCTTCTGAATCGCAGCTTGGGAACGTTCACACAGGAAACTCCAGCAGTGACAGACGTAACATATGCGGGTGGTGTGAAAGTAAACGGTAATGGAAGCAGAACGTTCACAGATGTTCCAGCTTCGCACTGGGCATACAACGAGCTGACAAGTGCCGTGAATGCAGGCTACATAAGCGGCTATGCAGATAACAAGCTCAAACCAAATGGTAAGGTAACACGTCAAGAGGCTGCGGCAATCGTAGGAAAAGCTATTGGACTGACTGCGGGTAACGCAGCAGATGTTACTAAATTCATTGACTCCGACAAAATTGGGTCTTGGGCGAAGAAAAGTGTAGCGGCAGCTGCGGAGCAAAAAATCATCAACGGTTATCCGGATGGTAAATTCCAGCCACTGAAGTCGCTGACTCGTGCAGAGGCGATTGCTATTCTGGACGCTGCTTCCGGTTACAACCTGAGCTCTGTCGATAATCTGACGACGACTCCTGGTGGAACGGTGACGGACTCCACATACAGCAACGTGACAGATTCCACTTATGGTAACACGTCAACTACTTCTGGCAGCGAAACAGGAGATAGCAGCACAAGTACCAGCACAGATAGCACGACTACGAACAACTCTACAACAATAGATACCAACACAGATACAGACACAACTACGGATACGACTACAGATAGCACTACAGACACAGCTACTGACGCAGTTGCAACTACGGAAGCTCTGAAAGTCAACAATGTGTATGATGGAGAAGGTACAATTACGGGGACAGCTAAAGCAGGTTCCACAGTAACCGCCTATTCCAACGAACTGCCTATCGGTAGTGCAGTAGCCAAAAATGATGGCACATTTAGTATCAGTGTGCTTGCTCAAAAAGCAACGGTTAGGCTGGTAATCAAAGCTGAAGATGCAGACGGTAACGAAAGTGAGCCTGTAGAAATTTCTGTTTTGGGTAAACGCAGCGAGTAATTTATAGCTAAAATCCCCCTTTCACTCTGTCTGGAACAAGTCCAGCCGACAGTGGAAGGGGGATTTTTCGTTTATTCGCTTATACCGTCCTCGACAATAGATTTCTCGGGTTCAGGTGTTTGTGGCTCAGACGATGTGCCACCGCCATAACTAGCTATAATGCGTTGCTGCGCTCGATACGTATCGCGGCTGATTCGGGTGCGATCTACAGTTTTTCCGTCTACCTTTTTTACCCGGAATGTTTCTACCACATACCCTTCTTTGCCTTGCCGAAGTACTTGATAGAAGCCGGGGGAAAGTGAGTCATTACGGAGTCTCTTCTCCGGTATGGGAAGTACGCGAACTGTATGGGATTCCAGTTCATACGAAACATTGGACGGAAACGTACCAAAAAATTTAACAGTAAGCGTTCGGTTTTGGACAGCGGCACGAAGCAGTAAATGCTTGCCTGTATTGTTTCTAAAACGAAAATTAATGGACCCTGTAGCAAAAGTCGCATCCTGACCTTTGGGCAGGTAGCTAACCGGCAAGGAATGGTTGCGGCGCTCAACAATGTCCAAACCGACTCGTAGCGCTGCATTATACACCGTGCTGGATACCTGACAAATCCCGCCGCCTATGCCGGACTCCAACTGACCGTTGACGATCACTGGAGCTTCACGAAAGCCATGAGTGCGCTCAGCCTTGGCAATCAATTGACCGTAGTCGAATATGTCGCCTGGCTTAAGAATTAGACCATCAACGGTGCTTGCCGCTGAATTAACGTTATACACGCGTCCTTCCGAGCTACTGCCGAGACTGGTGGAGAATTGGACGATTTTGCGCTCAATCCCTTCGTTCCGTAGACTGTCCACCGAAATTTTCGGTTCCAGCTGACGGAAAGGTAATTCCACTCGTACGGGCTCTTCCGAAGCGGTAAAATCCTTGGGCAGCGCCTTATCTAGTGCAGCGTCCAATCTGGGCCAATCTAGGCGTCGGGCAGAGCGCCCTGGAATATAACGAACCTGATCATTCCCGTCAATCTGACGCACAGCATTGATAGGCATGCCGTATCGTTGCTCCTCCCAATAGGCTCCGAATCGGGCCCTTAATATCTCCTCCTGTCGGAAAGATGTGATAGACCATTCTTTTTCGAAGCTAAAACGTGTCTGCACACGAGTCCATAGATGCTCCGAGCTGAGTGCCTTCACGGCATTCCGAAATGCCTCCGCTTTATAATGAATTCCTGCTTCCCCAAGTGTAAGTTTTATATCCTGTGCACTGCTGTCACTGTCCGTCAGAAGCAGTCGACGTTGCTTCAATGCATCCAATTTTTTATCCACCAGCCGAAGAGCGGCTGTGTGATCCATGCTTCCTACGTTCATTCCTCCGACCCTCACTCCCTCCGGCAGCGTTTGTCTGTCGGCGTACAGATGAAGTCCTCCCCACAACATGGTCAGCGCCAGAACACCAGACCATATCCAAATGACAGATAAATGAATTTTTTTCATAATGCAGATGTCTCCTGTCTGATAAGCTTGATAGCGATTCGTGTGCCATAATATTCATATATATGTGCTAAAAGCAGAAAACTTTCGGTACTATTTAGGTAACAAATTTGTTACAATGATAAACGGTATGATGAAATAGAGAAGTTTTTAAAGGAAATGCATGGAATATGTCGAATGGATATTAGGTTATGCGTAATATGATTAAGCAACGGGAAGTGATCGAGTGATTGAAATGCAGGATGTGTGGAAGACCTATACTAACGGAACCCACGCACTTCAAGGAGTATCGGTCAGAATTGACCGTAATGAATTTGTATACGTAGTCGGCCCGTCTGGAGCGGGGAAATCGACTTTTATGAAGCTTATTTATAGAGAAGAAGTACCTACCAAGGGGCAAATTTCAGTCAATGGTTTTAATATCGGGAAGCTCAAGCAGCGTAAAATTCCCTACGTTCGTCGTAACATCGGAGTCATTTTTCAGGATTTCCGGCTTTTGCCGCGTTTGACGGCTTATGAGAATGTGGCTTTTGCTATGGAAGTTATTGAAGCTCCTAAGAAGCTGATTCGCAAACGGGTACCAGAAGTGCTTGAACTGGTTGGCTTGAAAACAAAAATGAATCGTGAGCCTGCCCAGCTTTCCGGTGGGGAGCAACAGCGTGTAGCAATTGCACGGGCGATCGTGAACAATCCTTCCGTGATCATTGCCGATGAACCTACGGGAAATCTGGACCCCGAAACATCGTGGGAGATCATGCAGTTGCTGGACGAAATTAATTTTCGGGGCACGACTATTGTAATGGCGACCCACAATAAGGACATCGTGAACTCCATGCGTAAACGTGTCATTGCCATTGAAAATGGCAACATCGTAAGGGATCAGGTAAGAGGGGAGTACGGATATGACTTTTAACACCTTCTTACGTCATGTGCGGGAAGGTTTCAAAAACATATTCCGCAATGGCTGGATGTCCGTGGCATCCGTCACCTCGATTATTGTGTCATTACTTATATTGGGCGTATTTATCATGCTGGTGCTCAACGTCAATTCCCTGGCTGATCAGGCAGATAGTCAGGTGGAGGTTAACGTATTTCTGGAGCTAAATGTAGAGCAGAACATGCGTGAAACGCTGCAAAAGGAAATTGCGGCGATGCCGGAAATCAGCAAAACGACCTTTGTGACTAAAGCTCAGGGTTTGGAGGAGCTGCGCAAAGATTTGGGAGACAGCGGCAAGGAGCTGCTGGAGGGTTTTGACAAGGACAGCAATCCACTCCCGGACAAAATTGTGGTAGAGGTTATTGAACCAACAACGGTTCCATTTGTGGCCGAAAAGATTGAGAAGCTGAATACGTTGCATCCAGAGAAGCCGATTTTAAAGGTTCGTTATGGAAAAGGCACCGTAGAGACACTCTTTACAATTACGAAGCTCATTCGTAATGTAGGCTTTATATTCGTCGCCGGACTGGCGATCATGTCCATGTTCCTCATCTCGAATACGATTCGCGTGACCATATTGGCACGACGCAGAGAGATTGGCATTATGAAGCTGGTCGGTGCAACCAACTTTTTTATACGCTGGCCGTTTTTTATCGAAGGCGCGCTTATTGGTCTCATTGGTTCCCTTATTACTGTAGGTATTTTATTTACTGGCTATCAGCGTTTGCTGACTGCCGTTCAGGGCGATATAGCTCTGAATATGTTGAAGCTAATGCCACTTGAAGGCATTTGGATTCAGTTGAGTGCATTGCTGATTATTTTGGGGATGCTGGTCGGAATTGTTGGCAGTACCCTGTCCATGCGCAAGTTCTTAAAAGTATAAAGAAGCGTTGGCTGGACGTCGTGTTCGATATCAATTAGAACGGGGAAGCCCGGTGTTATTTTGCGATAAAGGATGGGGAGTGCAAGTTGAAAAAAACAGGATCTGTGTTGGCCGCTACCTTGGTAGCCGCATTGCTAATCCAGCCTTCTGACGGATATGCCAAAAGCATGAGTGAAATCAATTCGCAGCTGAACCAATTGGAAAAGCAGGCCCAATCTGCCAAGCAACAACAGGAAAAGGCTGCTCAAGATAAACAGTATGCCCAACATTACAAAAATAAAACCGTGCAAAACCTGAAAATTGTGCTTGCTCAGATTAACAGCGTCAGTGATCAGCTGACTCGTGTTGCGGTTCAGATTGATCAAACGGAAGATAATCTGCGTGCGACTAAAAAAGATTTAGCCGAGGCCATTGATCGTATCCAGTCACGGGAAAAAATGCTGGAAACCCGTGTGCGCTTGATGTATACGGATGGAACCGTCTCATATATGGACGTGCTTATGTCTTCGTCCAGTTTTAGTGACTTTCTCAGCCGGGTAGATTCCCTGAAAACGATCGTGGAACAGGATCAAATCCTGTTGGACGAGCATAAAAAGGACAAGGCATTGGTCGTAAGCAAGAAGAAACAGCTGGACACGGAATATAAAAATGCCAAGAAGCTGTATGCGCTCAAGCAGGACGCTAAGGCAGAACTGAATTCGAAAGAGAAAGAGAAGCAAAGACTGATTTCCAATTATGATCATGATATTGCTGAGTCAGATGAAATCAGCGAAGAGCAAAATGACATGCTGGTAGCACTCGCTAACAAACGTGTGGGTCTGGTGCAGGAGAAGAACAAGCTTAGAGCGGAGCAGGCTGCCAAAGCAGCACGTGCTAGAGCGGCTGCACGTGCGGCTGAAGCCAAACGATATGCATCTTCATCCTCAGGTGCCGCCTCGAATTCCAGCCATGCGGCAGCCAGCACGTATACAGGCGGAACGGGTACATTGGCTTCGCCTGTATCCCATTACCGACTTTCATCTACTTTTGGCATGCGGGTACATCCGATTACTGGCAAGCTTAAAGGCCACACAGGTGTTGATATGGCGGCTCCGCAGGGAACCGATATTCATGCAGCCGAAGATGGTGTTGTCATTGTTGCCGAATGGTGGAGTGGCTATGGAAACACAGTTGTGATTGACCATGGAGACGGACTATGGACCCTATACGGACACATTCGCAATGGCGGTACGGTGGTTCATACCGGGCAGACTGTGAAACGTGGTCAAAAAATTGCAGAAGTTGGTTCGACGGGCAATTCCACAGGACCTCACTGTCATTTTGAGGTGCGCGAAAATAACAAACCTGTAAATCCGATGAACTATTTATAGTAGATAAGGTAAGCCCTATTTATAGCCATTACGGTTGTAGATAGGGCTTTGCTGTAATGGTTAATATCCGATGAAGAACATGTGCATTGAGACACAGAGTAGGATACAATTAACATATTCCGTACAAGCTAGACGTATACTTCGTGGATGGACATGCGTTGTAAGGCAATAGGATACAAGATAATGAGAAGGCGGTGGACGATTAGATGTTGAAAAAAAGTACAGCGATACTCTTGATGGTGATCGGGCTGCTTGGCGGCAGTCTGCTCACTTTTGCCTATACTGGAACGACTACAGTAGGGAACAGCGCTCTGGGCGAAGGACTGCTGGCGAGTGTGACAGGTAGCAGTTCTACCTCCAGAAGTGATATCCGCAAAATTGAGACGGCGATGGACTTGATTCAGGGACAATATTATCAGGATGTGGATCGTACCAAGCTGGTGGATGGCGCCATCAATGGTATGATGGAGTCGCTCGGTGACCCGTATTCCTCTTATATGGGTAAAGAAACCGCACAACAATTCGAGCAATCCATAGAAGGTTCTTTTACCGGGATCGGAGCTGAAGTAGCAGCGGAAAACGGGAAAGTAGTTGTAGTCACGCCAATTAAAGGCTCCCCGGCAGAGAAGGCAGGATTACGCTCTAAGGATATTATTTTGTCTGTTAATGGTGAAACACTGGACGGATTGGATCTAAACAAGGCTGTTTCCAAAATCCGTGGACCTAAAGGCAGTCAGGCGAAAGTCAAAATTCAGCGCAGTGGCTCTCCTGATCCGCTCGAATACACGATTACCCGTGACAACATTGATATGGAAACTGTAACGGCTCATATGGAAAGCGACGGTGTAGGCGTCATCACGATCACCCAGTTCTCCTTGAATACAGCAGAACGTTTCAAGGAAGAGTTAGCGAAGCTCGAAAAACAAGGGCTTAAAGGGCTCGTCATTGACGTGCGTAATAATCCGGGCGGCGTGCTTTCCGTAGTCATTGATATTGCACAGCAATTTGTACCTTCTGGCAAAACGATTGTACAAGTGGAAGACAAGAATCAGAAGCGTGAAGAAGAAAAATCCAAAGGTTCACGCAAAAATTATCCTGTGACTTTGCTAATGAATAAAGGTAGCGCAAGTGCATCCGAAATTCTGGCAGGTGCTCTCCAGCAATCAGCGGGTGCCGTGTTGATCGGGGAAAATTCCTTTGGTAAAGGTACTGTACAAACCAGCTATGACAAGCAAATGGGTGACGGTAGCCTGCTCAAAATCACGATTGCCAAATGGTTAACGCCAAATGGAACGTGGATTCATAAAAAAGGGATTAAGCCGAATATTGCGGTGGAACAGCCTGAATACTTCACAGCAGCACCGCTGAACAAGGAAAAGTCCCTGAAATACAATATGAATAGCAGTGATGTGAAAAATGCACAAATCATTCTACAAGGCTTGGGTTACAACCCAGGTCGCGAGGATGGCTATTTTGACAAAGTAACTGAAAGCTCTGTTATTGCTTTTCAAAAACAAGCGAAGCTGACGGCTAGCGGCATCATTGATGCGAAGACAGCAGCAGCGATGGAAGCCAAGCTGATTGAGAAAATTCGTGATCCGAAAAATGATAATCAACTCAAGCAGGGGATTGAAGAGATTCGGAAGGAAATGAAGACAAGCGTAGCGAAATAATAGTGAGGCTACAACAAGGGGGCTGGAAACAGCCTCCTTTTATATTGGGATTTATTTGCAGTCTGTCGGTTTGTCTTCCCTACGTTGGCAATTTCATATAGAATAAATGGATATGAAATGTACGTGATCCGCTATACAGCGGGCCAGGGGCATAAGGAGTGTGAATGGACTTGGAATGGGCATTACAATGGGGATGGAGCGTCTTAAATGCTTGCTTGTACCTGCTTTTGCAGCCGTTTTATTATATCTCAATACTCATTGTAGCACTTGGTTATCGTCGGCAAATGCTGCTGGAGCGCAAGCTATTTCATACCAAAATGCATAGCTGGGCTTCAGAGACCTGGCGTGTCGTATGGAGTGGTTTGCTTGCTGGAATGGCGCTATCCGCTCTGGGAATGTTCGTCAGCGTGCATCTGAACTCGGCTTCCATCGTGTGCCTGTGGGTAGCGACATTACTGCTCATGCTGGTACGCGTCCGTTACCTGTGTCTCGCTTATTCGGTAGGTCTGCTAGGTGTGGTTCAATTTTTCCTAAACGTGGCCAGTGGCTGGCAACCTGGAGGAGCGCTCGGAACATCAGTAGTAGCTATCCGCGGGTTGGATATTCCAGCACTGTTGGTGTTGGTCGCCGTGCTGCATGTGGCTGAGGCGCTGTTGGTTCGCTGGCAAGGGGGGAAGGCGGCCACTCCGCTGTTTGTCGAGGGCAAACGGGGAAGATTGGTTGGCGGCTATCGTATGGAAGACCTCTGGCCCATTCCGTTGTTGTTGCTGGTACCGACTCAGGGAGGATTTACGCTTCCCTGGACACCTTTGTTCGGCGGCGATGCCGGAACCGGGTATATGCTGGCAGCCTTGCCAGTCCTGATGGGCTTCAGCAGCGTGACGCTAGGCCAGCTACCACGACAGAAGGCGGTACTTACTTCGAACCGTTTGCTCCTGTACAGTGTGGCTTTACTTCTGCTGAGCTTGCTGGCTGCATGGTGGAGTCCGCTGATATTGTTAGCAGCGTTATTCTCCTTTCTGGCTCATGAGGCGCTGATCTGGTATGGTAATATAGAGGAAAGTCGCCTTAGCCCGATGTTTGTGCATCCGGAGCAAGGGATGCGTGTTCTCGCTGTGCTGCCAGACAGTCCGGCGACAGCCATGGGCATACTGCCGGGCGAGGCCATTTACCGCGTGAATGGGATTGTTGTGAATACCCGTGCCGAGTTACACCAGGCCTTGCGGATCAACTCTGCTTTTTGTAAGCTGGAGGTACGCAATCTGCAGGGCGAGAGCAAGTTTGTGCAGCGAGGCATGTACGATGGCGATCATCACCAGCTAGGGGTTGTGCTTGCACCTGATGCAGACGCGAGCTGGGCCGTATCCATACAGCCAGCCTCCATCTACCGGATTGTTGCCATGCATATAGGCGCACGCCAACGTAAAGCTGGACAGGCATCGCAGGCAGAGAAGGCACATTTGGATACCATGGACAAATAGATGTTACAACAAGAGGGTAGTCATTATTTGATTAGAGTCGAATAAGGCTACGCTCTTTTTATATGCCGACAGTAGCCTGCTTGAAATCAATATTCTGATCGGTATACAATGAATATGTAATAAGAAGCGTTGATGAACTGAATGCCTATCATGTGTGTCAAGCAGGGAGAGGAAAAGATGAACGCGATCCACTTTATTCGAGAGTACATCAGGCATCCACGCAGCGTAGGCGCTGTTATACCCAGCTCAAGACAGTTGGCCAAACAAATTGCCACACCGATTTACTTTGACAAAGCATCATGCATTATTGAATATGGTGCAGGAACCGGTGTGTTTACGCAAGAGCTTATTTTGAACAAGCGTCCAGAAACGCTACTTTTAGTGATTGAAGCTAATGAATCGTTTTACAAAACGCTACAAAGCAAGTACGGACACTTGGAGAGGGTACACATTATTCATGGATCGGCTGAGCATGTAGCGCAGTATATACGACAGTATGAGGTCCCAAAAGTGGATTATGTCGTGTCAGGGCTCCCTTTCACCAGCTTGCCCGCTGCATTATCCAGCCTCATTTTGGGACAAACGGCGGAGGTTTTGGGCCAGGAAGGCAAATTTATTACGTTCCAGTACAGCAAGGTCAAACACAATTTTTTTCGCACTTTTTTTGCTGACATTCAGATTAAAAAGGTAAACTGCAATGTCCCGCCCGCTTATGTGTTCACTTGCAGCCTGTAACTTTGCAGCTATGTAGAGGATTAGAATAAATACGATTGTGAATATACGGATGATTATGAGAAGACTTGGTCAGTGTCATTAGATGCTGAAACGGTCTTTTTTTGTTGTGCATTTTTATGGATATATAAGAAGGGGATATGTTAAAAAGCAAAATTCATTAAAGGAATCATATTTTAAAATGGGGCTTAACCTATATATTACATAAGATGGAACCCGCTAGATTTTTGTAAGATTCATGATAAATCTGAACTTTTGTTAAAGGAGATTTATATATGGTAAAACCGTTGATATTCATGCGTTGGTGTGAGTACTATGAGTTAAGTGACCGTGAGACGGATTTTGTATCTTTTTTTATGATGAATTTCTCGGCTGCCCGTTCAGGCAATCAACCGAAGCTTAGGGAGCAGTTTGTTGAAATTCAGAAAAAAACCTTTCCTGAATACCCGTTTGATATTACCCCGGAAGAACTGGATTACTCCAAATTCGAAGGCTTGATGAAGCAAGTGTTGAAAATTCATTTTGACACGGCCGAGCTGCTATACTCCTTTTATCTCCAAAAACTGTGCGCACCTTTGGCAGAATACATTTTATCCACCGGAGAATCAGAGCCTGCACGCATCTATTATAAGCTTATTCAAAAGGATAAAGTGCGCTAGGGAAGACGAGTGTGGATGAGCAAGAGCTATTGGGATACCTCAAGCTATATGGTTATTTAAGAAATTAATACTAGCTAATTAAAACAATAGTTAAAAATGTCAATATACCTTTGTGTTAAGGTAATATTATAAATCCAGTTTCAAAGAAAGAGGGTGTTGTTTTCGGCTGGAACATTTCAAGCACGGATATGACGCTGCAACGGAACGATAAGCTCGTTTGGGGACAGGGAAGGGGCCTTAAAGCCTCAAGGAGGGGCATTCGTATGGGTGCCGCTCTTTTTAAATTGAAGGGAGGAAGCGGCATGAAGGCGAAAAATAGTAGTAGTATTTGGTCCAAACGTTCCAAATGGCTGCCTGTCGTCATGGCATGCACGATTATAGTAGGGGGTGCTCTACCGACTCCAACTGTAGTTCACGGTCAAACGGCAAAGACTGTTACCATTAAAGTCGATACATCCAAGGATCGTAAGCCTATTAGCCCTTATATTTACGGTACGAATCAGGAGTTGTCAGGCGATGAGAATCTGACTGCCAGACGACTTGGTGGCAATCGAATGACCGGATATAACTGGGAAAACAATATGTCCAATGCAGGAAGCGACTGGATGCAGTCCAGTGATAGCTATTTATGCGACAACGCCGGATTGACAAAAGCCGAATGTGAAAAGCCAGGTGCGGTGGCAACCTCGTTTCACGATCAATCGCTGAAGCAGGGCACATATTCTTTAGTCACACTGCCGATGGCCGGTTATGTGGCCAAGGATGGAAACGGAAGTGTGCAGGAAAGCGAAAAGGCTCCTTCCGATCGGTGGAATGAGGTCGTAAACGCTAAAAATGCGCCGTTTCAATTGCAGCCTGATCTGAAAGACAATCAGGTTTACGCGGATGAATTCGTCAACTTTTTAGTGAAAAAGTATGGCTCTGCTTCAACAAAAACAGGTGTGAAAGGATACTCGCTCGACAATGAACCCGCTCTCTGGTCGCATACGCATCCGCGCATTCATGGTGAAAAGGTCGGAGCGAAAGAGTTGGTAGAGCGGTCGGTAAGTTTATCCAAAGCCGTTAAGGCGGTTGACGCGAGTGCGGAAATTTTTGGGCCCGTTCTTTACGGTTTTGGCGCCTATAAAGATCTTCAAACTGCACCTGATTGGAACTCTGTAAAAGGCAACTACAGCTGGTTCGTGGACTATTACCTCGATCAAATGCGCCTCAGTTCGCAAGCTGAAGGCAAGAGATTGCTGGATGTTTTCGATGTGCACTGGTATCCTGAAGCGATGGGTGGAGGCATACGAATTACGAATGAGGTAGGCAATGACGAAACGAAGAAAGCCAGAATGCAGGCGCCTCGTACCTTGTGGGACCCGACCTACAAGGAAGATAGTTGGATCGCTCAATGGAACAGTGAATTCTTGCCTTTACTGCCTCGATTAAAGCAGTCGGTGGATCAGTATTACCCGGGAACCAAGCTGGCCTTGACTGAGTATAGCTATGGCGGCGAAAATGATATTTCCGGCGGTATCGCTATGACCGATGTGCTGGGCATCTTGGGCAAAAACGATGTTTATATGGCAAACTACTGGAAGTTAAAGGATGGTGCCAACAACTACGTTAGTGCCGCTTACAAGCTTTACCGCAATTATGACGGAAAAAGCTCTACTTTCGGTGATATCAGTGTTAATGCGCAAACGTCGGATATTGTTAATAGCTCGGTGCATGCTTCCGTAACGGATGCATCCTACAAAGAACTGCACCTCGTTGTCATGAATAAAAGCATGGACAGTGCATTCGACGCCCAATTTGATCTTTCCGGTGAGACGACTTACGGTTCCGGTAAAGTATGGGGCTTCGACAAAAATAGCTCACAAATTAAAGAAGCAGCGCCAATTACGCAAATTTCAGGCAACCGCTTTACCTATACAGTACCGCCTTTGACGGCTTATCACATCGTCTTGACTGCTGGCAATGATACGTCTGTGCCACCTGTGGAAGGTCCTGAAAGTTTTGCGCTGAGGGCTGAGGCTGGCGATGGGAAAGTAGATTTATCCTGGGACGCTTCCAGCGGAGTTGTAAGTTACAGTGTACAGCGGGCAACGTATGAAAACGGTCCTTTTGCTGCTGTAGCATCCAACTTGGTCGAAACGTCTTATACGGATACGAACGTAACGAACGGCACTTCTTATTATTATAAAATAACCGCACAAACAAAGGCGGGAACGAGCGAATCCAATGTTTTGAAAGCGGTTCCGCGAACGCCTGTAGACGGACCGGATCGCTATGAAGCCGAAGATGGCACGCTGAAGGGAACCATTGTGGAATCCAGCGGAACCGGCTTCTCCGGTACTGGTTATGTAACTAATTTCCACAATGCAGGGGATTCCCTGACGATGACGATCCAGGCAGAGGCGGCAGGCTTGTACAATCTTACAATCGGCTACCGTTCGCCTCATGATGACAAACGCACCAACTTCTCTTTAAACGGCAAAGCGTTTGGCGAGCTGATACTTTCGAAATCGGCTGATTTTAAAGAAACTTCCGGAGGCAAGCTTCTGTTGAATGCAGGGGCGAACACGATCGGTTTTGAAACAGGCTGGGGCTGGTATGATATCGACTACGTCAAGCTGGAGCCAGCTGCTGACCGTCCACCACATGCGGTAACCAAAACGCTCACCAATCCGAATGCGACGGTAGAAGCAAGGGCATTGATGAACTATCTGGTTGATCAATACGGGAAGAATATGCTTTCCGGTCAAGAGGAAATAACCGAAATTGATTGGCTTCAAGCGAATGTAGGTAAAAAACCGGCTATTGCGGCGCTTGACCTGATCGACTATTCGCCAAGTAGAGCGGAACACGGTCTTAGTTCCACTGAGACGGAAAAGGCGATTGAATGGGATAAGCAAGGGGGCATTGTTACCTTTGCATGGCACTGGAACGCGCCGAAAGGTCTAATCGATACGCAGGGAAAAGAATGGTGGAGAGGCTTCTATGCCGATTCGACTACATTCGATATAGAATATGCGATGAATCATCCAGAGTCCGAAGATTATAAATTGCTTATTCGCGACATCGATGTGATTGCAGGGCAATTGAAGAAGTTGCAGGATGCGAAAGTTCCTGTCCTGTTCCGTCCTTTGCACGAAGCGGAAGGCAAATGGTTCTGGTGGGGCGCTAAAGGTCCTGAGCCTGTTAAGAAATTATATATTTTGATGCACGATCGTTTGACTAATGTGCACAAATTGAACAATCTGATCTGGGTCTGGAACTCTGTTGCTCCCGACTGGTATCCAGGGGATGAGTATGTGGATATTTTGAGCTTCGACTCTTATCCGCAAGCAGGCGACTACAACCCGCAAATTGCAAAATACGAAGACCTTGTTACGTTGGGTAAGGACAAAAAGTTAGTTGCCATGAGCGAAAACGGACCTATCCCGGACCCTGATCTGATGAAGGCGTATCAAGCCCATTGGAGCTGGTTCGCTACATGGTATGGGGATTTCTTGAGAGACGGCAAACAAAACAGTCTTGAGCATCTGAAAAAAGTGTATAATCACCCGAACGTCATTACGCTTGACAAGCTCCCGACTAACTTAAAAACGTATGGTATTACCGAGCAGCCATCAGTACCGGGTAGCTTCACGCTGCACGCAGCGGGCGAAACGGCGAAAGTAAAGCTGAGCTGGACAGCATCGGCGAATGCGGCAAGCTATGAAGTGAAGCGTTCGACGACTGAAAACGGCGCTTTCGCCACAGTAGCGAGTGATGTATACGGAAGCAGCTACACCGACATAGCCGTAACGGCAGACACGATGTACTATTACCAAGTCGTAGCGAAGAACGATGCAGGTCAAACGGTTTCGAACACGGCTAGCGCAGCGCCGAAAGCGGATACTCAGCAGCCGACAACGGGATTGGTGCTCCAGTATCGCACAGCGGATACAAATGTGAACGACAATCACTTGAACCCGCATTTCCAAATTGTAAACAAAGGTACAGCCTCTGTACCGATCAACGAGTTGAAAATTCGCTACTACTACACGATCGACGGCGAGCGCGCGCAGACATTCAACTGCGACTATGCGACGCTGAGCTGCTCGAAACTGAATGGTAAGCTGGTTAAAATGGATAAAGCTGTAGGAGGCGCTGATTATTATTTGGAAGTCAGCTTCAACTCGGATGCAGGCGTGTTAGCACCTGGAGGAAGCACGGGCGGAATTCAAACCCGTATTCATAAGACAGACTGGTCGAACTATAACGAAAGTGACGATTACTCGTACAAAGGCACGCAGACTTCATTCGCCGATCATACGAAAGCTACGTTGTATCATAATGGCGTACTTGTTTGGGGAACCGAACCGGCAGCTAATTAAGACAGGCGTCTGATATAAGGCAACATGTGAATCAACCGATTATTTGCGCCGCTGGGGAGATTCAAAATTATATAAATACCATCGTTGAAATGAGCAGGGGATTTAGTATCCCACCTGCTCATTTTTTTGTACAAAAACACTCCAAGAGATATGTTCGATTATTATATTCAGGTTTAAGAAATCACGAACTAAAATTACCTTATAATGTTAGAAGAGACGAAAAATATAATTCTTCAAGCTAAAGAGGGGGATTATCATGGAACATACACCTACGATCCGCTCGAAGATAGAGACAGAACTAAAGCAAAGGGGATATACATTTAGCAGTTTCAGTAAAATATCTGGAATTAACCGTGGTACATTTAGCACCATGTTGAACAGTAACCCACCTAAGCCAATCTCTGTTCGGCAGATGGACCTGATTACCAAGGCATTGGAATATCCCGAAGACTGGCTGTATGAGTTATACATAGATGAATGCTTTTACGAAGGAAAAGGGCACTGGAAACGGATTAAGCCTTTTTTATTGCGTTGTGTAGAGTTAGGGAGAAAAGACTGTATTCAAAAGGTATTGTGGAGACTGACCGAGGACTTGTCCTATGTGTCGACGATATTTGAGCTTGCAGAAGAACTATACGAAGCAGGCAAGGAAAAAGAATCTGTCCCCTTTTACGAGTGTGTAATCGAAAATGAAAAATATCGTTATTCCGAGCGGCTGGCTATAAGCCAATACAAAAGGTTTAAAGCATGTACAATGCCTGACTTGGAAAAGAGCCTTGAGTTAGTATTGGAATTTATACCTTATCGCAATTTTCTTCCTGAGCGTTATCAGTTGGAGGCGATTCATAAAATCACAAATATATATTTTTACTTACACAAATGGGATGAGGTAGAAAAGTACGGTCATGAATTAAAAAAACTGGCTTATGTAATTTATATGAATCAGCAAATAACGAAGGAAAAAAGAAGAGCAATTACATGGTTGCGTGCAGAAAGGCACTTGGTATTTTACTATGGCTATGGGTTCCTTTCTGTCTCAACAGCTTTACAAAAGAAAGGATGTATTAAGGAGGCAAGGGCAGAGCTTGAAGGCTATGCAGATTTAAGCTGGTTTAAAGGACTTGATTCAGAAGGTGAAGCCGATGTGGAGCAATTCCGTGTGTGGGCTAAGGCCAACTCTTATACTCTAGATTTACTCTTAGGCAAGAGAGATATACTTCCGGCGTATATAACTTTCCTCGAAAATCACCCTGAAGAAATAAGTTCTGGACTTATAACCATACTAGAAGCTGCTAATATGTATAATTTTGATATAGACTCTATTATTGACAAATACTCTGAGCGAATAAAGAAATTACAGGAGTCAGAAGATGTTAAACAAATGACCTATTATTATTGTTACATGTATCAGCTTGCCATTTACCATTACAGACGTGGAAGAATACTAAAAGGACAAAAGGATACTCTTAATTATCTTTCATTATCCAAGCAAAGAAATTGGTTTAAGCCTCCAATTTCGATTGAGTTTCTTCAAGATCGTATGCAATTAGATTAGACCAATCTTAAGGGATTGGTCTTTTATTGATTATTTTGTAAAAAAAGAAATGATATGTTTATTTTATTGCTAGTTGTAACACATCAAGAATTATAATGGGATTAAATTAGAAGAAAGGAGATGGGAAAATGAAGAAAATAGTTTCAGCTTTAGCAATCTGTGTACTTGCTTTATCGCTTAGTAGTTCGGTGTTTGCTTCGGGAAGTACTTTAACGTTTGACAATTATCAGGCAAAGAATGCATTAGGCACTACATCAATTCAAGATTTATACAAAATAACCAAAGGAGGGTATCTTCGACTTGGAGACTACTCCTTGGTCATTGTCAGCAACAATGGAGTTTTAGTGAACGAAAGTAAATCTATAATTAAAGGTATGAACTATGGAACGGCTGACGTGAAAGTATTTAATAGTTCAGGTATTTTTATCAAGACAATTCAAGTAAATGTTATGTGAATTAAACCTAGCATAATAATTATAGATTTTACTGAGTAAGGGAAAATAATTAAAGAGGAGAAATGACAAATGAAAAAAGCAATCTTAGCACTATCAATTTCTGCGTTAGCTTTATCTTTAGGGGGAATAGCATCCGCTTCACCAGTAAGTTCAACAATATCTGTTGGAGCTCCAGCAAAAGTAACCGTAACCTTTAGTCCTGCCAACGGAGAAAAGCCACCTATTACAAAGCAGGATAGTCCCGTACTTCGTTTAGGCATAGGTAGCACGTATAAAATGGATGGTTCTAACTGGATGATTTTGTATGGAAGTGATGTTGTCGAACTTCATGGAAATAAAGCTAAGATGATTGGCTATGGTTCAGCTCAGGTTGAAGCCTTTAAATCTAATGGAGACAAACTTGGAGTTTATACTTTTAAGGTTGAAAGATAGTATTTATATGCAGTGAAGGAGGTGAAGTACGCTTCACTTCCTTCACTTACTTATTTTTACGGATTAATTGGGTAAGTAATCTCCAGATCAGGGAAATACTCTATTTTCGGATTTCCATCTTTCCCTAGTTCAAATTTGCTCTTATCATCCTTGTTTAAGATATTTTTGTAGACCTTTATAGTAATTGCTTTGGGGGGAGAGATGAAAGGTTCAAATCTTGAATCATTTATCAGAACGTTTCCATCCGTAGCACTCCAACCATTGTTGCTAATAAAATTCAGTTGCTTTCCTTTATCATCGTAAAGTTCATAACTCAAAAAAGGAAGTGACGAAATTTTCGAATTAGTAGGTAGCTTTATGCGAGTAGTGATGCTGGTTGTAATAGGCGTGAACTCAACTTTTTCTAGAGTATAGTCAATGTTTTGGTACTTTCGTTTAAGAGATGGCGTAAAAGTCAGGTTATTTTTTGTGTTTTTTTCCACTGGAATTTCTATTTTGAAGGGCTGCTTGATACCAGAGACAGGCATGGAAATTGTTAAATCAAACTTATCTGGGAAAGATTTACCTCCTTGGTTGCGTAAATCTGAAAACTGTATAATTGTTGAGTTTTTATTTTTTCCAGGTATCATATATGGGTCAATAGAGTTAGTAGTGTTTGCAGGCGCATAAGAAGAGTTGATTTCTTTTCCATTAATAAAAAATATTAAGTCATCAAGTAATAAGGGTAATTCAGTGTTTAAAAATCTTTTGTCAGTGGTTTGTCGTTCTAAGGCAATGGATACACGTGTTCCATCAAACATGACCTCTGGTACGCTGAGAGTCAGGCCATCGTGAGTATCACTAAGATTGGGCTTTGATACTAGCCCTTTTTCGTCTGCTGTTTGTAAACCAAGATCACCAGCAAGCTGGAATATAGAATCAATACCTGGAATTTGTTTTAAGGATGCAGCCATTGTTGGTGAAATAAATCCAGTACTAACGACAAGTGCAAACGCTACTACAAGTGCAGCGGAGGTTCCGAAAAAAGTATTGCGAACCCTTTTTGAACGAGAGTTAGAGCGCTCATAGCGTCTTGTTTTCATATTACTATAGCGTTCCATAGTTCTATCTATTAAATCCACTTGGAATGGGGTATTCCGAATAAGCTTTTGTAAGTGCTCAATTTCTTTATCTTCCGGGTTTAAATGAGTGCTCAATTTGTTTTCCTCCCTTTTCATTGTAGTTGATTAGCTTTTTACGGAGTCGCTCATATCTTTTTCGGATCGTGGATGATTTCAGCCCCATAATTGTAGCAATCTCTTCGTAGTTGTAATCCTCAAGCGAACGTAATAATAAAATTTGACGATCTTTTAATGATAGCTGATCCAGTAACTCGTGAATTAAATTTGTATATTCGTGTATCGGCTGTTGCTTTAGATTCAGTTTGTACTGAATGAAGGACTTGAATGTTCTAGCGTTTCTTTTTAATAGGTCAGTACAATGATTTTGAGCGATTTTGTAAAGCCAAGCTGAAAAAGAGACGGTAGGTACAAAATGATGTATATGTTCTAGCCCTCTAATGAATATTTCTTGAGCAGCATCTTCCGCTTCTTCCCGATTTTTAAGTAAATAGTAGCAGTATAAAAAAATCTGTTGTTGATAACGCCGTATGATATGTGTGTATGCTTGTTTGTCGCCTGCTTGGACCTGCTCTATGACAAGATTGATATCTGCGTTTTGATTATTTGTATTTAGCTTTTCCATTAACGTCCCTCCCTTCTGCCTATATAACTGAAAAAGATATGCATTTGTGACATTCAACTAAAAAAACTTGAAGTTTGCTTTTAATGCTTCTCCAGATGTACCTCATTTAACTTTTCAATTATCACGGGATTCATTAAAAAAAGACTTCCTTCTAAGGCATCATAAAATAAAATGACTTTATAGACCATATATTTCACTATTTTAATTATTTTGTAATGTAATGAAGTTCTTATGGTCGAGATCACATGTTAAGTATGACTTACGATATATCTGTAACTATATTGAGGGGGATTGAAATGGAACATACACCTACGATCCGCTCGACGATAGAGACCGAACTCAAGCAGAGAGGCTATACATTTAGCAGCTTTAGCAAAATATCCGGTATTAACCGTGGTACATTCAGTACCATGCTGAACAGTAACCCACCCAAGCCGATCTCCGTTCGGCAGATGGACTTGATTACTAAGGCATTAGGGTATCCCGAAGGCTGGTTGTATGAGTTGTACATAGATGAATGCTTTTACGAGGGGAAAGGGCACTGGAAACGGATTAAGCCTTTTTTAATGCGTTGTGTGGAGTTAGGAAGAAAGGACTATATTCGAAGGGTATTGTCGAGGCTAACCGAGGACTTGTCCTATGTATCGACGGTATTTGAGTTTGCAGAAGAACTGCACGAAGCAGGTAAGGAAAAGGAAGCGATCCCCTTTTACGAGTGTGTGGTAGAGAACGAAAGATATTACCACTCGGAGCGCTTGGCTATTAGTCAATACAGGTTGTTTTGTTACTCGCTTACTGAAGATTTAGAAAGCAGCTTGAAGGCTGCTATTAAATTCGATCCATTTCGCAAAAGCTTGCCAGAGAATCATCAGTTGGATGGAGTATTGAAGTTAACTAATGTTTATTTCAACACAAGTAATTGGGAGAATGCGATAAAGTATGCGAAAGAACTTCGGACACTGGCTATAAGTGTCTATCATCAGCAAGTTTATAGTTGTTCGAAAAATAGGAAACCGGATAACTTCAATAGTGAGAAGCCCCTTGTCGTATACTATGGTCTAGGGTATTTATTGCACGGGAACGCGTTGGAGAATCAAGGAATGTATAAAGAGGCTTTAAAATTCATTCCCTATTATGAAGATTTGTCATGGTTTGAGGGATTGGAGAAAATGGTCTACAAGGGGTGAAAATGCTCCAATTATGGGCAAAGGCTAATCTTCTTAATTTAAAAGTTTTAATTGGAGATGTCAGCAGCTTAGCAGCTTATGTCGAGCTTATACAGCAAAATCCCCAAGAAATTTCTCATGGTCTGATTACCATTATAGAGTCGGCAAACAAGTATAATTTCTCTTTAGAAAATGTCCTAGATGTTTTCTCTGACGAAATTGCTGATTATGAGAAATTCGTCTCAACACCATCACACTATCAAATAAGTACTCTTTTATGGAATTATTCCCGCTTGTATCTGGAACTTGCGCGTTACTATTTCAACATAGGCAGATATTCAGAAGCTATTGACAATATAATAAAAAGCCTTAGGGTATCCACTCAGTTAAATACGAAGAGTACTTTTATTAAAGGAGTAACCTTGTTATTCGAAAAACTAACAGGCCATATTACACATAAACAACTTGCAGAATATGGAAAAGTGCTTGAAGAAGTACGTTCTGGTATGAAGCAATTGGTTCCCTGAACTAATATTTAATGGTTATCTGACCACACAAGGGGGATGTACATGGAACATACACCTACGATCCGCTCGAAGATAGAGACGGAACTAAAGCAGAGAGGCTATACATTTAGCAGCTTTAGTAAAATATCTGGTATTAACCGTGGTACATTCAGCACCATGCTGAACAGTAACCCACCCAAGCCCATCTCCGTTCGGCAGATGGACTTGATTACTAAGGCATTAGGGTATCCCGAAGGCTGGTTGTATGAGTTATACATAGATGAATGCTTTCACGAGGGGAAAGGGCACTGGAAACGGATCAAACCTTTTTTATTGCGTTGTGTGGAGTTGGGGAGGAAGGAGTGTATTCAAAAGGTATTGTCGAGACTAACGGAGGACTTATCCTATGTGTCGACGGTATTTGAGTTTGCAGAAGAGTTACATTTTGAAGGCAGAGAAAAGGAAGCGATCCCTTTTTACGAGTGTGTGATAGAAAACGAAAGATATTACCACTCGGAGCGGCTGGCTGTCAGCCAATATAGGCTATTTTCTTGCTCTTTAAACAAAGATCTGGAGAATAATCGTCAACAAGCTATAAAATTTGCTCCATATCGCAGAAACTTGCCTGAAAATCATCAACTGGATGCTTTATTAAAGCTGGCAAATGTGTACTACCAAGTTGATGATTGTGAGACAACTATACAATATGCTAAAGAACTTGAGGAGATCACAAAAAATATTTTTGAACAGCAGATTCTAACCAGGCTGAAAAAACATGAAATCAAGCCTCTAAATACAGAAAGAAATCTAATCGTCTATTATGGTCAAGCCTATTTAATACAGGGAGTTGCCCTTGAAAAGCAAGGGCTGTATGAAGAAGCAATGAAATTTATACCTTACTATGAAAAATTGACTTCTTTTAAAGGGCTAGATGAAGTGGGAGTTTTAGAGGCACAGAAATTTGAAATGTGGGCAGAGGCAAACCGTTTGAATTTAGAAATTCTAATGGGAGATATGACTAATTTACCCGCTTATGTGGAACTTATTAGGAATAATCCTCAGGAAATATTACTTGGACTACTAACCATAATAGAGTCGGCCAATACCTACAATTACACAGTAGACGATATTTTGATCCTTTTTGCTGAGAATATTAATGAATCTAGGAACTTACGCACAAATATTTCTTATTATATGACGAACTATGACCTAGTGACCTATTCTCGCTTTTTTCTTGAGCTTAGTCGCTATTATTTTAATAAGGGGAACTATTCTGAGGCGATCGATAGTATGTTGAACAGTCTCAAAGCAACCTCACAGTTGAATGATAAGGCTTTCTATATCAGGTCTATCACGTTATTGTTTGAGAAATACAAAGACCATTCGACACATGAACAACGGGCAGAATATGAAAAAGTACTTAAAGCTGTCGAATATAACATTAAGCAAATGACGCCTTAAAACTCAAAAAGGCTATGTACTTTTCTACTATAGGTAGAGAGACATAGCCTTTTTTACATTAGAGAGTATTGCGCACCGCTAATTCTAAGAATTTAATTTATCATTAGCATCCGAATCACCTGATTTACTCACTAAAAGCTCACCCTCTGAAGAGGTGAACAGTTCTTTTAAGATCCGATAAGCTTTATTCTGTTCCGCTTCACTCTGCTGGGAAAGAATATGAATACATCCCCATATCCAGGGCTGGCTTTTGAGTTCTTCATATGAATTAAAGTTAAAAAATGCAAATACGTTTGTGTTCAGCGCCTCTGCTATTTTCTCTAATGTTTTGATCTGCACATTGACTTCACCGCGTTCCAACTTCCCTATGTAGGAGCCTGTTGAATCGGATGCTTCTGCCAGTTGTTCTTGTGTAATATCACGCAATTTTCGAAATTGGCGAATTTTCGTTCCTATAAGTTTCGTCGTTTCCATAGACCTCCACACTCCTATAGTATGAGTGTAGACAAAGCCAGATCAGGCGTGGAGGTAATTGAATTGCCTAAATTGTTATATATTTAGTTTTTATGAGAACTATTTAATAAACATCAAATTCCATAATATAATAAAACAGTGTAGAAAAGGGGTTGACCGTCATCCAATTTATTCATATAATTTCTAGTATATTGTAATTGATTGTCGAGGAGGGTGATTTTTTAAAATCATCTGAATACGCCGGGGGTGTTTTTATTGGAAAATGCAACCACGATCCGTTCGGAAATTGAGAAAGAACTAAAACTTGGTGGCTACACTTTTAATAGTTTTGGACAAGCTACGGGTCTTAATCGGGGCATATTTAGTGCTATGCTTAATGGGAATCCGCCTAAACCTATCTCCGTAAGACAAATGGACTTGATTACTAAAGCGTTTAATTATCCAGAGGGCTGGTTGTATGACCTGTATGTGGATGAATGTTTTTATGATGGAAGACCACATTGGAAAAGGGTCAAGCCGTTCCTGATACGTTGTGTTGAAGTAGGAAATCTGCGATGCGTGGAGAAAGTGCTTTCACGCTTAATGGAAGATCTTAACCACATTCCAACAATATTTGCTTTGGCAGAGGAGCTTTATGAAGAAGGGAAGTTACAAGAGGCAATTCCTTTCTATGAATGTGTGATTGAAAATGAAAAATACCAACATTCCGAGAGGTTGGCTATCAGTCACTATAGAATTTTTTCAATATCTGTTAGTGAAAATATGAAGATAAATTTGGAAGCCGCCCTAAGATTTGTACCCTTTAGAAATCGGGTACCCTTAGATTATCATTTAGATGGTCTGCTTAAACTGTCAAATCTTTATTACAACTTGCATCATTGGAAAGAAGCAGAGCGTTATGCAGATGAATTAAGAGCGCTTGCAACTATTGTAAGTAAAAGTAGAGAAACTAATAAAAAGAATTCTACATTGAAAACTGAGAGACATTTAGTTGTCTACTATGGTCAAGGTTACTTGACGAAGGGAAATGCGTTGGAAAAGCAAGGGAAATACGAAGAGGCCATGCAGTTTATTTCTGGCTATGCCGATTTGAGTTGGTTTGAAGATTTAGGGGAAATTGGTCAGCAAGAAGTGCAAAGGTTCACACTTTGGGCAAATGCTAATCAACTTAACTTGAATATTCTTATGGGCGATACAAGTAGTTTGCCAATGTATATTCAATTTCTTAAAAGTAACCCTCCTGAAATTTTATTGGGGTTATTAACGATAGTAGAGTCGGCTAACAAGTATGATTTTTTGATAGAACATATTCTACAGCAGTTTTCTAACGAACTTACGTCCTTTAATACTGAATTATCTGTTGGTACGAGTTATTATAAGCAGTCATTTAGTTATGACACTTATGCTGATTTGTGTTACCAACTGGCCATATATATGTTTAATAACCTTCTCCATGAGAAAGGTGTTTATTATATTTTAAAAAGCTTAAGAAAATATCTTGAAATCAATAACAAAGAAAAGTGTATGGTCTGTACAGCTTTGTTCGAAAGATTCAGACTTGAGGCCACGAAAGACCAAAAAGCAGAATATGAAAGTATCATGGAGGAGGTTTTAACCAATGCAAGTAAAAAACCTGAAATACATGCTAATTATAGGGCTTTTTAGTTTCCTTGAATTGACCCATACTATTACTGTTTTTGGACATGGAACTGGAGCTTAATAGTTATCAAAAAGCCAGCCTTACTGAGGCTGGCTTTTTTGATTCATCCCGTTAAAGGAATGAACTGGGTTTTATTATATTTTTAACCTGTAGGGAAGGTATCAGCTTGTAAACTAATGTAAATACCACACCGAACAGGAGGTTTATTGATGTGAAATGGAAACAATTGGAGGAATGCATCGAAGAAAAGCGGAAGGAACTAAATGATTTGGCGAATGAGGTGGGATTGAAGGATCGGCGGGTGTTAGTCAAGTCCATGGAGTTGGATCGACTCCTTAATAAATACAGTGACTGGAAATATAGCTATCGCAGACAACAGAGTATACCCCAAAGTTCACAAATACAAGAGAAGCAACACGAGCTTGTCCTATCTTATTAATTATCAAGTATTATGACAAGATAAAACCTAACTTCAACAGGGCTTCTAATACATAGTGGGATATAGAATAAACAAAATAATCTCTATTGCATCTCGTACGCCGCTCTTATACACGTTGTTCGTACGGTTTATTGTTTTGCGTCTACATCAGAGCGGAAGCCATGTATTAATGATGAGTATGTATCAAAAAAACCTCCCGATTCACGTTATTGCGTGACTCAGGAGGTTTTTGGGTTTTACTGTTGAAGCTGGCGAAGCACGGTGATTTCGACACGACGGTTTTTTTGTCGTCCAGCTTCGGTGCTATTGTCACCAACCGGCCGGGTATCTGCATACCCCGCATACTGAAATCCTGAGGGTGAAAGTTGCTCTCTGTCGAGAAAGAATCGGAGTACTGATAGTGCCCGTGCGCCGGAAAGCTCCCAGTTGTCCTTATACGTCGATGAGTTCGAGGAGCGAGTGAACGGAATGTTGTCCGTATGGCCCTCAATGCTAATCGGTGTTTTCAAATCTCGAAATAGACTGGCCAACTTGGATAGCGTGTTGGCAGAGCCTTGCTTGAGTGCAGCTCTACCTTGATCGAATAAAAAGCGGTCATTCAGTGTAATGACAATACCACGCGGCTGATCTGACACGAAAATCTGGTTTTCCAGTTTGTTGTCTGTAATATATTCTTGAATGACACCCATTAGATTTTGCAGCTCTTTTTCCTGCGTGCGGAATGCTTGTTCACGTTCGGTGAGCTTGGTCGATCCAGCTTCCTTTTTATCGGCTGCTGGTTGCTTGGTCGTGGGTGGATTCTTGCTGGTGTAACGATCGGCAGTACCTGTAATACCCGAGCCTTGCTCCAAAATAGAATCTCCCTTGTGGAACGTATCCTGGAGGGATTGAACAACGACATCGTATTTTTTAGCATCCAGACTACTCATGGCATACATCACAACGAAAAATATGAGCAGCAGGGTGATCAGATCGGCATAGGTAATCATCCAGCGGTCACGATGGTCTCCGCCGCCTCCTTGACCCCCACGGTGCTTACCGCGCGCTCTCATGGAAGTCCTCCTTTGGAGAAGCGTCCTCTGTGCGTGAACGACGAGGCGGTTTGTGATCTATATTTTGCTCTGAGCGGATAAAGAACTCCAACTTTTTGCGTACAAGCTTTGGATTCTCTCCGTTTTGGATAGCCAGAATACCTTGCAGCAGCAAATCCATAGTGATAATTTCACTCTCACTGGCAGCTCTTATTTTGGATGCGATGGGCAGGAAGATCAGATTGGCGCTAGCAACGCCATATAGTGTTGCAATAAAAGCAACAGCAATGGACGGACCAAGCGCAGTAGGCTCGGTCAGGCTGCCCAGTACATGGATCAGGCCCATGACAGTACCGATAATCCCCATCGTAGGGGCATAACCGCCTGCGGATTCAAATATTTTGGCATACCCTTCATGTTTGTGTTCAATGGCATCTAACTCAAGCTCTAAAATCTGTTTGATCTGCTCCTGCTCGGTGCCGTCGATGACCAACTGAAGACCTTCACGCAAAAATGCATTCGGATGCTCTGATGAAGTACGCTCTAGCGCAAGCACACCGGATCGGCGTGAGGTGGCAGCCATGGAAACCAAATCTTCTATATATTGCTTCGTAGGATTGTCCTCACGGCTAAATGCCATCCGTAGGGCGGTGGGGATCGTCTTCAGCTTGGAAGCTGGGTAGCTGATCACAACTGCGGCGAAAGTGCCCCCAAATACAATGAGAGCCGATGTACCTTGAAGCAGCCCTGTAAATTCGCCGCCTTCCCATAAGAAGCCACCGATTAATGCTATGATTCCGGCGATGATGCCCAATACGATGGTGATATCCAAAATTTAATTCACTCCTATTCAAGACTTATCGTTTGCATCCACGGTAAGAAAGAGGTATAATACGGGAACAAACATTCTTATCCAACCATATTTCCCAAGTATCATTGCTCGGGAAATATCGACATAGAGTTACAGGTAAAGACGTTAAAGCTCGACTGGTGTAAAATCATGATGTTTCCATTTTAGACGATAAGGGTGATGCAGGGCAATGAGTGATATCGTTGTTAGCGATAAGACTTTTGAAATTCAGTCGGAATTCCAACCTCAAGGCGATCAGCCTCAGGCCATTTTTGAATTGGTAGAGGGAATTGCAGAAGGAAAGAAGCATCAAACGCTATTGGGTGCTACGGGAACAGGTAAGACGTTTACCATCGCACAGACCATTGCCAAGTTGAATCGGCCTACGCTGGTTATTGCACATAATAAGACTTTGGCTGCTCAACTGGCGAGTGAGTTTAAAGAGTTTTTTCCGAATAACTCAGTCGATTATTTTGTCAGCTACTATGATTACTATCAACCGGAAGCATACATTCCGTCTTCCGATACGTATATTGAGAAGGATTCCAGCATTAATGAGGAGATTGATAAACTTCGCCACTCAGCGACAAGCTCTCTGTTTGAGCGTCGTGACGTTATTATTGTAGCGAGTGTCTCCTGCATTTATGGTTTGGGTTCACCGAAAGAATATTCAAGCCTGCTGCTTTCGCTTAGAGTCGGCATGGAGAAACCCCGCAATCAGATTTTGTCCCGCTTGGTCGATATTCAATATCAGCGGAACGATATCAACTTCGTGCGGGGTACTTTCCGTGTACGGGGGGATGTTGTGGAGATATTCCCGGCTTCCCATGGGGAACATGCTATACGTGTAGAACTGTTCGGGGATGAAATTGAACGAATTACCGAGATTAATGTGCTTACGGGTGAATTGATCGGTGAACGTGATCATATTGCCATTTTCCCGGCATCTCACTTTGTTACTCATGAGGATACGATGAAGGTAGCATTGGTCAACATTGAACGTGAGCTTGAAGAGCGGTTAACGGAGTTGAAGGAGCAAGGGAAGCTGTTAGAGGCACAACGTTTGGAACAACGTACCCGCTATGATATCGAGATGATGAAAGAGGTTGGTTTTTGTTCCGGCGTCGAGAATTATTCAGGTCCACTGACATTCCGCGAGCGAGGTGCGACACCATATACACTGATGGATTATTTCCCGGATGATATGCTGATCGTCATTGACGAGTCCCATGTTACGTTGCCGCAGATTCGTGCCATGTATAACGGTGACCAAGCACGTAAGAATGTACTGGTAGAACATGGTTTCCGTCTACCATCCGCATTGGATAATCGCCCGTTGAAGTTTGAAGAGTTCGAGGACAAGGTAAGTCAGATCATCTATGTATCGGCTACTCCAGGACCCTATGAGATGGAGAAATGCGAAACGATGGTACAGCAGATTATTCGTCCTACCGGGCTTCTTGATCCGATTATTGAGGTGCGTCCGAGCAAGGGGCAGATTGACGATCTCATTAGTGAGATACGGCTTCGCATAGAACGTGAAGAACGGGTACTGGTGACCACACTTACGAAGAAGATGTCTGAAGATTTGACTGACTATTTAAAAGAAGTAGGCATCAAGGTTCGGTATATGCACTCCGAAATTAAGACGTTGGAGCGGATGGCTATTTTGCGGGATCTTCGTCTAGGGACCTTCGATGTATTGATCGGGATCAACCTATTGCGGGAAGGTCTCGATTTGCCGGAAGTATCGCTGGTCGCGATTTTGGATGCGGACAAAGAAGGCTTCCTGCGTTCTGAGCGCTCTCTGATTCAGACGATCGGACGGGCAGCACGGAACAGTGACGGTCGTGTTATTATGTACGGCGATAAGATTACCGATTCTATGGATAAAGCGATAAAGGAAACGGAACGTCGTCGTGCGATCCAAATTCAGTACAATGAAGAACATGGGATTACCCCGCAAACCATCCGTAAAAAGATTCGTGATGTTATTGAAGCAACCAAGGTGGCAGAGTCTAAGAATGATTACCTTCCTAATGAGACGGGTAAACTTTCCAAGAAGGAGCGTCAATCACTCATTCAGCGTCTGGAAGCAGAGATGAAAGACGCCGCCAAGAACCTACAGTTCGAGCGGGCAGCCGAGCTGCGTGACGCTTTGCTGGAGTTACGAGCTGATTAAAGATTGAGAATAAGCTAGAAGCAAAACATATGAAAATAAAATGTTTGATTGCTTTGCTTTTAAAAATAGTGAGGGCGGCCTATGTGGTCGTTCTCTTTGCGATATATCACTTCCATGGGATAATCCAATGCGATATAGCATGACGTGAACTACGGCTAAGGAGATGAAACATTTGGCGAATGAAAGCATCATCATCAAAGGCGCACGCGCGCATAATCTCAAAAATATTGACGTGACGATTCCACGGGACAAGTTCGTCGTCCTGACAGGGCTTAGCGGCTCAGGTAAATCGTCATTGGCTTTCGATACGATCTATGCGGAAGGGCAACGGCGGTATGTGGAATCTTTATCTGCGTATGCCCGTCAATTCCTCGGACAAATGGAGAAACCAGACGTTGATTCGATTGACGGGCTGTCTCCTGCCATTTCCATTGACCAGAAAACAACAAGTCGGAATCCGCGTTCTACTGTCGGAACGGTTACCGAAATCTATGACTACCTGCGGTTGCTGTTTGCTCGGGTGGGTCATCCTCATTGTCCTGAACATGGCATTGAAATTACTTCACAGACCGTTGAACAGATGGTAGACCGCATTTTGCAGTATCCTGAAAAGACAAGACTTCAGATTCTGGCTCCATTGGTATCCGGCCGCAAAGGTGAACATAAAACACTGTTCACCGATATAGCCAAGCAGGGCTTTGTACGGGTACGTGTGAATGGAGAACTACGTGAATTATCTGAGAAGATTGAGCTGGAAAAGAACAAGAAGCACTCGATTGAAGTGGTCGTAGACCGCATCGTAGTTAAAGAAGATGTGCGTGCGCGTCTGTCTGACTCTATTGAGACGGCACTGAATCTTTCAGGTGGGCAGTTGCTCGTTGACATTATGGGGCAAGAGGAGTTGCGGTTCAGCTCCAACTTTGCATGTCCTATTTGTGGATTCAGCATAGATGAACTGTCTCCAAGAATGTTTTCCTTTAATAGTCCGTTTGGCGCTTGTCCAGATTGTGATGGGTTAGGAGTTAAAATGGTAGTTGACCCTGATCTGCTCATTCCCGATCCTGAAAAAAGTGTGGAGGATGGGGCGTTTCAGGCTTGGAGTGGTGGAACTTCCACTTATTATCCTCAATTTTTACAGTCAGTATGCGAGCACTACGGTATTCCGCAGGACATTCCTGTTAGTCAATTGACGACAGAACAAATGAACCTCATTTTACATGGAACGGGAGAGCAGAAGATCCGTTTCCGCTATGAGAATGATTTTGGTCAACGTAAGGAAGCCTATGTGACCTTTGAGGGGATTATCCCCAATCTGGAGCGTCGTTATCGTGATACGGCTTCTGAAGGTATACGTGAATTTATTGAAGGGTTTATGAGTGCAAAGCCATGTAACACCTGTAAGGGACACCGACTGAAAAAAGAAAGTCTGTCGGTAACCATTCAAGAGCGTAATATAGCTTTTGTGACAGCTTTGTCTATCGGTGAAGCCTCAAACTTTTTCCATACACTGGAGCTGAGTGAGAAGGAGAAGTCGATTGCCAATCTCATTTTAAAAGAAATTAACAGCCGTCTGGGATTCCTCGTTAACGTTGGTCTGGAATACCTGACTTTAAGCCGTGCGGCAGGCACGTTGTCAGGCGGTGAAGCACAGCGTATCCGACTGGCGACACAGATCGGGTCCAGTCTGATGGGTGTGCTTTATATTTTGGACGAGCCTAGTATCGGTCTGCATCAGCGAGATAATGACCGTCTGATAAGTGCTTTGGAGCATATGCGGAACCTCGGTAATACGTTGATTGTCGTGGAGCATGACGAAGATACGATGATGGCGGCGGACTATATCATTGATATTGGGCCAGGAGCTGGAATCCATGGTGGGATGATCATGTCGCAGGGGACTCCGCAGGAAGTTATGGAAGACCCGAATTCCTTAACCGGGCAGTATTTGAGCGGACGCAAGTTCATTCCGGTCAATACCGAGCGGCGTAAGCCTGCTGATAAGTGGCTGGAGATTCGCGGAGCCAAGGAGAACAATCTCAAAAATGTGAATGTCAAAATTCCGCTGGGTGTTTTCTCAGCTGTTACTGGTGTCTCCGGCTCTGGAAAATCGACACTGGTCAACGAAATTTTGTACAAAACGTTAGCGCGTGATCTAAACCGGGCGAGAGTACGTCCAGGGCAGCATAAAGAAATTCGCGGACTAGAACATATCGAAAAGGTTGTTGAGATCGATCAATCGCCAATTGGCCGTACACCGCGTTCCAATCCTGCAACGTATACTGGTGTATTTGATGATATCCGTGATTTATTCTCGCAGACGAACGAGGCCAAAGTACGAGGCTACAAGAAAGGCCGCTTTAGCTTTAACGTTAAGGGAGGCCGTTGTGAAGCTTGTAGAGGCGACGGTATCATCAAGATTGAGATGCATTTTCTGCCGGATGTGTATGTTCCATGCGAAGTGTGCAAAGGCAAGCGTTATAATCGGGAGACCCTGGAGGTTAAATACAAAGGGAAAAGTATTGCCGATGTGCTGGAGATGACGGTTGAGGATGCAACGGAGTTTTTTGAAAATATTCCGAAGATTCATCGCAAGATCCAGACGCTGATGGATGTAGGATTGGGGTATATCAAGCTGGGTCAGCCTGCAACTACCTTGTCTGGCGGTGAAGCACAGCGCGTGAAGCTGGCCTCCGAATTGTATCGTCGTAGCACAGGCAAAACCATTTATATTTTGGACGAGCCGACAACCGGTCTGCATGTTCACGATATTGACCGATTATTGACGGTGCTGCATCGTTTGGTTGATTCAGGAGAGACGGTGCTGGTTATTGAGCATAATCTGGATGTGATTAAAACAGCCGATTATCTGATTGATTTGGGACCGGAAGGCGGAAGCGGCGGTGGAACGATCTTGGCTACCGGGACACCGGAGCAACTCGTGAAAGTCGAAGAATCCTATACAGGTCGATACTTAAAGCCGATCCTTGAACGGGATACCGAGCGTAGTCAATCGCTTCAGACAGTCGATCTATAGATACCATTTAACGTACGATTTAAAAACCCTGCACAGGCAGGAAGGCAGAATACGAACTAGTGTATTGATGCCTCCGTCTTGCAGGGTTTTATTTTTTTTGTAAAAAAAGAAAACTTTTATCAAATTCCTGCGTTAAAGCATGTGACACATAGTTTACCAAGCGCTGGAATAATAAATCTATACGTATATTCATCGACAGAAAGTCTCTGAGTAGTCTCTAAATTTTGGAGTTTTGGATGTTTAGGCTCGGGCTTGAAGAGGTAAATATATAATTTATGATTACTTAGCATCATACGGAGTTCCTTGCCCGCGTGACAACCATTACAAGTTGAAGCGAAACCGTCTGTAGTTTTATCACATCTAAGGTTCATACAACATCATTGAGGAAGTCATGAAGGGAGCTGGAACGCTTGAAGATTAAGCAAAGTAGAGTTTTACGTACACGTGTATATTCATGGGCAGCAGGAGCTGCTTTGGCGGCATGTTTGATGGGTTATAGTGCTGCACCGTCCTATGCCTCCGAGGTGTCTGAAGCGTTTGCGCCCAAACAAGCCGAAATCGAAACAAGTGCAGCAATTGGCAGTATTAAGGATTTAGAAAACGCTCATGATTACATTCAACCCGCAGCGAATGGTGGGTTTTTAATGCTGAACGTCGAGGACGATACAGAAGCAAGTGTAGTACACGTCACATATGGCAAGCTGGACAGTTCTGTGGAGGCTGTATGGAAACATCAGCAGGACCTGAACGTACAACCCGGAACAAGCAGCAGGGGAGTCCAGCGGGAGACGTCGGATGGGGGCTTGCTGTTTCTGGTTGATTATACAAAACCGAACGGAATACGAGATTTGCAGGCTTCCCGATTGGACGAGGATGGAAACACCTTGTGGTCCAAAACATTACCCACAGATGGCTTGATATCTCATGGGCAGGATTCTCAGGTTGGTTTGGAGACATTGGAGGATGGCAGTTTCCTGGTCTCCTATCTAAACCTTGCGGAGCAGTCCTTCACTGTACTCAAATACACTGAAACTGGCGATCTACAATGGAATCGAACGACGGCCGGAGTGACCTCGGGTTGGCTGGTCGGCAGTCACAATGGATATTATGCGCTTTTGAACAGCTCAAATGGTCCTGTTGGGGTACAAGCAGATGTATATGGTCGCGATATTCGTGACATCCATCTGGACTTAGGATCAGGTAAAGAAATTGCCGCAGTACGTGAGTTGCCGAGCGGTCATATTGCTGTAACAGGGCTTAAAGGAAACAGCAAGCGTACACAGGTGCTTAGTAATGGTCTACAATTATTTAGTAATACAGAGGACTATGCGGCTGACCGGGTGTATCTGCCTGAGGAGCAGTTGTATGTCCAGTTCAGTGATCAATATGATCCACTGGGTAAAACCACGAAGATGCATGGCATCACCATTACAGGCCTGAAAGGAAACGGTACGAAGGTGTGGGAAACGAGGACTCATTATAAGGAGGATAGTTCCTTCGGCATCCGATACGATACGGGATTGATATACAAGATACCTTCAGGCTACGTGGTGGTGACATCTACAACAGGAGCTCATAAGCCAACAGTACTGGATTTTGCGAAAATATTGATACCGGAGTAATCCGGTGTCTTTTTTTGTGGAATTGAGGGAAACGATATTGCGAGGTTGTATGACGATCAGAAACAGCCTGCTTGTATATGTAATACAAGCAGGCTGTTCAGGCTGTCGAGAAACCCCCTGTTTTTTTGCAGGGGGATTAAAACTTTCTTAGTGGTCTAAAAACTAGGGTCCTCAGATCGTTTTAAATCGATTTTTGTTTTAAAAGATGCGTCTCCCCCATATAAAAATAGAAGTGTCGAAAAGTCCTCTGGACTTTCTCGACACTCTGAACAGCCTGCTTGTATATGTAATACAAGCAGGCTGTTAATAGACTCTATATTTAGGATGCAACGTGGCTGGATTGTAAAATGGCAGACAGCTTTTCCTGGAAAGTCGGAATACCTACACGCTGTACATATGCGTAAAAGCTTTCGCCAGCGCTCCTGTTTTCTTGGTAGAACAGAATGAGCTCTGCCAGTACAGGTCCAACCTGATCCCCGCGTACGCGACCTTTGAGCGCCTTGTTAAACTGGGCGCCTGCTCCAAGCGCTCCGCCGACAGCGATGTCGAACGCGTCGACCAAGCCCTCCGGTGTCTTAATAAGCGAGCCTTGCAGACCAATGTCCGCAATATGCTTTTGACCGCAGGAATTCGGGCAACCGATAAAATGAATGCGCACCTTTTCATCCAATTGTACGTGCTGATCCAAATACTCGGCAACGTCAACCGCCCGTTTTTTGGTTTCCACAATCGCCAGATTGCAAAACTCATTTCCTGTGCACGATACCGTACGACTCATAAAATGCTTGGGCTGTGGTGTCAGGCGTTGCAGCACGGGGGCTTCCAGTAGTTCATCCACTTGCTCATCCGGCACGCCGCTCAGTAAAATATTTTGTGACATCGTGGTACGAATCTGACCATCGCCATAGCGGTCAGCCAGGTCGGCCAGTTCGTGCAACTCATCAGCACTAAGGCGACCGACAGGCACGTTCAGACCGACATAGTTCAGACCTTTTTGAGCTTGAGGATGCACACCGTCAAAATAGGCGGCTTGCCAGCCAATCGTTTTGTCCTCGCCTCGTCCGGGCATTTCACCGATGTACTCGGTGAGCTTAGCCAGAAATTTGTCTGGGCCCCAATCGGCAACGAGGAATTTCAAGCGGGCATGGTGCCGCTTTTCCCGATAGCCGTAATCACGGAAAATGGTGGTGACAGCAATAGCAACCTTCAGTACTTCCTCAGGACGAACAAACAAATCCAGAGACTGTGCCATATGCGGCTTGGCGGACAAACCTCCACCAACCATCACATGGAAGCCGATCACTTCTTTTCCATCGAGGATCTTGGTGGCCGGAGTGAAGGACAGGTCGTTAATTTCAGCCTGTGCATTGTTGTACGTATTACCGGAGATAGACATTTTGTACTTGCGCGGCAGATTGGAGAAGTCTCGATTTAATAAGAAAAAGCGGTTTACTTCATCTACAATCTCCTGGGTATCCACCAATTCATTGGGATCGATGCCAGCCAGCGGATTACCGACAATGGTACGCGGGCAGTCTCCACAGGCTTCAAAGGAATACAAATTGACTTTTTCCAGTCTTTCGAAAATATCGGGCAAGCTTTCGACCGTCAGCCAGTGAAATTGAATCGCCTGGCGAGTGGTGACATCCACAAGACCGCGTCCATATAGCGCGGATATGTCCGCCAATGCATGTGCCTGTGCTGAAGTCATGATCCCTGTGTTGATGCGGACCCGCATCATGAAATGACCATCCTTGGGCTTTTGCTGATATACCCCAGCCCATTTGAAACGGTCCATATCGTCCGCAGAGATCGAATCATAGCCTTCGTTGGCATAGTTTTCGATAATGGTACGGATAACGTCGAGACCGTCCTTTTCCAGCTTGACTAACTCGAATTTGTTAAGCTTATCGGGATGAGCGTTCCAGATTGGTTCGTAGACCATTCTTTTAACCTCCTGTGGGTGCTTATTTATACTTTAGTGTTTTGTTAGAGGACTCATGATTTTATTCTTTATTTCCGACAATAAAACTAAGATATAATGTGATGGTATCATAGTTGGTTATGCCCGTAAACGAAGGAATGACCTAAACGGTATAACGATTATTTATCGTTTTTGCTTATTTTTTTGATATAAGGATTTGGAAAATTTATAATATAAATAGCATGAGAGGACAGGGATGTAGCAAACGGCGCCTTTTAGAAAAAGATAGGGCTTAAAGCGATTGTATACGTGTCCCCTCTATGGTAGATTTGGACTAACTGATAGAACAGGGTCATGTAAGAGAGGAAATGGTGATTATATGCGTAAGATGGGGAAAAGGGCAGTTGTTCTGGCTTTGGGCAGCGCTCTATGTGTTTCTGGAACGGCAGGTGCAGCCAGCAGTGGAACTGCGTTAAAGGCCAAAGTCATTAATGGTGGGGTCTATGTTAACGTAAGCGATATGAATAAAGCATTAGGAACCAGCGGCGCATATAACAGCGCAAATGGTACATATACGTTATCGGTCGATCGTGTGCCGCAGGTGGTTAAAAATGTATCTCCTTCTGTGGTCGGTATCATAGGCCGTTCAGCCACGGGAGAGACCGTAGCAGGAGGAGATCGATACAACCTGGCTCACGGCACGGGTGTTATCATTCGTACCGATGGATGGATTGTGACGAATGCACATGTTATCGAAGGATTAGGTGATGCCGTGGTCGTAACCTCGGACGGAAAATCTTACGGAATCACCGACAGCTACAGCGATCCGATCAGTGATTTGGCATTAGTCAAAATCAAGGCAAGCGGCCTCAAACCCGCCACCTTGGCAGCATCAACGAACAGTCTACAGGTAGGTGAGCAGGTAGTGGCTATTGGTACGCCTATATCTTTTTCACTTCGCAATTCGGCAACCTCAGGTGTTGTTAGCGGGCTGAACCGTGGTGTCAACGCTGCTTATCGTTTGATCCAAAGTGATACCGCGATCAATCCTGGTAACAGCGGCGGTCCGCTGGTCAATCTCAAGGGTGAGGTCATTGGGATCAATACGATGAAATTCTCGGCGGTCGGCATTGAAAATATGGGCTTTTCGATTCCGTCGGATACGGTGAAATATGTCATCGGCCAATTTTTCAAATACGGAGAGGTTCGGCGCGCCAGTCTTGGTCTGAGTCTGGAAGAGAGCTGGTCAGCTATCGTTGGATTACCTACCGAGGACCCTCTGAAAGTTACGAAAATTACCTCAGCCAATGCCATTCAGGCCAAAATCAAGGAAGGCGATGAGCTGTATAGCATTAACGGTAAGCGTGTGGCTTCGGCCATTGATGTCAATGAGCTGCTTAAAAACTATCAACCAGGTCAAACGGTGAGTGTACTAATGCAGTCGGACGGTGATATTGTGAAGCGCAAGCTAGTACTGACACAAGATAATGGTGAAATCTATGAGTCCATTCAGTCTGGAGAAGATGGTGAAGATTCGAACGGTTCGGAGGCCGCTGAAGATGGCGGCGTAGCGCTTCCTAAGGAAACATCGGAGCCAGCTCAAGGGGCAACTACTGGAAAGTGAACAATAACGGCTCTTGAATCTATAAAATAAAGCTAAAGGGAGATTTACTGTGAAGCATATTCAAAGAAAAATGATGCGTAAGCTGGGGGTCGGCGCTGTCGCATTGTCCCTTCTGCTTTCCGCTTTGCCAGCAGTTGCAGCAGATCAAGATAAAACCATGCTGGAATTACGGTTGCAAAGCGGCAGCAATACAGCCATCGTGAACGGCCATAATGCCAATATTACGAAGCCATATTCAAAAAGTGGTGCACTGATGGTTCCAGCTGGTATTTTTAAAAAGGCATTTAACAGCAAAATTCGATTGGCTGAAGATAATGTGGTTAAAATCACTAGCGGAACTCATGTTGTATCACTGACCATTGGTAGCCGTACTGCTTGGGTGAGAGGTCACAAGGTGACACTTCCAGCTCCACCGGAAATGTCATCAGGTATTCTCATGGTGCCTCTGCGTCAAGTAGCAGAAGGGCTTGGCGGTAAGTTGGAGAAGAACGGCGCCGGAATCATTATCCGGATGGAAGCACAAGAAGAGGCGGGCACGATAGCTGAAGAGACACCGAATATTGATAATGATGAGGGCAAGACGCAGATCGGGAACAGTTACTATGGCTGGTCTATGAACTATCCAACAGGTCTCGTCATCGGTCAGGGAGGTGGAGATGAGAGTATCTCCACTTTTATGGATGAGAACAGTGCCTACTATATGGAGGTGCACACAGCGTCACAGCCGGTTCCACTGAATGCGGACGATCTGTTGCAACAATTAGTGCAGGCAGCCAAGGAAACGGGAGAAACTGTGATCGATCGAAAATCCTTCCCGAAAGCGAAGGTACCTTATGCTCGTGTCATTACGAAGGATGGGGACGGCGTATTGTGGGAAAATCGTCAGTACTATGACAACGGACGATTGTATGTAGTTTATTTTTCCGATGCTAAAGCAACGAATTATAAAGATCTGGCCCAGTATGCGGGACTGTTAAATTCCTTCAAAACCTCCTTTAATGCGCAGGATAAAAGTATTAAAGACTTGTCCACTGTCGTAGGAGGCACACGCGAGGCCGGGAATCCAGACTACGGCGTGTCACTCAGCATACCCGCAGGCTGGAAAATGGACGATCAACGGATGCAATATGAAAGTAATGATGGATCGAGCTTCCGCATGAAAATAACCTCGGCTCCAGCGGATGGAAAGTTGGAGAACTGGGGCCAGCAACTGCAAAAATGGCTGAGCGATTCATTTGTGTCTACGGCTTATGAGGCACAGAAGACGTATCCGCTGGAGGTTGCAGGCGTTCAAGGATTAGTACAGGAGTACCGCTATAATTTTGGCGATGGATGGGTCAAAGAGTACAATGTGCTGATTCAGCAAAATGGATACCGCTATTTGGCTGAATACGCAGTGCCTGAAAAAGTAAGCAAAGGAAATGATCAGTTCAACGCGCTCATCTCCTCGCTTCAAATAGATTTTCAAACCGTAGCAAGTAACTTTGGACAGTTGGAAGAAGACGACTATTTGACGGACAAAACGAAAACGGTCAAAAAGACGTCAAAAGCCTATGAATATACGGTGAATATCCCACGATATTGGACCGCGATTAGCGATCAATTTGAATTGGGCGATGTAGAGTACCAGTTTACTGGAGGACGTTTTTCCATCAAAATCGACAACGATCAATCATTTGAACTAACGGTATCCCAGCTTAAGGATTTCTATGATAAGCAAGCAAAGAACTACAAAAACCTCAAAGTTGAGGAAGTTAAGGACGTAACGTTTGCTGGTGTTCCGGCAGTGTCCTTTACATTCCATCGTATAGAGGAAGGCATTGGCTACACAGGCCACCAATTGGTTTTGGAACGTGACGGAAAAACGTATACTGTGACAACAACATTAAATGATGCGAACAACACGGCTGTACAGTCTAACGCACTGGATTCGACGTTAAATTCGTTTAATTTTGTGAAGTAGAAGGTGTAGGTAAAAGATTAGCGAGGTTGTGGGGGAAGCGCTACGCGTGCCATTTGAGCCTACGATCGCTGACGCTTTTTCGGATTCAAATGGCCCGCTTCACTGGCGCCCGCCAAATACCACCAATCTTATAATGAGTGAAGTAAGTACTAGGGAAGTCTATACGGATTTCCCCGTATAGGAGGAATCCAAAATGATTACGCTAAAAGCAGTCGACAAACATAATTGGGAAGCATGTGCCGAACTTGAACCGACACCTGAGCAAAAAAGATTTATGGTATCCAACCTTTTTTCGATTGCGGAATGTCAGTTTTTAGATGGATTTTTATCTAAAGCAATTTATAATGATGACGAATTAATTGGTTTTACAATGTATGGTTTAGACCCGGATGACGGAAATTACTGGGTTTACCGATTTATGATTGACGAAAGATTTCAAGGTCAAGGTTATGGCTACAATGCGATGTTGCTGGTTATCGACGAAATAAGGAAAGCCAGTGATAGGACGGATGTTATCATGATTGGGTATAAACCAGACAATGAACTAGCTAGAAAGCTATATAGTAAAACAGGCTTCAGGGAGAAGGGAATATCACCCTGGGGAGAAATGCTTGCGAAGTATAGGTTTGCCTAGTTAATGATAGGATGACTCACCTCCAAAGCACCGCTTGACGGGATTGGAGGTGTTTTTAGTATTATTTTTTAAAGGAATCGCTTGGAAAGTGTAGAAGCTTAGGTCGCAGTCTGGTACACTAGATTAGTTACAAGATAAGAATGATTCTGCCGCAGATGTTTGTGATGCGGATTTTTTGAGTTGGATGTAATTCACGCGAGGAACCGATGGTTCAGTGTGTGGATGATCGGACAAGATGATAGAGACGGATAGGATTTAAAATATGATTCTTAGTAGGCTTCCATTCCCCTGACTAAACATGATCAGCTTTGGAATGAGTCTATGGAACATCCATGAGATTACCAAGTAAGCAGCATAGCTGCCCTGAAAACAACGATTATTCCTCGGGGGATCATTCGTTTTCAGCATATGGGGAGGGCAATAATGAAATCAGCAGTACGAAGAGAAGATGTTGAGCTTCTGGCACCAGCCGGTGACTGGGATTGTATGCGTGCGGCGGTGGCAAACGGGGCTGATGCGATCTTTTTCGGGGTGGAAAAGTTCAATGCACGAGCACGAGCGAATAATTTTCGCATGGAGGAACTGCCTGAAATTATGGCGTTTTTGCATAGCTATGGGGTTAAAGGTTTTTTAACATTCAATATATTGGTATTTGAAAACGAGTTGGAGGACGCTAAGGAGCTGGTCGATGCCTGTATTGATGCCGGAGTCGATGCCTTAATTGTCCAGGATATGGGCCTGGTGAAAATGATCCGCGACATTTCACCGGATTTTCCAATTCATGGTTCTACCCAAATGACGATTACCTCGCCGGAAGCGGTAGAGTTTACAAAACCGTACAATATGGAACGGGTCGTGCTTGGACGCGAAAACAACCTGAAACAGATCCAAAAAATAGGCGATCAGGCGAGACTTCCAATGGAGGTATTCGTACATGGAGCGTTATGCGTATCTTATTCTGGCCAATGCCTGACTTCAGAAATGTGGGGCGGCCGCTCTGCTAACCGTGGTGAGTGTGCACAGGCATGCCGTTTGCCTTACGATCTGATGGTGGATGGAGAGCAGAAACCAATGGCAGATGTGACGTATCTGCTGTCACCTAAGGATCTAGCAGCGATCGACTTGATGCCTGAACTGATCGACGCGGGTGTTGTTTCTTTTAAAATTGAAGGGCGACTGAAAACACCTGAATATGTGGCAAATGTGGTCAGCAAGTACCGCAAGGCCATTGATAAGTATTTTGATGGCGATACGTCCAAGACCAGCAAAGAAGATATCCGCGAGCTGCAGCAGAGCTTTTCACGCGGCTTTACGCACGGTTTTCTCGAAGGGACCAATAACAAGAAGCTGGTTGACGGTACATTCCCGAAAAGCCGGGGGGTGTATCTGGGCCGAGTGGAACAAATCCTTCGTGATGGCGTAGTGTGCCGTATTGATGCACCACTCAAGCGTGGCGATGGTATTGTATTCGATGCGGGAGATCCCACGCAAAAAGAAGAAGGCGGACGCGTATACGATATCCGCCGCAAGGGCGTGAAGATTGAAGGCGAAGCCGGAGAAGGCTGGATCATCGACATCGTAGCGGGACGCAACGATGTGGATCTGCGCCGTGTGCACGTGGGCGACCGCATTTGGAAGACCAACGACCCAGCGCTGGACAAACGTCTGCGCCAGTCGTACGACACCGACAAGCCGTACCGGGTCTTCCCGGTACATGTGCGGGTCAGCGGCTCTCCAGGGCAACCGCTGTCGACATGGTGGACCGACGTGCAGAAAGGCACAACGGTCCGCGTGGACTCCGAGCTGGAGCTCGAAATTGCCCAGAAGCGTCCGATGACGCATGAACTGCTCGAAGAGCAGTTCGGCCGACTGGGCGGAACGGTGTTCCAGCTGGAAGAACTGGACGTCCATCTGCATGGGGACGTCATCGTGCCGATGCGCGAGCTGAACGGTATCCGCCGTCAGGCGGTGGAACTGCTCGCGGGCGAGCGCCCCAAACCGCCCGTGTACACGAAGCGGACGGTCGAGGTGTATGACGATGCATCGACTCCGGCATCGTCTGTGGCACGCGGTCAGGCAGAGCTGACCGCGTTGTGCCGCAGCCTCCCTCAGGTGGAGGCTGCGCTCGAGGCCGGCGTGGAATTCATCTACGCCGACTTCGAGTTCATCAAGCAATTCCCGGCAGCCGTAGAGGCTGTGCACGCTGCAGGCCGTCGAATTGCGCTGGCGACCCCGCGTATTCACATGCCGGGTGAAAATGGCTACCACAACAACATCCTGCGCTTGAAGCCGGATGCTGTGTTGGTACGCAATCCAGGGGCACTGTATTTCTACTTGCGACATCGGTTGGAGAACCCGGACGCACATCACCCGCAATTGATTGGTGACTTCTCGCTGAACATAGCCAACCATAAAGCGGCTGATCTGTTCCTGGATTCTGGCTGCGATCTGGTTACGCCTTCGTACGATCTGAACATTCAGCAAATGGTCGATATGCTCAGACGTACACGTACCGATAAGCTGGAGATCGTGATCCAGCAGCATATGCCAATGTTCCATACTGAACATTGCGTATACTGTACCTTTATGAGTGAAGGCACCGACTACACTAACTGTGGACGTCCATGTGAGGACCATCGCGCATCCCTGCGTGATCGAATTGGTATGTCTCATCCGGTCCGTGTGGACGAAGGCTGCCGCAACACGGTGTACAACGCGATTGAGCAATCCGGCGCGGAATACCTATCCAACTTCCTGGAGCTGGGCGTGTCCCGTTACCGCGTGGAATTTTTGGAGGAGACACCGGAGCAAGTGCATGAGGTTATTGATCTCTATAACCGTGCCCTGCGCGGAGAAATCAGTGGAACACAAGTATGGAAGACGCTGAAAGCGACGAATCAGTTGGGTGTTACACGTGGGCAGCTGGTGAAGTAAAAGGATGCTATAGGTTATTACAGTTATTTATTTTGATATTTGAACGTAGAAAAAGAAAAAATAGGGTATGTGCTTTGAGAGCACATACCCTATTTTTATCAATAAGTCCATTTGAAATACTATGAATCTCGTGTTGTTATACTTTCTGGACTTTCGTTTTTTTGGAAAAAACAATGAATTTTTGCCCGACATAATTAATTAAAGTATAGAAGATATTCCCGATTAGGATGGACAGATTGCCTAAAATTGCATTGTTTTTAATACTCAGACTTGAGATCAGGAAGTGGCTGATTAGATAGCTGAGACAATACGATAGTAAATAGCATATCAATATGATAAAGACAAACTTCCAAATGGTCTGTCCATGGCTTGCATTGTTTTTGAAAGTAAATCTTTTGTTTAAGAAATAGCTTACAGTGGCACCTACAGAATTACCAATAAAGGTCGATAACCAGTAGTTAGTCCCTAAAGTATTAAAGAGCAGGAACATGACGGACATGCCGCATATTGTATTTAGGACACCTACGACAAGAAAACGGAAAAAGCTATTCTGAAATAAAGTCAAATTAGTCACCTGTTCGCATCTGTTTATTGGACAGCCACAGCTTCCCTCTCACTATTTTTCACTTTTTTTGTGTTTTCAGTATCTAGGGTGCTCTGGGAATCTAATAGGGTCTCAATAATATATTTGGGTCTTTGTTTTACCTCTTTATATATTTTACCGATATATTCGCCAATGAGTCCCAGTGCTACAAGTTGCAGACCACCTATGAACCAGATGGACAACATTAAAGAAGACCAGCCCCAGACAGTGGTTCCAACGAGCTTACTAATAATGGTGTACACAGCTATTAATAAGCTTATGCCAAACATTGCAAAACCTACCGCTGAGATAAGCCGGATTGGGGTTATACTAAATGAAGTGATTCCATCGAAAGCAAAAGCGAGCATTTTCTTTAAAGGATATTTGGATTCTCCTGCAAAGCGTTCATGTCGATCGTAATAAACTTCAGTAGACTTATAACCTATTAACGGAACTAGACCACGTAAAAAGAGATTTACCTCTTTAAAGTTGCTTAATTCCTGGAGAACTCTTTTGCTCATTAAACGGTAATCCGCATGATTGTATACAATATTGACTCCCATTTTACTCATAACACGATAAAAGCCTTGGGCTGTTGAACGCTTGAAGAATGTGTCGGTGGTTCTACTTTTTCGAACCCCATATACGATGTCATAACCTTCTTTGAATTTTATTATAAATTCTCGGATGGCATTGAGATCATCCTGCAGGTCAGCGTCAACGGATATCACACAATCAGATGTCTCTTTAGCTTCCATTAATCCAGATAATAGGGCGTTTTGATGGCCGGCATTTTTTGCCAATTTGAGACCACTGACAAAAGGGTTTTTTAGATTATATGATGCTATGATGTCCCATGTTTTATCACGGCTACCATCATCAACAAACAACATTTTACTATGTTTAGAAATGAGCTGGCTCTCTGCCAACTCCTCAAGAATGACCGTAAGTCTGCTTATAGTTTCAGGCAGTACCTCTTCTTCGTTATAACAGGGAATAACTAACGTTAAAACAGGGTTACTGATTATTGAATCCAAAGAACTCTCTCCTCAAATTTTGGCATATCTGGTACTCAAATTTCTATCCTTTTTAGTTTATAATATGGTTTACTTAAATTATATAACATTGCAATGACTAAGTGCTATAATAAACTATTAGCAATTTACAAACGTTAATCGAATTATTGAATAATTTAGTAAGCTTTGTTGAAAAGGAGTTTTAACCTATGAAAATCCGTAAAGCGATTATTCCTGCTGCGGGATTAGGAACCCGGTTCCTTCCTGCTACGAAAGCGATGCCTAAAGAGATGCTTCCCATTGTAGACAAACCAACAATTCAATATATTATTGAAGAGGCTGTTGCATCTGGTATAGAGGATATCATTATCGTTACTGGTAAAGGTAAAAGGGCGATTGAGGATCATTTTGACTACTCCTTTGAGCTGGAGCATAATTTGACTGCGAAGGAAAAATGGGATCTGCTCAATGAAGTGCGTAAACCATCGGAGATGGCAGATATCCACTATATTCGTCAAAAGGAACCCAAAGGGTTGGGGCATGCCATCTGGTGTGCACGTAAGTTTATCGGTGACGAACCTTTTGCTGTCCTTTTAGGGGATGACATCGTTGAGTCTGAGAATCCGTGCCTCAAACAGATGATAGACGTGTTCGATGAGTATCAGCGTTCTGTTGTAGGTGTAAAACAAGTGGATTGGAACGAGGTACATCGTTATGGCATAGTAGAAGGTCATGCACTTACTTCCAAAATCTCTGAAGCGGAACGATTGGTAGAAAAGCCAAAGAAGGAAGAAGCAACCTCCAACTTGGCGATCATGGGACGTTATATCTTGACGCCTGATATTTTTGATATCCTGGGTCAGCAATCTGCGGGAGTAGGCGGGGAGATTCAGTTGACGGATGCATTGTCCAAACTGGGAGAAAAGAATCCGATCCTGGCCTACGAATTTGACGGGAATCGCCATGACGTTGGCGAGAAATTGGGATTCATTGAAACAACGATCCATTATGCTCTACAGCATAACGAAATCAAGGATGAAGTACTGGCTTATATGAGACAGGTTATTGAAGATATTGATCAACAAAAATAAACACCTCACCAAACCTCTCTTTCTCCAAATAAAAAAGAGACTACCGGATGATATAACATCATCTGATAGTCTCTTTTTCTATACTATTTCTCCGATTTTAACTGAGCAATTTGCTCCCTCTCCTTCGGATCAGCTTTAATCAGCTTATCGTACAATGCTTTGTCATCCTGTCCCTGCTGTTGCAGAGCAGCGATATAGTAGCGGGCGACCTCACGATTCGTAGCATCACTCAAATCGTCCTTCAGACCGTTTTTCAGGATGCTGGCAGCCTCTGCAGGCTTGCCTGACATGAATTGAATTTTGCCAGTGCTGAGCGCAATACCTGGAGTTACTTCAAAAGTACGTGTCAACTGAATTTCAGGTGGAACCGTTTTAATATGAGCTACCCCATCCAGAACCTGCTGGTAAGCAGCAAGGCCTGCTTGGAAATATTTCTGCTCCTTGGCGGTGTCCTTCTGTTCACGTGCCTTATCACCAATAGAGTAAGCTTGAGTAATCAACATGTTGTACCAGTCATTGTCCCATTTGAAGTTGGAAATGTTACTTTCCAAAATACTGAAGGCTTGCTCATGCTCACCTTTTGCTTTTAAAAGGTTAACTTTGGAGTTATACATGATTTTATTATACGGTTCTGCCTTCAGGCCCGTATTAAGTACCTCTATTGCAGCATTATAAAATTCCTCTTTTTTCGTTTGATCATACACATTCTTGTACAGTGCAGCCAATCTTATAACCGAATCTGGGTGCGTAGGACGAAGTTCAAGATCCTTATTAATGGCACTTTGGATTTCCTCAAAAGATGTGCTGACCGCCATGATCTGTTTGGCAGATGTGGCAGCATTGGCCGATTGCACGAAGCGGAGACCTGCAAAAAGCACCACAATGCTTAGAATGCCGATGACTGCACTATACATGATTCGGAAACCAGAAGTACTCATGGACAAGCGTCTAAGAGGTTTGCTGTCCATAGCAGCGGCCATACCACCAAGACTCATAAATATCAGTATGCCCATGAACACGTAGCTCAGATTAAAGTCCAGCAAGCTATGAAGTAAGATCGAGAGCGCCAAAATGAGATACAGAAAGTGAGAATCCCGTTCTTCATCATTTTGTCTAATATAGTTACGGATATATTTGTAGAAAATAAATAAGATGAAAGACATGAAAATTACAAAACCGAGAATACCAACTTCAACCAGGTACTGCATGAAGAAGTTATGGGCCTGACGGCTTGTGTAAGGATAGTCTTGGTATTTCTCATATAAAGTAGCCCAACCGCCGCCGCCGGTGCCAATAACAGGATGATCTTTAATCGATTTGGCAGCATCCTGATAGAATACAAGTCGTTCTAGTACACTATGCTGCCGGAAATTGATATTTTCAAACCGGACCTGGACGTTTTCAGGCAGAACACTGCGTAGGCCAGTTCCAATAAATAGAAAAGCCAGCAAGCCAATCACCACAACTGATCCGACAGGCAGCCACAGGTTGGATAACTTACGGGAAGTCCACCCTGTGAGGGCACTTTCCAACCTTGGCGCCAGATAACGTTCAACAAGCCACAGTACGACAGCGACAGCAAGGGAGACTCCAATAAGTAATCCCCAAGCCTTGGCCGCCTCTCCGCCGTTGTAGGTCTTATTGAGTTGTAATCCCATATTTGTAATCGGCGATAAGATAGATATTGACGCTACACCAGCAATGGCGCAATGCAAAATCCATATAATTTGGCGTGCAGGTTTAAGGAAAAGCAAGAGCAGCACGAAAACGACTGGCAACATAACCAGACCGCCCCGTGACAAGGTCAGGAACAGCGAGACCAAAATGGGCACCAACATGAAACCATGAGTAGCCTTGCCATACCATGATTTTGATTTCATCAGACAAAAAACGGCAGCGAATAGGAAAGCCATTAGAAAGGCGGCATATGTATTCGCATATTGAAACACGGATGTCAGCCGGAGCCCGTTCGTATCTGTCATGACTGCATTGATATAACGGTCTTGATACACATATTGGCTAAGCCAGCCTACCAGCTTGCCGGCAAGCACCCACTGTCCGAACCAGTTAATGAAGCCAAAGCCTACAATGACATAAGCAATAGTCATAATCAGATTGTGAATAATCTTATTGCCTAAGCGATCTTGGAGTAGATAGATTGAGATGATAAACAGGGCGGCATATATGCACTGTACCACCACCATATTCATGGCCAGGTAATGTGAAGCTGCTGATGTCAGTGAAAGCACATAAGTCAAGGGAAGCAGTAGTACTAATACAGCCAGCCAATCCCTTTGCTCTTCCAACTTGAATTTTTTATAATAAGATACGATTGCCAGGATCAACAGAATCGAGGCGATGATAATAGCCCAATAGAGAGGCTTTTCAAAATCGAGCATTTGCCCATTAAAAAGTGCAGCCTGGAAGGGAGCCCAAGCTAAAAACAGAATCATGCCAACAATTAACACCCAAAACATAGCCGGCCTTTTATCGTCACGGGTCGACGTTTTGGCCTGTTTCCCGTATACTGGATTCGACAAGGTTTACAATCTCCTTTTCTTGTAGATACGTCAACATTTTAGCATATCGTAGCTGTTAGAGCCATATCGCAACAAAGAACCTACCAAATTTTTACACTGTTTGATTGTAAGAGACTTACCAAACCATGTTTAAGGTCGTGACACACTCGTATGAATTTAACTGAAAACTTATCAAAAAATTTAAAGTTACTCTGGGAATTGTCTAAAAAAGATATTAAATCTAGATACCTTGGTTCGTTTATGGGGGTACTCTGGGCTTTTATACATCCTATGGTATCTATACTTGTTTATTGGGTCGTATTTCAGGTTGGTTTTAAAAATGTACCTATTGGAGATACTCCCTTTATACTTTGGTTATTAACAGGAATGGTGCCTTGGTTATTCTTTTCTGAAAGCTTAGCAACTGCAACCAATAGTATTATAGAAAACAATTATTTGGTAAAGAAGATTGTTTTCCGAGTTGGTTTGCTGCCGATGGTGAAAATTTTGTCTGCTCTTTTTGTACATGTATTTTTTATCATTGTTCTTTTCATTATGTTTAAAATCTACAATGTTGAATTTACGATTTATAACATTCAAATCCTTTATTATTTATTAGCCACGATTTTTCTTTCCTTGTCCATTTCTTACATAACAGCGACATTAGTTGTTTTTGTAAAGGATGTTGGTCAAGTTGTTGCGGTATTTATTCAGCTATTCTTTTGGCTTACGCCGATCTTTTGGAATTTAAATATTGTTGAAGATAAGTATCAGTTTTTCTTTAAACTAAATCCTGTTTTTTATATCGTCGAAGGATATCGGGATACTTTTATTGATCACAAATGGTTCTGGGAGCATCCATCAATGACGATCTACTTTTGGGCTATTGTGATTATCGCTGGTACTATAGGAATCAAAATTTTCAAGAAAATGAAATCTCATTTTGCAGATGTATTGTGAGGAGAAAATGATGAATCAAACAGAATCAGTTGCTGTGGAAGTTAATAATGTCACTAAAATATATAAAATATATGATAATCCCAATGAGCGATTAAAAGAGGCCGTTCATCCCTTTAAAAAAAAGTATCATTCTGAATTTAAGGCCATCAGTGACCTGTCTTTTTCCATAAATAAAGGACAAGCGATTGGTATTATTGGTAAAAATGGTTCTGGAAAATCGACTCTTTTAAAGATGATCACAGGCGTGATTACTCCCACCAACGGAAGCATTAAAGTGAATGGGAAAGTTGCTGCTCTTTTGGAATTGGGCGCAGGTTTTAATCCGGATTTAACAGGAATGGAAAATATATACTTGAACGGAACCCTTATGGGGTATAGCAAAATAGAGATGGATGGTAAACTTGAATCTATTGTATCCTTTGCGGATATCGGGGACTTCATTAATCAACCAGTCAAAATGTACTCCAGTGGTATGTTTGCCAGATTAGCTTTTGCAGTAGCCATCAATGTTGATCCGGATATTTTGATTGTAGATGAGGCCTTGTCTGTTGGAGATATTTATTTTCAGGCAAAATGTATTACCAAAATGAAAGAGCTCTCCAAAAAAAGTACGGTTTTATTTGTCTCTCATTCCATGGATACCATTAAAAGTTTTTGTGATACAGCGTTGCTGATTGATAAAGGACACATGGTCGAAATTGGTCCAGTGAAACGTGTAGCACAAATTTATGAAAATATTGTTAACCAGGAAATTGCAGATATGAAACGTGTTCAATCTTTGGATGTATTTGTTAATTCCGAAACAGATAAGAAGAGTTCGCTGTTGCTATTAGAAGAGGATCCTGCTTTTGCAAAACGTGCCAATGAGTTTCGTTCTGGAACGGGAGATGCGCGCTTTATAAGAGCGGACTTGTTAGTCAATGGAGAAGTTGTGAACCAGGTCCCTTTTGGCGAAATGGTTACTTTGCGTTTATTGGCACAATATTATAAAGATATAGATTCTGAGGGAACTATTGGCTACATGGTTAGAAACCATACTGGTGTCGATGTGTTTGGCATGAATATCTATAATAAAGCAAAATTAGTTCCGAAAATGCAAGCGGGAGGCATTCTGGAGGTTAACTTTAATTTCCGTAATCTGTTATCTGAAAGTGGTAAATACACCATTTCTATTGGTTTGAAGCCTAAGCCTTTTGAGCCTCTTTATCTGGATAGCGTAAGTATAGCAGCTGTTTTTGAGGTTCCTAAGCCCGAGAATAATTACGTACCAGGATTAATATTTGTAGATAACACAATAGATTTGCAAGTCATTAATTAAGGCTGGTGATAAAATGTGTGGGATTTTGTTTTCTAATGTAGCCATAAATAAAGAAGTATTTCTTAATTCTTTAAATATAATGAAACACCGGGGGCCTACGGCCCCACTTTGTGTATATCAGAGTGAAAACTTTATGCTGGGGCATAACAGATTAAGTATCTTAGATTTGGATCGGAGAAGTGATCAGCCCTTTTTCTCTGATGACGGAAGATATGTGATTATATTTAACGGAGAGATCTATAATTATAAAGAATTAGCCTCCAGTTATTCAATTCAAATGAGAACAAACTCAGATACTGAACTTTTATTGAAGCTTTATATTCAATATGGTCCCCAAATGTTGAATTGGCTTAATGGAATGTTCAGTTTTATTGTTTTAGACATCCAGCAGAAATCATTTTTTGTAGCACGAGATCGTATGGGAGTAAAGCCGCTTTATTACAGCAGATATGGGGAAGAGTTCATTTTCAGTTCTGAAATTGCTCCATTGCTCCCATTAGTCCACAACATTTCTATAGATCAAGAAGCCGTAAGACAATATAAAAAGATGAGATGCTTTTTTAATGATCGTACTATCTATAATGAAATAAAAGAGTTTCCACCAGGATATTATTACGAGAATGGCGAATTTATTAAATATTGGGAAATTGATTACTCTGAAAAAGAACCTCCTTCCGATGAGGAACTTGAATTTCTAATTCGCTCTGCAGTAGAGTACCGTAAGATCGCAGATGTTGAAATTGGAAGTTACCTAAGCGGGGGATTGGACAGTACGATTATTACCGCACTTGCCAGAGTAGAGCATACTTGGACTGTTGGTTTTGAAGATTATAATGAGTTTCAGTGGTCTGAAATCGCAGCAACAAGATACAATACCATTCATCATCCGATATTGTTTGAACCTGATCACTTTTTATCATTAGCTCGAGAGCTTATAACTGTAAAAAAAGAGCCTCTGTCTGTGCCCAATGAAGTGTTACTGAATCATATGACTCAGCAAGCATCTGCTAAAAATACAGTCATATTAAGTGGAGAAGGCGCTGATGAGCTTTTCTTTGGGTATGACCGTATTTTCAGATGGGCTAGTAGCACTACAGACTTCGATATCCGTACCTTTAGTGAACTCTACACCTACGGATCTGAAGATGATATAGAGATTGTAGAAGACGCTTTGGCACCTTTCATGAAGTTAAAGTCGCCTCAAAAAATCGTAGCTGCATTCTTTCAACAAGCCCATTTGAGAGGGTTACTTAAAAGACTGGATAGTGCCTCAATGTTAAATTCCGTGGAAGCAAGATCTCCTTTCTTGGACTATAGATTAATTGAAAGGCTTGCAGGTGTAAATTCTCTGTACAAAATGAAGGATGGGGTTGTTAAGGCTCCTCTCAAGAGAATTTTTAAAGATATTGTCCCTGCAGAGATTGTAAACAGAAAAAAGGTGGGTTTTCCTGTTCAACTTGAAAAAGTCCTATCTTCTGAGAAAATTGAAGGGAAGACGACATTCGACAAATGGTTTAACTTCAATTTAACTACGTTAGGAGAAATCTTATGATTATCGGCTATACTTCCGGGGTCTTCGATTTATTTCATATTGGGCATTTGAATTTGTTGAGAAATGCTAAATCACTCTGTGATAAACTCATTGTTGGTGTGACCACAGATGAGTTGGTTTCATATAAGTACAAAAAAGCGGTAATTCCTTTTGAGGAAAGAATTGAGATTGTCAGAAACATCAGCTTTGTTGATACTGTAATTCCTCAGGACTCCATGGATAAATTTGAGGTTTGGCAAAAATTAAAATATGACGTAATGTTCGTTGGTGATGATTGGTTTCAAAATGAACGTTGGGACCAGTATGAGTTGCAGTTTAAGGAAGTTGGAGTGAAAATTATATATTTTCCCTATACGAAGAGTACATCATCGACTTTACTGAATGAGACATTACTGAAATTAAGAAAATAAGTATAAGATTTTTGCCTGAAAGGAAGAGGTTTTGCAGTGAATATGAACAGATCTATAGCTTTTGTCATTCACAATCTAGTTTTATATGAAACGATTAAGCCTTTAATTGAGGAGTGTGAAAGAAAGCAGATCGTTTGTGATATTTATGTCCCTCACATTGAAGAAGAAGATTGGGGAGACATGTCCTTAGATACCTATCATTATTTGAAGAACAATGGTATAAAAGTGACTCTAACAAGCTCTGTACCTGACAAGGCATATAAAATAGCCTTCTATCCTTATCTCCCTTATTATTTGGAAGTTAAGTCCGATTATAAGTTTAGATATCAGTATGGAATGGCTAAGCCAAACTGGAATTTAGACACATGGAGTCGAAATTTCGATTTTATCTTTTGTAATGGGCTGTATGATTCCTCGGTTTTGGCAGCGTACACTCAGACTGAAATCGTTGGAATGATTAAATACGCCAAATTTCAAAGGAAGAAGCGCGAAACGGATAAATATAATTTGCTTTATTTGCCTACGTATGGGAATGAGTCGTCTATTGAGCTTGTTATGAACCATATTGAAGAAATGTCAGATACCTTTAATATGAAGGTGAAATTGCATCATGGCACTTCTTTTTTGGAGCATGATCGGGTTAGTCTAGTTAAGTCTCATATTCCTGATGTGCTTGATCATAAGGCTTCTCTTGTTCATTTAATAGAGGAAGCTGATGTGATATTGTCTGACGGCTCTGGGGCTATATTTGATGCGCTGTTTACGGACACTCCAATTGTAATATTCCAACATCCCCAAACAGAATCTTTCGAGGGGATTTTACCTTTGGAAGAACAAATAGTTCAGCAAAACATTGTTCCTTTTGTGAGCGATAACGGCAATATTAAACAAACCTTACTTAATGCAATCTTAGATGAACAACTAATACAACAAAGAAGGAAATTTACTTTAGAGATGTTTCCGGTTAAAGGAAGAGAGACGATAGATAAGTGTATGGATGTAATTAGCAGATTTCTAAAAGATGACGTGGACCATGCTTATAGAGCAGGGCATACACGCCTGAATAATGAATTTAATGAATTACAAGCTCATAATCATGCTCAAAGCCAAGAAATAGAGCAGCAAAAACAACACATTGTTGAGCATATGGATCAGATTAACACATTGATTCAAACGCGAGATCATCAGGAAAATGTAATAAGTAGCATGTCAGCAGATTTTAAATCCCTGTCTGAAAAGAAAGACGAATTAGAACAGAAATATGTTCAACTTACACAGGATTATAATAATGAAAAAAACAACTTGGATATATTAAATCATCAATATAGACAACTATTTGGTCAATATAATGAACTGAACACCCAGTTCAGTGAGTTGGAAGAATATAATGGAAGACTGTCTACAGAGATTCACAATATATATAACTCTAAAAGGTGGAAAATGGCGAATAAACTTAAACATATCTTACACAAGTCCAAAATGATATATGTTCTTAAGGGATATAGAGTATGGAAAAGTTATGGCACCACTATCTTACTGAAAAAGATAAAATCTAAAGTGTCGCATAAGCTTAACAGAACGAACGCGGGGGATCAGCCGATTGATCTACGCAAAGATGAAGGGAATTACAAGCAGTTATTAACCTGGTATGAGTATAAATTTTACAATTATAAAGTATCTAAAGATAACTCATTTTCTCTGGAGCTTGATAAGTTTGAGATTAAATTTGAGAAGGATCTTATATCGGTCGTCCTTCCTGTATATAACGGTGAGGATTATGTATCAAAAGCTATTGATAGTATTCTGCAGCAATCTTACAAGTATTTTGAACTCATTATTATTAACGATGGTTCAAAAGACTCAACGGCAGAAATTATTGATGAGTATGCTAAAGCAGATCATCGTATCAGAGTAGTTCATCAGGAAAATCGTAAAATACCAAGAACATTATCCAGAGGTTTTAAACTAGCCAAGGGTGAATATCATACGTGGACAAGTGCAGATAATATCCTCCCTGAAAATTTCCTGGAGAAGATGGTAGCTGATCTTAAAAGTGATGAAAATATTGGTATGGTATATGCGAACATGAGGTTAATCGACTCTGCTGGTCAAGTGATTTCCAACCATGGCTGGTATGAAGAACCACAGTTCAGTGGCAATGTTATGCTGCCTAAGTCTGCATTGGAGTTAAACGTATATCCTAACAATACGATTGGTGCAGCTTTTATGTATAGGGCCAAGGTAACCCGGTTATTGGGTGACTATTCTAGTTATAAGCATACCCTTGAGGATTATGATTACTGGATGAGAGTGAACTCTCTATTTGAGCTCAAACATGTGACGTTCGATGAGCCTATATATGATTATCGCTGGCACGATAAGTCACTGACCGCTTTAGATCAAGAACTGGGCATCACCTCTAACAGATATAAACTCATGGTACTTGATGATTTTAGAAGAGATTTTTATCTGACCCCATTAGTATGGATCATTGAGGGAGATGCTACTGAAGTTGGTGAGTTTAAGAAGTATGTTCTTGCTAAAGGACATACTGTGGTTGGAAGAGATGAAGTGAATACGATTATTGGTCTTAATTTGGCAACGCCTATTTGCTATTTATATATAAAAACAGGCGAAGTCCATGATTTTGAATTTATTGATTCTAATGCTTTATCGTCTATGTATGCACTGCTTATAGATAAATCAGAGCATACAACAGATACATTTGTAGCTAACTATCCGTGGGATCTGAAAATAAAGGATAAAATGAATGGTGAAACAGATAGCAATTATGACTTTTTTGCACAGGATACGGAAGTTCTGTTCTCTCTTATAAATACGAAGGTTAAGAACGATCACTTGTACCGTATTGAGGCGGTCATTGAAAGTGAACCCGCTTATAATAAGAGATTATCAGTTATTATTTGTACTTACCAGCGGAGTGAAAAGCTATCGAATGCGATTAAATCTGTCATAGAACAGTCGTTGGATAAAGCAGACTATGAAATTATCGTTGTAAATAATGATTATTTGAATGATGAGATTCATCATTTGGTTCGTGATTTCAGAGCAACCTATAATATTGACGAATCCTTCCTACGATATATGGAGGCTCCATTAAAAGGTCTTTCCTTTGCACGTAATGTTGGTTTATTTGGGGCAGAAGGAGAGGTCATACTCTATATTGATGATGACGCTATTGCAAACTCTAACTTGCTTGAGGAAACCATCAGAGGGTTCTCAGATCGTCCCGATATCGGGGTCATGGGTGGGAATATCATACTCAATTCACATGAGGAACGGCCTGAAGTGGTTAAACCAGGTACTGAAGCATACTGGAGCCAGCTTATAGTGGAAGGCGAAGAAATTATCGATTCTAATTTTCAGTGGGAGTTCCCTTATGGAGCCAATTTTGCGGTTAGACATGCTGCGCTAATGCGAATTGGGGGCTTTAGAAGCGCCTATGGGCGTAAAGGAAACAATTACGCTGGAGGAGAAGAAATTGTTGTATCTTTTGCTATGAGAGAAATCGGCTATAAGGTTGGTCTTAATCCTAAAATGAAGGTCATTCATGATGTGGACACCTCCCGATATACTGTTGAGCATGTTAGAAAGACAATGCGAAACAGTATTTTGACTAATTACCAATTGCAAAAGGATCTGTATGCGCCGATGGAATCGGATATTGAGGCAGATAAGAATCACCTCGAAATTGTTAAAGCTGAATTAGATCATTTGCAGAAGATTCCGACTAAAAATCGAGACGTTGAAATTGATATTCTGTATAAACAATACACAGTTGAAGCGTATGAAGAATTAATACAAATGAAGGAAAACGATATAAATTCCCGAAAACAGTTGGCAAGAGCATATAGATAATTAATAAAACTTTAAAGGCGCCTCTTTTATAAAAAATAAGGGGTGCCTTTATTAGTATGGAGCGGTTAAATGAAAATTTTATATTTCTCTCCAATCTATTGGAATGATTTAAAACAACGTCCGCAACATTTGGCCGAAGAGTTTGCTAAAATGCCGGGGGTTCACATCACCTTTGTAGAACCCTCCATTAGCATACTTAATAGTATTGTAAGGCAGAACTCAGATTATAAGAGAAGAAATCAAATCATTAATGATAGTCTTCAAATATTCAGGCCTTCGGGCAGTCTGAGATTACCTAGAAGCTTTGAAAGCTTAGACATATTCCATTTGAATCAATGGTTTGAAAAAAGACAGTTGAAAGATTTAGTTTGCAGTGCAGATATCATTTGGTTAGGAAGTCCAGTCTTTTATCCTCTTATTAAATCAAATAATAATAAGAAGAAGATTGTGTTTGATCGAATGGACGACTATGTATTTCTAACTAACAATGCATTAATGAAGAAATTACTCGAAAAGTGGGAACTTGAATTACTTGCCAAGGCGGATCTGGTTATTTCTACAAGTAATCATTTGCATAAGCATTCTCAAACATTGTGTAGACAATCTTATTTAGTGAAAAATGCTGTGGATACAGCTATACTAAACATAAATGTAGAGAGCTTGGTTGCTGATGAATTGAGACGTTTAAAGCAAGAGGGCTACTATATTTTTGGCTATGTGGGAGCGATTGACCACTGGTTTGATGTAGAAGCGGTTAAGGCTATTACTGATTTTGATGAGAAATTTGTTGTATGTTTGGTTGGGAGAAATAACCTGAATTATAATTTTGAACAGCATAATAGGATTAAATATTATGAGACTGTTCCTAAATCAGAAATTGGTGCAATTATTGATGCTTTTGATATTTGTTTATACCCCTTTTTGAGGAATTCGGATAGAATTGATACGATCAATCCAGTAAAAGTTTATGAGTATTTGAGTTTTAATAAAGTGATATTAGCGGTGGATAGCGAAGAAACAAGGCTCTTAAATCAGGAAGGGATTTATCTATATCATAGTTTAGAGGAAATAAGAAAATATCTAATGGATATAGATACCCTACAACGCCCTTTTTATGATCAAGAGCAACTGGAAAACTTCGTAGTCCATAATAATTGGGAAGCTCGTGCAAAAACCATTATGGAGCTGCTTATAAAAGAGCTTCAATAGGAGGAACTTAGATATGAAAGGGATTATATTAGCTGGAGGGACTGGATCTAGATTATACCCCCTTACTAAAGTTACAAACAAACATTTGTTGCCGATTGGTAAATATCCGATGATATATTACTCTATTGATAAACTCAAAAAGGCGAATATAAATGATATTTTAATCGTTACTGGAAAAGAACATATGGGAGATGTGGTCAATCTCTTAGGAAGTGGTGTCGACCTTGGAGTTACTCTGACTTACAAAGTGCAAGATGAAGCCGGGGGGATTGCACAGGCTTTGCTTTTAGCTGAGCATTTTGTTGGCAATGACAAGATGGTTGTTATTTTGGGGGACAACGTTTTTAAAGATGATATATCATCATTTGTTGAAAAATTCAAACTTCAAGAATCAGGAGCGAAATTATTACTTCATAAAGTGCCTGATGCTAATCGCTATGGAGTACCAGAACTACAAGGCGATAACATTGTAAATATTGAAGAAAAGCCAGAGGTTCCTAAGAGTGATTATGCAGTTACGGGCATTTATATGTTCAATCACTCTGTATTCAATATCATCAAGACCTTGACTCCTTCAGCAAGAGGAGAATATGAAATAACAGATGTTAATAACGCTTATATTCAACGAAATCAACTTACATTTGATATTTTAGAGAACTGGTGGACTGATGCGGGAACACATAGTTCTTTGATGCTTGCTAACAAATTAGTAAGTGAAATGGGTTATGAGCTGTTTTCTTAGAATTATCATAGAACTAAAGATACCTTATGCTAAATAATTAAGAAAGCGAGTCTATTTAAATGCAAATTGTTAAAGCTCTTCCAACTAGAATAAAGTGGGTGGATGTACTAAAGGGATTGGCGATTATTTTTTTAGTATTCTCACATTTGGTGCCCCATGGTTTTAAAGGTAATGAAATGATGGATAAGAGCTTTATTATAGGCTATTTTTATTCCTTCCATATGCCTCTTTTCTTTTTTGCTTCTGGGTTTACTTCTAATTTTCAGAAGTATAAGTTTAGTAGTTTTTTGTGGTCTAAAATCAAAACAATCCTTTTACCATATACGACTCTGTATTTATGCTCACTACTGTATTTTGGTTGGATGCATTGGATGGGGATTGTCGGAACGCTCGATCCAATGGTTGTTATTGAAACTTTTTTATATGCAGATGGAGATCACTTAGGTATTCTAAATATGTCTCTTTGGTTCCTACCTTGTCTTTTCTTAGCCCAAATCATTTCGTACTTGGTCTTGAAAATTTCGTCCAAAAGAAGTTATATGTATATATTTTGGATATTGCTATCCATACTTGGTGCATTCTTAAGCAAGCTTGACACACATGCACTTCCTTGGTCATTTGGCACGTCAATTAATGCAGCCTCTTTAATTATTTGTGGTTATATATTCAAATTGAATGAACAATATTTTATTGAAAAAATTAGAATTAATAAACCATATTTTGCTTACGCAGCGGGCTTTCTGGGTCTTTTATTATTTTTAATAAATGATAAACCAGGCATGTCAGGAAATTACTATGGACATAATTATGTATTATTTTATCTGTCGGTATTGGCTAGTTTAATATTTTATATATACTTATCCAAAAAAATTGAGTCATCTAGTTTACTGTCCTATTTTGGTAAAAACTCTTTAATTATTTTTGGTCTGCATGGATTAATACTTAGCTTCTGGGAGAATGTGAATTTTTACGAGAAGTTTTCTGTTACAACAAATATGTATTTAGATGGAATTTCATTTGTTGTTATTTCTACCTTGCTTGTCTTCTTAAGTTGTATTCTTTTTATTGAACTATTTAATAGATTCTTACCTTTCCTGATTGGCAAAAAATTTAGTTCTGGTAGTTCTAATAAAACAGCAACAATTCCCAGTAAGATTGTTTAACGATTAACTTAAAAAGCCCTCGAATAAAAATCGAGGGCTTTTTTGTATGCATCGACATCTGTATTGAATTAGAAAAGATCTGGATTGTCAGGGTATATTTTTTTGAATTGTGAACGTATTAGTTCAACTTTTTCCTTCGTGATGGATGATGTCTTTTTCAAGACTATGGCTTTAACGTTATTATCAAGGGCATAGCTCTTTAAAGGTTTATAATTATTTTTAAGAGATCCGTTCATAACCTCTTCTGCGAGTATACCTACAACTTTTTGACCACTTTCACCTAAATGGTATTGTGTAGGTAATGCGATCACGACATAATCGGACTCAAAAAACGGCACTGGAAAACCATCTCTTAAATCAACGTGATGGGTCAGATTCATAAATGGAAGAGCGTTGCTATTGTCAGGCATTTCAATCTGTCTGAGTATGTCATCATTAAGAATTCCAGAGCTAGACAGAACATATACTTTATGCTGCTCTGATGAGATTTCCTTAAGATAAGTCGTTAATTGTTTTAAAACAGGTATATCTGTTCTTACTCTAGGTGTTTGTTTAAAGTCACTGAATAAAGAAGAAAAATAGGTAACAGGACGTGCATTTACATTAGTGAACGTTACCAAGAAATTACAAGCGACTAAATAAACTAGAATAACTAAGAAAACATTTTTTGCATATTTTATCTTGGACAAATAGTTTAGAATAAGAATAACGCCACAAATAAATAAAATTAATACGTTCACGGTAAGAAGATAATAATGCTGAGAAGCTAAGCTTTGAATTCTTGTAAAAAGAAAGTACGTAATAAACAAGTTTGTAACTAGAAAGATTGATATATACCTAGTTTTACTAATAAATAACAAGCCTATGCAACCAACAAGAGCTATCAGAAAAATGAAGGCACCATAATGATAAAATAAATTCTGTAAGTTACTTAAGACGTCACCAAAATAATAAGCTGAGTAGGCGTTTTTAAAGTTATTGGTTAGGGCTCTTTGAATAAATTCATTGAAGAATATAATAAGAAATAATGCACTTGAAGATCCTATAATGGAAAAATTTAAAATAACCTGCAAGAGCTGCTTGAAGCGAAACTCTTTTTCTAGAATCCATTTGAACAAAAAAGCGATACTGATCGAGCCAAAAAGAGATACGATCCAAAACCCATACCATCTTCTTGTAAATGTTAGTAATACTAGGCAAGCAGCTAAGAGTAAAACTGCTTTTAAATTTAAGCGTTCAAAGTCATTATTAAATAAGATAACAAGCGACAAGCAAATAAAAATAAGTCCTATAGAATCCAGATATCCACCTAACATAGGAGCTATCATAATTGGAAAGGTAAATGTAAGTACAAAGATCATGAAAATGTTCAATTTTGTGTTTAACTGGATTTGATCAGCAATCTTGATACATAATAAGAAAAGTATCAAACAAGAAGGATACAAGAAGCAGGTATAGATTGCCAAGACATAGCTCATGTAGCTTGTACCTAAGAACTTTAATGGTAAAGAGAGAAAGATTGTTGGGAAAACGGAATAATCATCTCTTAAAATGCTTGCATAGATTTGTTTAGAAGCTGCTATAAAATCTGTACTTAAAAGGTTATTAAATTGTATGGATGTATTCCAATAGGCTGAAAAGTCCCAATAATAAATGAATTGTTCCCTTTGAAGGAAGGCGTAAATGAATATTATTCCAACTAGATAACCGCCAAAAGCTAGGTATTGCACCATTATTTCTTTCTTGGCATATGTTAAGATACCACTAATGTGTAAAATGTATGTAGCACCTATGACAAACGACTGTGCAATATTTAGACCGAATAATATGGAAATATAGTAAGAATCGACTTTAAACAGTATTAGAATCGGGATAAGTAGCCACGTCAAAACCAAATAGGACCAAACAAAATTTTTATTAACTCTCGATAAATTCAAAAGCATATTCCCTCCCAATATAGTGTGCTTATTAATTTTATAGTAATCATAAATGAAAGTATATACTCAAGATGTTGGAGGTTTCGTGAATGATAATAAAGGAAGTACTTTCAGGTGCAAAAATCATTGAACCCGTGGTTCATGGTGATCACCGTGGTTTTTTTATGGAAAGTTACAATGAACAGATCATGAAAGAAAACGGAATAGACCATGCTTTTATTCAAGATAACCAATCCTTGTCTGCAGAAGCCGGTGTGATTCGTGGTTTGCATTATCAGCTTAATCCTAAAGCACAGACCAAACTCATTCGTGTGCTCTCTGGAGCTATCTACGATGTGATTTTGGATATTCGTAAAAGTTCTCCAACATTCGGTCAATGGGTCGGGGTAATCTTAAGTGAACATAATAGACGTCAGCTACTGGTGCCCAAGGGTTTTGCTCATGGGTTCTGTACGCTTGTTCCGTACACTCAAGTGCTGTATAAGGTTGACGAGTATTATTCACCGGAAAATGATCGTGGAATTCTGTGGAATGATCCAGCACTAGGGATTGATTGGCCAACTTCTCATGCTATTCTTTCAGAGAAGGATCAGAAGCATCCGGCACTGGCCGACGCTGACATTAATTTTGATTAGAGGAATAATAAGATTTAGGAGGTCAGTATGAAACTTCTTGTCACCGGCGGGGCCGGATTTATAGGCAGTAACTTTGTATTGTATATGTTAAAACAGCATCCAGATTATGAAATTGTAAATATAGATGCTCTTACCTATGCAGGTAACCTGGAAAATTTGAAATCCATTGAAAATAACCCCAAGCATAGCTTCATCAAAGCAGATATTACCGACGCACAAGCGATTGACCAACTGATGCAGCAGGGGATTGATGTGGTGGTTAATTTTGCAGCAGAGTCACATGTGGATCGGAGTATTCTGGAACCGGAAGTGTTTGTGAAAACAAACGTATTGGGTACGCAAGTGCTACTGGACGCGGCCAAGAAATATAACGTGACCAAGTTTGTACAGGTATCAACAGATGAGGTGTATGGATCTTTGGGAGAAACAGGATTGTTTACGGAGGAAACTCCGTTGCAGCCTAATAGCCCTTATTCTGCATCCAAGGCAGGCGGCGATCTGCTAGTTCGTGCATATCATGAAACCTTCGGTTTACCAGTGAACATCACACGTTGTTCTAACAACTACGGTCCATATCAGTTTCCTGAAAAATTGATCCCGCTAATGATCTCACGTGCATTGAGCGACCAACAGCTACCTGTATACGGGGATGGCTTGAACATTCGCGACTGGTTGTATGTAGAGGATCATTGCAGCGCAATTGATCTAGTCATTCATCAGGGTAAACTGGGTGAAGTATACAATATCGGGGGAAATAACGAGCGGACAAATGTGCATATCGTCAAAACAGTATTAGAGGAGCTGGGCAAGCCGGATTCTCTGATTTCGTATGTGCAGGATCGTCCAGGACATGACCGCCGTTATGGCATTGATCCAACGAAGACCATGAATGAGCTGGGCTGGAAGCCAAAGCACTCTTTTGAAACAGGCATTAAAGAAACGATTCGCTGGTATTTAGACAACGAAGAATGGTGGACTCGTATTCAATCCGGCGAATACCAACAATACTATGCAAAGCAGTACGGTTCCCGCTTGGGGGATGCGTAAAATGAAGGTGCTGGTTACTGGAGCATCCGGTCAACTTGGTAAAGATGTAGTAAACGTTTTTCAGGATCAAGGACATGATGTTCTTGGATATGATCGGGAACAGCTGGATATCACGGATTTGGAGCAGGCTGTGAAGATCGTGGAACAGTACCAACCTGATGCCGTAATCCACTGTGCAGCGTATACGGCTGTGGATGCAGCGGAGACCGATGTAGACGGGGCTTATAAAGTCAACGCGACAGGTACACGTAATATGGCAATGGCTGCGGAAAAGGTTGGAGCCAAGCTGGTTTATATCAGCACAGATTATGTGTTCGATGGAACGGCAAAACAGCCATATCATGAGTACGATAATACCAATCCGCAGAGTATCTACGGAAAGTCCAAACGGGCGGGGGAGGTATTGACCCAAACACTTTCCTCTAGGTATTTTATTGTTCGTACATCTTGGGTATATGGATTGCACGGGAACAATTTTGTCAAAACGATGCTGAAGCTTGGACAGGAGAAGCCGCTCCTCCAGGTAGTAAATGATCAGAAGGGTTCACCTACCTATACGGTGGATCTGGCACGCTTTTTGGCGGAATTGATTCAAACGGAGAAGTACGGCGTATACCATGCATCCAATAGCGGCTCCTGTACCTGGTATGAATTTACGCAAGCTATTTTACAGGATGCGGCGGAAATATTAAATGCCAAGATCACAGCGAAATTGGAGCCATGCAGCACAGAGCAATTCCCCAGACCAGCAGCGCGGCCACGTAACTCTGTTATGGAGCATATCGCGATCCGAACCAACGGGTTGAATGATTTGCGCGATTGGCGTAAGGGATTGCGTGATTTTTTGCAGGAGTATCTTAGTAAATCCGAGTAAATAAAACCTTATTATAAATATCAACAATCTCCCATCAGTTCATGATTGGGAGATTGTTGATATTAGGGCCTATGTTGATTAAGGATGATGAGCATTATAATGTATAAGCAGATGAAACATATTGTCCCTCTACTGCACATTTTAAAAGAAGGAGGTCATTACTCTGAACAGACCTAACGTACAAATTTTATTATCTACATATAATGGAGCAGCTTACTTAGATGAGCAAATAGAAAGTCTCATCAATCAAAAAGACGTAGAAATTCAGATTCTAATTCGTGATGATGGCTCGACAGATGATACGGTTGCCAAGTTGAGCGCGCTGAAGCAACGTTATCCTCAACAGATTTTTTTATGCCTTGAGAGCAATGTAGGGGTTATTAAAAGCTTTTTTGATCTGATTCAAAGATCGTCTGATACATTCGACTATTATGCTTTTTGTGATCAGGATGATGTGTGGATGCCGAATAAACTTGCTCAGGCTGTGGCTCATCTCAGGGAGCAGGATGGTAGCCGACCGCTGATGTACTGTTCTGCTACTCAAATGGTCTCTCAAACATTGGAACCACTCAAAGTATGGCCAGCTGACATCCCCCGACCTGTATCCTTCTATAATGCTCTCATTGAGAATGTATGTGTAGGTTGTACCATGGTGATCAATAAAGAAACACTTCAGCTCGTGAAAAAGAGAATCCCAGATTCTTTGGATAATATTATTATGCATGACTGGTGGATTTACTTATGCACTTCCTCTTTTGGTAAGGTTGTTTTTGACCCCGAGCCGTACATTTGGTATCGGCAGCATCAAAACAATGTGCTGGGAGGTTCTACGGATGGGTGGGTTAGCAAGTGGAGGAAAAGACTAAGTAGATTTGCAAAAGGAAAAAATCGCCATATTTTAAGCAAACAAGCCCAGCAATTTATCCAACTTTATGGACAAGACATGTCTCCTCAAATGTATAAAGATATGGATCAATTCCTGGCCAGCTACCAAAAGGGTGTATTTTCTCGTATGAAATATATTTGGCAGTCTCCATTTTACAGGCAGTCACGGTTGGACAACTGGATTTATAAGTTGGTTTTCATAATGAGGAAGTTATAGGGGGTTGGAAAGAAAAATATTGAAACTTTTTTCCATATATAAGCGTCAAATAGTCAAAGGTGCAAATGAATACTAGATAAAATACCATCGAATGCGTGTTCCTTTATGGAAAAATATAGTATAATTGAAACGTGCAACCGATAGAGCTGCCAAGGGCGGTCGGCTAACTCTCCCGAGGAGGGGGGTGAAGCCTGTGACAGTGTTTGAGGCGCTCAGTTTAATGCTGACGTTCGGGGCGTTAATCGTCACACTGTTAGAGTTTAACAAACGAAAATAGACCGCCCCCGCAAGGAAGGGTCTATTTTCGGGCCTGATTGTTCCAAAACCGTCCGCTCTTGGAGCGTTGGTTGCGCAGGGGCTGGCTGGCACCAGCCCTTTTTCCATGTATATCTTACCACGATGAATTTTAGACCTCAACCGAGGATTTTACAAAAATCTAATAAGCGACTTCCAATGAACAATATATAGATCGAAATGGTTTCGTTTGTCTATATTTGCACTTTGGAGCGACTGGAATCGAATTTTTTGAAATTTTGCTAACTATGTAAGGTTACAAGTTATGTGCTTTTTTGCGCCCCGTGGTCTGCGCGGTATGCTATAATAGGCGATAGTAGAATAGATTACTGAATTTGTCAGGAGCGTTTTAAATATGGATGTAAGCATACTGGTCGTCAACTATAATACATGTCAATTGACGCTGGATTGTTTGCAATCGGTGTATGCGTCAAAGTCGCAGTACCGATATGAAGTGATTGTGATTGATAATCACTCTAGTGACGGATCTGTTGAGGCTATTCGTGCTGCATACCCGGAGATTACGTTGATAGCCAATAAGAATAATACAGGTTTTGCCAAGGCGAACAACCAGGGGATGGAAGTAGCCAGCGGGCGTTATGTATTGCTGCTGAACTCCGATACGTTGGTGCAGCCGGATACGCTGGATACAATGATTCAGTTTATGGACACGCATCCGGAGATGGGGGCATCGGGCTGTAAGGTCATCTTGCCAGATGGCTCGCTAGATAAGGCTTGTAAGCGAGGATTTCCAACGCCGTCAGCTTCTTTTTACTACGCTTTCGGCTGGTCGAAGCGTTACCCGGATAACCCGAAGTACAATCAATATCAGCTTGGGCATCTAAGCCCGGACGATGAGTATCCTGTAGATGTACTGGTAGGTGCTTTTATGCTGGTGCGCCGAGAGACAATTGACCAGGTTGGGGGCTTGGACGAAACCTTTTTTATGTATGGTGAGGATATTGACTGGTGTTACCGGATTAAGCAAGCCGGGTGGGGCATTTACTACTACCCGCGCACATATATTATTCATATCAAAGGGGGCAGCGCTCGCCGTCGTCCTTTGAAAATTATTTATGAGTTTCATAGAGCTATGTGGGTATTTCATCGTAAGCATTATAAACAGCAATACAGTTGGATCACCAATATGGCTGTATATGCGGGAATTACGGTGAAGTTTGGAATGGCCTTTCTAAAAAATAAGTTGTCTGCACCGGTCAAGCCGGACAGCGGGGAACAATCTCGTACTGAGGTGAAAGCATGATACGCAGAAATCAGCGTTTTTTAACCCAATTATATATTGTGGCGGATTTCGCGGTCATTCAGTTGTCCTTTCTGATCGCTTGGTTTTTCAAATTTGAAAGTGAATGGATCACCTATAAAGAACCGCTTCCTATTCAAGTATATGGAGGCTGGAGCTTAATCTACGGCCTGATTGCCGTAGTGCTGGGGATGTTATTCTCGCTCTATTCGCCCAAACGCAAAAAACGATTTGCAGATGACGTATTCCGCGTCACCCAAATTCATATTGTTGGCCTGTTCGTGCTGTTGAGTGTGATGTTCTTCGTGAAGCAAATCGACATTTCGCGGTCCTATCTGGCGATCTATATGGTTGGAAATGTGCTGCTTATTTTGTTTTACCGGTTCTTTTTGAAGCAAATTCTTAAAGTTCTCCGTCAAAAAGGGTACAACAAGCAATTCATGCTTATTCTCGGGGCGGGTACTCTAGGTCAACGATTTTATCATAATCTTGGACAGTATCCTGATCTAGGATACGAGGTCGTGGGTTTTCTGGATGATAAGCGGCATTGGAGTGAAGAGGAAGCGGCGCATTTCCGCCCGATTCTTGGAGGCTTAGATCAATTGGAGGCTACGCTGTCGCGTCTGATGATTGACGAAGTCATTCTGGCGCTGCCGCTGGATGCCCATGATAAGTACCCCAAGATTATCAACATGTGTGAAAAGGCTGGAGTGCGCACGCTTATAATCCCCGACTTTTTCGATTATTTGCCGGCTCGTCCGTACTTTGATAACTTTGCAGGTATGCCGATGATTAATGTACGGGATATTCCACTGGATGTGGCGGGGAATCGATTGTTTAAGCGTCTATTCGATATTTTATTCTCTTTATTCGCGATTCTTCTGACGTCTCCGATCATGCTTGCAGTGGCGATTGGTGTAATGATCACATCCAGAGGGCCCATCATTTTTAAGCAAGAGCGGGTGGGCTTGAATCGTCGCACCTTCCGAATGTACAAATTTCGTTCGATGAAGGTACTGCCTCCTGGAACTGAAGATACGGGTTGGACGACTGCTAATGACCCAAGACGCACACGTTTTGGTACTTTTATTCGTAAAACGAGTCTCGACGAGCTGCCTCAATTTTTCAACGTTCTGCTGGGTGATATGAGTGTCGTTGGTCCGCGCCCAGAACGACCCTATTATGTGGATCAGTTCCGTGAGGAAATTCCAAAATACATGGTGAAGCATCATGTTCGTCCTGGAATCACAGGCTGGGCACAGAGCAACGGGTTGCGTGGAGATACATCTATTGAGGAACGGATTAAGCATGACATCTTCTATATTGAGAACTGGTCGCTCTTATTCGATATTAAAATTATTTTCCGCACGATTCGCAACGGTTTCAAGAACGCGTATTAATACAGAAGCACCCTTCGGTTTAGCCGGAGGGTGCTTTTGCGTCTGGCAGTTGTTTTGAGCATGCGTATGTGGGGTATTGACCTGTACGAAAAGGATGTGACACCCCATGAAACGATTGATTGTTGCGGTTATTCTTTTAATGTTAATCGGCACATTTTTACTGGCATACAAAGGAAAATCTACAGAAGAACATACTGGCTTTACCGCGCACCGTGTGATTTCGCATGCCATGGGAGCCGTTGATGGTTTGGCCTATACTAATGCGCGTGAAGCGTTTGTGGAAAATTATAAAAAAGGTAGCCGCGTATTCGAGGTCGACCTGATGTTTACATCGGATGGACAATTGGTGGCGCGCCATGAATGGACAGAATCTTTTACAGAGCAAATGCAACAGGAACATGCAGTTGCTACGGAACAGGGCGGGAAACCTTGGAGCTATCATCAATTCAAGAACACCCCCATACACGGTTCCTATACCCCAGTAGATTGGAAGGATGTATTGGATTTATTGGAAACATACCCGGATGCTTATATTGTGACCGATACGAAAGAACAGGACCCTGTCCAAATCAAACAGTTGTTTGCACAACTGACCCGTCAGGCACAGGAGAAAAATCCCGAGCTTTTGTCCCGTATTGTTCCTCAAATTTATAATGAAGAAATGTTGCGGACGTTACGAAGTATTTATCCTTACCCATCCATTATTTATACGCTCTATGCCACAGAAGATAAGGACGACCAGATCATTCGATTTGTACAACAAAATGATATAACGGCAGTAACTTTACCAGAGAGTCGGGTGAGTGGTGCTTTAGTGGAAAGTTTGCGTCAGGCAGGGGCGGTGTGCTACGTAAATACCATTAATGAGTTGAAGGATGCGGCTGAGTATGAACAGATGGGTGTACGAGGTTTCTATACAGATATTTTAACGGAAAAAGAACTTAGTGAACGCAGTTGGTTGTATGCTTTACGACCATGAGTTGTCTGAACGGGGTGTTCCCATTTGATACGAACATTGACACCTTTTAAGCACTATCATAGACTTAGCATAGAACGCTTTTGGATATTGGAATTCGGCTCGCCTGGATCATGACAAAAGCAATGAATGCTGGAGGAATGTGTGTTGGCAGATTCAATTCAATCATGGAGGCATGTGTTTAAGCTTGATCCTGACAAGGAACTGGATGATGGTGCGCTTGACGCCGTGTGTATGTCTGGTACGGATGCGATTATGGTAGGAGGTTCCTCAGGTATTACCTATGAAAATACGGTGGATTTGCTGTCGCGAGTTCGGCGTTATGAGGTGCCGTGTGTGCTTGAGGTGTCCGATCTGGAGGCAGTAGTGCCAGGGTTTGATCTATATATGATTCCCATGGTACTAAATACCACTGACAGTAATTGGATTCTAGGGCAGCACCAACGAGCGATTGAACAGTTCGGTTATATGATCCCGTGGGATTTGCTTGTGGCGGAAGGATATATTGTTTTGAACGGTGATTCTACGGTCGCTAAGCTTACCGGAGCAGATACTTCGCTGGGTGCTTCATCTGTCGTCTCATATGCACAGATTGCTGACAAGCTCATGCATCTGCCGATTGTATATGTGGAATATAGCGGTGCTTTTGGGGATATGGAGCTGGTGCAGAAAATACATCGCAGTACGGAGCGCTCTCGTGTCCTATACGGGGGAGGTATCGTGGATAAATCTACCGCGTTACAAGCGGCTACCGTTTGTGACACCATTGTAGTAGGAAACATCATTTATCGTGACTTGGCGAAAGCGCTGGAGACGGTAGCTGTGAAATTGGAAGTATAGAACGTGAATTTATGGAAGCTCAGGGAAAGGAGCATGCACGCATGCAATCAATAGATATACACGAGGCGGTAGCTCGCCTTAATCCGCCTCAGCGTCAGGCTGTGGAGGCGGTAGATGGTCCGCTGCTGATTATGGCTGGCGCAGGCAGTGGTAAAACACGGGTGCTCACGCACCGAATAGCCTACCTCATCGCGACCCGCAAGACAGCTCCATGGGGCATTTTGGCGATTACCTTTACGAACAAGGCCGCGCGTGAGATGCAGGATCGCGTATCCAAGCTGATTGGCCCACAGGGAAGAGATGTGTGGGTATCCACCTTCCACTCGATGTGTGTACGTATTTTACGTCGGGATATCGAGCGGATTGGATTTACCTCGAATTTCAGCATTTTGGATTCTACGGATCAATTGTCTGTCATTCGGAGCTGCATGAAGGATCTGAATATAGACACCAAAAAGTTTGAACCCAAAGCGGTTCAGTCTATGATGAGTACGGCTAAAAATGAACTGGTCACTCCCGAAATGTATGAACGCAAGATTGGCGACTATTTTGAGGGGATTGTGGCGAAGGTATATACCAAGTACCAACAACGACTCAAAAATAACAACTCTCTTGATTTTGATGATTTGATCATGGCAACGATTCAGCTCTTTAAAGAAGTACCTGAGGTACTGGATTTCTATCAGAAAAAATTTCAATACATTCATGTTGATGAATATCAGGATACGAACCGTGCGCAGTACATGCTGTGCAAAATGCTGGCCGACAAGCATCACCGGATTTGCGTAGTAGGTGACAGTGACCAATCCATCTATCGGTGGCGGGGGGCGGATATTAGCAACATTTTGAATTTTGAAGAGGACTACCCGGAAGCGCGCACCATTTTGCTGGAGCAGAACTACCGGTCCACCTCAAATATTCTCAATGCTGCCAACGAAGTTATTGGTCAAAATACAGGCCGCAAGCCGAAAAAACTATGGACTGACAAAGAAGGCGGAGCCAAGATTAAAGTTTATCGTGCTGACTCTGAGCATGATGAGGGCTACTTTATCGCCTCCGAAATTCATAAGAATATTAATGCGGGCAAAACCTATAGCCATCATGCCATTTTGTATCGTACGAATGCTCAGTCTCGGGTTGTGGAGGAAATTTTGATTAAATCGGATATTCCTTACCAGATCGTGGGCGGTATCAAGTTCTATGATCGGAAGGAAATTAAGGATTTGCTGGCGTATCTTCGCCTGCTCTCCAATCCTGACGACGACATCAGCTTGATCCGAATCATTAATGTGCCAAAACGAAGCATCGGAGACACCACCGTCGGCAAATTGCAGGCAGCTGCAGCAGAACGTGGAGTTTCAATTTTCCGTGTCCTTCAAGTTGTAGACGATTTGGGCTTTGCAGGACGTACGCGCAATGCGTTGGTAGAGTTTTACGATATGATCGAAGGTTTAAGTCGGATGGTAGACTACCTGTCAGTTACCGAGTTAACAGAAAAAATGCTGGAAACCACTCAGTATCGATTGGAGCTGCAAAACGAGAATACACTCGAGTCACGTTCACGTTTGGAGAATATTGATGAGTTCCTGTCGGTAACCATGGAATTTGAAAAAGGAGCGGAAGACAAGTCACTCGTCTCCTTCCTGACCGACCTTGCGCTGATTGCCGATATTGATTCCATGAATGACGATGAAGAAGAGCAAAGCGATGCGGTTGTATTGATGACCATGCATAGCGCCAAAGGATTGGAGTTTCCCATCGTATTTATTGTCGGTATGGAGGAGGGAGTATTCCCCCATAGTCGTGCCTTTCTGGATAACGAAGAGCTGGAGGAAGAGCGCAGATTGGCGTATGTCGGGATCACCCGTGCAGAGGAGCAACTGTTCCTTACATGCGCACAGATGCGCACTCTGTTTGGCCGCACCACAGCTAACCCGCCTTCCCGCTTTCTCGAAGAGATTCCGGACGAGTTAAAAGAGGATACGATCATCAAACGTGACCGCTACCGTCGTTCAGGCAATGTAGGCGGATCTTATGGTGGGCGCGGACTGAATAAAGGTGGTGGCAGCAACTTTGGTGGAGAACGCTCGTTTGATACGATGAGCCGTAGTGGTTCGTCCGCTTCCGCGTCACCTCGCGTAACAGTAACGACATCCTCATCCGCGAAACCCACTCCGGCTGCTTCGGCAGGAGGCCCCTCCATTTTTGCTGCTGGAGACAAGGTACAGCATGGTAAATGGGGGATTGGAACTATTGTAGCTGTAAAAGGGACGGGGAATGATATGGAGCTTCAAATTGCTTTCCCGGCTCCAGTAGGGGTTAAACGACTGTTAGCTGGCTTTGCACCGATTACAAAAGTAGAATAAATCTCAAACATCATTAAATCTCGAACCTCATGAGTGGCAGCTTGGCTTAGGACCTCTGCCCTGATGAAGTTCCCGGAGGGATACGCCTGCATGAACCCAATGCACAGGATGGAGCAGCTTGTTGCTGAACTGAACACATATAACTATCATTACTACACACTGGATGAACCCAAGATCAGCGACAAAGAATATGATGTGCTTTATGACGAGCTGGTAGCGCTTGAACAGACGAGCGGTCTTGTGCTGCCGGATTCGCCGACACAGCGTGTGGGCGGGGAGTTACTCAAAGGGTTCACACCGCATCGCCACCTTGCCCCATTATGGAGCCTTGATAAAGCTCAGAATATGGAACAGCTGCGTGCATGGAACGCGCGTGTCGTGAAGCTGGTCAATGATTACAATACCAAGAACCCAGAGCAACCTTTGCCATCTCCAGGTTATGCGATAGAACTTAAATTTGATGGTCTAACGCTTAACCTGACGTATACTGATGGACAGCTGGTACAGGCTTCTACCCGCGGTAATGGTGTGGTGGGTGAGGGGATATTGGCGCAGGTAAAAACAATTAAATCCGTGCCACTTACAATTCCTTTTCGAAATGGAACTATTGAAGTTCAGGGAGAAGGGATAATGAATCTCTCTGTACTGTCCAAATATAATGAGACTGCCGCAGACCCTCTTAAAAACGCACGCAACGCCGCAGCTGGCGCTTTGCGTAACTTGAATCCCAAAGTGACAGCAGAACGGCGATTGAATGCATTTTTCTACAATGTGGGTTATGCAGACCGGATCCAGTTTAACAGCCACCAGGAAATGATGACTTTCCTGCGTGAAAATCATTTTAAGGTAAACCCTTACTTGACTTACTTTGATAATTTTGAAGATGTAATGGAGCAACTGATTGAGATTGAAGAATCTCGTGCCGGATTGGATTACCTCATTGATGGGGCAGTATTGAAAATTACAGATATGCGCACACGTGAGGCTCTCGGGTATACCGATAAATTCCCGCGCTGGGCGGTGGCCTATAAGTTCGAAGCCGAGGAAACAACTACGGTGCTTAACTCGGTTGAGTGGAATGTAGGACGAACGGGTAAAATCACCCCACTTGCAAGGGTAGAGCCGGTAGAACTGGCGGGAGTCACTGTACAAAATTGTACACTGAACAATGCTGGTGACATCGAGCGCAAAAACCTGAAGTTTGCTTTGGGTGCACGTGTGTTTATCCGTCGCTCAAACGATGTCATTCCGGAGATATTAGGAAAGGTAACATCTGAGCACGACGGAGAGGAAATTGTCGTACCAGATCATTGTCCAGCCTGCGGGTTTCCGTTGCAGCAGCGAGGTGCCCATTTATTTTGCGACAATAAGCTGGGTTGTAAACCACAAATTGTAGCTCGTATTTCCCATTTTGCATCACGTGATGCTATGGATATTGAGACATTCAGTGACAAAACGGCCATACAGCTGCATGACGAACTGGAAGTGCGCGAGCCTGCGGATCTGTATACACTCCAATATGATGATCTTGTGAAGCTGGAGCGGTTTGGTGAGAAAAAGGCCAGTAACCTCTTGGCAGCACTTGAAAAGAGTAAAGAGAGAGATTTGGCTTCTTTCCTTTATGCTCTAGGTATACCAAATACCGGTAAAGCAACAACACGCATGTTGGCTGAACACTACCGTGATTTGCACAAGACGATGTCCGCTACGGTGGAAGAACTGATAGAACTACCGGATGTGGGCGGGATCGTAGCCGAAAGCATTGTTGCTTTCTTTGCAGATCCATTTACTCAGGCGGGAATTGAAAAGATGCTGTCTCTAGGGGTGAAAGCTCAGGCCCCTGAAGCTCCACAGGAGAAGAAGACAGACAGCTTTTTCAGTGGCAAAACGGTCGTGCTTACAGGTACCTTGCATCAGCTTACGCGTGACGAAGCTGCATCCAAGCTGGAGGCGCTGGGAGCCAAAGTTGCGGGGTCTGTATCGAAAAAGACGGATCTAGTCATAGCTGGTGAAAAGGCTGGGAGTAAGCTGGCTAAGGCCCAACAGCTCGGAATTGACACCATAGAAGATGAGGATGAATTTATCAGACTGCTGGAACAAGAATAATAGTTTTGCAATGAGTGCAGTCATTCCGCTCTGGGGCGGGGTGGCTGCCTTATTATCTGTTGTATAGTAGGAAATAAAATAGATATAAATAAATGCTTGCTAAATAACTTTAGGCATGATATATTATTAGACGTTGCTTTGAGAGTATCATTTCTTGAAGCGAGGTTGCTGAAAAGATAATTGAAAAAAAGATTTGACAAGAAAGCAACCAACATGATATGATATAATTCCTGGCTCGTTGAACGAACGAGAACAGACAAGTTCTTTGAAAACTGAACAAATGGATGATGAAACAAAGATTTCTTCTTTTATAAAGAAGAATCGCTAGCATTAAAAATGAGCTTATCGCTCTTTCTATAAACCAACTTCGGTTGGTCTTTAATGGAGAGTTTGATCCTGGCTCAGGACGAACG